>DJEU01000058.1 GCA_002431395.1 Lachnoclostridium sp. UBA5890
ATCTTCCAGCTCTGCCAAAACACGGAGAAGGTGATGAACATGTATTCCAAAGAATTAGCCCAACTGGACCACAATACCGCTGAATATATGGTTGATGAAATGCAGAAAGATTTGGATGAAGCAAAGAGCATCATCCGGGAAAAAGAAGACACCATTCAAAGCCAAAGTGATGAGCTTGCAAAAGCTTATGCTCTGATTGAAGAACTCCAAAAAAATCAACGTAACTAATACTATATTAGCCTATACAGAAGAGCCATTGCTTACCTTTTCTTCGGCAAGCAACGGCTCTTCTGATTTGTACATATCCTTTACATCAAATTGCTTCTCGCAATTCGGATAACATTAAGCAAATTACTGCAACAAGGAAAGAACTCCCTGGTTTGCCTGATTTGCCTGAGCAAGCATTGAAGTAGCTGCCTGCTGCAAGATGCTCTCTTTGGAGAATCTTGTCATTTCATCTGCCATATCAGTATCACGGATACGGGATTCAGCAGACTGCATGTTTTCAGCTGTGTTGTCATCAACTTTGACGGTGTACTCAAGACGATTCTGAACAGCACCAAGTTTAGAACGCTCTGTGGTAACATTTTTGATCATAGTGTCGACTTTGTCGATCATAGAAGAAATCTTGTCGCCTTTGACTTCAGTAACTTTCTTCTTATCCGCAACCGCACCAACAGCTGTTTTAGCTTCAGTTGCTGTAGCATAACCAAGTGCTTCTGCTACTTTCTGTTCTGTTCCATCTTTTTTTGCCAAGTCTCCATCAACATCTTCTGAAAATCCTGATAATGAATATTTTCCATTTGCATCCTTTATAAGCAATTTTCCATTAACCGTTTTAGTATCTGAAACCGTAAAAATATCCTTATTATATGAGATTCCATCTAATACTCCATTGGCATCGGCAGTTGTTGCAGCATCTGCCGTACCAGCAGCGGCTGCTTTCGTCATATACAAACTGTCATCCCAGCTTGTTGACTTAATGGTAACTTTAATACCCTGACTGGAGTTAGCTCCAACCTGCAGCCACTGGTCATTATAAGAGCCATCCAATAATTTCTTCTTATTGAATTCTGTATCTGTGTCGATACGATTGTACTCATTTTTCAGGTTATCAATCTCATCCTGAATCTTCTGGAAATCGTTTTCCTGAGTTCCATCCAACACACCGGAGTTAGAAGCCTGAACCATCAGTTCACGGGTTCTCTGCAAAATCGCATGTTTCTGATCCATAGCACCTTCAGCAGTCTGAATCAAAGAAATACCATCCTGTGCGTTGTCCGATGCACGGTTCAAGCCACGAACCTGAGCTCTCATTTTCTCGGAAATAGCAAGTCCTGCTGCATCGTCAGCGGCACGGTTGATTCTGTAACCACTGGAAAGTTTCTCAGTAGATTTTGAAAGGTTGTTTCCTACGATTCCCAACTGTCTGTTGGCATTCATTGATGTAATGTTGTGTTGTACTATCATAATAATTACCTCCTTGTTTTACGCCTTACGGCTTATGTTCTTCCCAAATCCGTTTGGGTAGAAATTGCATTTTCTTATTTATAATATCCGGCGCCGGTGCCCGCCTTGGGCCCTCCGGCCAGCACACATGCGCCGATTATTATCGAATTATTTTGCCTCGCCCTTTTTCTTACGATAGCGTTCCGGAAGTTCCGGTTCTGCGTAATATTTTGGCCGTTTTTCCCGGATCTCCGGATGTGCCTTTTCGAGCACTTTACTTCGAACGATATCAACCTCTTTTGGGGCATCTACCATAATTCGAAGATGATTGTTGCTTCCTCCCAGGAATACAATCTTGATGTCATCGCCAAGCATCAGATATTCTTCTGTGCTGAGTGTGAGTCGCAGCATCCTTGCCACCTCCCTCTGCTGTGCCGCTGGAATTAGAAAAATTTGCCAGCCACAACAATTGTTACTATAATGTTGCATGTAAGCTATGTTTGGATATGGCATCTAAACAAATAGGACGAAGTGCATCACGTACTTTAGAATGGAGGAAAAAAATGAGTAAAACACACCCAATCAAAGATGAAAAAATGTTGAAAAAATTTCGAAATTACTATCGAGACATTGAACCAAACCCGCGAAATTACGCACTTATTGTGTTCGGATTGAATTCAGCACTTCGCATTAGTGACATCTTAGGGCTCTGTTGGAACAATGTTTATTCAGATCAAAATCATCGCTATCGTGAACACATAGCCGTATGGGAACAAAAAACAGGGAAGGAGAATATTCTTATTATGAATCAACATGCAAAAGAATCTTTAGAACATTATCGAAAAACGCTTTTGCATTATCATAAAAATGACTATATCTTTCAGGGACAAAAAAGCGGGTCGGAACCTTTAAGCCGGTCGCAGGCATTTCGAATCATAAAAAAAGCGGCAAATTATTATGGCTTTGAGCAAAACATCAGCTGTCACTCCCTTCGGAAAACGTTTGGCTACTTTGCCTGGAAGAACGGAACACCGCCGGCTCTCCTGATGAGCATATACAATCATTCGTCGTATGAAATTACCAAAAGATACCTTGGTATAGACCAGTTAGAAAAAGATAAAGTTTTTTTAGAAACTTTTTTGTAAAAAACACTAAAGTATTTTTTTGACCTGTCGATATATATGGTACAAAGAAAAAATGCAACATTATAGTAACAAATGTTGCATTTTTCTTATTTTATTTAACACAACCCACCGTCCTAAAATACATTTACCGGAATAGTTACCATTTGTGCTAAAAAAAGAAGCGATATCTTCTTTCCCGAATTATCGCTTCTTCCTTTATTATTCTGCACATTTTTTCAAAAATTATTCTTATTTCTGTCCACCACGTCCGCTGATGATCCACGGTGCCGGCTGCTGCTTAAACGAATTGCGGCTTGACAAAGTCGATACGGCGATCTGAATCACTTCGACATCTTCGATGCCATGAGATTCGAGCATTGTCTTGGCGCCTGCTGCCACCTGGAAATCCAAAGTATAGACAACTACATTAATTTGTGGATTTTTTGCCGTCAGATACGCAAGTTCCTGATCCATACTTGCAGAAGCCACCATAAATACGGTGTCCGGAACCGGGCAATCCTTCATGCTCTCTTCATCTACATGATCGACGATCTGCACATTGCTGAGACCAAAATGCTCCACATTGTCTTCCATCGTCTCGCGGTCGGCACGACTGTATTCCACAGCAACCACCGTTCCCTCTGCTGCCGTCAATGCTGCCTCGATGGCGATACTTTCCCCGCTGATCACGCAGAGATTATCCTGTGTATCCACCATCATTTTATTGAGAATGACAGCGCGGATCTCGCTTCCCACATAATGAATCGAACCCTTTTGGAACATTTCATTTCCCATACCGATTTTCGCCGTATTGCGGGCATTTGGATTGATAATGAGCATTCCGGCGGAAGCATTGATTCCGCGGTCGATCATATCCTTTACTTTGCTGTTCAGAATCTCGCCTTCCGGTTTGGAACCTTCATTATACCAGACGTCGCATTCTCCAAGACCGGCATTCCAAAGTCGATAAAAAATATCATGTACGCCCGCATTGGTAAACACCAACGTCGTCTTGTGCGCCTCCACGGTCGGGATTACATTTTTATTCTTTTTCGTGATATCTATCATCTTAACATGTTCAAGGTCAATCGCCGTATTTTGGGCATAATACTGCAACCACGACAAGATCACCTCGTTACTAAAAAGCTGTTCCTTCATAAACCATTTCCTCCGTTCCTTTTGATACTATTATTATATCTCAAACCGCACGACAAAACAACCGCTTTTATAATTTCGTAGCATTCTTTTGTGATTTATGATATACTGTAACTTAGCAAAGTTTTTGGAGGTAGTTACATGAATACCATAGGATTGATTGGCGCGATGGATGAAGAAGTCGCCATTTTGAAAGAACAGATGACCGACACAAAAGAAATGACCAAAGCAGGAATGACCTTTGTCGAGGGAAATCTGTGGGGACTGAAAACCGTCGTTGTCGTAAGTGGCATTGGTAAAGTAAATATGGCAGTCTGCACGCAGATTCTGATTGACATTTTTTCCGTCGATACCGTAATAAATACAGGCGTTGCGGGCTCGCTCAATAATACATTGGAAATTGGTGACATTGTGCTTTCCCGCTGTGCGCAGCAGCATGACATGGATGTTTCTCCACTCGGAGATCCGGTCGGTATTATCCCGCAGATGGATAAATCTATTTTTGCCGCAGATGAAACCCTTGTCAAACTGGCAAAAGAGGCATGCGAAAAAGCAAATTCTGACATAATTTGTCATATTGGAAAAGTAGTAAGCGGTGACCAGTTCATCGCAGACGGTGAGAAAAAACAATATTTGATCGATACGTTTGAAGGTGACTGCGCCGAGATGGAAGGGGCTGCGATGGCACAAGTGGCTTATTTGAATCATGTTCCATTTCTGATCATACGCGCAATCTCCGACAAAGCAGACAACTCCGGCCACATGGATTATCCAACCTTTGCCAAGCAGGCAATTACACATACAGTAGCATTATTAAAAGAAATGTATACATTATTAAAAGAAAGAAGATGACAGAATCGTGAAATTAGGTAGAAATGACGCTTGCTGGTGTGGCAGCGGCAGAAAATATAAAAGCTGCCATATGGCATTTGACGAAAAAATTGAACATTATATGCTGACATATCCACATGCAGAGGAACCGCCTCGCAGCATCATCAAGACACCGGCGCAGATTGAAGGCATACGCAAAGCCGGTGAGATCAACTCGATGGTCCTTGATTCCGTCGCAGAAATGATCGGCGAGGGCGTGTCGACGCAGGAAATCGACGACGTTGTAGCCAAACGAACCGCAGAACTTGGCGGCATCTGTGCCTGCCTCGGCTATCAGGGTTATCCGAAAAATGTGTGTACTTCCATTGATGACGTTGTCTGTCACGGAATCCCGGATTCAAAGCGGATTTTACAGAGCGGCGATATTGTGAATGTGGATTGCACTACAATTGTAGACGGATTTTATGGCGATGCTTCCCGTATGTTTTTGATTGGTGAAGTAAGCGAAGAGAAGAAAAAACTGGTTCAGGTAACGAAAGAATGTCTCGACGAAGCGGTCGGCATTGCGAAACCTTGGACGACATTGGGTGATTTTGGATATGCGATCAATAAACGTGCCAAAGAAAATGGCTACAGCGTTGTCGTAGAAATCGGCGGACATGGTGTCGGCGTAGAATTCCACGAGGAGCCGTGGGTTCCACACATCGGCGAACCGGGAACCGGAATGCTTCTTGTCCCGGGTATGACGATTACCATTGAACCAATGATCAACATGGGAACTTCCGATGTTTACTGCGATGAGGACGACGGATGGACGATTTACACCGATGATGGGAAACCTTCAGCCCAATGGGAATACACGTTGGTTATTACAGAAACCGGAAATGAAATTCTTTCCCGCTAGGGGATTTAATTATACTGTGAAAGGAGCTGCGTATCATTTACACAGCTCCTTTGTTATCTTTTGTAAGGAAAACCTATAATTTTGAAAAAGATTAGGGGTAAGAGTATTGCCTCTTATTTTTTATTTATCAAATTTCCAACTATCTGTCAAAACATTTGTCTTTTCAAATACAAAGTATACCGTATGCTCGCCGGTTACTTTCTTATTAAGTGCAGCGACGCATTCTTTGTATTCCGTCATGGAAGTGTCACTCAGTTTCATGCTTACTGTAGAAGCTCCTTCGTCGCCAAAGTCTACATTTGCCACTCCGATATAACTTCCTACTTCTGTATTGTAAAGAGAATAATTTGCACCATTCCACAATGCATTTGAACTTGCTTCATTATTAGCAATCGTTCCTACCTGGTTTGCAATTGCGAAGGATTCAGCTTCTATCGTATTATAAGGATTTACGGTTCCAACTGCGGTTACACCTGCTGCTGTCATTTTTGTGTCTGCCACTGAACCATCTTTGTTTGTGAAGTTTCCATTTTCTCCCAAATTCAAGATATCTGCATAAGTAGTTCTGTAATCGCCTTTGGTTCCCAATGCCAGTGTATCTTTCTTTGTATGATAGAAGGCATACCAAGTTCCTTTAAACTCTGCAAAGCAGTGATGGTTATTTCCACTTGCTCCGAAATAAGTTCCCGGATTTTTCATTACACAGCCGACAAATTTGAATCCTGTCATTGGATTATCACTTTCCATTACGGCGATATTTGCTGTCGGTACATTTTCATCACGTCCGGAGAAGTTTGTCCAGTTTGTACAGTAACTATAATAATATTTGTCTCCGATTTTATTGATTCCGGAATCTTCAAACATATATGGTGCGTCAATTGTAACAGGGTCACCAGCCAGACTTACCATATCCTCTGCAAGTTTTACAACTCTTCCGCATTTTGGATTTTTGATAAAATCTTCCGGCTTGTCTGTTGTATCACCGATTCCTCCAAAGTACAGATATCCGGTTCCGTCATCATCAACCAATACAGCTGGGTCAAACAACCAGCCAATCTCGGATCCGGAACATCCCGGAGTCTCGCGGCTGATCAGCTGTTTTCCAATTGGATCTCTCCATGGACCTGTTGGGCTGTCTGCTTCCAATACTCCAATTCCACTGCCATTGTCAGCGAAATACAGGAAGAATTTTTCTTTTCCATTAATTGTCTTATGACATGCTGCCGGTGCCCAGGAATTTGATGCCCATTTTGCTGCTCCCTTTGAGCCTGCTGCCTGAATTGCACCATGATCTGTCCAGTTTACCATGTCAGCGGATGAATATACATTAATTGTATTAATCTTTGAATAGTTATTGTCTGCATCCGGAGTTTTCTCATACTGCTGGGAATCGTTTGTACCATACACATAGATTCTTCCATTATATTCCATTGCGTATGGATCTGCCGTCAAACGGGAAGTCATGATTGGATTGCTTACGGATGTTTTACCCAAACCAAGGGAAAGATCCGGATAATCAACACCTGCGGCTGCTTTTGCCACACCGCTGATTGACACTTCGTCCAGACAGAAATCCATATAATTGTTTGTATTATATACGGACTGCCAGTAAATTATGATCTGTCCATTATGTTCCGGAACATTCATTTTTGCTTCACATTTTGTCCATGTGTCATTTGGCAGATCAAATGTCTTGATTCCATCATATCTCGTCTCTCCACTTGCGTTGACATACTGCATGGAAAGATCGATTTTACTGTCTTCTCCTGTAGACTGTTTCGCATAAAATGTAATTTCATAATCGTTATCTGTCTCTGCAAAGGAAGTTACATCAATAGATGCTCCGTGCCAGTCTGCCGAACGGTCTGTCACTTTTACACTCTTGCTTGTGCCATTGGCACCATCTTCTACGACAGATATAGAAGCATTTCCACGTTTTTCGATTGGTTCTGTACTGTCATCTTCCATCGTGGCATTTACTAGAACTGCCGGTGTAGGTTCCGGTGTCGCCTCCCCTGCAGGCGCCTCTGTCGGAGCTGCCGTCGGATCCAATCCCGGTCCATTTACTTCGGCAATTTTATTTGCCTCTGTAATCTCATCCAAATATACCGATACCGATTTTGTTCCTTTGGTCGGCTCTTTGGATTCCTGTGGTTTTGTACTTGGCGTTGCAGATGCTTTCGGTGCTTCCGATGCCTTTGGTGTTGCTGTCACGTCTGTTCCTCCCGATGTCGTTGATGTCTGTGGATTTGTGGAAGTTTGCGGTGTAACTGTCGTCTGGCTGTTCTTTTTTACCAGAACCTTTACCACACCAATTTTCCGTTTCTTACCTTTCTTTGATACTTCTTTGACGGTAATTTTCGCTGTCCCCGCAGCTACCGCCTTAACCTTTCCTTTTTTGGTTACCGTTGCTACTTTCTTTTTATTGGAAGAAAATGTATAACGGCAGCCTTTCTTTTTGTTCTTTACTTTGATCACTTTACTCTTGCCTTGTGTCAATGTAATTTTCTTTGTACCAAGTTTTGCTTTCTTTGCTGCCATCGCATCTTCTCCACCTGCTCCGGCCACCAAAGAAACAACAAGCGCTGTGGATAACACAATGCAGCTCAACTTTCTCTTCATAAAGTAAACCTCCTTATTTTTTTCAAATTTGTTATCTCTATCTTACTGCGTTCTCTCTTTCAACACAATGATCTATTCACTCTGTTTTTTGATATATCTGGCACGCTTATATTTTAAAAATTCAATTGATTATTGATTTTTATTATAAATATTGATATAATGCGCATAAATGGAGGTCTTGTCTATGATAAAAGTAATCTACGCGATGGTCGACCAGGAGATGCCGGAAGATTTCGTTGATAATCTGTTTTTTGCAGAAGGGGAGTATGAAATTATGTTATTTGACTCTCCGATCATTGCTGAAGTAAATGGAGAAATGCAGGAATTTCCGGAGCACCACTGTATCTTATACAAGCCTGGGCAGCATATTCACTATCGTGCAAAATCCGGCAAACTTTTATATACGTGGATTCGTTTCAACTGCGATGAAGCACTTTTTACGGAAGGGTACATTCCTTTTGGCGTACCTATTTTCTGCCCGGATTTCGGCTGCTATCAGCAATATTTTATTGCCGTAGCCAATGAAAATTATTGGAATCACAATAGCCGCCAGCTGGTTTTGGAAGAGTTGATGCACATTATCTTCCACCGGCTTCACGATTATGCTTTTTTGAATACGGATTTATCGCGATACCGCGATCGTTTGATTGATCTTAGAAATAATATTTATGCCCACCCGGAATTTGACTGGACATTAGAGCATATGGCAGAATATGTAAATTTAAGTGTGCGCGCCCTGCAAAAACAATACAAGGCATTCGCACACATTTCCTGCATAAATGAAGTAATTGAAAGTCGTCTTGAGCACTCAAAAGTGCTTCTCAGCCGCACCTCCGACAGCATACAGGAAATCAGTTTTGCCTGCGGCTATCGGAATGTGGAGCATTTCTGCCGTCAATTTAAGCAACATGAAAATATGACTCCAAACCAATATCGAAAAGAACACCGTTCTCTTTAGCAGTTACGCTTCAAATCCACGGTTTTTGCCGATATCGACGCCGATCGTTTCGTTCAGGCTTCCTCTGCCATACGTAAGTCCGGCGTAAATCTGCTGTACATTTTTCATAACCGCCTCCGACGTATCTTGCTTTGCGACCTCGCGGAATGATGGAAGAAGTCTTTCCATCACATGCGTAGCGTGCGCAAATCGTTCGCTGTCGCGGAGTGCCATTCCCTGACACAATTCGTGATACGAATAGATGTACAGCCGGCGGAGATAAAAGGAAATTTCGTATTGAAAATCAAGACTTCCCATCAATTCCGTCAAAAGTCCTCTGGCGCGCTCGATCTCACGGCGGCATGCCGGCATGTCGCCCTGTTTCATCTGCGCATCGCCCTCTTTAACACTATCCAAAAATGCTTCGTACATGATCACCACCAGCTCACTGCGGTTTGCCTGTGATACACGCGCTGCATAAGCATTTAATTTTTCTTTTTCCATCGCACTCACCATTTTCTTTCGCTATGTATCAAAATCAGCCCTGAAGCAGCTGCAAAATCGTCTGTGGACGGTTATTTGCCTGTGCCAGCATAGAAGTACCTGCCTGGCTGAGCACCGTAAGCTGTGTATATTCTGTCATTTCTTCTGCCATATCCACATCCTCGATACGGGAACATGCTTCTGTCAAATTCTGGGAAGTCGTGTCCAGACTTGATGTTGCTGAATCCAAACGGTTTTCGTACGCACCCAGTTTTGCGCGCACTGCCGATACCTGATTGATTGCTTCATCAAAAAGGGTAATGCATTCCTGTGCACCATCGTGTGTACATACGTTGCAATACTGAATATTCAATGACTCACAAGTAACTGCCGGAATCGAAATGTCGATATCCTGTCCCTCATTGGAACCGATCTGAATGGCTACAAATCCGGCATCAAGTACCGTCACATCGGCGTCTGTTCCTGCCTCTGCCCCGGCTACATCAAAGACAATTTCAAAACCGCCGCGATCCGATACGGTCACACGATTTCCTTCTACAAATGTAGTCGCTGTTTTGGAAAATCCGGAAGTCGTGTCCAATGCTACAACGGCATCTTTTCCCTGCGTGATCGTAGCACCATCTACACCAAGTTTTTTCGCAAGTTCCGGATTGTCTGTTGTAATTTCAATATTTCTGGATGCACCATAAATTTTCGACTCGAAATACAAACTGGAAGCGGCATTGAGCGGTACTTCCTGCGGATTTCCATCTGCGTCGGTTCCATTGACCGGAAGCACATCAATATTCATGCTCTCGCAACAATCCCGAATTCTAGCATAGGCTTCTTCCAATGTCTCACCTTTTTTAATCTCAATGCTCTGTCCATTGATCTGCACTTTTCCATCTTCTGTAAATACATCTGTCGCAGCCATTGTAAGTGCACCCGAAGTTACGCTGGTCTTGGTCGCTTCCTGTGTAATTGACAGACTGTATGTTGTCAATGCGACATCATCTGTCATGGAAATAACGCTTACGCCTGTATTACTGGAAGATGTCTGGCGGCAGCAGGTTCCATCCAAAATGCTTTTTGTATTAAATTCGGTATCCGAAGCAAGGCGGTCGATCTCGCTCATCAATGCCTCGATTTCCTTCTGAATCGCTTTTTTATCATCCAATGTTGTCACATCGTTTGCTGCCTGCACGGAAAGTTCACGGCATCGCTGCAGCATCGCTTCGACTTCCGTCAATGCTCCCTCTGCCGTCTGAATAAACGAAATTCCATCGGAACCATTGCGGGAGGCGCGCTGAAGTCCGCGGATCTGCGCATGCATTTTCTGAGAAATTGCCATTCCTGCAGCATCGTCAGCCGCCTTGTTGATGCGGTATCCCGAGGAAAGCCTTGTCAAACTTGTCGTTATTTTATCCTCTGTCCGATGTAAATTTCCTGTTGCTGTAAGAGCCGATATGTTTGTATTTATTTTCATAAAGTTACTTCCTTTCTCTGCACATTGGTAACCACAATTTTTGCCACCTGATACAGTCTGCTATTTGCTGTTTTTTCTTTATCTCCTACATGAAATGAATGTCTGGCGCCCTTTGCCACATCCATGCGCTCCATCGCAAATCCATTCATTTCCAAGTCCTTTTCAATATTCTGCGTGAGTTCACTGACATCCTGTCCGTCTTCGCAGGTCACAAATCCGCTGACCCGGTCGCCGGTCACTTTAAATGTCGCCTGCATTTTTCCGAAAGTATCCGAATGCAATGAGATCTCAACGGTTCCTTTTTCCGCTTCGCTGCCCTGCAAAACCGTTACATTACAGGATGTAACTCCTTTTTCTGTCACAATCGGCACGGAAAATGTATTTGTCTGCTGCCGCATCTGATGGTAAAAAGAAATGCTTCCCGCCATCTGTATCAAATTCTGCAGCGTATCATAGGTAATGTCTTCTGCCTGTTTCCGGCTCTCGACCTTTGCTAAATGTTCATTGTCCAGTGTATCTAGCAACCCTTCCAATTCTTCCGGCTGATCAAGTGCCTCAATGACCGCTTCACTTTCTTCCTGGGTAAACAAGGCATCATTTTCCGGCATTTCTCTTGCCAGATACCGCTTCATCTCGCGGATGTTCTGCAGCGTAGCAGGAATCCCTGCCGCCTCCAGACACTCTTGTATGCTGTCGTCACTCAATGCCGCCGTCTCGCGGATATTCTGTGCCAATGCCTCATAATATGCTGCGTCTTCTGCCTGACTTTTCGGTGTTGCGCAAGCTTCGAGAACCTGCTCACATGTCGCATCTTCACCTGCCTGACGCAATGCTTCCGGCGACAATTCTTTTTTCAACCGGCGTATCACTTGGCTTCCAAATGCCGCGCCGATCTGTTCGCTGATTGTTTCGCCCTTGCTTTGCTGACTTTCCAGACTTCCGAAGTCGTCATCAATTGCAAATTCTTTTCCTTCTGCCCGTCTGGTGCGAACTGCCGACAAAAGCGAGGAAAATGTCAATTCTCTTCCTTCTTTTACCAATTGCCCGATTACGGCTCCATCACTTTTTTCTACTTTATCGATCAATCGGTAAATACCAATCATACTTTTTCGCTCTTCCGGCGTAATGTCACCTTTATGATCAAGTTTCCACAAATATTTCCGCAATGTCGTGTCGTCATCCGGCAATTCTTCCTGAATTTCCTGAAGCGCCGCCTCGATCTCATCCATTGTCATTTCCAATGGATTTTCCTGCTTTTCGATCATCTTCGCCACGGCCGCCGGTTTCATCTGCTCTAACACCGAAGTCACTTTGGCATCGTAATCTTTCATCGAAAGCACGGACTCTTTTGTAATCTCCATCTGATTGTATGCAAGGATCCGAACTGCCCTCTGATTTGCCGATGTCCGGTCAAGTCCCAGATCATCTAATATCGCGTCGACATTTTGAAATGCTTTTATTATCGAATCACCCAGATCTCTCCGCACCTGCGTTCCCACAGCCTCATAATTTTTTGCCAGCTGCTCATTCGCTTCGACACTGGAAATTTCTGACATTTCCTGCAATGTGGTCTGATCCGCCTGCCCGATCGTTTTTCCCAGTACACTTGCCGGTGCCTGCCAAATCTGGTCTTTTGCCCGCAATGTCTCTGCCATCTGGTCAAGTTGATCCTGTCCACACGCAATTCCCTGCTCATCGAATATTTTCTGACAGGCTTCCTGCTCCATCTGCTTCAGTTCTTCCACTACCTGCGCAAGGTTCGAGATATCCACGTGAATGCCCTTGCGCTCCATCGTTCCGGCGGCTTCCGTTGTCATTTTCAACCGGATTTCTTCCAGCTGGCGTTTTGCCGTGATAAAGGCGGCCTCTTCCGGATAAAATGCCCGAATTTCTTCGTCTGTTACATTTTTCAGATTCTCCCATTTCTCGGCGGCTTCCTCATATGAGATTTTGCTGATATCTGCCTGCTGTGGAACCGTTCCTTCCCGCACAGCATCCTGAATACGCTCTTGAATGATCTCCTCCGGCAGATCTTTTGTCTCCTGCCATTTGGTATATTTTTCTATATTTTCTGCCGTCACCGGAATATCTTCTTCATACAGAAATTTCGCTGCTTCTTCGGCGCTGTCATTTCCCTGCAGTCCGTTTTCTTCCAATATATGGTCGATCTGCGGCTTCATTTCTTCGTAAGAAGCCCGCTGCTGTGCCACCGCCGGCATGGAAGTCACACTAGCACTATTTCCAACTGCTGCCGGTGTCAGATCCGCTTCCTGCTCTATGTAATATTTTATCGCTTCATCGCTAAGTTCCGGAGCCCTTGCCGCCATCTGCGCCGCAAGTTCGATCTGTGCTTGCAGTTCATCGGAAAATTCCTGCTTTTCTTCTTCCTTTTCTACCTGCTTACCCAGCGCCTCCGCATTGGCTTTTCGCTCCGTCTTTACCTTTTCTATCGCCCGCTCCAATGTCGAGTCGACGTACTCTTCCAAAATTGTCCCTTCATCCTCAATATCTTTGGCATCCTCGCCATTGATACTCTGGCTGATAAAATCTGCCGGATCAAAATTATTTTCCGGAAGATTCTTCACCACATCACTCACGATCTCATTTTGAGTTGTGCCGGTATATATCATATTGGAGTCCATTTCCTTTTGTACCGCACAATCCTTTGTATACTCAATTCCATAATTGGAAATGCTGCCGTCCCTGGCAATCTGTACCGACGCCCCACTTTCCTTTGCATAAGGGGTGTCTTTAAAGTCAATGGAAATCTTGTTTGGATTGATCACCATGGATTTCTCACTCACTTTCGTTTTTTTAGTAACCCTGTATGGTAACGATTCATTGTTTTCCACACATTGATCCTGAATAGTTACCTGTTGTATTATATATTTCGTCCCTTTTCCTGTTTTTCTTGAGAACTTCTTGCTTTTTTCTTTTTTGGTGTGTGCCGCACTCCTCTTTCATCGGCGACTGCGTCCTTCCGCACACGTCATTTCCTTCCTTTTCTTCTCTGACGTGTGCCAGTCTCCTCTCGATCCGGCGACTGCGTCCTTCCGCACACGTCGTTTCTTTCCTTTCCTTCACTGACGTGTGCCAAACTCCTCTCGATCCGCCCACCTCGTCCTTCCGCACACGTCATTTTCTTTCTTTTCTTCTCTGACGTGTGCCAAACTCCTCTCGATCCGCCCACCTCGTCCTTCCGCACACGTCATTTTCTTCCTTTTCTTCTCTGACGTGTGCCAAACTTCTCTCGATCCGCCCACCTCGTCCTTGCGCACACGTCATTTCCTTCCTTTTCTTCTCTGACGTGTGCCAGTCCCCTCTCGATCCAGCGACTGCGTCCCGCCCACCTCCGCTCACAAATCTCCCCTTACTCTATAATTCAAGGATAGTTCCTGTGCGAAAAACTACATTGAATACCTATCGAAACCATTCCCACAGCCAGAACCCATACTCCACATTTTCGCCGCCTTCGAGCAGCATATCGTACTCCTCTTCCGTCAGATTTTCTTTCAATTTCTCTTTCGACTCATCTGGAACTGTCTGGTACGTACTATCCACAAAACACAACGTAGGATACAAGATACACCACCAATTTTTCCCAGTCGCCTCACCGATTCGCACATTTAATGCATTATAATTTCCCGCCGGAAACACCATGTCACCATACTGTTTTACCGGAAAATAGCAGTTTTCCAGTGTCGCCGTAACCGGATAATCATATCCTTTTTTCTCTATGTAATTTGCCGCACATTGCTCAATTTCCGGGATCTGCGCCTGAATCACAAGAGCCGCTGCTTCCACCGAATCACTCTTCTTCACTTTTTTGCGCAGCATTTTTACAATTTCTTCCTTCACTTCCAGCTTTAGTTTTTGGTCCATTTCGAGATCACTGTTTGCCACAACATGAAGACGAATTACTTCTTTTGCGATATCTTCCTGCATTTCCTTTGCCGCCGTAGCTTCTCCGTAAAAATGCATCAGCACACATACTCCCAAAACCGCCGCTCCAAATAAACAACATTTTAAAACTTTCATAATACCCTCCTGATGAATTACTCAAATACTAGTATTTCCAAAATTTTTCTCGTTATACAGGGAAACCATAACGTTATAAATTGCGAAAACAACTTTTCCATGTTATAATAGTTTAATAATAACGTAACTATTCAGGCTCTAATGTATGGAAATCAATGAATCGTCGTGCTTGCACGTAAGAGACTTTAATTTCCATACATTGGGAGCCTAATAGGGCTCCCCCTCCACATATGAGCATTTTTAGCCTTGCCAAAGGCGAGAAAGAATACGAAGTGTTCGAAATGCGACTGTGGAGAGAGCCTGAATCATTACTAAATAACATTAATGTAAGGGGGATACACATGGATTCCACATGGATCAATGCTCCAGCCAAGATCAATCTCGGTTTGGATGTTATTCGCCGCCGCGATGACGGCTATCATGAAGTAAAAATGATCATGCAAAGCATACGGCTCTTTGACCGTTTGACATTAAAAAAGACAAAAACGCCAGACATCAGTCTGACCACAAATCTCCATTTTCTTCCCGTCAACGAAGACAACCTTGTCTACAAAAGTGCGAAACTGCTAATGGAAGAGTTTGGAATTTCCGAAGGAGTGTCGATCACGCTCGATAAACGGATTCCGGTTGCCGCCGGTATGGCGGGTGGAAGTACCGATGCCGCTTCGTGCATGATCGCAATGAACCGCCTCTTCGACCTTGGTCTCTCCGACGAAGATCTGAAAGAACGCGGAGTGAAACTTGGCGCCGACATTCCTTACTGCATTCAAAAGGGAACGGCACTATCTGAAGGAATCGGTGAAATATTGTCGCCTCTTCCGGCTGCGCCATCTTGTCATGTACTGATTGCCAAACCGGCCTTCCATGTGTCGACAAAATTTGTCTATTCCAATCTTGTGCTCGACGAAACGACCGAACATCCGGATATCGACACAATGATCGAGTGCATTCGGAAAAGAGACCTGCAGGGGCTCTGCGATAATATGGCAAACATACTGGAAACCGTTACCATTCCGGCGCATCCCGACATTGCCCTCATCAAACAGACCATGATGGAAAATGGCGCAATGGGCGCTCTGATGAGCGGAAGCGGTCCGACCGTCTTTGGCATTTACGAAAGCGAGAAAGAAGCCATGCGCGCCAAAGAAATCTGCCGGGCTCTCCCTTGCCGATGCTTTGTTTATGTAACCGATTTATACCGCTAAAGGAGGAAAAAGAAAAATGAAACGATTCACGAAATTACTGGGCAGCATTACCCTTTCAACCGCCCTTGTCATCAGCTCACTCGCTGTCATGCCGGAGAGCAGGGTTGCCGTTCAAGCAGCGGAAAACAATGATTCCTTTGAAATGACAGATAGTTCTCTGTTTCAGGCAGAATATGTAAATGGGGTTTATACGATCACGGGATTTGACGGCCTCTACAATGCCTCTTCCATCGTCGTTCCTTATGAACTCAATGGAATCCCGGTCCGCGCAATTGACGCCGCATTTTGTGGAAAAACAAACTGCTTGACCGTATACCTTCCCGACAGCATCTCGATCATTGGATCCAAAACCTTTGCTGCTTCGTCGGTAGAATATGTAAAAAGTTATTCGAATTCCAAAATCAAGGAAATTATTGCGCAGCCAATCGCGGGTGAAATTGAAACCGGTTCCATCGATATACCTGTACTGGAAACCCCGGAAATTGATACCGGAAACACTGGGATATCCCAAGAAAAACCGGAACTTTCCGATACTCTGCCGGTTTCTTTGAAAACCATTGAAGACAATGCATTTAAAGATTCCAAAATCAAGAGCATTACCATCGTCAGTCATATGGATAAAATTGGAAAATATGCATTTGCCAACACACCTAACTTCCTCGACTTTACACTTGCTGTCGGAGCTTCCGTCGATAACATCGATGACTACGCATTTTCCTGCACCCAGGTTCATTCGATTACCATCAACGGAACCATCAACCGCCTCGGAAATTATGCGGTAGAAAAAACCGCGAACATCAGCGACTTTACCGTAAGCGACACCGGTTCGATCTCCACGATCGGAGACCACGCATTTTACAATAGTGGCATTCACTACATCGTATTGAAAGGTTCCGTCACAAGCATTGGCTCCTATGCCTTTGCAAGTTGTGGAAATATTTTACAGGTAGAAGTTTCCTCAAACACCAATTACACATTGGGCGAATATGCATTTAACTGCGCGCAGATCCACAATGTATACTTTTCCGAAGGACTTACTACCATTGAAAAAGGAACGTTTGAAAAATGTGGAAACCTCGAAAAAGTGCAGCTTCCGCAGTCCCTCAAACACATTGGCGACGATGCTTTCAAAAATGTACCAAACTTGAAAGAAATCAATATTCCATCCGACACCACCATCGCTTCTTCCGCGTTTGAAGGCGTCGGCGATTCCACGAAAAAAGCACTTGCTGCAAGCGGAAATACAAATGCACTCGTACTTTTAGGCATGTCCGTTGTACCGACAAGCACCCCGGCACCGGTTCCTGAAGCAGCCGTAATCGCGCCTTCTACCCAGGCACCTGCGAAAGTCAGTGTAGGAAAAGTCAAACTTACTTCCGTTAAGAAGAAAAAAGCAAAAGCTACTCTTACATGGAAAAAAGTAAAAGGTGCTTCCGGTTATACCATTTACAAAAAGGTGGTAAAAAATGGTACAAAAGCAAAAAAAGCCAAAAAGATCAAATTTGTGAAAGTGAAAAATGTCTCCGCAAAGACGACAAAATTTACGATCAAATTAAAGAAAAAGGCGACAACGTCCTTCTATATCAAAGCATTTGTTAAAACAAAAGTAAACGGAAAGACGAAAACCGTATATGGCAAAGCCTCAAATACGAAAAAAGTAAAAGCCTGACAAAAACAAGCCTCCCTGAATCGAACTCAGGGAGGCTTATCTTTACTGCCAGTCTGTATCATCTAACATTTCTAATTTTTTCTTCAGCATTCTCGTACGCCTGCCGACAAGCATGTCGAGTTCCTTTTCCGACTGCTCTAATCTTTTCTGGAGATTCAGCAAAACTTCCTCGTAATTGTCCACCTCCGAGCGCACTTCCGTCAAAACACGCCACACATCGCCGCTCTTTTCCTGAATCTCAAGCGTGCGGAATCCCATCTGCAAACTATTTAATAGCACTCCGATACTCGCCGGCGAAGCCATCGTTACCTTGTAA
This sequence comes from Lachnoclostridium sp. UBA5890, assembly GCA_002431395.1. Lineage (GTDB taxonomy): Bacteria > Bacillota > Clostridia > Lachnospirales > Lachnospiraceae > Eubacterium_F. The sequence goes on from DJEU01000058.1 coordinate 18,220, forward strand.
AGCCGCATCAATTCCTGCGCCAACCCAAGTTTTACCGATGCCACATAAATCGCCTCGATTGGAAAAAACAACACGGCAAAATCTGTCGTATACGGCGGCAAAATGTACTTATCATGAATGTCTTTCGCAAATGATTTCACGCGGTTTTTAAATACGATTGCCACATCTTCCGCCATTTCCCTGTTTCCACTCTGCAACGCCTCTTCGTATTGAAGATACGCATCCAATGGAAACTTCGAGTCAATCGGAAGATATACCGGTTCTTCGTATCTTCCGGGAAGTTTCACCGCATATTCTACACGTGTAGTTCGTCCCGGAATTACCATGCACTCCGTCTCATATTGATCGGGAGTAAGTGTCTCATCAAGAATGCTTCCCAGCTGCCATTCACCCCAGATTCCGCGGGTTTTCACCCCGGTAAACATCCGCTGCAGTCCGGCGACTTCCCGCCGGATCTCCTCAATCTGCGGATTGATCTCCGGTTTCCGGTTTTGGCGCTGCATCGCTATCATCAGATATACATTGGAAATAACCAGCAGAATCACAATAATGCCAAGTAAAATTTCCATTGTCGTCCTCCTTTATTAACGTAACGCAAAATCAAACTCCGGATTTCCGTCAAGTTCTGCGACATTCTGTTGTATATTTTTCCCAGTATTAGTGAAGATAAATTTGTGAATCTTCACACCGCTCTGCACAAAATACAAGCGTACAACGATATACTGCGTCGCCATATAAACCTTCTTATCGATAGTCCGAGTCTCACCGTCCGTTCCGTTGAACGTCACGACACCAACCGGCACACTCTGACTGAAAATCGTCATTGGAATCTGCGCCAGTTCCCCGGATTCTGAGGAATACTCGATATGCAGATCATACAGATGACCGGTCGGCACATCAATCGCAAATACGAAACTGCTGCCCTTTGAGGTATCGATTCCATCCATCGGGATCTCGCCCTTTTCGTCAAATGTATAATATACAATATCTTCCATATTAAAGTCTGACTTATCTTCCGGCTTATGGAGAATTTCCACTGTCTCCGCTTCGCCATTCATCCTTGCAAATGCCGGAAGGCTCATAAGCTGGCGGCAGATATTGGCGGCACTTCGCTGCAATTCGCCGCGTGTCAATGTGCCGGCCGCAAGCTCTTTTAAGGTATTATCGTCTGTGCGGTTTTCGTCGCCCTGCGGACACACCATATAAATATCATTTTGCGCGCGCACCATGGATGCAAAGTCGTTTCCGACACCTTTTGTCCCGGATTGGTTATTGATCTTCGCCCACCAGTCCGTCATCACGATACCGGTAAAGCCCCATTGGTTACGCAAAATGGTTGTATTTAATTCGTATCTTCCGGCAGTCCAGACTCCGTTCAAACGCCCATACGTCGTCATGATCGAATCCGCCTGCGCCTCTTTTACCGCAATCTCAAAACCTTTCAGATAAATTTCACGAAGGGCGCGCTCCGAAACGATTGAATCCACGTCATGTCGTTTCTTTTCCTGATTATTGGCGGCAAAATGTTTGAGTGTTCCGGTCACTCCCTGCTTTTTCAAACCACGGAGTTCCGCCGCAGCCATCTTACCGGAAACAAGAGGATCTTCTGAAAAATATTCAAAATTTCGCCCATTTAACGGATGTCTGTGAATATTGATTCCCGGTCCTAAAATATTGTCGATTTTATTGGAAATCATTTCCAGTCCCAGGCATTCAAACAATTGCTCGACTAACGCCGTATTCCACGTGCAGGCGATCAATGTTCCATTTGGCAGACTGAACGCTTTCTTTCCGCAGTCAATACGCATTCCCGATGGGCCGTCAGAACAACAGCCGCAAGGGATTCCCATTTTTTTCAAATGCTCCGAAACGCCGCCATATGCAGCAGCCGTTCCCGGTGTCACTTTCGGACTTCCCATGCCTTCTCCGCGCACGATGCACGACAGATCCTCGTCAGAAAACTGTGCGACAAATTCCTCCATCGTGATTTTTCCATCTGCCACATCTTTCAGCACATACCCGTTGTCTCCCGTGTATGCAATCTCTTCCGGCAGATTTTCCTCGCGTTTTTTCACTTCCTGTTTTTCGCCTGTCGGAACCGCTTCATGCGTCAGTTCAAATTTGCCGTTTCCATCTTTTTCTATTTTAAAGCGGTCAAATGCCTCAACCGGCGCAAGTGCCTGTTCCAGTTTTTCGATCACTTTCTGCTGAATGATCTCAAAATTTGCGCCTTCTTCCGCATTACGGACATCGGAACCCACATAAATCCGGTATGTCCCCGGTTCAAGTACCATACAATACGGCGCACCGGTAACTCCGGAATCGTCATACGATGCAAGGGCAGAAAACGGAATGGATATTTTTACCATTTCTTTTTCACCCGGTTCGATCACACCCGTTTTTGCAAATCCGCAAAGACTGCGGGCGGGCTTACCGAGTTTTCCCTGGGGAGCTTCCGCATATGCTTGAACCACGTGTTTTCCCGCGGTTTTTCCGATGTTTTTTACCTGAACCTGAATCTCACATCCGAAGTCTTCCCGAATGGAAAAATCGATGCAGGTATCGCGAAATGCCGTATAAGAAAGGCCATAACCAAACGGATACAGCACTTCTTCTTTTGCCACCGTTTCAAAATACCGGTAGCCGACATAAATGTCTTCCACATAAAAGTTTTTGTCTTCGCCGCCAAAATAAGGCGAGGATGGGTAATTCTCTACTTTTTTTGCAATCGTATCGGTCAAATGTCCACAAGGGGACACTCTTCCGGTCAGCACATCGGCGACACCATAACCGCCGACCATGCCTCCCTGCCACACGATCATCTGCGCCTGGCAGGCCTGCAGACATGGGTGCGACAGATCAATGATACTTCCGATATTGAAAAGCACCGCCGTTTTCTCAAAATACGACGTCACTTTTTCGATCATATCAATCTCCCGCTTTGAAAGCTGATAGGCTCCTTCGGCATCGACATTATCGCGGTCCTCGCCGGCCGTCCTTCCAATAATTACCAATGCCGTGTTATTTCGGAGTGATGCGTCGCGGACAAACTCTTCTTCCAGCGGCATCTCCACCTGCGACCACGGCTCATTTGCCCAGCCGATTCCCTCATCAAACGGGTTTTCTTTTTCCCATTTCTCATAGGTTTCGCGTACGGTTTCATCCACACTTAGCCCTGGCTCTTCCCGCAGCGCATCCAAAATCCCGGTCACACTGGAAACATTTACCATTCCACCGGAACCCGTTCCACTTTTATAGTAATTGTTTTGAATTCTTCCAAATACAGCGACACGGCAGCCCTCCTGCAATGGCAGTGTGTGCGCTTCATTTTTCAAAAGCACACACCCCTCTGCAGATACCTGTCTTGCTGTCTCTACATATTTATTCCAGTCCAATACCATGTTGCATTCCCCCGGTATATATTATTTTGTTCCGAAAATACGGTCGCCGGCATCACCAAGTCCCGGACAGATATACGCCGCTTCGTTCAATTCACGATCCAAATGTCCTACATAGATCTGAATATCCGGATGTGCTTCCTGAAGTCGTTTTACACCTTCCGGTGCTGCAATGATGCACAAGAACTTAATATTTTTTCCACCATGCTGTTTGATAAAATCTACCGCCGCAATTGCGGAACCACCTGTCGCAAGCATTGGATCCGTCACTACGATCAATCGTTCTTCGATCGGATCCGGCAATTTGCAGTAATACTCGTGCGGTTCATGTGTTTCTTCATCGCGGTACAATCCGATATGTCCGATCTTTGCGGTCGGCACAAGTGCCGTAATTCCGCTTACCATACCAAGTCCGGCACGAAGAATCGGCACAACTGCCATTTTTCTTCCGGCAATCATCGGTGTCTTGCAAGTCTCAATCGGTGTCTCGACCGTCACATCTTCCGTCGGAAGGTCGCGAAGTGCTTCATATCCCATAAGCATCGCAATTTCTTCTACCAGTGAACGAAATTCATTGGTTCCTGTCGTCTTATCTCTCAATCTTGAAATTTTGTGCTGGATCAATGGGTGATCCAAATACGTAACTTGTCCTGCCATAATTTATTCCTCCGTTTCCTTTACTGCCGTCTGAAATTCATAATCTTTTCCCGGCAAAATTGCATTTAAAATAATACCTGCCAAAGCTGCAATAGCAAGTCCTGTAAGTGTTACCGACGTTCCTGCTATCGTAAATGTAATACCATCTGAAAATCCAAGTCCGCTGACAAGAATCACTGCCGCGATAATCAAGTTTCTGGATTTCGTCAGATCTACCTTATTCTCTACAACGTTTCTCACTCCGATCGCTGAGATCATTCCATAAAGAATGAAGCTGACACCACCAATGATTGCGGTCGGAAGCGATCCGATCAACGATGCCATTTTCGGTATAAAACTAAGTATAATCGCATACACTGCCGCCAAGCGGATGACACGTGGATCATGAACACGGCTGAGTTCCAATACACCTGTATTTTCGCCATATGTCGTATTTGCCGGTCCACCGATCAATGCCGAGATACTTGTCGCAATACCGTCACCGATCAATGTGCGGTGAAGACCCGGATCCTCGATATAATTTTCTCCTACTGTCGCGGAAATTGCTGAAATATCGCCGATATGTTCCATCATGGTAGCTAATGCGATCGGCGCCATAACAAGAATCGCCGAAAGGTCAAATTTACAAAACTGGAATCCCGGAATACCGATCCAGTCTGCCTCCATCGTCGAGGAAAGATTTACAATCGTCGAACCATCTACATTATGAATGCCGCACGCGGTAAAAATACACGCAACCACATAAGAAATGACAACGCCCATAAGAATTGGAATAATTTTCCACATTCCTTTTCCCCATATATTGAAAATAATGATTGTCACAAGAGCAACGAGTGCAAGCGGCCAGTTCATCGAAGCATTGCCGATTGCAGATCCGGCAAGATTGAGTCCGATACAGATAATGATCGGTCCTGTCACTACCGGCGGAAGAAAACGCATTACTTTTTTCACTCCGACCAATTTAATGATCAATGCCAAAATCAGATACAAAAGGCCCGCGATCACGATACCTCCGCAGGCATAAGCAAGTTTATCATCTCCACTCATGCCGGCATATTTTCCATCGTTAAAATTTGCCACGGTAGCAAATCCGCCCAAAAAGGCAAAGGAAGATCCCAAAAAAGCCGGAACTTTTAATTTTGCCATTAAATGGAAAAACAATGTGCCGATTCCTGCACAAAATAACGTAACCTGAATCAATCTCCCCTGAGACACATCCCCATAATAACTGCTTACCAGAATTGGCACCAAAATCGTAGCACCAAACATCGCAAACATATGCTGCAGACCAAGGAGCAGCATTTTTGGCAATCCGAGCTGTCTGGCATCCCGAATTGCATTTGTTTTCTCGTTCATGAATACCTCCATTCCGGCATCCGAAGATGTCGTTTCTTTTTCTTTGCATATTTAATTTATTATACCATATACATTGGAATAAGTCACTAGAATGTTACGTATTTCATACCTTGAATATCATTTCATCTATAGACAGCTGCAACGGACAAACTCCCACCCGGTTGGCCTATTTAATCATATAAGCTCTATTTTAAAACTTTCTCCTCTAACCGGTATTGATACAGCTTTTTTGCACAAAAAAATATGACATACCGAAGTATATCATATTTTTCTCATAAAAACGAAAATTGCGACAGACGACAACAATTTTGGGATAGACGACAACAATAGTGATTAATCCGCTTCTATATATTAGATACTTTAGAAGGCCAAAAGGTTCACAAGAAAATTTTTTAATAGCGCTGGTCTGCTGCAAACACATACCAGCGCTATTGTAATTACCTATTCCACTATAATGTATTTTTCAAATCCCGCTTCATCTACTACACAATTATGTTCCGGAGCAATAATAAAGTTCTTTTGTTCCTGTTTTGAAACTAAAATCTTATTGTTGCTTGATTCTCCCAGTTGAAACGCTAACACAGAACTTTTTACATTATCAAACTGAAATGCTTTTCCAAGTCGTAATGTAATTGCTGAAAACATATGGGATGTATACCAAAACATACCATCCATATTTTCTACTGCAGAAGTGTCAAAGTTATCTTCCAAGTCTAGGACTGCTTTCTCAGATGGTGCATCTGCCCGATACTGGAAAAACATATAACTCATATCTTTTACACCCGTCGTATACAAATTTTCTATTCCATCTACCCGTCCCACATCACAACACAAATATGCTGAATTCGAATTTGCAACAACGCC
>DJEU01000059.1 GCA_002431395.1 Lachnoclostridium sp. UBA5890
TAAATTCAGAGGGTATTGAAACGATATTTCTTATGGTAATTACCGCGTTATCGTTTGAGAGCAGTGTAAATTCAGAGGGTATTGAAACCTGTTTGATCATTATCTTGACTGGTGGAATGTTTGAGAGCAGTGTAAAAGCAAAGGGTATTGAAACTTTACAAATGTTGGTAACGTGTGTATAATAGTTTGAAACCAGTGCAAAACAACATACGCATTTATACAAAAAATTACAAATTAACAGAAAGCAGGTGACCTTATGAACATAATATGTTTTCACAATCCTAACGAGGAAAATGGATATTTGAGCAATTGGTATCTTTCAGATTTTTCTGTGGATGGCATCGAATTTACATCAATGGAGCAGTTTATGATGTATCGTAAAGCTATTTGTTTCGGGAACAAGGCGATTGCAAAAGAAATTCTTGCGTCTAAGGATGTTGCATATATTAAGAAATTAGGACGTTTGGTAGCCAATTATAATGAAAATATCTGGAATGGATTGAGGCAGCTTATTGTATATGAAGGCTTACGGGCAAAATTTACTCAAAATAGCTTTTTGAAGCAGAAATTGCTGGATACGCAAGATGCAATGCTTGCAGAATGTGCGGTGAAGGATCGCGTCTGGGGGATTGGTTTATCTGTGAATGATCCTATGCGATTTGACATTAATGCATGGAAAGGAAAGAATCTGCTGGGGTATTCATTAATGATGGTACGGGATAATTTGTAGTTTTTTTAACCCATATGGCAATACTTCAACGAAACGCTCATTTTCACGTATGAACGATAATTCACCCAAAAAACAGAAAATGAAATTTGTGAGATTTTAAAACAAGTTAAAAAATGATTTTTCCAAGCCAGATCCTACCACTCTGGCTTGTTTTCTGCCCATTTTCCGTCACTTTCCTCAAAAATCACAAAAAAAATCAAAATTTTTTCAAAAAACTTATTGACAAATAGTGATCAATAGTGTACTATAACGATAACAGTTATCATTATTAAAAAGAAACGAGGTGAGGATTTGGCCGGAGTAAAGTATAGTAAGCAGCGAGAGATGATCATGGAATATTTGAAGTCTACGACAGCTCATCCGACAGCGGAGACGGTTTACATGAATGTTCGAAGCGCAAATCCAAAACTTAGTTTGGGAACTGTTTACCGAAATCTCAAACTTTTGTCGGAGGCGGGAGAGATTCAGAGACTTTCCTGTGGAGATGGCATTGACCGGTTCGATGCCACAGTTGCACCACATTGTCACTTCTTGTGTAATCAATGTGGAAGTGTACAGGATGTGGATATGCCGCCGCTTGATGAGTTGGAGAAAATGGCAGTTGAAAAATTAAATGGAGAAATCCATGGACACCAGGTATATTTTTACGGATTATGTGAAAAATGCCTAAAAGAAGCAAAAACTTAGTATGATGGTTTCACGATTGCCATCATTGCTAAAAAATAAAATTTATTAAAGAAAAGGAGAAATTATTATGGCAAAATATGTATGTTCCGTATGCGGTTATGTTCACGAAGGAGATCAGCCACCAGAAAAATGCCCACAGTGTGGTGTAGGTCCTGAAAAATTCAACAAAATGGAAGAAGGCGAAAAAGTCTGGGCTGCTGAGCATGTAGTTGGAGTAGCAAAAGGCGTTAGCGAGGATATCGTAGCAGACCTTCGTGCAAACTTCGAAGGAGAATGTTCCGAAGTTGGTATGTACCTTGCGATGGCACGTGTGGCTCACCGTGAAGGATATCCGGAAATCGGACTTTACTGGGAAAAAGCAGCTTATGAAGAGGCTGAGCACGCAGCAAAATTTGCAGAACTGCTTGGTGAAGTAGTGACAGATTCTACAAAGAAAAACCTGCAGATGCGTGTAGATGCTGAGCATGGTGCGACAGCCGGAAAAATGGATCTTGCAAAACGTGCGAAAGCAGCAAATCTGGATGCGATCCACGATACCGTTCATGAGATGGCTCGTGACGAGGCAAGACATGGAAAAGCATTTGAAGGACTTTTGAAGAGATACTTCGGAGAATAATGAAATCAGAATGCAGACTCCCCGGGAAAATTTCCGGGGAGTTTTTCTGTCTTGAGATGGATTCAAAGTTGACGCAGGATAAACAGCCATGCTATAATTGAGACATTGACGGAGGTGACGGATATGGGGGACAGTAAGCAAAATAGACGCCTTACGATGGCGCGTTTTGAAAAAGATATGACGCAGAAAGATTTGGCAGAGCGAGTGGGAATTTCCAGACAGACGATGAATGCCATCGAGCGCGGGGAGACCAATCCAAGTCTGAAATTGTGCCTCGAGATATGTTGGGCACTGGGGAAGAATTTAGATCAATTATTTTGGGAAGAAAAGCCGGGAGAATAAATAACATGTTAAAAATAGAAGAAATTTCCTTGGCAGATGACGAGGAGTTAAAACAATGGATCGACACGCCGGGGCAGGAGATCACCGATGCTCTTGCTGCAGCGGCAGATCAAGTGCGAAGAGAACATTACGGGGACGAAGTGTATGTTCGCGGATTGATAGAATTTACCAATTATTGTAAAAACAACTGCTATTACTGCGGGATTCGAAGAGACAATTCGAATGCGGACAGATACCGCCTGACAAAAGAGGAAATTCTTTCGTGCTGTGAAGAAGGGTATCGTCTTGGATTTCGTACCTTTGTGCTGCAGGGAGGCGAAGATCCGTACTTTACGGATGACAAAGTGTGTGACATTGTGGCAGAGATTCATCGGCGTTTTGCGGATTGTGCGATCACGCTTTCCATCGGAGAAAAAACAAGAGAAAGTTATCAGGCCTATTTTGATGCCGGGGCAGAACGCTACCTGCTGCGCCATGAGACGGCGACGGAAGCGCATTATGGAAAACTGCATCCGGCAGAGATGAGTCTGGCAAATCGAAAAAAATGCCTGTTTGATCTGAAGGAGATCGGATATCAGGTAGGGGCCGGTTTTATGGTGGATTCGCCATTTCAAACGACGGAAAATCTGGTGGCAGACCTTCGCTTTTTGCAGGAATTGAAGCCGGATATGATCGGAATCGGACCGTACATCACGCATGGGGAGACGCCGTTTGCGAAGTACCCGAGTGGAAGTTTGGAAAAGACATTGCGGATGGTGTCCATTTTGCGGCTGTTGTTTCCGTATGCCCTGATTCCTTCGACGACAGCACTGGGAACGATTCATCCCGAAGGCAGAGAATTGGGATTAAAGGCAGGCGGAAATGTTGTCATGCCAAATCTCTCGCCGGTTTCCGTAAGAAAAAAATACGATCTGTACGAAAATAAAATCTGTACCGGAGAAGAAGCGGCGCAGTGCCGTGGCTGTCTGGAACAGCGTGTTGCGCGGGCGGGATACCGCATCGTGACAGACCGCGGAGATGTAAGAAGATAAAATAAGAGGGGAACGGCCTTTTGAGGCTGCTCCCCTTAATAATAATGTTTCTATTATTCTTCGATATCCTCTAAGATGAGATCATAACGTACTTTCAAAAAGTTTTTCATTTCATTTACATTCGATGCAAACTGATTGCGATGCCAATTGTCTTTGAGACCAAAATATCTCGTGTAGAAATCCTGCATTAATGGCTGATATAATGCAGTGAGGTCATCCAATTTCTGGCAGCAGGTCTTGTAATCAAAATTCGTCGAGCCGATTTCTTTGATCGTGGCAACGAATTTGTTGTAAAATGTTTTGTTTTGAATAACGGCGGCAAAAAGCGGATCCATTTTTTTTGCATTCGTAAAGGATGGAGTCTCGGCGTATTGGCGGCCGTTTTTATACAATCCCATCGAATACTCTGTATCGTAGATCATATAACGCCATTTTCCGTCAGCATACGGATTTTCTTCGTCGACAGTGCGGGCACGCCATACAATGTAATTTTTACGGCTGTTGTGACCGGAAGTGATGAGCCAGTCGTTATTGCCGATGTAAATTTCTGTCGCATAATAATCGGCGAAACTGTCAATATCCATAATTTTACAAAAATCTTCGTAAACGGCATCGTCCGTAAAATCTTTATTTGCGTAGTTCATCAGTTCATCGTAGAGAGCATTGTCGTCGTCGGTTCCTTCGTCGAGTTCATCTTCTTTAAATACAACGACATTGTCTTTGTCCACGCCATAATTTTCTTCGAAATTATTGTCACTGTAACGTTCCGTCAGATTGTAAAGTCCCCAATATTCTCCATTCAGGAAGAGAACGCAAGGGCGAACGGCCTGTGTGCCGTAAGCGCGGCCAGTAACGCAGCTTTGGATAAATACATCACGGATCTTTGAGAGTTCCGTATCATTTCCGCCGTTACGAAGCATAAAGCCTTTGTATTTTTTGATCTGTTTTCCGTCTTTGTCAACGTCGCCCGGAATCAAAGCATATTTCAGATTTTTCTGTCCATATTCTTCACGCATGTAAAATTTGAAACTCTTTTGTCCGTACATACGGCTTGCACCGCCGTGGAGACGGACACCCATTGGAGCCGAAAATTCGACATTTCCGGTGGCGGGATCAATGTAATCCATCGTTGCCTGGCGCTCCCAGTCTTTTCCGGACTGCGTATAATTTCCTTCATAGTTCCAGTAAGCTTTGCTCTGAATGATCTGTTTGGCTTCCGCTGTCTTGCGCCATTCGTCGTAATAGGCGCCAAGAGCAAGAATGCCGGTGTTGTAGTCAAGCAGATCGTTTGGATCCATGACGAGCGAAGCGACGGTAGCACCTTTGTATTTGTTTGCCATATTATTTCCGACAAAATAACTGTTTGTGATGACCGAGCTTGATGTGCCGTCCGGTGCAATGGCAGCGGCACGGATAATCGTACATTTGTCAACTTCATTATCTTCCGGGACATAATCGTAACCGCTTCCGGCAATGTCCATTTTCTTTACGTTTTCTTCTGAACACAGTACATTCTTTTCGCCATTGCGGCAGGAAATCTGGATGCTTCCGGTATATTTTGTGGAATTCGTCGTCGGAATGCTGCCGTCGGTGGTGTAGTAAATTTCCGTGCCCGGCTGCGATGCCATATAGAGTTTGAAAGCGTCGTCGTATACACCGGTTTTCTGAGAGAGCGCCGGAGCGGATGGAGCACCGCTTTCATATGGTGCCATGGAAACAAAAGGTGTTTCTTCCGGAACGGGTGTCGGTGTAACTTCCGGAGTCGCTGATGGGGAAGCAGATGGCGCAGATGCCGTTGCCAGCGGCGAAGCTGTCGCCGGTGCGGAAGTGGCAGGAACGGCGGTTGGCTTTACTTTCGAACTTTTTACGGTGACTGTACAAACCAGTTTTTTTCCTGCGGTCTTTGCTGTAATCTTTGCTTTTCCCTTGCGAAGGGCTTTGACAACTCCTTTTTTGGAGACAGAAGCAATCTTCTTTTTCGAAGATTTCCACACTACTTTCTTTTTGGTTCCCTTTACTTTCAGTTTCTTTGTCTGTCCGACTTTGAGTGATACCTTTTTTGCACTGAGCCGGATCTTTGCTTTTGCCTGTGCATCTGCCGGTGTCAAAGAAGGCAGAAGAAGGCTTGCGGCCAGCATGACCGCGGTGGCTTTCGCCCATTGTTGTTTTTTCATAGAAAAACCTCCAATTCATAATGATGTTAGTTTACATTCTCCAAACCAATACCTGCCATAAGTATAACATAATACAAGAAAAAAAGATATAGCCAGTTGGGGGAAAATGTGATACAATGAACAAAGAAATAGCGGGAGAAAATTCGATGACAGAAAGGAAATGAGACGATGCAGGAAAAAGACGGAATCATGGTGCGCATTAAGGATATTATCAATGGATCGACGGATGCAGAACGCGACCGCAAGGCGAGTATGCAGGGAAAGATTGATCAGGCAGATCACGTGTTTCAATTCTTTTTGCTTTTGTTCGGACTGGGATTCTGGGTTGTTATGATTTTGAAAATGTTCTTATAGGAGAGAATGCGGATATGGAATTTGAGATTGGCAATGTGATCAAGATGAAAAAGCCGCATCCATGTGGAGAAAACAGATGGGAAATCCTGCGCGTGGGGATGGATTTCCGGTTAAAATGTCAGGGATGTGGGCGCCAGGTGATGGTTCCACGAAAAGTTGTAGAGAAAAATTTTAAAGGTTTCTTATAAAAAGTACTTGCTTTTGGAGATGAATCATGGTAAAATAATAGTCCGTGATGTAAAAATCATAATTCCTTGTTCTTTTCAGGGATTTATTCCCCTTGAGAAGAGCCAGAGACCAAAAGGAGGTGCAGGCAACTATGAATAAGTATGAATTGGCTTTAGTTGTTAGTGCAAAAGTTGATGACGAAGTAAGAAATGCCACTGTCGAAAAAGCAAAAGAGTATATCACTACTTTCGGCGGTACGATTACAAACGTCGATGAATGGGGCAAGAAAAAACTTGCTTATGAAATTCAGAAGATGAATGAAGGCTTTTATTACTTTATTCAGTTCGACTCAGAACCAGACACACCTGGTGAAATCGAGCAGAGACTTCGCATTATGGACAACGTGCTTCGATACTTATGCGTAAAACAGGAAGCATAAGAAAAGGAGGAATCCTTCCATGAATAAAGTAATTTTAATGGGTAATTTGACGAGAGACCCTGAGATTCGTTATTCTCAAGGTGAAAATTCGTTAGCAATCGCTAGATTTAGTATTGCAGTAAACCGTAGATTTAGCCGTCAGGGCGATACCGATACCGACTTCTTTAACTGTACAGCATTTGGAAAGCAGGCAGAATTCGTTGAAAAATATTTTAAACAGGGTTCACGTATGCTACTTACCGGCCGCGTGCAGAATGATAATTATACCAACAAAAATGGAGAGCGTGTTTACAGCGTTCAGATCATGGCAGATGAGATTGAGTTTGCCGAGAGAAAGAGTACAGCAGATGCAAATGCATCCCGCGGTGCATCCAATTTTGGCGGTGGAGCTCCGGAACCGGCTATGGCTGCAGATGACGATTTCATGAATATTCCGGACGGAATTGAAGACGGTTTACCATTTAACTAAAAGGAGGTAAATCAAATGGCTTATAACAAGGGAAATGGTTCTGATTCTCCGATGAGAAGAAGAGGCCCTCGTAGAAGAAAAAAAGTATGTGCATTCTGTTCTGATAAAGAGCATGATTATATTGACTACAAAGATGTTGCAAAACTGAGAAGATACATGTCTGAGAGAGGTAAGATCCTTCCTCGTCGTATCACAGGTACATGTGCAAAACATCAGCGTGCTTTGACAGTAGCTATCAAACGTGCCCGTCACGTGAGCTTGATGCCATACACATTAGACTAATTGGAAATTTGATAAGCTCTCTGCAAGAGGAAACTTTTGCAGAGGGCTTATTTTTGTTGCGAAAAAAATGGAATTGTGCTATAATTTACGTTAGTATATTGTCGCCAAACATCAAACTGCGTTTGGCGACAAAAGAAAGAAGAAGCGTGCTGAGGCACGCGCAGGTCATCAAACTACGTTTGGTGACAAGGCAAGGAGGAAGAGTATTGAAGGGCAACCGAATTCAGGGAACGCTTCGCTCGTATTTGCGGTGGCCGCTTTTATTGACCCCGCTGCTTTTGGCGATGAACGTTCATATCTATTTTGTGGATGTAAAAGCGGGAGCGATTATGACAATTTATGTGCTTCTGTATATGATCATTGCGTTTTTGCTATTGTATTATAAACGGGGACAGTTGTTGAAAGATATTGTGACGTATGCGATCCGCTTCAATAATACGACCAAACGCCTGGCGAATGATCTGGATATTCCGGTTTTGATCGCGGATTATGCGGGAAATTGCCTGTGGCACAATAAAAATTTTGCTAAGCAGTTCTGCAATGAAGAGACATCAGGGAAATTTGCCGTAGATTCCGTGATTCCGAATCTTACGCTGGATACGTATCCAAAGACTTATGAGCAGAATTCCGAGATTCATTTTCACAATGATGATATTTTTTATAAAGCGGTTATTCAGAAAGTGAATGTGGACAAAGTCACCGGAGAAAATGGAAAAAAAGCGGAAACCATGGGACTTGGGGACAATTTTTATGTGTTCTTCATTTACGATGAGACGGAGATTGTACATTATATTAAGGAAAACAATGAACAGCGTTTGGATGTCGGACTGCTTTACATTGATAATTACGATGAATCGCTGGAGCAGGTGGACGAGGTGCGGCGAGCCCTTTTGTCAGCGTTGATTGACCGAAAAATCAATAAATATATGATGAAGATTGATGCGATTACGAAAAAATTGGAAAAAGACAAGTACATTTTCCTTTTTAAGCACAAATATCTGTCATATCTGCAAAATGATAAATTTTCTCTTCTGGACGATATTCGAACGATCAACTCCCGAGAGGAGAGTTCGATTACGATCAGTATGGGAATCGGTACGCAGGGAGATACCTATAAAAAACGTCAGGAATATTCCCGGACGGCGATCGATCTGGCACTTGCAAGAGGGGGGGACCAGGTTGTCGTTAAGACAAAGGATAATCTGTTGTATTATGGTGGAAAGAGCCGCCAGCAGGAGAAAAATACACGAGTAAAGGCAAGAGTAAAGGCACATGCGCTCCGCGAATCGATCGAAGTCGCAGAACAGGTCATCATTATGGGACATAGTCTGCCGGATGAAGATGCGCTGGGAAGTGCTGTCGGTATTTACCGTATCGCGGATTCGCTCGGAAAACGGGCACACATTGTCATCAATAAAGTGTCTGCTTCATTGCGGCCGGTTGTCAATATGCTGTTAGAAAATGGAGATTATCCGGAAGATTTTATTATCAGCGGAGAGACGGCCAAGGAAATATTTACCGAGGGAACGCTGCTTGTGATCGTGGATGTCAATCACGCTTCCTATACGGATGAGCCGGCACTTGTGACGATGGCATCGAGCCTTGTAGTGCTTGACCATCACCGCCAGTCGGGAGAATCTTTCCCGAATCCGACATTGTCCTACATTGAATCCTATGCTTCTTCGGCATGTGAGATGGTAGCAGAGATTTTGCAGTACGTTGGAGATGAAGTAAAATTAAAATCGTATGAGGCCGATGTGATGTATTCGGGAATTATGATCGATACGAATAATTTCCTGAATAAACCGGGCGTTCGTACGTTTGAAGCGGTCGCTTTTTTACGCCGCTGTGGAGCAGATATCAGCCGAATTCGAAAATTGCTCCGCTGTGATATCAACGAATATAAGATCCGTGCACAGGCTGTGCAGAATACGGAAATTTTTATGGAACATTATGCTATCGCGCAATGTGATGCCAACGGCTGCGAGTCACCGACGATCGTAGGTGCGAAGATTGCCAATGAACTTCTTGATGTGGATAAGATCAAAGCGACATTTGTTCTTACTGAATATGAAGGCAAAGTGTACGTCAGTGCGAGATCCATCGACGAGCTCAATGTGCAGATTGTTATGGAACGTCTCGGCGGAGGCGGACATATTAACAGTGCCGGAACGCAACTGGAAAATTGTACACTTGCAGAAGGGGCAGAGATCATACGCCAGACATTGCAGCAAATGCAGCAGGATGGAGATTTGATATAGAAAAATGGAGGTAATACGATGAAAGTTATTTTATTAGAAGATGTAAAATCGCTTGGAAAAAAGGGAGAAGTAGTCAATGTAAACGATGGTTACGCGAGAAACCTTTTGTTTAAGAAAAACCTCGGCATTGAGGCGACCAAACAGAACCTCAATGATCTGAAACTGCAGAAGCAGAACAATGATAAATTAGAAGCAGAGCGGCTGGAAGAAGCCAAAGAACTGGCGAAAGAACTGGAGAAGAAAGAAGTTGTGCTCGCGATCAAAACCGGTTCCGACGGACGTGTATTTGGTTCTGTTTCGACGAAAGAAATTGCAGAAGCTGCAAAAGAACAGCTTGGCTATGAATTGGACAAAAAGAAGATGCATTTGAAAGATGCGATCAAGAGCATTGGAACCTTTCATGTACCGGTAAAACTGCATCCGAAAGTAACGGTAGAATTGAAAGTGGTAGTAAAGGAGAAATAATACAGCATGGAAGAACAGGTGATTAAAAAAATTCTTCCCCACAGTGCAGAAGCAGAGCAGTCTGTGATCGGAGCGATGATCATGGATCAGGAGGCTATTCTGACAGCGTCGGAAATTCTGACATCGGATGATTTTTACAATCCGCAGTTCCGAACCCTTTACGATGCTATGCTGGCGTTGTATCAGGAAGGAAAACCGGTGGATCTGGTTACCCTTCAAAATCGTCTGCAGGAGATGAATGTGCCGGCAGAACTTTGCAGTGTCGAATTTATCAGTAATATCATTGCGGCTGTTCCTACCTCGGCCAATGTAAAATATTATTCCGAAATTGTACGTCAGAAAGCGGTGCTGCGCCGGTTGATCCGGGTGACAGAGGGCATCGCCAATGAATGTTATCAGGACAATGAAAAACTGGAAGATATATTAGAACAGACAGAAAAACAAGTATTTGATGTTGTACAGAACCGCGCAAGCAGCGATTTTGTGCCGATCCGCCAAGTGGCATTGGAAACTCTTGACAGCATTCAGAGTGCTGCGAAAAATGCCGGAGCGGTGACGGGAGTTTCGACCGGATTTTATGATCTGGATGCCCGCACAGCCGGATTGCAGAAGTCCGATCTGATTCTGATCGCGGCACGTCCGTCTATGGGAAAAACGGCGTTTGTATTGAACATTGCGGAAAATGTGGCAATTAAAAACAACATAACAACTGTTATTTTCAGCCTGGAAATGTCGCGCGTGCAGCTGGCAAAACGTTTGATTTCCATGAACTCCCATGTGGATTCGCAGAAAATTCGTACGGGACAGCTGGAAGACCAGGAATGGCGGGATCTGACGGAAAGTACCGTAATCCTGGGAGAATCGGCGTTGGTAATTGACGATACTCCGGGGATCAGTATTGCAGAACTTCGTTCCAAGTGCCGTAAATTGAAACTTGAGAAAAATCTTGGACTTATCATAATCGACTACTTACAGTTGATGTCAGGTTCGGGCGGAAATAAAAATGAATCGAGACAGCAGGAGATCTCTGACATTTCGCGTTCGCTGAAAGCACTTGCCCGTGAGGTCGACTGTCCGGTTATTGCACTGTCGCAGCTGAGCCGTGCGGTGGAAAAACGTGACGATAAGCGGCCGATGCTTTCCGACCTTCGTGAATCCGGAGCCATTGAGCAGGATGCTGACGTGGTAATGTTTATATACCGTGATGAGTATTATAATAAAGATTCTGACAGCAAGGGAATTACCGAGATCATTATCGGAAAACAGAGAAATGGTCCGACGTGTACTGTGCAGTTGAAGTGGCTGGCGGAATTGACGAAATTTGCAAACTTAGACCTGAGATCCTAGAAAAAAGGAAAACGGTGTCGAAGGCGCAAAACTTTTGTCAAACGGTTTTTTAAAAGATAGAACGAAGAGACTTGAAGTCCTTTCTCTTAATGTTATACTTGAACTAAGGGACAAGTATTCATTAAAGGAAAGGACTGATTTTATTTTATGAAGGAACCGGTACAATTATGTTATACGATTTCAGAAGCAGCAAAAGTAATGGAAGTAGAGCCGCATGTGCTGCGCTATTGGGAAGAAGAATTAGGGCTTGATATCTCACGAAATTCGATGGGGCACCGAATTTACACGGACGATGATCTGAAGACATTCCGCTCGATCAAACAGTTAAAGGCGAATCATGTAGCATTAAAGGAAATACGCCAGCAGATTGTGGTATCCGGGGAAAAAACTCCGTTAAAAAAAGATTGTGAAAAAGAATTTTGTGGCGATAAAATGACACAATTTAAGACTATACTTTCTAATATCATAAAGGACGCCATAAATGAGAATACCGGCGAATTGAGTTCGCAGATCAGCTCTCAGGTTTCGGACGATGTGCGCAAGGAGATGGATTATCTCGCACGCATGCAGGAAGAAGAGCAGGAGGCGCGGTTTAAAAAATTGGATGAAACCATTCGTACATTACAAAAAGCAAGGCAGGAGGCAGCCATCGCTTCGATGGAAGAAAAAAATTCGAAAAAGAAAAAGCGGCTTTTTAAACGCTGAGTAAAATTTACGAAAAATTTTTCGTAAATCGAGAATTTTTTGTGATAAGTGCTTGCATTCTTATTGTTTAAATGTTATAATGTTTTCACAATATTGCCGTGCGTATTTGTCGGTTTTCACAAATATGGACGCTAAAATTAAAGGAGGAAGAATGTTTATGTTCTCAAAAGTATCAAAGAAAATTGTAGCAGCAACATTGGCAGTAGCAGTAACTGTTTCATGCGCTAGCATTGCTGATACAAAAGACGCATCTGCAGCAGCAAAATTGAGCAAAAAATCACTCAGCATGACTGTTGGCGGAAAAGATGTTAAATTGAAAGCAAGCGCAAAAGCAAAATGGTCTACAAGCAACAAACAGGTTGCAACCGTTAAAGGTAAAGGTAAGACCGGTACAGTTACAGCAGTAGGTAAAGGTTCTTGTACAATTACAGCAAAAGTTGGAAAGGAAAAACTTTCTTGCAAAGTTAAAGTAGCTGCAGCTAAAGCTGGTACAGTAATTTATGACCTTGCAAAAGAGACAGGATCTAATGCGGAGACTGGTGAGTCTTGGGCAGCACCTATAAAATGTCCTTACAGCTCATTCAAGTACAGCAGTTTCTCTATGTGGCTCTGCCGTGCAACATTCTATGATCCAGCAAATGGTGGTAAAGACTACAGAGGTAAAAAGATCAACTGTTCTGTAACAGTTAAGAACTCCGGTAAAAACGACCTTGCTGAACTTGGTTTCTGCTTCAACTACACCAAAGGTGGAAGCGACGGATCTTATCCATTTGCATTCCATGTAATCGATTCTAAGTTGAGAGCTAAAATCGCTAAGAAAGCTGGTAAGAAATGGACTCTTGCTCAGGTTAAGAAAGACAAACAGCACAAACATGCAACAGTTAAAGAAGGAAAGATTAAGAAAGGTAAGACATATACTTACAACTTCTCTTTCACAATCCCAGCTGATGCTATGAACGGTGATAAAGATTCCGAGACAGGTTTGAACTACCCAATCATGTTCTTCATTCCTAACTTGAAAGATAACTCACCTTATCAGACAGGTGACCAGATTACAGTATTGAAAGCTAAATTTACTGTAGCATAATTTGGTTTACCGAATCTAATTTAAGAACATAATCAAAGAGACTGTGCTTTATGCACAGTCTCTTTTTTGGGAAAAAATCTTTTTCAAGGGAATAAGTCCGCCTCTATTTCTCCGGAATCCAGATCTCGCCGGAGCAAGCCGGCAGTGTGATGTTCAGCATGCCATTTTCCGGTGTTACGGTTTTGCCGGACAGGGCGCCGGTGTAGGAAGCGGCGGAAGCGTTGCGGACGGAAAGAAAAGCTTCGTTTTCGTCATTGTTCACGGTTACGATCACGGAAGTGTCATCCTTGGTGCGGCTGAACGCATATTGACGGTTTGTCAGCAAAAGTTCCTGATAACTGCCGTGAGATAATGCTTTTGTTTCCTGTCGAGCTTTACCAAGTTTTGAAATAAGTTCCACACGTTTTTGTGCATCTGCATTTTCATCAAAATCGGAAAGCGTGAGATGCGGGCGAAGAGAATCGTCTGATCCATTTTCTTTTCGACCTTCGATTCCAAATTCGGAACCGTAGTACAGGGAAGGGATTCCCGGTAATGTGTATAAAAGAATATGAACCGGTGTAAAATGTTCTTTCGCATTCAGTTTCGTATAGATACGCTCGACATCATGGTTGTCCACAAAATTGTATAATTTCAGAGAGTCCGAATGGTTGGACAACATTTGATGCAGATAATTTACAGTATGTGCGATCTCGAAATAATTGTGGTCGTTGTGACCGGAGAACAGTGCTTTGTGAAGCTGGTAGTTTGTAACCGAATGCAACATGTCGCCACCGACCCAGCGGCCGTAATCTCCGTGAATCACTTCGCCCATAAGCCAGAATTCCGGTTTTACTTCATTGGCAGTTTGTCGGAGAGCTTTCATGAAATCAAAATCCAAAACGTCTGCAGCATCAAGGCGGATGCCATCAATATCAAACTCACTTACCCAGAAACGAATCACATCGCAGATATAATCTTTTACTGCCGGATTGCGCTGGTTCAATTTAACAAGCAGATTGTAACCCCCCCAGTTTTCGTAGGAAAACCCGTCGTTGTATTCATTGTTTCCGCTAAAGTTGACATTGCAGTACCAGTCAAGATAGGAGGAAGATTCACGGTTTTTCAAAATATCCCGGAAGGCGAAAAAGTCACGACCGGTGTGGTTAAATACACCATCAAATATAACGTGTACATTTTTCTCATGACAATAGGTTACAAAATTTTTTAAATCTTCATTGGTGCCAAGACGGCAGTCCAGTTTTTTATAATCCGTAGTCTCATATCCGTGACCGACCGATTCGAAGAGTGGACCGATGTACAAGGCATTGCAGCCGAGGGATATCAGATGGTCAACCCAAGGGAGGCAGTCGTTCAGACGGTGAGAGATACCTTCGTACGTATTTTGCTTTTCAGCACCACAAAGTCCAAGTGGATAAATGTGGTAAAAAATTGCTTCATCATACCAAGCCATAATTTTGTCTCCTTTTCCAAAGTATTTCTGCCGGAATATTCTGGCAGACAATCTTATTATACTACATTTTTGATAAAAAAGTGATTTTAATTTCATTTTAATTAAATTTGTTATAATTCTTATATCATAATTTGTGTTTCGTGTTTCATTGTGTTATACTGAAAAAAGAGAATAACGTTATGATAGAATGGAGGAAGACGAGTGAAGAGAAGGTTATTGTTGGCGGCCGGCGTAGCATTTTCGATGTGTCTGACCGGATGTGGGATTCTGCCCACAGAGGAAGAATTTGATGCGGCACCGGTGGTAAAAGAATATGAGGGTGCCAGTTTCAATAAAGTAGCTGTCACACGGGGAACATTGGCAAAAACAGAGGAGATTTCCGGAAAATATAAAGGAACCGTCAAAGAAGATATTGAACCCGACGGCGCGAGCGTGATCAAGAAGATTTATGTTAAAAAAGGCGACCGCGTGAAAGCCGGGGATGTTATCATGCAGTATGAACTGCCGGGAAGTGAAAAAACTTTGAAGGAGTCCAATGAAAAAATTGCGAAAACGGAGCTGCAGATCAAGCAGGCGAAAGAACTTATGACTCTGGAAGTAGAAAAACAGAAAAAAACCGGTGGTGGAAAAAGCGAGATTGAAAATGCAAAAAATCAATACGAACAGCAGATCAAAGCCTTGGAATCCAGTCTGGAACTTTTGAAAATGGATGCGAAAATTGCAAAAGAAGAGATCAAAGATGAACAGATCACGGCATCGGTAAACGGCGTAGTGACGTATGTTGACAGCAAGGCCGAGGGTACATATGGAACCGAGGGTGAGGCAGCAGTCAAGATCGAAGGAAAGAAAAAGAACCGCTTTGAGGCAAACAGCAAATATGCTTCGCATTGTAAAGAGGGCGATATCGTTACGATTGAAGTGAAAGGCCAGGAATACAAGGTGACGATAAAACGGGATAAAGAATCTACCGATTCGGTTTATTTTTATCCAAAGACAAAATTGAATTTGGAAGATGGAACGGTGTGCTCCTATCAGGTGGTATTGAAAGAGCGCAAAGATATATTGTATCTGCCGTCGTCGATCGTGTATTCGATGGGTGACAAACATGTGGTGTACTATGAAGATGCCAATGGTTTGAAATCGACAAAAGAAGTTTCAGTGGGCGAGACAATTGATAACTTTATTGAGATTACGGGCGGTTTGGAAGAAAACGAGCAAGTGATAGCGAATTAGGCGAAGGATTGGAGGTTACATAAAGTGAAGAAAAAGATACAGATAGGTGTAGTCCTTTTGGCCGTTTCGATGATGAGCTGCGGCTGTGGAAAATCGGCTCAGAATGCCGGAGATGTACCGGAATTGATTGAAGCAGTCGGGGTTGATATGGATACGGCGGTAGTGAAAAAAATGGATCTGAGTGGTGTGACTTCTTTCTCCGCGCAGATTGTTCCGAAAATTGAAAAGATGGCATTCCTTTCTTCGGGAAGCATCGATCAGATGAAAGTGTCGATCGGAGACAAAGTGAAGAAAGGCCAGCTTCTTGCCACATTGGCAGGCGGAAGCGGAAAAGTGAAATCGCTCAAGGAAGAGATCGCCTCCCTCAAAGAGACCAATGAGGGGACAAATCAGCAGAGTGAGTACGATATCGAGATGTTAGAAGAAAATCTTTCTGATCTGAAAAAGCAGGCAAAGGCTGTGAAAAACAGTAAGCAGAAAAAGGCACTGAAAAATCAGATCGTTGAGAAAGAGGAAGAGATAAAGATTGCAAAAGTGAAATTGGAGCAGCAGAAAGAATTGCAGCAGCTGGAGATCCGCCAGAAAGAGGCAGATATCAAAGAGGCACAGAAGAGCACGAAAAATTCAAAACTGTATTCGACTATAGATGGCGAGGTCATCAGTACAAGCGGCGGAAGCGGTTACATGGTACAGGGAGGAAGCGTGGCGATCCAGGTTGCGAACATGAATGCTCCTCGCCTGAAGACGGCGTATGTTTCCGATAGCAAACTGGCGAAAGCGAGCAGTTATGTGGCGATTGTAGATGGAAAAAAATACAAAGTAGAAGTTGAAGAACAGGAAGTGTCAAGACAGGATATCGAGATGGGAAATTATCCGAAAAACAGTTGGTTTGACTTTGTGGCAGAGCATGTGGACGCGAAAGTCGGCGGCTCGGCGACAATCGAATTGTACACCGATACAGTGAAAGATGCACTTGTCGTACCAGCCAATGCGGTATATCGTTCCAAAGAAGAATCCTACGTTTATCTGGTAGAAGGTGATGCGAAGACCAAAACCATCGTAAAGACCGGGACCGAAACGGATGCTTACATACAGATTGAAAGTGGAGTAAAGGAGGGAGATGTAGTCTATGTGGAAGGTTAAATGGATCGGAATCCTGTGCATGACAGCAGCGATTTTGTCAGCATGTGGTTCGGAAAAAAGCCAGGGGACAGGAGAAGTGCTCCTTTACGAAAACGGCGAAGCGGCATCCGGAAGTGCGGTTTCCCAGGAAGATTACGAGACGACAAAGGTCCGTCAGGAAACATATAAAGAAGAATATTATGATACGGCAGACCTTGATTACACGGATACAGAGACCATTTACATTGATGATGAAGATGCGGTCTTAGATTCCATAAAAGTGAAAAAAGACCAAAAGGTCAACAAAGGTGATGTGCTTGCCGTGTATCATGTAGAGACGTCGAAGACAAAACTGCAGAAGGAAAAAATTTTAGTGCAGCAGGCACGTGCCAACTATGAATCCGGCCTCAGCAATCTTCAGAATGCGGTGTCACAGGCGGAAAAAGAACTGGCAACGATCAAAAATGCAGCAGAAAAGAAGATCAAACAGTTGGAGATCAAGAAGCAGAAGGAAGAACTTGCCAATTACAAAAAGGGTGAGAAAGAAGTCATTGATCAGGAGAAAAGTTATGCACAGTTAGTACGCCGCCAGAATAAGACAAAACTTGTGGCAAAGAAAAGTGGTGTCGTGACTTCCACCGGACGAGAATATGTTGGAGAAGAGATTGATGCTTCGAAAAAAATCGTTGAGATGCGGAGCAATAACAAATGGGTTTTGAAAGTAAAAGATCCGGATTCGAAACTGCGTTACAATATGGATGTTTCTGTACGGCTTGGAAAAAATATGAAAGACTACCAGCATGAGGTAAAAGGAAAAGTTATCACAGCTACAGACATTACCGGAGTTGGAGAAACTGACGAGGCGGGCGATAATATTGTATACGTGGAAGTGTCAAAAACGGATAAACAAAAATACGATTTTGAAAAGACCAATATATACGTCTATGCGATTTCTTTCTCCGTGAAAAATGCACTTGTTGTCGATGCAGAAGCCATCAATCAGGAATCTGTGGAGTATACAAATAAACTGTATGTCAATGTGCTGGAAGATGGCAAGATCCACAAACGTTATATCGTAAGTAATTACAATACCGAAACAGAGTATCTGGTGGAGCAGGGAGTAAGCGCCGGCCAGACACTTGCGATCATAAGATAGGAGGCGTGGAGAGAACATGATACGATTTATAAAACAAAAATTGATACATAAAAAGTGGATGGTTGTCTGCCTCCTGATCGGTAATATTCTGCTGGCGGCGATTGCAAGCAGCAATCCGATGTACCAGGATGCGGCACTGGAAAAAACATTGAAGTCAAAATACTCGAATTACATCGAGGAGACGAACAAGGACCCAGGTGTAATCGGCTTTAGTTCCATGCTGAATTCCGGCAAAGCAAACGGCAATGAATTCAAGCAGATGCAGGATACGGCAACCGGGGCGGCGGAACGTCTCGGGGTCGACCAGAAATATCTGGTAAGTTTGTTTGAGACATCCAAAGTCCGTGGAGAATTTGAGCAGTCCCGCGGAAATAAGACGACGACAAAATCCATGCGTATTGCGATGATGTCAGATATGAAGGACCATATTTCCGTACTTGCCGGCGAGTGTTATGGCGACGAGCGTTTGGAAGATGGAGCCCTTCCGGTTATTCTGAGTCAGCGGGCGATGAGCAAATTGGATGTCGTTCTCGGTGACGAGATGTCCTTTGAGAAACTGAAAAATGCCGATGGTTCGAATATTAAAGTAAAAATAGTCGGCGTATTTGATGCGAAAGATTATTCGGATAATTACTGGGTGCAGAGCCCGAGTGAATATTATCTGGAAGTATTTACCAGCCCCAAATTGTTTGAGAGCATTTTTGTGAATTATGACAAACCGGCATTTAATATCACCGGGCAGTGGAATCTGGTATACGATTATGAAAGTGTAAGACCGGGACAGGTTAACTCCCTTGTGAAAAACACGGAGACACTTTGCGATGAAGGCACGACCGGAAGAAATTCGGCAGTAGAAGAGCCGGATTATCTGGCAGTTCTGCGTGATTACCAGACGACGGCGAAGAAGGTGTCGACGACACTTTTGATTTTGCAGATTCCGGTACTTGCACTTTTGCTTGCTTTTATCTTTATGATCTCACGGCAGATGCTTGATCTGGAGCAGAATGAGATCGCCCTTTTGAAGAGCCGTGGAAGCAGCCGCAATCAGATCCTTTTGATCTATACGCTGCAGTCGGCGATTCTTTCGATCGGCAGCAGTATCGTCGGCGTGCCGCTTGGTTTCTTTATGACAAAGGCACTCGGCTCGACGAATGGTTTTTTGGAATTTATCCAGAGAAAGGCATTGCACGTCAGTTTAAGCCCAAGTGTATTTTTGTATACTTTGGGAGCGATTTTAGTTTCCATCGCGGTGATGGTACTTCCGGTATTTAAAGATGCCAATGTCACGATTGTAAATGTAAAACACAGAAATAGTGAAAACAAACACAATATATTCAGCAGAGTGTATCTGGATGTGATTTTCCTCGGAATCTCACTGTATGGATTGTACTCCTTTACCGCACGGAAATCCGAGCTGATGACAAGCATGCTCGAGGGTGATTCCCTGGATCCGTTTTTGTTCATCTGCTCGTCCGTATTTATCATAAGTGCAAGTCTTGTGGGGCTCCGGCTTCAGCCATTGCTCATAAAGATTGTATATTATATTGGAAGAAAATTCTGGCGGCCGGCATTTTTTGCTTCCTTCCTGCAGATTCTCCGTACGCGGAAAAAACAGGGATTTATGATGGTATTTCTGATGTTTACGGTGTCGCTCGGTATTTTCAATTCGACGGTGGCGCGTACGATATTGTCAAACTCCGAAAAGGGAATCGACTATAGCACCGGAGCGGATCTCGTACTCCAGCAGCCGTGGGAGGATAATTCCCTTCTGATGCAGTATTATACCGACCTTGAACTGACGTATACCGAACCGGATTTCGGAGTATACGAGGGAATGAAGGGCGTTACAGCGGCGACGAAAGTATTTAAAGACGATGAAATAGAAACTTCCTATAAGAGTAAGGAAGGCGGAAATAGTGTTAAGACAACACTGATGGGAATCGATACGAAAAGTTTCGGAGAGACGGTGTCGAAGTTCCAGACGGATCTGCTTCCCGTACATATCAACCGTTACCTCAATTCGATGGCGACACGCGCGGATGCGGTGCTTTTGAGTATGAACTATCATACAAACTACGGGGTGCGTCTTGGCGATACGATTACCTATACAAACGAGGAAGGTGTCGAAGCACAGGGCGTGGTATTTGGCTTTGTGGACTATTTCCCGAGTTATATCGAGACAACGCATTCGCTCAATGAAGAAAATAAACTTGTTTCGACTGAGAACTACCTGATCGTAGCGAATCTGGCACAGGTTCAGCAGAACTTTGGTCTGCGACCATATCAGGTATGGCTGAAAACGGATGGAAGTTCACGTTTTATCTATGATTACGCGAAGAAAAACAATATTACGTATACGACATTCGAAGATGCAAATGCCAAGAAAGTGGAAGTGAAAAATGATGCTTTGTTCCAGGGGACCAATGGTATCCTTACGATGAGCTTTATCATTATTTTGATCTTGTGCTGCACCGGATTTTTGATCTACTGGATCTTGTCAATCCGCCAGCGTGAATTGCTTTTTGGTGTATTTCGTGCGATGGGTATGTCAAAACGTGAGATTATTCAAATGCTGATCAATGAGCAGATTTTCAGTTCCGGCATCTCGATCGTGATCGGTACCGTGATCGGACTGCTGGCATCGAAGATGTTTGTACCGCTTGTGCAGATCTTCTATGCATCGACCGATCAGGCAATTCCGCTTGAAGTGGTCAATGAGACACTTGATATGGTGCGTCTGTTCAGTATCATTGGTATTGTTATTGTGGTATGTATGGTTGTGCTTGGAAAACTGATCTCGAAGATCAACATTTCACAGGCATTGAAACTTGGCGAAGATTAAGGGAGGACAGCGATGGAAAATATATTGACGACACAGGGAATCAAGCAGGCATTTCCAATCGGCTCCGGCCGCGAGTTTGTCGCACTGCATGATATCAATATCCAGATCCCGAAGGGGAAACTTACGATGCTGCGTGGACGTTCCGGATCCGGAAAAACGACGCTGATGAACATTTTGAGTGCGTTGGATTATCCGAAAGAAGGCACCGTCGTATTTGAGGGGGCGGCACTGGAACAGATGAATGACCACGAGAGAGAGGAATTCCGTAAAAATAATGTGGGATTCGTATTTCAGTCGGTGGCATTGATCCCGATGATGACGGCGTATGAAAATGTGGAATTTCTACTCCGCCTGGCAAAATATCAGGGAAATAAGCGGGCAAGAGCGGAAGAATGTCTCCGGCTTGTGGGACTTGGCCAGCGTATGCATCATATGCCGCAGGAACTTTCCGGTGGGGAGCAGCAGCGTGTGGCGATCGCAAGAGCGATTGCACATAAACCGAAAATTATCTTTGCCGACGAGCCGACGGCCGAACTGGATACGGCGACCGGACTTCAGGTGATGAAGATATTTAAGGAATTGATTGAAAAAGAAGAAGTGACTATTGTCATGACTACACATGACATGGGATTGTTAGATATTGCAGACTGCATATATCATTTGGAGGATGGTGAGATTGTCGATGAAAAATAAAAAATGGGACACCGTAGTGGAAAAAATCAATGAATTTCGTCACATCAACCGCCAGACCGCCGGAGGAGGAACAGCAAATGAACCGGTGGACATTCCGGATGATGTGATGATCGAATGCGATGGATTGGTAAAAATATACAAGACAAAGGACATTGAAGTGCTGGCACTTCAGGGCTTGGACCTGACCGTAAAGCGCGGAGAACTGATGGCAATCATCGGAAACAGCGGAAGTGGTAAATCCACATTTCTCAATATGATCGGTGGACTTGACCGTCCGTCAGCCGGAAAACTTTATGTCGATGGAAAAAATCTGTTTCAGATGAGCGAAGAAGAATTGGTCGAGTACAAGCGAAGCACTGTCGGATTTGTGTGGCAGAACAATGCACGCAATCTGCTTCCGTATCTGACGGCGTGGGAAAATGTCATGACACCAATGCTCTTTATGAAAGACGGAAAGAGCGAGGCGCAGAAGAAAAAGCGCGCGGAAGAACTTCTTGAGCTGGTTGGCCTGGCAGAACGAAAAGACAATACGTTAAGCCAGCTTTCCGGTGGGGAGCAGCAGCGTGTCGCCATTGCGATCGCCCTTGCGAATGAGCCGAAACTTCTGCTTGCGGATGAGCCGACAGGAGCGGTAGACCGAAAGACGGCAGATGACATCCTGGATATGTTCCGCAAGTTAAATGAACAGCTTGGTATTACGATCGTGATCGTAACACACGATAATGAGCTGGCGGCGAAAGTAAACCGCGTCATTTCGATTCGCGATGGAAAGACCAGCAGCGAGCGTATCATGAAGAACGAGTATAAAAACAGACTGGAAGATATTTCCATTGAATGGCAGCAGGAAGAGGCACAGGAGGAGTTTGTTGTGCTGGATCGTGCCGGAAGAATACAGATTCCGTCGGAATTGCTCAAAGAAATGGGAATGAACGGAAATAAAGTAAAATTGGAATTTGTGGATGGCAAAATTGTTATTGAAAAACCCGAAGAATAATGCTACACTAGTACTGTTAAAAGAAGAACAGGAAAATGAAGTGAATGGAGACGGTTTTTTATGAGTGGAAGACGAGAATATAGGAAGAGACAATGGAAACGGCGGCAGTCGCAGTCAGAAAAATTGACCATGTTATTGAAAGGATCAATTGCGGTGGCAGTCGTACTGGTTTTAGTATTAACCGGAGTAAAGATAGTATCCACTGTGCAAAACCACAAACAACAAAAACAGGCAGAAGAAGCACTTTTGCAGAAGCAGAAAGCGGCGGCAGAATCGCCGGTGGTGGAAGAACCGACACCTGAACCGACCCCGGTGCCAAAGGAAAAAGCTGTGGCATTGACGTTTGATGACGGACCATCGCGTGATAACGACGGAACGATTCTTGAGACACTGCAGGCGAATGGAGCACATGCTACCTTTTTTGTGCTTGGAAACCGTGCACGGGTCGATGGCGACATCATGCAGATGATCCTTGGCGCCGGCTGCGAGATTGCCAGCCATTCGTGGGATCACCCACAGCTGAGCAAGATAAAATGGAAAAAGGCGAAAAGCCAGATTGACCGAACCGACCGGATCGTGTCAAAACTGTTAAACGGATATCAGATTTCGCTGCTGCGTCCGCCGTATGGTTCGATCAGCAAAACCATGCGGAAAAAGGTGAAAAAGCCGATGATATTGTGGAGTCTTGACACCGAAGACTGGAAGAGCCGCAATGCGAAAAAAGTCTTTAACCGGGTAAAAAAAGAGGTTAAAGATGGAGATATCATTTTGATGCATGACATTCATCCGGAGACGGCAGAAGCAGTCAAAAAGATTGTTCCGTGGCTTTCGGAGCAGGGATATGACATGCTGACAGTTTCCGAACTGATGGTTCGGAAAGGCAAAACTATGGAAGCCGGAAAAGCTTACCTGGATGCAAATTAATATTGGTAAAATACGTGGAGTTCTCTGAATTTTTCGGGAACTCCGCTTGTGGTGAAACAAAAAATAAAAAATAGATACAAACAACGAAGTGAGGTAAGAAAAAATGAAACAATTTATGGATGAAGATTTTATTCTTTCAACAGACACAGCGAAAAAACTTTTTCACGACTATGCAGAAAAAACACCGATTTTGGACTATCATTGCCATTTGGAGCCAAAAGAGATTGCAGAAGACCGGAAATTTAAAAACATAACAGAATTGTGGCTCGGAGGCGATCACTATAAATGGCGCATTATGCGTTCGAATGGAGTCCCGGAAAAATACATTACCGGGGATGCCAGCGATGAAGAAAAATTCCATGCCTTTGCGAAGGCACTGCCAAAAGCAATCGGAAATCCGATGTATCATTGGTGCCATCTGGAATTGCAGAGATATTTTGATATTCATGAGACACTCAGTGAGAAGAACTGGAAAGAGATTTACGATGCCTGTAATGAAAAACTGCAGTCACCGGAAATGTCAGCAAAAAATCTGATCCGTATGTCCAATGTTACATTGGTTTGTACGACCGATGATCCGGTGGATGACCTTCATTATCATCAGCAGATCAAAGCGGACAAAGATTTTGAGGTGCAGGTTCTGCCGGCATGGCGTCCTGATATCATCATGAGCCCGGAAAAAGAGGGATTTCTTGCTTATGTACAGAAACTGGCAGAAGTAAGTGATATTGACATCACCGGCTTTGTTTCGCTGAAAGAAGCTCTTGTGAAACGACTGGATTATTTTGTGGAAAATGGCTGTCTGGTGACCGACCACGGTTTGGATTATCCGCAGTATCGCCCGACGACAGAGGAAGAAATGGATATCCTCGTACGCCGCGCATTGTCCGGAGAAACCTTGGAATTTGAAGAAATGCTTCAGTACAAAACGATGCTGATGCTCTTCTTAGGCCGTGAATATGCAAAGAGAAATCTGGCAATGCAGCTTCACTATGGTGCAAAGCGAGAAAATAACGAATTGGTATTCCGGAGTGCCGGAGCCAATGCCGGTATCGACTGTATCAATGAAAAAGGATTTAGTGCAGAAGTGGCAGATCTTTTGAATGCCCTTGCAAAAACCGGCGAGCTGCCAAAGACGATTTTGTATTCTTTGAATCCGGTAGACAATGCCGTAATCGGTACGATGATTGGCTGCTTCCAGAACGAAGATGCGGTAGGAAAGATTCAGCAGGGCTCTGCATGGTGGTTCAACGATCACAAATATGGCATGACCCAGCAGATCACATCTCTTGCAAGCCTTGGACTTTTGGGCAACTTTATCGGAATGCTGACCGATTCGAGAAGTTTTGTATCCTACCCTCGTCATGAGTATTTCCGCCGAATCCTGTGCGATTTCATCGGAAAACTGGTAGAAAACGGAGAATATCCACAGGACTACGAAGTTCTTGGCGAAATGGTGAAAAATATTTCTTATTACAATGCAGTGAATTATTTTGGATTCGACTTATAAAAAATATACAATCGGAAGGAGATCATAATGACATTTACGTTAGTAAAAGAAAACGCAGCACAAATTTGTATTGACAGCCATGCAGCAGATTATAAGGGACTGAAGCATGTGGCAAAAATTCTTGCCGGAGATATTTTGACGGTAACAGACAAAGAGCCGGAGATCGTAGAGCAGATTCAGAATGTTCCGCAGATCGTCGTAGCAACAAAAGGAACTTCGGATATTCTTGCAAAGTGGGAAGAAGAAAAGAAACTGGATCTTTCTGTTTTGGAAGGAAAACGAGAAGTCTTTACGGTACAGCTGATCGAAGAAGATGGTGCTGAGAAACTGGTGATCGCTGGTACAGAGACAATTGCTACCTTGTATGGCCTGTACTATATTTCTGAAAATATCGGAGTATCCCCATGGGTGTACTGGGCAGACGTGGTTCCTGCCAAAAAAGAGGAGATCGTATTTGATGAGAGCATTTGTACGGTATCCAAAGAGCCGTCTGTTCGTTACCGTGGGTTTTTCATGAACGACGAATGGCCGTCGTTGGGAAATTTTGTCATGAATACATTTGGAGACTTCAATGAATTCTTTTACGAAAAAGTATTTGATCTTCTGCTGCGCCTGAAAGGAAACTATTTCTGGCCGGCGATGTGGTCAGCTTCCCTTCCGTTAGACGGTTCGGAAGATCCGCTTGCAATCCTTAAACTGGGAACGGAACTTGGTATCACGATCGGTCAGTCCCATCATGAGCCATTGACCCGTGCCAGCGAAGAGTGGGATAAAGTCAAAACGGACACGAACAATGTCGGATATGGAAAAGACTGGAATTATTATACAAATAAAGAAGGTCTTTATCGTTACTGGGAAGATGGTATGAAACGCGATAAAGACTTCAAGCATATGATTACGATCGGTATGCGCGGTGAGCGTGACACCATGATGCTCGGAGAAAATTCAACGATTCAGGAAAATGTCGAACTTCTCCGTGAGATCATTACCGATCAGAATAAGATCATCAAAGAGACCGGATGCGAGAACATGCCGAAAATGCTTGCTTTGTACAAAGAAGTGGAAGGCTTTTATTATGGTGGAAACGGCGTCAAGGGACTTCGTTCCTGGGATGGATTGGACGATACGATCCTTTTGCTATCCGACGATAACTTCGGAAATGTGAGAACCCTTCCGACCAAGGATCTGAAAGACCGCAAACCGGGCTGGGGATTGTACTATCACTTTGATTATCATGGTTCTCCGATTTCTTACGAGTGGGTCAATTCCACACCGCTTCCGAAAGTGTGGGAGCAGGTTACAATGGCCTATGAATACGGCATCCGCGACCTCTGGATCGTAAATGTCGGAGATATTCGTCCGGATGAGCTGCCATTGTCCTACTTTATGGCACTTGCCTATGATTTCGAGAGTATGGGAACCGGCCATGCCAATGAAACGGACCGCTTCCTGGCATCCTGGGTAGAGCAGCAGTTTGGAGCACATATCAAAGACGACGCGACAAAAAAAGAAATTGCGGATGTATTGCGTGAGTACACACGGATCCACGGCATGAGACGACCGGAGGCGATGAATCCGGAAGTATATCATAAATCCCATTTTAATGAAACGAAACGCATGATCGAGCGCTGTACAAAATTGATGCAGCAGACCGAAAATCTGCAGATCAAGATTCCGGAGGCATCCAAGGATGCATTTTACGGATTGGTATATTATCCGGCTGTTGCCGGAATGAATCTGCAGCTGATGAGTCTTCATGCAGCATTGGCAAACTGGTATGCAGAATATGAACTTTCTGCGGCAAATACGTACGATGCCCTTGTAAAAGAAGAGATTGAACGCGATCAGAAATTGACGGAGTATTACAATAAAGAGATGGCTGGCGGCAAATGGGACGGCATGATGCTCTCACCACATGCATGTTTCGTTACATGGAATGACGAGGGATGGCATTATCCGGAGACCAAGACCATCTGTATCAATACGATGAGCCGTATGATGGTTCATGCAGAAAATGACGAAAGTTTTGTCTCAGAAGGAATGGTCAATCTGCCTGAGTTTACAGAAATCGGAAAAGAAACGTATGAGATCGAACTGGCAAATGCCGGTGCTGTTGCTTATGATTTTAAAGTGCAGGCGGAACAGGGAATCTGCGTAAGCCAGCCGGAAGGAACGGTGGCAAATGACATCGTGACACTGCAGGTAACGATTGCCAAAAAGGAGAGCGAATCGTTTGAGCGTACCCTTACGATCAAAGCAGGAAACCAGAAAGTCGATGTGAAAGTGCGTTTTAAGGCAGCCGTCAATGTTCCGGAAGGAACTTTTATCGAGCGCGACGGTATCGTATCGATCGAAGCAGCTCATTTTGCTGAAAAAGAAGTTTTTGAAGGATATGAGTTTAAAGAATTGGAAGAATACGGAAAAACATTATCTTCCATGAAAATATATCCATGTGACCGCAATTTTGATGAAATCGGAAAAGCACCTTGCCTGACGTACCGCGTGTATGTTGAGGAAGCGGGTGTTTACATGCTTAAGACAATCACGGCACCGACGAACAACCTGGAAGACGGACGCACGATGCGTTATGCAGCGCAGGTTGGTGATGGCGAGATCAAAGTCGGTGACACGATTCCAAAAGAAAACTACAATATCGGTGGCGGTCCATGGGAAAAGAAATCCTGGTCCATGGGTGTGCTCAATAACTGTCATTATGGAATTACCGGACACGATCTGGAAGCCGGATACAATGAGATACATATTTATGGTGTCGAGGCAGGTTTAGTATTACAAAAACTGGTATTGTACCGAGGCGGATTGGAAGAGTCTTATCTGGGACCACAGGAAAGTCCGCAGGCATAAAACGAAAGGAGAAGAAGATGAGACAAAGAGTAGCAAAATGTACGGCTATGGTGCTTGCTGCCACGGTCGTGTGCAGTGGAGTACTGCCGGCCGATATGCAGGCGGCAAAAAAACCGAGGCTTGCCACAAAGCAATGTCAGGTGACAGTCGGAAAGACAACAAAGTTAAGCACAAAAAATGTGGCAAAAAATACAAAAGTTACGTTCCGCTACAACAAAAAGGTGAAAAAAATCGTAACTTTGAAATGGAATAAAAAGAAAAAACAAATTTTTGTCCGGGGAAAACGTGCCGGAAAAGCGACCGTTCAGGTGCGCTTTAAAAAGGGCAGCCGGACATGGAAATACAACTGTAAAATACAGGTGATTAAGAAAAAGACTGTAGTGACACCGAGTGAAGCAACGAAAAAGCCTTCGCAGGCGCCAACAAGCACAGCGATTACGACAACACCTGCGGCTTCCTCGTCCGCTTCGATACAGCCGACGGGAACTCCTGCACCGACACCGGTCCCTACGCCGGTTCCGGTCTGCAGTCCATTGGCGGACTATGAAGCAGAATACGAAGATGATAATATGCCGGTAAAAGACATTTATCAGGATTATTTTATGGTCGGTGCGGCGTTGAACGGTACAAGCCTTTCGACGATGGCATTGAACCACAAAGGAATGGCAGGAATTTTAAAGAAACATTTTAATTCCACCGTTCTTTCCAATCTGATGAAACCGGAGCATCTTCTGGATGAGCAGGCGACAAAAAACAGCGCCGACGGAATGCCGGTCTGTAAATTTGATACGTGCGACTCCGCGTTGAAGTTCTGTCAGGAAAATGGAATCAAAATGCGTGGACATACGCTGCTTTGGCACAATCAGACACCCGAATGGTTTTTCCATGTGGATTATGATGTGAACAAAGATCTGGTGGATGCGGCGACGATGGAAGCGCGTATGGAGAGTTATATCCGTCAGGTCATCACGCACTGTCAGGCAGGATTTCCGGGTGTCATCTACACGTGGGATGTTGTCAACGAATGCATCTGCACAGATGATAACAGTTACGTGGTGACAAGCGGCGGCTGGAAACTGCGCTCTCAGACAAAGAGCGATAATGACTTTGCACACGATGGTTACGTACCAAATTACTGGTATGCGACGATGGGCGAAAGTTATGTGGAAAAAGCTTTTATGTATGCGAGAAAATACGCAGATCCGGGCGTGACACTTGTTTACAATGACTATAATGTATTCCAGACGGACAAAATGGAAAATATTTACAAGATGGTTGAAGAACTGAAAAGCAAAGGATTGATCGACGGCATCGGATTGCAGCCGACGGTCGGAATGCGCTCTCCGGAGCTAAATTCGGATCATGCGGGAAGTTTTAAAACCTGTCTTGAAACGTATGCAAAACTGGGTCTTGAACTGCAGGTAACGGAGCTTTCCTTTAAATTGACGATAAAACCGGAATTTATTGATGAAGAGGCATTGCAGGAGCAGGCAGACCGATATGAGGAATTTATGCAGCTTTTGGTAGACGAAGATTCGGACAATGGCGGTCCTTGTAATATCACAAGCGTAACTGTATTTGGTATCTGCGACGATTATCCATTGTATACTGACAATCATCAGAATTTGTATCTGTGGGATAAAAACTGCGTGCCAAAACCTTGTTTTTATTCGTATATTAAGCCGGGCTTAGATCTGCTGGCTTTGAAAGAAGAGCAGGCAGACGACGGTGGACAGAAATAGAAAGGCAGAAGAAGCGATGAAAGAAAAGAAAGGTATTATCATAACGATTGTAGTAGTCGTTATCGTGCTCGGGGTGCTGGCATATGCTCTGGTATCACGACAGAAGACAAACGAACCAAAGACTGCGGGAAACCGGGAAACGGTAAAAACGACAGAAACAGCTGTATCGGAGAGTGCAGTCAGCCCGGCAGCGGTTGTCACGGAAGAGACACCGGCAAAGGACATTTATAAGGATTATTTCCTTGTCGGAGCTGCAATCAACGGAAGCGATATCGATACGATGGCGATCAAGCACAAAGGAATGGCAAAGATTCTGAAAGAAAACTTCAATTCCACGACATTGTCCAATCTGATGAAACCGGATTACTTGCTGGATGAAAAGGCGACAAAAAAGAGTAAAGATGGGATGCCTGTCTGCAAATTTGATACCTGTGACCCGGCACTCAAATTCTGTCAGGAAAACGGAATCAAGATGCGTGGCCACACGTTGATCTGGCACAATCAGACACCGAGCTGGCTTTTTTACAAAAATTATGATGTAAAATCCGGAAAACTTGCCGATGCGAAGACCATGGCAAAACGTATGGAAAGCTATATCAAGCAGGTGATCACACACTGCCAGAAGAAATATCCGGGTGTGGTGTATGCCTGGGATGTCGTGAATGAATGCGTCTGCACCGATGAGGGAAGCTATATCGAGACGAAGGGCGGCTGGAAACTCCGCGCAGATACGAAAAAAGACAACGACTTCACGCACGAGCAGGCAGTGCAGAACTACTGGTATACGACGATGGGCGAAAATTATGTGGAAAAAGCATTTTCTTTTGCCCGCAAGTATGCCGATGATGGTGTAAAATTGTTCTATAATGACTACAATGTCTTTATGGAAGAAAAAATGGATAATATTTACAAAATGGTCGAGCAGTTAAAGGAAAAAGGACTGATTGATGGAATTGGTCTCCAGCCGACAGTAGGCATCGACTGGCCGGAACTTGACAGCGAAAATGACGGAAGTTTCCGTAAATGTCTGGAAACGTATGCAAAACTCGGTCTGGAACTGCAGGTCACGGAATTGAATTTCCGCATCGAAGATGGTACGACCGACGAAGAACTGCTGCAGAGACAGTCCGATCGTTACGAGGAAATGATGCGCCTTCTTGTCGAAGAAGATACGCAGAGCGGCGGACCATGTAATATAACGAGTGTAACCGTATTTGGTATCTGCGATGATTATCCATTGTATGGAGATGATTTCCAGCAGAACTTGTATCTGTATGACAAAAACTGCCAGCCGAAACCTTGCTATTATGGATTTATCAAGCCGGGAATCGAGGCAGTCAACAATAAAAAATAACGAGAACCAGGAGGATTTGTTATGGCTGAAAAATGTATTGAACTCAAAGGGATCACAAAAGCATTTGACGGACAAATCGTTCTAGATCATATGAATCTTGATATTCATGAGAATGAATTTGTAACATTGCTTGGGCCGAGTGGTTGCGGAAAAACCACGACATTGCGAATAATGGGAGGATTTGAAACGGCGGATGAAGGACAGGTTCTGCTCAATGGAACCGATATCGCCCGCGTGCCGGCGAACAAACGCCCGATCAATACCGTGTTTCAAAAGTATGCCTTGTTTTCACACATGAATATCGAGGAAAATATTGCGTTTGGGTTAAAAATCAAGAAAAAATCAAAAGACTATATCCGCGACAAGATCAAATATGCGCTGAAACTGGTAAATCTTGACGGCTACGAGAAGCGTATGCCGGATTCCCTCAGTGGAGGCCAGCAGCAGCGTATCGCGATTGCGCGTGCCATCGTAAATGAACCGAAGATCCTTCTTTTGGACGAACCACTGGGTGCCCTTGATTTGAAGATGCGCCAGGGGATGCAGTATGAGCTTATCCGTCTGAAGGAAGAACTCGGAATTACGTTTGTTTATGTTACCCACGATCAGGAAGAGGCACTTACGATGTCCGATACGATCGTTGTTATGAATCAGGGGTACATCCAGCAGATCGGTACGCCGGAAGACATTTACAATGAGCCACAGAATGCGTTTGTGGCAGACTTTATCGGCGAGAGCAATATTCTTTCGGCGACAATGGTCCGCGATCGTCTTGTCAATATTCAAGGGCAGGATTTTGAATGCGTCGATGTCGGATTCGGTGAAAATAAACCGGTGGATGTCGTGATAAGACCAGAAGATATGATCCTTGTACCACCGGAAAAAGGCACGATCCGTGCAAAAGTGAAATCCTTGGTATTCAAAGGGGTACACTATGAAATGGAGATGGAAGCACTTGGATTTACGTGGCTGGTACACAGTACAAGCCTTGCGGAAGTCGGAAGTGAAGTCGGATTGTATATCGATCCGTTTAATATCCAGATCATGCACAAGCCCGAAAATGAGGCAGAGGAGGCGTTTGCCGGTGAATGAGAAAAAGATGACGAGACGCCTTTCGTATCCGTACATTGTGTGGATGGCAATATTTGTTATTGTGCCGCTTATCATTGTATGTGTTTACGGACTGACAGATAAAACCGGTGCCTTTACCCTTGAAAATGTCAAGAGTATCGCTTCACCGGTACATTTAAAAGCCTTATTTTTGTCACTTAAATTATCTATTATAAGTACAGTGTTATGTTTTATCCTCGCTTTGCCGCTGGCACTGGTGATCCGGGGGATGCATTTAAAAAGCAGCGGATTTATCATCTTTGTATTCATCCTTCCGATGTGGATGAACTTTTTGCTGCGTACGATCGCGTGGCAGTCTTTGCTGGAAAAGACGGGTGTGATCAATATGATACTGCAGTCACTCGGACTGCCAAAGCAGAATCTGATCAATACCGAAGGGGCGATCATTCTCGGTATGATCTACAATTTTCTACCATTTATGGTACTGCCGATCTACAATTCGCTCATCAAGATTCCACAGGATACCTTTGATGCGGCAAAAGATCTTGGGGCAAACTGGATTCAGACATTGTGGCGGATCACATTGCCACAGATCCTTCCGGGAATTGTCAGCGGCATTACGATGGTCTTTGTGCCGGCGATGACAACGTTTGTTATTTCAAACCTGTTAGGAGGAGCAAAGATCAATCTGATCGGAAATGTGATCGAGCAGGAATTTACAACGGCCAATAACTGGTACGGCGGAGCCGGATTGTCCATTGTATTGATGATATTGATCTTGGGAAGTATGGCGGTTATGTCACACTTTGATAAAGATGGAGAGGGGGCAGCGATATGGTAGGAAAAGCCCTGGCAAAAATCAGCGGAAA
Source organism: Lachnoclostridium sp. UBA5890 (assembly GCA_002431395.1). GTDB lineage: Bacteria > Bacillota > Clostridia > Lachnospirales > Lachnospiraceae > Eubacterium_F. The sequence continues at coordinate 32,983 of DJEU01000059.1, forward strand.
GATTTATCTTGCCTTGATTTTTATCTTTTTGTATGCCCCGATCGCGACACTTATTGTGTTGTCATTTAATGAGTCGAGATTCCGTGGAAAATGGGGCGGTTTCAGTCTCAAATGGTACGAGAGCCTGTTCTCTTCACGGGAGATTATGGATGCACTGTGGACGACGCTTTTACTGGCATTTTTGTCCGCTTTGATCGCGACGATCCTCGGAACGATGGTCTCTTTTGCCATGAATCATATGAAAAAACTGCCGCGTATGATCTTGATGACGGTGACCAATATTCCGATGCTCAATGCCGATATTGTAACCGGAATCTCATTGATGCTTTTATTTATTGCACTGCGTTACCAGATGGGATTTGGCAGTGTGCTGATCGCGCATATTACATTCAATCTGCCGTATGTGGTGCTGAGTGTACTTCCGAAATTAAAGCAGATGAATAAAAGTGTATTTGAGGCGGCGCTGGACCTTGGTGCAAGCCGGCAGTATGCGTTTGTCAAAGTTGTATTTCCGGATATTCTGCCGGGAATTTTAACCGGATTTTTGTTGTCCTTTACGATGTCACTGGATGACTTCATCATTACCCATTTTACAAAAGGTGTGGGGATGGATACGTTGTCAACAAAAATCTATGCGGAGGTGCGAAAAGGCATAAAACCAGAGATTTACGCACTTTCCACCATTTTATTTGCAGCCATATTTATCGTGTTGATCGTTGTCAACCGCAGACAGAAAGCAGAGGAAAATAAATGAAAAAAAGCATAAAAAAGATTTTGGCACTGACACTTGCGACCGCATTATTTACGACCGGACTTACGGCTTGTTCCGGCGGAAGCAAGACCGGAGATGCCGGTGAATTGTATGTTTATAACTGGGGCGAATATTTTGACCCGGATGCGTTAGCGATGTTTGAAGATGAGACAGGCATCAAAGTGACATATGACGAATACGAGACAAATGAAGTAATGTATCCGATTATATCCAACGGTGCAGCTTCGTATGACCTTGTCTGCCCTTCGGATTATATGGTGCAGCGCATGATCTCCGAGGATCTTGTTGAAGAGATTAATTTTGACAATGTGCCAAACATTAAATATGTAGACAGTAAATATATGGATGCCAGCAAAGAATTTGATCCGGAAAATAAATACAGTGTTCCGTATCTTTGGGGAACGGTCGGCATATTATATAATAAAACGATGGTAAAAGAACCGGTGGACAGCTGGGGAATCCTGTGGGATACCAAATACAAAGATAACATTTTGATGCAGAAAAGTGTCCGCGATGCATTTGGTATCACGTTGAAGTACCTTGGTTATTCGCTCAACAGCACAGATGAAAAGCAGTTAGAGGAAGCCAAACAGAAACTGATCGAGCAGAAGAAATCCGGCGTCGTACAGGCATATGTCGTCGATGAAGTGCGTGATAAGATGATCGGAAACGAGGCGGCGATCGGTGTGATCTATTCCGGCGAGGCATTGACCTGCCAGAAGGAAAATCCGGATCTTGAGTATGTCATTCCGAAAGAAGGAAGTAACTTGTGGATCGATTCCTGGGTCATTCCGAAGGGCGCAAAGAACAAAGAAAATGCGGAGAAGTTTTTGAACTTCCTCTGTAAACCGGAAATCGCAAAGATGAATTTTGATTATATCACGTATTCGATTCCAAACGAAGAAGGACGCAAATTGATCGAAGACGCGTCAGAACGTGACAGCAAGATCGCATTCCCGGATTGGGATTCTTTGACAAATTGCGAGACGTTTAAATATCTCGGTGATGATGTCGACAAGATTTATAATGAGAAATGGAAGGAGATCATGGCACAATGAAAGTATTACTGATCAATGGAAGTGCAAAGGAAAAAGGCTGTACATTTACGGCACTCAGTGAGGTGGCACGCGGACTCAATGAAAGCGGCGTGGAAACCGAGATCCTTTCTCTTGGTACGAAGCCAATCGCAGATTGCATGGGCTGCGGAAAATGCCGAGAAACCGGTGCTTGTGTGTTTGGAGATATCGTAAATGAAATCGTCGAAAAGGCAAAGACCGCCGATGGTTTCGTCTTTGGTTCCCCGGTTTATTATGCTCATGCGAGCGGACGGCTTTTGTCTGTCCTTGACCGCGCCTTTTACTCCGGAGGAAAAGAATTTGCCTTTAAGCCGGGAGCAGCAGTGGTAAGTGCCAGACGTGGTGGTACGACGGCATCTTTGGAAGTGATCAATAAGCATTTCTCCATCAATCAGATGCCGATCGTGACTTCCAATTATTGGAATATGGTGCATGGAAATACACCGGATGAAGTACGTCAGGACAAAGAAGGTATGCGTACGATGTACAATCTCGGCCGCAATATGGCGTGGATGATACAATGCATTCAGGCAGGACCGGAACATCCGCAAAACGAAAAAGAAAGTACGAATTTTATTCGTTAAGCATGCGTTGACGAACCCGGAAAGAATCGTTATAATAAAACGTAGAAACGTGAAGAAGGAGGAAATGTAATGTATACTGTAGATTTACAGGACTGCATTGACAAGATGGAACTTGAATGTCTTACACCGGATGTGGATATTTCAAGTATCAAGATCACGCAGTCGGATATCAACCGCCCGGCACTTCAGCTGGCAGGATTTTTTGATTATTTTGACCACCACCGTGTACAGATTATCGGTCACGTGGAAAATACGTATATGGAAAAGCAGGGGCTTGAGTACAGCGTAGAGATGATGGGACGTATCATGTCCTACAAAGTACCATGTATCGTGTACTGTCGTGATATGGCGGTGCCGGATGCCATCCTGGAGGTGGCGGACAAAGCCGGTGTGCCGATTTTACGTACGAAGCAGACGACTTCCTCATTTTCTTCCGAATTGAACCGATGGCTGAAAGTCGAATTGGCGCCGCGTATCAGTATTCACGGTGTTTTGGTCGACATTTACGGCGAAGGTGTGCTGATCACCGGAGAGAGTGGAATCGGTAAAAGTGAGGTTGCTTTGGAACTGATCCACCGCGGACACCGTCTCGTATCGGACGATGTCGTAGAGATTAAGAAAGTCAGCGATGCGACATTGATCGGTACCGCTCCCGATATCACGAGACATTTTATCGAACTTCGCGGAATCGGAATTATCGATGCCAAAGCATTGTTTGGTGTGGAAAGTGTAAAAAACACTCAGTCGATCGATCTTGTCATTAAACTCGAAGAGTGGAATAAAGAGCAGGATTACGACCGCATGGGACTGGAAGAAAAATACATCGAATATCTCGGAAATAAAGTGGTCTGCCATTCGATCCCGATTCGTCCGGGCCGAAATCTCGCGATTATCTGTGAGTCGGCAGCCGTCAACTTCCGTCAGAAAAAGATGGGATATAACGCAGCAAAAGAATTGTACAATCGTGTAACCGCAAGATTGCCGGAATAAAGATACGCAGTCAGAAGGAGGAAAGTCATGGAAAAGTTTTACGTAGGTGTCGATGTCGGAGGCACATCGATCAAGATGGGAATGTTTTCACATACCGGGGAATTGCTCGAAAAATGGGAAATTCCGACGCGTGTGGATGAAGATGAAGAAACGGATCGTATCCTTCCGGATATCGCCGCAAGTATCGAAGAAAAACGTGCGGAAAAAAATGGAAATATTGTCGGCATCGGACTCGGCATCCCGGGACCGGTGACAGACGACGGAACCGTGTTAAAATGTGCCAATATTCATTGGCCGGTCTTTAATGTCAAAGAAAAATTGTTTGATCTGACCGGCGTAGCTAATATTCGTGTCGGAAATGATGCGAATGTCGCAGCTCTTGGAGAGATGTGGAAAGGCGGCGGACGCGGCTTTGACAGCATCGTCATGGTAACACTCGGAACCGGTGTCGGAGGCGGAGTTATCCTCGGCGGCAAGATTTTGACCGGAGCCAAAGGAGCAGCCGGAGAAATCGGTCATATGACCGTAGAATATGACGAAGAAGAGATGTGTAACTGCGGTACAAAAGGCTGTCTGGAACAGTATGCTTCCGCGACGGGAATCGTTCGTCTGGCGAAAAAACAGATGACCGCGACGTCTTCTTTGGCAAAAATTGACAACCTCACAGCGAAAGACGTATTTGATGAAGCAAAAGCCGGAGATGCGTATGCGCTTCAGATCGTAGACCAGTTTGCCCATTATCTCGGTGTGGCACTTGGCAATGTGGCCCAGATCATTGATCCGGAAGCCTTTGTGATCGGCGGCGGAGTGGCGAGAGCCGGCAGCATCATTACGGAAAGCATTGAAAAATATTATAATGACAGTGTAATGTTTGCCCTGCGCGGCAAACAGTTCAATCTGGCAGAACTTGGAAATGACGCAGGCATCTACGGTGCTGTGCGTATGGTCCTGTAAGAAAGGAATCAGAGAGCGTGATACAATTAAAAGAAGGAGAACTTCTGAGAAATCATACAACATTTCGTATCGGCGGAGCGGCAAAATATTTTGCTGTGCCAAAGAACGAAGAGGAGATTATGGAAGCGGTGGATTTTGCCATCGTGAAGGATCTGCCATATTACATCCTTGGCAAGGGAAGCAATGTGCTGTTCCCGGATGAGGGATATTCCGGTGTAGTCATCGAGATTGGAGCCGGCATGGAAAAGGTGGAACGCATTGGCGATACCGGAATCCGTGCACAGGCAGGTATGTCATTGAGTTCCCTGGCGGCGTTTGCAGCGAGAGAGGGGCTGGCAGGATTGGAATTTGCCGGCGGCATCCCGGGAACACTTGGAGGCGCCGTGACGATGAATGCGGGTGCCTATGGCGGTGAGATCAAGGATGTCGTTGTAAGTGCGAAAGTGATGGATGAAGACGGCGGTGTAAAAGTGCTGTCCCGCGATGAATTGGAGCTTGGATATCGTACAAGCATCGTCCAAAAGAAACAACTGATCGTGTTAGAAGCCGAATTTTCACTGCAACCGGGAGAAACTGAGGGGATTCAGAACACGATGAAAGAACTGAATGCAAAACGAAGAGAAAAACAGCCGTTGGAATATCCGAGTGCCGGAAGTACGTTTAAGCGTCCGGAAGGATATTTTGCCGGAAAACTGATCGAAGATGCCGGACTCCGCGGCTACCGTGTCGGGGATGCCCAGGTGTCGGAAAAACATTGTGGATTTGTAGTAAACCGCGGAAAGGCGACATGTGCCGAGGTGCTTCAGTTGATCGAAGAGGTACAGAAAAAGGTCAAAGAGCAGTTTGGGGTACAGCTTGAGCCGGAAGTGCGGATCATACGATAGAAGAGCAGTTCTCGAAAACTGCAGAAAAGGAGGGCAAAGATGAGATTTGTTATAGTGACAGGTATGAGTGGCGCAGGACGTTCTTCTGCCATGCGGATTTTGGAAGATGATGGGTACTTCTGTGTAGATAATCTGCCGGTGTCTCTTTTGCCAACCTTTATGGAATTGACAAAAAATTCCAGTAAACAGATTGAAAAAGTGGCGCTTGGACTGGACATCCGTGTCGGAGCAGAAGCATTGCGGGAGACGGCGAGTGTACTCCGGTCGCTGAAAGCCAAAGGTTATGAGTTTGAAATTTTGTTTTTTGAGGCGAGTACGCCGGTTTTGGTAAAGCGGTACAAGGAGACGAGACGACTTCATCCGCTTGCCAAAGGAGGACGGATCGACTCCGGTATCGAGGCCGAACGGGAACTTCTGATCGAATTAAAGAGCAGTGCGGATTACATCATTGATACGAGCACACTGTTGATACGGGATCTGAAGCAGGAGATTGAGCGGATTTTTGAAGAAGACCAAAGCTGCAATTTTTATCTGACTTTTGTTTCCTTTGGATTCAAATACGGCATTCCGACCGATGCCGATCTTGTCTTTGATGTGCGGTTCCTGCCGAATCCGTTTTACATCGACGATCTAAAACCGCTCACCGGCAATGATAAGCCTGTTTTTGATTATGTGATGAACAGTGACACGGCGAAGACATTTTTAGGTAAATTAAAAGATATGCTTGATTTTTTAATTCCGAATTATATTACGGAGGGAAAGAATCAGCTTGTGATCGCCATCGGCTGTACGGGCGGAAAGCACCGCTCCGTTACACTGACCAATGCGATTTACAGTGAATTTGAAAATTCGAATTATGGATGCAAGAAAGAACACCGAGACATCGAGAAGGACAGGTTAAGAAATTTATGTCGTTTTCCAGAAAAGTAAAAGAAGAACTTGGCGGACAGATAAGCCGGGCGAGACATTGCCAGATTGCAGAGCTGGCGGCACTTTTTTCCTGCTGTGGACGTGTGGTTCCGCAAGATGAACGAAACTTTTTCGTAAAATTTACCACAGAAAACTTGACAGTTGCGAAAAAATATTCTATCTTAATTAAGAAGGCATTTCATTTTGATATCGAGATGTCGGTGAGGGGTCACCAATATCTGATCTACATATTAAATCCGGAGGATGCATTAATTTTTCTACAGGCACTTAAAATCCTGGAGGGGAAGGCATTGGTTCACGAATTGGTTATTCAGCGAAATTGCTGCAAACGGGCATTTATCCGCGGCATTTTTCTGGCGTGCGGTTCGGTGACCGATCCGGAGAGAGGCTATCATCTTGAAATGGCGGTCGGAACGATGGGAAAAGCAGAAGAACTGGTACAGATTTTAGCAGATTTTCAAATTCCGGCGAAAGTAGTGGAACGTAAAAAAAACTATATTGTGTATATCAAAGAGGGAGCACTGATCGTAGATCTTCTGAATGTTATGGAAGCTCACGTGGCATTGATGGAGTTTGAAAATGTCAGGATTTTGAAAGAAATGCGGAATTCCGTCAACCGACAGGTAAACTGTGAGACGGCGAACATTAAAAAGACTGTGACGGCAGCGACCAGACAGATTGAAGACATACGTTATATAAAGGAAACAATTGGTTTTGGAACCCTTCCGAAGGGGCTGGCAGAAATTGCCAAACTTCGGCTGGAGTATGCCGAAGTACCGCTAAAGGAACTCGGAGAAATGTTAGATCCGCCGATCGGGAAATCCGGTGTCAACCATCGGCTCCGTAAATTGAGTGGGATCGCAGAAGATTTAAGACAACGTCAATAAGACAGCCAGGAGGATAAAATTAAAATGATAGTGAAAGACATCGAAGTTCAGGTATCGGATAATGGGGCGCATTTGATCGCTATGTTGGTGCAGTTAGCCAGTCAGTTTAAGAGTAAGATCAATATCAAGAAAGAGGATAAGATGGTAAATGCCAAAAGCATCATGGGAATGATGGCGATCGGCTTGACCCCGGGCCAGAGCATCGAGGTAAATATCGAAGGTGAAGATGAGACGGCAGCAGCCGAAAGCATAGAAAATTATCTTCATGGAAGCAAATAGCGACAAAAACAGCCTCTTCTTCAATCGGAGAAGGGGCTATTACTATTATTGAGGAGAATGGAGGGAAAGCATGTCAAAGGTTCCGTTTACACATTTACATGTTCATACAGAATACAGTCTGCTTGACGGTGCCAGTAAGATCGACGAGCTTGTGGCGCGGACAAAAGAATTAGGGATGGACAGCATCGCCATTACGGACCACGGTGTCATGTATGGTGTGGTGGATTTTTATCGTGCTGCCCTGAAAGCCGGGATCAAACCAATCATCGGCTGTGAAGTATATGTAGCACCGGGTTCCCGTTTTGACCGAGAGATCGGACAGGGAGAGGACCGCTATAACCATTTGGTGCTTCTTGCCGAAAATGATAAGGGGTATCATAATCTGATGAAAATTGTCTCCCGCGGTTTTACCGAAGGATTTTACTATAAACCCCGCGTGGATTACGAAGTGCTGGAACGTTATCACGAGGGAATTATTGCGCTCAGCGCGTGTCTTGCCGGTGCGGTAGCGACGCGGCTCGTAAAGGGATTGTATGAAGAGGCAAAAGAAGAGGCACTTCGATTGCAGGAAATATTTGGAAAAGGAAATTTCTTTCTGGAATTACAGGATCATGGATTGCAGCCACAGCAGATCGTCAATCAGGGACTTTTGCGTATGCACGATGAGACGGGCATTGAACTCGTGGCGACCAATGACCTTCATTATATTTATGACACCGACCAGGAAGCACACGATATCCTTTTGTGCATTCAGACCGGGAAAAAGGTAACGGACGAAAACCGTATGCGGTATGACGGCGGACAGTATTATCTGAAATCGCCGGAAGAAATGGCCGAATTGTTCCCGTATGCGCCGGAAGCCATCACGAATACCCATAAGATCGCAGAACGCTGCAATGTGACGATTGAATTTGGACATTACAAACTGCCTCATTTTCAGGTGCCGGAAGGCTATACGTCGGAGAGTTACCTGCGGAAATTGTGCCAGGAAGGGCTCGAACGCAAATACCATGACAGTAAGTACGATAAACAGATGCTTCAAGACCGCCTGGATTATGAACTGGATACGATTTCCAGTATGGGATTTGTCGATTATTTCCTGATTGTATGGGATTTTATCAAATATGCCAAAGACCACGGCATTCCGGTTGGACCAGGGCGTGGCTCGGCAGCCGGAAGTATCGTGGCATATACGCTTCAGATCACGGATATTGTCGATCCGATCAAGTATAACCTGATCTTTGAGCGTTTTTTGAATAAAGAGCGTGTCACGATGCCGGATATCGATATTGACTTTTGTGTCGAACGCCGGCAGGAAGTCATTGATTATGTAACGGAAAAATACGGAAAAGAAAAAGTGGTTCAGATCGTTACGTTTGGTACGATGGCAGCGCGCATGGTTATCCGTGATGTCGGACGTGTGCTGGATCTTCCGTATGCGCTGGTGGATTCCGTGGCAAAAGCGGTGCCGATGGAACTTGGCATCACGATTCAAAAAGGTCTGGAGATGAATCCGGAGCTGAAGAAAATGTATGAAATGGACGAGGACATCAAGAAACTCATTGATATGTCGATGCGTCTCGAAGGACTTCCTCGCCATACGTCAATTCATGCCGCGGGCGTCGTCATCAGTCCCGAGGAAGTGGACGAATTTGTACCACTTTCCCGTGCGGCGGACGGTACGATCACGACGCAGTACACGATGGTAACGCTCGAAGAACTCGGCCTTTTGAAAATGGACTTTCTGGGCTTGCGAAACCTTACGGTCATCAAAAATGCGACCGAGGGCAAATTGTCGCTGCAGGACATCAATTACGACGATCCGAACGTTTACGAGATGATCTCTGCCGGAAAGACGGAGGGCGTTTTCCAGCTGGAGAGTGAGGGAATGAAAAACTTCATGAAGGAGTTAAAGCCGGAATGTCTCGAGGATATCATCGCCGGTATCTCCCTCTACCGTCCGGGCCCGATGGATTTTATCCCCAAATACATCGCCGGAAAAAATGACAGACACAATATCGTCTACGACTGCCCGCAGTTAGAGCCAATCTTGAAAAATACCTACGGCTGTATCGTATACCAGGAGCAGGTTATGCAGATCGTGCGTGATCTCGCCGGTTACAGCTATGGGCAAAGTGACAATGTGCGGCGTGCCATGTCAAAGAAAAAAGCTAAAGAAATGGAACGCAACCGAAATATCTTTATTTATGGCGACGAAAGCGAAAATATTGAAGGATGTATCAAACGCGGTATCCCGGAAGAGACGGCAAGTAAGATTTATGCAGACATGACAGATTTTGCCAAATACGCCTTTAACAAATCGCATGCGGCCGCGTATGCCGTTGTGTCCTATCAGACGGCATATCTGAAATATTACTATCCGAAGGAATTTATGGCAGCACTCCTTACTTCGGTAATGGATAATACCGGAAAAATTACGGAGTACACGATGAGCTGCCGCCAGATGGGCATCGAGATCCTGCCGCCGGATATCAATGAAGGAGAGGCGAATTTTACGCCAACCGAAAAGGGAATCCGCTATGGTCTGGCTGCGATCAAGAGTGTCGGTCGGCCGGTCATTGAGGAAATTGTGACAGAACGCCGTGCCGCTGGTCCGTACGCTTCGCTGAAGGATCTGTGTAGCCGCTTGTCCGGAAAATCGATGAATAAGCGTACGCTGGAAAGTTTTATTAAGGCGGGGGCACTGGACTGCCTTGAGGGAACGCGCAAGCAGAAAATGAGTGCCTATGCTTCAATCCTGGAAGGCATCAGCCACGAGAAAAAGGCAACGATGACAGGACAACTGTCGCTGTTTGATTTTGCCAGCGATGAGGATAAAGAAGAACTGGAAACCAAGTTCCCAGATGTCGGCGAATATGATAAAGAGATGATTCTTGCCTTTGAAAAAGAGGTGCTTGGCCTGTATATCAGTGGTCATCCGCTCGAGGATTATGTCGATGTGATGAAGCGGAATATCACGTGTCAGACGATTGATTTTGCGGTAGCCGACGGAGAACGTGTACCTCGGGTCAAAGACAATGAGACGGCAGTAATCGGCGGAATTATTGAAAATAAAGTTGTTAAAACAACGAAAACCAATAATATGATGGCGTTTATCACGATTGAGGATCTTCTCGGAACGGTGGAAGTGATCGTTTTTCCGCGTGATTACGAGAATTACCGCCCACTTTTGGAAAATGACCGGAAGGTGTTTATCAAGGGCCGCGTTACGGTGGAAGAGGACAAACCGGCGAAAATGATCTGCCAGAAGATCGTACCATTTGATGAAGTGCCAAAACAGCTCTGGATCCAGTTTGCGGACAAGCAGAGTTATCTTGCGGCAGAGCAGTCATTGTTTGATTCTCTGGCAAAATACGACGGTCAGGATAAAGTCATTGTCTATCTGTCTACGGAGCGTGCAAAAAAGCAGCTTCCCAATAGCCGTATGACAAAAGTCTGTCCGGAATTGCTGGATGAACTTTATAAAAAATTTACAAAAGAAAATGTCAAAGTAGTACAAATGAGTATTGAAAAAATCCTGTAAATATCGTACAATGGAAGAGGATTGGAGGTAAACAGTAATGTCAGAAAAAGCAGTGAAAACGATAGGAGTATTGACAAGTGGTGGGGACGCACCAGGTATGAATGCAGCCATCCGTGCTGTAGTTAGATCGGGGTTATCAAGTGGACTGAAAGTAAAAGGTATTCGCCGCGGATATGCAGGCTTATTAGAAGAAGATATTGTAGATATGGATACAATGAGTGTATCCGATATTGTACAAAAAGGAGGAACTATCCTTTACACTTCCCGTTGCCCGGAGATGGTAACACCGGAAGGTCAGAAAAAGGCAGCAGATATCTGCCGTAAACACGGCATCGATGGTATCGTTGTTATCGGAGGAGACGGTTCTTTCCGTGGAGCGCAGAAACTTTCTGCAAACGGAATCAATACGATCGGTGTTCCGGGAACAATCGATCTTGACATCTCTTGTACAGAATATACGATCGGTTTTGACACCGCCTGCAACACGGCGATGGAAGCAATCGACAAAGTACGTGATACATCCGCATCCCACGAGCGATGCAGTATCATCGAAGTAATGGGACGTACTGCCGGCCACATCGCATTGTGGTGTGGTATCAGTAATGGTTCCGAATACATCACGATTCCGGAGCGCTATGACAATGATGAGCAGAAGATTATCGAGAAGATTCGTGCAAAACGTCGTATCGGTAAAAAGCATCATATCATTGTAAATGCCGAAGGAGTTGGAAATTCTTACCAGATGGCAAAAGACATCGAAGAGGCAACTGGTATCGAAACACGTGCAACCGTTATCGGTCATATCCAGCGTGGTGGTAACCCATCCTGCCGTGACCGTGTCTATGCATCTTCTATGGGGGCAATGGCTGTGGATCTTTTGATCGCAGGCAAGACAAATCGTGTCGTAGCTTACCGTTCCGGTAAATTCTGCGATTTCGATATCGATGAAGCGCTGGCGATGACAAAGGACATTGATGAGCATCTTTACAGTTTGACGATGCGCTTGTCTCGATAGTTAATACATTTAAGTTTAGGATTGTATTGTTTACAGGGTTCTTTTCGGAGAGCCCTGTTTTGGCATAAAAATAGCATCCCCAGGGATGCTATTTGCTTTGCGTTGTTTTAAATATTACTCTTCAGCAGTTTCCTCTGCAGCTGCGTCTTCGTCGTCGCTTTTTTCCGGCATATTTATGGTGACATAATCTCTTTCGTCATTTGGTGTCTCCGGGAAGTCGTCAGAATCCTCAGACTCTTCGTCCTCCTCGTAAAGATCATTATCGAAATCATCGTCATCATAATCATCTACGTAGTCCTTCATCAGGATGTTTTTCAGAAAATACAAAGCGGCTCCGATGGTAGCAAGCGTCGCTGCTACTCCAAGGAGAAATTTAAAAAACTTTTTCATAATCACATCGTCCTTTCTGTCCGTATGCTTAGTGTGGCATTTACGGAAATATATATACATATTTTACGGGAAAATAAAGAAAAAGTAAAGGGGTTTTTATACAAAAGTGTGAAGCAAAATAAAAAAAATATATATTTTTTGTGAAAAATAATTGTTGTAATATGAAGGCAGATGTTGTATTATAATAGGTATGTAGGGGGATTTGGTGATGTAAATACAAAATTTATCATCACAGAAAATTTCTAAATATATACAAATTGAATGGAGGATTCTGTTATGGCAGCAAAAGCAAATTACTCTAAAAAACCAGCAAATAAAAAAGCGGTTACAGAGAAAAAGGATGTTGTAAAGACTGAGGTTAACCCAGTAGAGACAAAAAAGGAAACAAAACCGGAGGCAGCAAAGGAAGCTGCACCTGCAGTGACAACAGAGACACCAGCAGCCAAGACAACAACAAAGAAGACGACTACAAAGAAAGCAGCAAAATCGGGTGCAAAACGTGGACCGAAACCAGGCGCGAAGCGTGGACCGAAACCGGCATCTGAGCGCACCATCGAAATGACAGTGCAGTTTGGTGAAAAAGAAGTTACATATACAGATATGGTAAACCGCATTAAAGCAATGTGGAAAGAGCAGGGCAAACGTGAAGTTTCCATGAAGAGCCTTGAACTGTATGTAAAACCGGAAGAATCCAAAGTATATTATGTAATTAATTCACAGGATAAAAAACCGGTTACCGGAGATATTGATTATTAATTTGCAATGCAGAGCAGCCCATCGCAGTCAGCGGTGGGCTGTTTTTGGGTTTATCGGCTTTATTGATAAATTTTATTGATAATCACCCAAAAACGTGCTATACTATAGAAAAGTCGTACTGACATACGAAGGAAATCCTGAGTAGGAAGGCGGTATAGTTCGAAATACATATTCGTGGCACGAAGTGTTGACGGTCGGCTTTTGCCGATCTTTTTTATTGCTTTAAGGGACATTGCCAGCAAAGCGAAAACACGGAAAGGAGAATTTGCATGGAGAAACGTGTTGCCGTGATCGGAATCGTAGTGGAAAAAGAAGAATCCGCAGAAACCGTGAATGCGATATTGCATGAATACCGCGACGTGATCGTCGGAAGAATGGGAATCCCCTACCGGGAACGTGGGCTGTCTGTGATCAGTGTGATTGTTGATGCGCCCAATGCAACGATCAGTGCCATTTCCGGAAAACTTGGGATGACAGACGGAGTAACAAGCAAAGCAATTTATGCAACAAAATGAAGTGGAGGAAAGCAAAAATATGTACAATCCAAAGTCGGGAAAAGCAACCGAATTTATCGATGACCAGGAGATATTAGACTCCCTGGAATATGCACAAAAAAACAAAAATAATAAAGAAGTAATAGATGCGATATTAGAAAAGGCATCTGCCATGAAAGGCATCAGCCACAGGGAGGCTGCCGTTTTATTAGAGTGTGAATTAGAAGAAGAAAACAAAAAAATAGAAAAATTGGCGAAAGAAATTAAGCAGCGTTTTTATGGCAATCGAATCGTAATGTTTGCCCCATTGTATCTGTCAAATTACTGCGTCAATGGCTGCACTTATTGTCCATATCATCATTGCAATGAGCATATCCGCAGAAAAAAACTGACGCAGGATGAAATCCGTGACGAAGTCATTGCTCTGCAGGATATGGGTCACAAGAGACTTGCCATCGAGGCAGGAGAAGATCCGGTCAATAATCCGATCGAATACATTTTGGACAGCATTAAGACCATTTACAGCATCAAACATAAAAATGGTGCGATCCGCCGTGTCAATGTAAATATTGCGGCTACAACTGTAGAAAACTATCAGAAATTACACGATGCCGGCATTGGAACGTACATTTTGTTCCAGGAGACCTATAACAAAGAAAGTTATGAAAAACTTCACCCAACCGGACCAAAACACAATTATGATTATCATACCGAAGCAATGGACCGCGCGATGGAAGGCGGCATCGATGATGTCGGACTTGGGGTATTGTTTGGCTTGGAAATGTACCGCTATGAACTTGTCGGAATCATTATGCACGCAGAGCATTTGGAAGCGAAATTTGGAGTCGGACCGCATACGATCAGTGTACCGCGAATCTGCCCGGCAGATGATATTGATCCGGGAGAATTTACGAACGCAATTTCCGATGAAATATTTGAGAAAATTGTTGCGGTTATCCGTATTGCCGTTCCATACACAGGTATGATCGTATCGACAAGAGAATCTCAGAAGACACGTGAAAAAGTGCTTGGACTCGGTATTTCACAAATTAGTGGAGGCTCTCGTACAAGTGTCGGTGGATATGTCGAAGAAGAAAAAGAAGAGGACAATTCCGCACAGTTTGATGTCAGCGACCGCAGAACCCTTGATGAAGTTGTCAACTGGCTTCTCGAACTGGGATATATCCCAAGTTTCTGTACAGCATGCTATCGCGAAGGAAGAACCGGTGACCGCTTTATGAAACTGCTGAAATCCGGTCAGATCGTCAACTGCTGCCAGCCAAATGCGCTGATGACATTAAAAGAGTATTTGGAAGATTATGCCAGCGATGACACCAAGCAAAAAGGTGAAAAAGTCATCCAGAGAGAATTGGAAGTTATTACCAATCCCACAGTGAAAGAAAAGGCAAGAGAATATATCGAAAATATCCACGAAGGCCAGAGAGATTTCCGGTTTTAAAAGGAAGAGACAGCATAGAAAACTATGCTGTCTCTTTTATCATTGATTATGTGTGAAAGTCAAGCACTATTTGAAAAAGGAGACGAAAGAAAATAATAAATGCTTATGGTCTAACAATTGACGAAACTTGTTATCGAACGTTATAAATCGATATTTTTAAGAGAAGAATAAGTCGTAATTGCATAATTGTTTGAAGATATTTATAAATCATTTCAGCTGACAAAACCTCGAATTACATGCTTGCATGATAATCGAGGTTTTGTTTGCGTGCACTGCGAAGCAGTGTGATTTATAAATATCAAGTTTTATGCAATTACGACTGTTCTATTCTTCGATAAAAATGAAGATTTATCGTGAGATAACTCCCGTTTCTGTCGATTGTTAGACCATAAGCTTAGGCATTCAACGTCAAATGAACGGCAAATCCGCCGAATTCCCCTTTGATATAAACAAAAGTCATAAAACCGTCTTTGTCATATTTCGCAGTAGACATATCAAATTCGATGCCGCGCAGACCAAGGTGGTATACGGCACGTTCTACGGAATTACATCCGACAGCGATATGTCCGTGAGTTCCTGCTCCCGGTGCTTTCATTACTTCGATTTTTTTGCCGCAGAAATACGATACGTCGATATTTTTCTGAGGAAAACCAAACATGGTAGTGAAAGCGTCTGCGGTATCTGCAGCCTCAGCATCATCGGCACAATTGATACCGATGTGTTTGACTTTAAAGCCAAGCATATGGTTGACAGCTTCGCGTGTAAGGGCAGCGATATTGGTGAATTTATCGGCTGCAAGAAGCGATGTGTCTACCATCCAACTTCCGCCACATGCGATAATGCGGTCAAAGGCAAGGTATTCATTTAGGTTGGAAGAATTGATACCGCCGGTTGGCATAAATTTCATCTCCGTGTAAGGAGCTGCCATTGCTTTGATCAATTTCAATCCGCCAATTGCCTCAGCCGGAAATACTTTAACGACATCCAGGCCAAGAGTAGCAGCTTTCTGCACGTCGCTTGGTGTCGCACAACCCGGCATCACCGGGATTTTCTTATTGATACAATATTTTACTAATTTTTCATCCATTCCGGGGCTTACGATAAATTTGGCACCGGCAGCTACAGCACGGTCGACCTGCTCGGTTGTGATGACAGTGCCGGCTCCGATCACCATATCCGGATATTCTTCTGACATGATCGTGATTGCTTCCTCTGCGCAATCGGTTCGAAATGTCACTTCCGCACAAGGAAGTCCGCCGGTACAAAGAGCTTTGCCAAGCGGTCTGGCATCCTCGGCATGCTTCAATGCAACTACGGGAACAATCCCGATCTTCGAAAGTGTAACTAATACATCGTTCATTGAAAAAACCTCCTTTTCCCTCTAGTATAACCGATTTTGTAAACAGATGTCAATGGAGAAAAATTCGTTGCTATTTTCCCACCAAAAGAGTATACTAATAAAAGAGGTTGGTGGTAAAAATGTTTTCGGAAATTTTTTATTCTAAAAAAACAGGAGAACCGGTGCAGGTCATTGCAAAGTGCAGTATATTGCCGGATGAAATCCCGGGGATCTGTTTTCAGCAAATGAGTGGAGAGTTTGCTTGTTATGTCTGGGATGTGGAACATTTCAAAGCAAATTATCAAAAAGAAAAAATACAGATAAAAGAAGAGACAGAGCCGAAGCCAAAGGAAGAAATTTCGGATCTGGTTCGCTTTCTCGATGCGGATACATACCGCGAAAAAATGAAAATATTGGAAAGTATGAAAGACGACTTAAATGAGCATATTTTAAATAATATGGCAGTGAGTCTGGATCTTTCCCTGGAAGATGGTGTGGACGGATATTCCTTCCTGATGTCCGAACTTAAGATACGAAGCCGTTTTGAGGGCAAGCGAGGAGAACGTCTATGAATTATCGAATGCAGATACAATACGATGGTGCGCGGTACCGTGGCTGGCAGAGACAGGCCGCGACCGGCGACACGATTCAAGGGAAACTGGAAGCCATACTTACCAGACGGTTCGGAAGAAATATTGAAATTGACGGTGCAAGCCGTACGGATGCCGGGGTTCACGCATTGGCACAAATTGCCAATTTTCACGTGACAGACGATGAGGCAGAGGAGCCGGAGAAACTTCAAAAATATATCAATCAATATTTGCCGGAAGATATCGCCGTTACCGATGTAGTGGCGGCGGGCGAGCGGTTTCACAGCAGGCTCAATGCGACGGGGAAAACCTACGAGTATCATTTGATCCCATATGGCACATACGATGTCTTTGCGCGAAAATACGCGTGGCAGATGACAGCACCGCTTGACATTGAAGCCATGCGGGAAGCAGCAGGACATATACTCGGAAGCCATGATTTCCGCAGTTTTTGTACCAAGGCAGCAAAGAAAAAATCGACTATCCGCACGATTCGGCTTTTGGAAATTTTTGAGACCAAAAATGAAATTGTGATAGAGATCACCGGCAATGGATTTTTGTACAATATGGTGCGTATTCTCGTCGGAACGCTTGTGGAAGTCGGCATGGGATTGCGAAAACCGGACGAGATTCCGGCGATTTTGGAGAAAAAAGAACGCCGGTATGCAGGAGAGACAGCGCCGGCATGCGGACTATTTTTAAAACAAATTTACTATGAATAAAAGGAAGCGGTCGTATGAGAGAAATGGAATTTAAAATGGAGCGGGAAGGCCTTGTCAAACCGGGTGAAAAAATCCGGGTGACAGAAGGTGTACTGCCGAGTGCCTATTATTATACTATCATACCGGCGGTCGCCATGTCGGGGAATATCGCATTTTCCGACCGGCTGAAAAACCGCGAAGGTGTAGTAAAAGATGTAATTGAAAATGAAAAAGGCTATTATGTAATAGTCGAATTTGATGAATAAATGGAGGAATGAACATGGAACGCAAAAATGCATGGAATGGATATGAAACAGAAGAATTGAAAAAAGTGGATGCGTTAAATCAGGAATACCGCACATTTTTGAATGAGGGAAAAACGGAGCGCGAATGCGTGAAACTGGCTGTGAAAATGGCAGAAGAGGCAGGATACCGCGACTTAAAAGAGGTTATTGCCAAAAAAGAGACATTGAAGGCAGGAGACAAAGTGTACGCTGTCGGCATGAAAAAAATGATCTCTCTTTTCCAGATCGGTAAGAAACCATTGGAAGAAGGAATGGCAATCCTTGGCGCGCACATTGACTCTCCGCGTCTGGATATTAAACAGAATCCCTTGTACGAAGAGGGCGGTTTTGCTTATCTTGACACTCATTATTATGGTGGGATCAAAAAATATCAATGGGTGACACTGCCGCTTGCCATCCACGGTGTGATTGCGAAAAAAGACGGAACGGTTGTCGATGTCAAAATCGGAGAGGATAAAGAGGATCCGGTATTTTGTGTGACGGACCTTTTGATTCATCTTTCTGCGGACCGCATGGAAAAGAAGGCCAACAAAGTGATCGAGGGAGAAGAACTTGATCTGTTATTTGGAAGCAAGCCGCTCAAAGGCAAAGAAAAAGAAGCGGTAAAAGAAAGTGTTCTTGCACTTTTAAAAGAAAAATATGACATGGAAGAAGAAGACTTTTTGTCGGCCGAATTGGAAATCGTGCCAGCCGGGGAAGCGCGTGAAGCTGGTATTGACACCAGCATGATCATGGGTTACGGACAGGACGACCGTGTCTGCGCATTTACGTCTCTGAAAGCTATGCTCGAGGTCGAAGGTACAGAATATACGACATGTTGTCTCCTTGTAGATAAGGAAGAAATTGGAAGTGTCGGTGCGACCGGAATGCAGTCGAAAACATTTGAAAATACGGTGGCTGAGATTCTTGCCTGCATGGGCGAATACAGTGATCTCGCTGTGCGCCGCTGTCTTGCCAATTCGAAAATGCTCTCTTCGGATGTAAGTGCTGCCTTTGATCCGACATTTAAGTCAGCTTACGAGCCGAAAAATGCTGCTTATTTTGGAAAAGGAATGGTATTTAACAAATTTACCGGTTCCCGCGGGAAATCCGGAAGCAATGATGCGAATGCCGAATATATCGCAGGTATCCGCCGTATCCTGGATGAGAGAAATGTTGCATACCAGACGGCAGAACTTGGAAAAGTAGATGTCGGTGGAGGCGGAACAATTGCCTATATTATGGCACTTTATGGCATGGAAGTGATTGATTGCGGTGTCGCCGTTCTCAATATGCATGCTCCGTGGGAAATCGTCAGCAAGGCCGATGTCTATGAGACGAAAAAAGGATATATTGTATTTTTGGAAGATGCATTTTCAGTAAAATAAGATCTATTGAAAATGGTTTTGCTTCGAGGCATGGATCATCGTGGTCCGTGTCTCGATTTTTTTGTCCGAAAAACGATATCTTGACAATAGCGGACTTCCCTCATATGATAGGCTTACAATCATAAAAGAAGGGGAAATGCACATGATGATTCAAAGGGATAGTCTGCCGGAAAACGTGATATTACAGGGACGATATGAAGTAAGAAAAGCCACACATACGACACAAGTAGAACGGGATTATGATGTATACGACCGAGAGGAAAAGAAAGAATACTGGGGCAAGGAATTTTATCCGTCAAATTACTGCAGCAGGGGAGCAGACGGGCAAATGGTCATCGTGCGTGGTACACGGAACCAGTCTGTCTTTGAACAGTCCAAAAAATGGTTTGCTCAGGTATACCGACAGATTGCTGCCAGACCGAAAACAAAGGGGTTCCCGGAGGCAGTGCGCCTGTTTTCGGAAAATAATACGATTTATGTCATTTTAGAAAAATCAGATGGCGGGCGGCTTTCTGAGCAGATTCGGCATGCCGGCGGAAAACTGTCTTATGCCGAAAGTGTGTCCATTATGCGCGCAATTGTGGAAACATTACTGCAAATGCAGCCGCCGAAGGGGTACTTTCCGAAAATTTCCAAAGAAAGTATATTGCTCTTGAAAAAGCAGAATAAAATAGAGGTCATATTTACGGACATTGTACAGAAAGAAGATGTTGTCTATTCTGTGGGGAGTCTCTGGGTTGAGATGCTGACAGGATTATCCACTCAGACATCGTCTCTGCGTGCCCCGTCAGACTTGGGGGTGGAACTGCCGGCCGAAGCAGAGCAGATGATATTGCGATGCTTGGAAAAGAATACAGGAAACAGGGTGTCTTTGGAGGAACTTCTTTCGATCCTCCCACGGGAAAGAAAAACAGTAGGTGCGCTTCCTAAAAAACAGATTTTATTAGCTGTCGCTGCGCTGGTCTTTGCGATAGCGGCATGGAAAAGTCTGCTGCCGAAAGAGAAAGAGGTTTTGGTCGCGGAAAAGCAGTCCTTTTTGACAGAAACAGCAGACGTGGAAAGGATTGTGTCGGCACCTGCCGTATCACTGGGAGCGATTCAGGTAAGTGTGGCAAGTGCACCGGCGATAACGGAGGAGACGGTAAGCGAGGTGGCTTTAGAAGAAGAAATTCCGACAAGCACATCGGAGCAAACACCCGAAAAGGTGAAAAAGGAAAAACAGAAACAGAAAAAGAAGAACAAAAAGAAGAGTAGGGAAGAAAGGCAAAATAAGGTGGAGCAATCCGTAGTGGCGACGAGTAAACCGAATAAGCCAAAGTCGAATTTGTTTGATTTATGGTAAAATAGAGACGGTATAATGCAAAAATTATAGGGTGTATAACGAAAAAGTTATTGAGAAAGTAAAAATAATACCTATACTTTATGACAAAAATGTGTTATTCTGAACATGGAGAAAGGAGGTTGCTGGATGCAACACAAAAAACTTATGGGGATTGTAGCTTTGCTGATGTGTCTTTCGTTGGTGGCGCCGACAGTAACGATTGAGGCAGCGACAACAATCTACAACAACCAGACTGGTACGCAGGATGGGTACAATTATGAATTGTGGAAAGATTATGGGACCACAAGCATGACCCTGAATGGAGGGGGAACCTTCAGCTGCCAGTGGAGCAACATTGGAAATGCGTTATTCCGTAAAGGAAAGAAATTTGACGCGACCAAGACGTATTCGCAGCTTGGCAATATCACGATTGACTATGGCTGCAACTACCAGCCAAACGGAAACTCTTACCTCTGTGTATATGGCTGGTCAAAGAGTCCGCTTGTGGAATTCTACATCGTGGACAGCTGGGGAACCTGGCGTCCACCGGGAGGAACTTCCAAAGGACAGATTTATGTAGATGGCGGCACTTACGATGTGTACGAGACAACTCGTGTCAATCAGCCATCCATCGAAGGAAACACGACCTTCAAACAGTATTGGAGTGTACGTACAAGCAAACGTACGAGCGGAACGATTTCCGTGACAGAACATTTTAAAGCTTGGGCGAACAAAGGTATGAGCCTCGGAAAGATCTATGAAGCGGCTTTGAATATCGAAGGATATCAGAGTAGCGGAAGTGCCAATGTTTATAAGAATAATATGACCATCGGCGGAAGTTCAAGTGGATCAAGCAGTTCCGGAAGTTCTGGTTCAGGCAGCTCGGGAAGCACAAGTACAAGCACGAATAAAAAAGAGTGTGAAAGCATGACACTTGGGGGCAATTATGCAGGAAAGATTAATTCTCCATTCAGCGGAGTAGGTCTTTATGCAAATGGGGATAATTGCAAATTTACCCAGTATTTTGCTTATGGCACACACAGCTTTTCGCTTCGTGGCTGTTCGAACAACGATAAGATGGCAAAAGTAGATTTGTACATCGGCGGTACAAAGAAAGGTACTTTTTACTATGGCGGAAGTTATCCTGCCGTATACACGATCAATAATGTAAGTCATGGAACAGGAAACCAGGAAATTGCGTTGGTATGCTCTGATGACAATGGTACATGGGATGCTTATGTAGACTATCTTACATGGCAATAAAGGAAATCGATGGATGTCCTGTTATCGGACGTTCAGAATAGAATAATAACTCTGCCTGCGGCAAATAATCTACCGGCTGCGGGCAGAGTTTTTTGTATTACTGCTTTTGTATCCGAAAGCACCTGAACATAGCTTTTCCAGTAGACAAAGTGTGTGAAAAATGTTATAATTTTTAAATATATGAAACATGCAATGATCAGAAGGAGGAAATAACGTTGAATAAAGAACTCGTTATTGTGCTTGATTTTGGCGGCCAGTACAATCAGCTGATTGCCAGACGTGTCCGAGAGTGTCATGTATACTGCGAAGTGCATCCGTACACCCTTGGGATAGATAAGATCAAGGAAATGAACCCGAAAGGGATTATATTTACCGGTGGACCAAATAGTGTATATGCGGAAGAATCCCCACGTTATCAGAAAGAAATTTTTGAACTTGGTATTCCGATTCTCGGAATTTGCTATGGTTCCCAGTTGATGGCATATACGCTCGGTGGAACAGTGGAGACAGCACCTGTCAGTGAATATGGAAAGACAGAAGTCAAAGTAGACAAGTCGTCTCTTTTGTTTGGCGATGTCGAAGAAAAGACAATCTGCTGGATGAGCCACACCGATTATATCGCAAAGGCACCGGAAGGCTTTATCATCAGTGCGACGACACCTGTCTGCCCGGTAGCAGCGATGGAAATGCCTGAGAAAAAACTTTATGCAACGCAATTTCATCCGGAAGTTCTTCATACTCAGGAAGGTGTGAAGATGCTTTCCAATTTTGTATACAAAGTCTGTGGATGCAGTGGCGACTGGAAAATGTCTTCTTTCGTAGAAGATACCATCCGCTCCATCCGTGAAAAGGTCGGTGACGGCAAAGTGCTCTGTGCTCTTTCCGGTGGTGTCGACTCTTCCGTGGCAGCAGTCCTTCTCTCGAAGGCAATCGGCAAACAGTTGACTTGCGTCTTTGTTGATCAGGGACTTCTCCGCAAAAATGAAGGCGACGAAGTCGAAGCTGTATTCGGTCCAGACGGACCATACGATCTGAACTTTATCCGCGTCAACTGCCAGGAGCGTTTCTATGAAAAACTTGCCGGTGTCAGTGAACCGGAAGCAAAACGTAAAATCATCGGCGAAGAATTTATCCGAGTTTTCGAAGAGGAAGCAAAGAAAATCGGAGCTGTCGATTTCTTGGTACAGGGAACGATTTACCCAGACGTGATCGAATCCGGTCTCGGTAAATCTGCAGTCATCAAGTCCCACCACAATGTCGGTGGTCTCCCGGACTGCGTTGATTTCAAAGAAATCATCGAACCTCTCCGTCTCCTTTTCAAGGACGAAGTTCGTAAAGCAGGCCGCGAACTCGGCATCCCAGAATATCTGGTAAACCGCCAGCCATTCCCGGGCCCGGGTCTTGGAATCCGTATCGTCGGCGAAGTAACGGCAGAAAAAGTCCGCATCGTTCAAGACGCCGACTACATCTACCGCGACGAGATCGCCAAAGCCGGCATCGAAGGTCTCGGCCAGTACTTCGCAGCCCTCACCAACATGCGCAGTGTCGGTGTCATGGGTGACGAACGTACCTACGACTACGCCGTAGCTCTCCGCGCCGTAAACACAACCGACTTCATGACCGCCGAGTGCTCCGAAATTCCATTCGAGGTGCTCCAAAAGGTAATGAACCGAATCATAAACGAAGTGAAAGGGGTCAACCGCGTAATGTACGATCTGACCAGTAAGCCACCTGGAACGATAGAGTTTGAGTGACCTTAGAGTGGTTTAGAGGTTAGCTCCACAAATCCAGTATTTTCAAGGCCTGAGGCCGTGTGAAATTGCACGGTTTCAGGTCTTTTTTTGGCTGTTGCTTCTAAAATGATTCTAATTTTCTAAAAGAAACCGAAGCGAAATAACTCCAAAACAAAGTTCAATTCTGTTTCTTATCTTTTATCTTCCTCAGATTTCAAAAAAATTAAATATTTTTGCTGTGATTAGTAATGAGCTTTTTTTCAACCCAAATGTATTACGTAAGAAAAACACGTAATTGGAGGTGAATGAAATGTTTGAATGCAGAACCTTTATCACAGTAAAAGAAATCGGCGAAGTACTCGGTGTTTCGGAATCTAAGTCATATGGTATAGTTCGCGATTTGAATAAAGAACTTGCTGACAAGGGTTACATGGTTATCCCCGGAAGAGTCAGCAGGAAATATTTCGAAGAGCGTTTCTATGGAGTAGTAAACGAAACAGAGGAAAAGGAGGAAAAGTATGCCGGCGAATAGGGATAAAAAGACAGGCAAGTGGAACTCCCAGTTCTATTATACGGACTGGACAGGCAAAAAAATCAAAAAGATGAAACGTGGCTTTGAGACAAAAAAGGAAGCACAGGACTGGGAGCGACATTTTAAATTGGAAAAGGCGAGTAGCCTTGACATGACGTTCGGGGATTTTTACAGACGCTATGAAGAAGATGTTAAACCAAAGGTCAGAGAGAATACGTGGAATTCAAAAGTTTGGGTTATCGAAAAAAAGATTCTTCCATACTTTAAGGATCTTGTAATGAGAGATATTACTCCACGCGATGTCCTTGCTTGGCAGAACGAAATGAGAAAGTTGGAGTCAAAGGACGGAGAAAAATTTAAGGGAACGTATCTTAGAAAAATGCAGGCGGAACTTTCAGCCATATTTAACCATGCGGTGAAGTATTATGAATTGCCAAAGAATCCTGCAGTAATAGCTGGTCCACTTGGACAGTACCATGCAGATGAAATGCTTTTTTGGACAAAGGAAGAGTATATGCGCTTTATTCCTGAGGTTGCAAATAAAACTTATTCCTATATGGCATTTGAACTTTTGTATTGGTGTGGAATTCGAATTGGCGAGTTGATGGCATTAACTCCTGCGGATTTTGATTTCAATAAGAATAAGCTTTCTATAACCAAATCTTATCAGAGAATCAGCGGAAGGGATGTTATTACAAAACCTAAGACTCCCAAAAGTGTGCGTATGATTTCTATGCCAGAGAATGTTGCATTAGAAATGAGAGATTTCCTTAATAGCATTTATGGCATTGAGCCGGGGGACAGGATTTTTGTGATATCAAAGTCCTATCTGCATCATGAGATGGACAGGGGCGTAAAGGCGAGCGGTGTAAAACGTATTCGTCTTCATGATTTAAGACACAGTCATGTATCTCTTCTTATCGACATGGGGTTCTCAGCTGTGGCTATCGGCAATCGTGTAGGGCATGAAAGTACGGAGATTACTTATCGATACGCACACATGATGCCGTCAATTCAGGACGATATGGCAGAGGCGCTTGATGAAGAATGGAAGGAGGGATTTGATGTCAGCAAAGAATCTTGATCCAAAAGGAAGGCTGCGGAGCGAGACTATCGCTTATCGTTGTTCTCCTGCTGAAAGGAGGGAATTGGATAAGCGATGGAAACTGCTTGGATATGCGACAAAACAGGATTATGTTCTTGACTCCGTATTGCATAACAAGGTTACGGCAAAGGGAAATCCTATGATGCTGGTGAATTTCCGAAAGGAACTGTATGGCATTCTTGGAGAATTGGAACGACGGGAAGAAGCCTCTGAGATAGACGAGGAACTTTTCACACCGATCCGCACTATGCTTGAAATCTTGGAAGCTTTTAAGGAAAACGAAGAGAAGAACAAAAAGAATAAAACCAGAAGGAATGATAAGTTTTTGGAAAGGAGAGTTTATCGCGATGTGTAAAGTAATTATTTGTGCAAATCAAAAGGGAGGTGTCGCCAAGAGTACATCTGTTGTAAATCTTGGTATCGGACTCGCAAACAAAGGAAAGAGGGTTCTTGTTATCGATAACGATCCTCAGGGATCTCTTACAGAGGCTTTAGGATATCCGGAGCCGGATAAGTTGGAAGTGACCCTTGCAAATGTTATGGACTGGGTATTGAACGAGGATGAATATGATTTGAAAGCTGGTATCCTGCATCATGAGGAAGGAATAGATCTTATGCCTGCCAATATCGAATTATCCGGTGTAGAGACATCGCTTGTAGGAATTATGAGTTCGGAGACAACGCTTCGTGAGTATGTCGAGACCATTAGGGATGATTATGATTACATCCTCGTGGATTGCTCACCAAACTTAGGACAGCTTACCTTAAATGCTCTTGTGGCGGCGGATGAGGTTATTATCCCGGTACAGGCCGCATACCTGCCTATAAAGGGTTTAGAACAGTTGTTAAAGACAATCAGTCGTGTAAAGCGTAAGATGAACCCGAAACTTCATATTATGGGCATTCTGATCACGATGGTGGATTACAGAACCATTTATGCTAAGGAGATTACGGAAGTGCTGTATGAGCATTATGGAAGTAGTATCCATATATTTAATGATGTGATTCCGCTTTCCGTTAGAGCTGCGGAGGCATCTGCCGAAGGAGTCAGCATCTATAAATATGATGGCAAGGGTAAAGTAGCAGCGGCGTATGAAAAGATTGTAGAGGAGGTTTTAGCCAATGAGCAGTAAGGGATTATCAAATAGAATCAAGCTTTCCAGCTATGATGATATGTTTTCGGCGGAGAATGATGGTAGTACTACGACAGAAGCAAAACCTGTTGAGGGACAGATAGTAGAGATCCCTTTATCGGAACTGCATACCTTTGAAAACCATCCTTTTCGTGTTGTAGATGATGAAAACATGGAAGAAATGGTAGAGAGTGTTAAAGAGTATGGCGTGTTGGTTCCGGCTATCGCAAGACCTAGAGAAGAAGGCGGATATGAACTTATATCCGGTCACAGAAGAAAGCATGCATCCGAACTTGCAGGTAAAGATACCATGCCGGTTATTGTTCGTGATTGTGATAATGATGAAGCCGTAGTAATTATGGTGGATGCCAATATCCAGCGTGAGGATATTCTTGTCAGCGAGAGAGCGAAGGCTTATCAGATGAAATATGAAGCTATGAAGCATCAGGGCAAGGCACAGGGGAACTCTTTGCAGGAAATGAGTGAGCAGGCAGGAGAAAGCATGAAGACCATTCAACGTCTGATCTGCATCGCCAGTTTGGACGAAAAGTTGCTTGCTATGGTGGATGAAAAGAAGCTGGGACTTCGTCAGGGCGTGGATCTTTCTTTTATTCCGCAGGAACAGCAGAGAATCGTATATGAAGTTATTTCGGAGATGGGAGTGTCACTTAGCCAGGAGCAGAGTGCAAGGATAAAGGAATCATCTCGTAAAGGTTATCTGAACGCAGATTTCCTAAAGGATTATCTGTCGGAGAAGAAGCCAAAACCACGTAAGGTAGTATTTAACCAGAAAAAGTTGGACAACTATTTTACCCCGGATATGAGCAATGAGGATATCGAGGAGCTTATCGTAAAGCTTCTTGATGAATGGAAGGAGAAAGGGGAACCGCGTTAATGGAGAGGCTGAAGCTGGAGTTTTATTATGGGCAAGAGGCAGAGCAGTTTACGTTCTACCGCCTGCCGAAGGCTTTGATAACAGACAACAGGTTTAAGGATATATCGAATAATTCCAAGCTTTTGTATGGACTGATGCTTGATCGTATGTCACTTTCCGTCAGAAGCGGATGGTTTGATGATCAGAACAGGGTTTATATCAAGTATTCAATAAAAAGTATTATGGAAGATCTTAACTGTAGCAAGATGACGGCGGTGGGGCTTTTGAAGGAGTTGCAGGCTATTGGATTAGTAGATATTGAGCAGAGAAACGGATTTGCAAATATCATCTACGTTAAGAACTTCGTATCCGGAGGAGAAGAAGAGTCATTAGACCGGTCAGAAAATTGTACAGGTAAGGAAAATGAACCGGTGGTAGAACACCAGTCTAAAAATTCTACTGGTACAGGTATTAGGCCGGTAAATATGGAAGACCAGTCAGATGTTAATACTGGTACCTGTCAGGAATCTATACCGGGGGTAGTACAGAAATCAGACCCGAATAATAATGATTTTAACAATATTGAATCTAGTGATACCGATCATATCATTCAATCTGGCAAGCGCATGGACATGTCTATCCGAGTTACGGGGATGGATCAGATGGATGAAACTACCGTATATATGGAGCTTATTCGAGAAAACATTGATTATGACATCATGATGAGCAACAAGAAATGGTCTGACAGAGAAATGTATGACGAGCTTTATCAGTTAATCTGCGATGTTGTTTGTGTTCCGAGGAAGACTATCCGTATTGCAGGGGAAGACTATCCGTATAACTTGGTGAAGAGTAAGTTCCTGAAGCTCAATTCAACGCATTTGGAATATGTCATCAGCTGCATGAAGAATAACACAACAAAGGTATCCAATATCAAAGCCTATTTGACAACAGCACTCTATAACGCACCGAATACCATCAGCCACTACTATACGGCTGAGGTAAATCATGATATGTATGGTACAATATATCCGGAGGAATGATTATGGCAAAATATATCGTCGAAGACACAAAGGCAAGTAAATACGAGAAGAACTTTAAGTTCCCGTTGATAAATATGATTCCTGCAATCGTTTGGTGCATTCCGGTTCACCAGAAGTTATCACCGCTGGCAGGGATGATGGGGGCATTCATCGCAGTAGCAGCTTTCTTTATATTGTATGTTCTCTTATCATATGTTCCGATAGCAGCACTGGCTCCGGGTGTGGCAAGCGTTATCATGATGACTGCGATGCTTTGGGCACCGGCAGACAATATTGGAAATAATATGGCAAGAATCATAGTGAAGGGGATCATTCTTGTAATTATGGTTATGATTGAGTTTTGCGTGCTGATAAATGCGACATTACCATGGCTGGAGAGAAAGACAGCTACGCCTCCGAGGGTACGTAGAATAGAGAACTAAAACTGATCATAAAAAAATATATCAAAATCATTTGTGATATTTTGAAAAATGTTATTGACATGCATGGAACATTATGATAATATGAGACCATCAAAAGGAAGAGGCACTGGTACCGTGTCATTTCTTTTACAAACCGGTTTTGAACATTTAAAAATATATCAATGCTATGGAGGATATAAAAATGAACAAACAAGTAAAATTAAGTGATATTAAGGGACTATCCTTTATCGGAGGTCAGATTACATCAAGAATAGAAGCAGATGAAAAGAAAAATGAAAGAGCAATTGGTACAGTAAAGGTCATTCCGCCGAAAGCCATTAAGGCTGGGAAGATCGAGCACGAAGAGTTATACGATGTCGATTATAAAACAGAGTTCGATGAAAAGAAGCTCACAAGAGCAGGAGATATCGTAGTAAAACTTTCCTCACCATATGATGCGGCCTATGTAAGCGAGGAAGATGAAGGGCTTTTGATTACTTCCTTCTGCATCATCATCCGCAACACTGGAAAGAATGCATCATCGGAATTTATCACAGCATTTTGTAATTCAGGTGTTTACATGAGACAGGTCATGAATATGGTAAGTGGAGCAAAGGTTCCAATGCTAACCATAGGAAAGGTTAAGGAAGCAAAGGTAAATCTTCTGCCGATGGAAGAACAGGAGCAGGTGGCTCAGTTTTACAGAAACCTTTGTGAAAAGGAAGTTGTGATGGAGCAGATTATCTCTCTTGAAAAAGAGAAGCTGGATACAGTTTTAGGAGGTAATTAAGATGGCTGATATTAAGAACGTTGAAAAATATATTTGGGATATAGCCAACATTTGGCATAACGCCGGAATGGATGGAACACAGTATGTAGGAAGTACCTTATATGTTATGTGTTTGAAGAAGATGGTTGAAGAAAATGCTTGTACAAATCCGAACTATATGCCTTCAATCATAGAACTAACCAAAGTCCTTTACCGCCCGGTATCAACTGAAGACATAGAGGTTATCAGAAGAGCATCTGATATTCTGGAAGAAACATACCAAGTTAAGAGAGGTTTACTCTCCGACGTGTTATCTTCTTTCAGATCAGAAGAGGAAGCATGGAAGAAAGCTTTTCTTGGTGTGGTTTCAGCAACAGCGGATATTGTAGTAGACGAAGAAGGATATTATCCATACGCAACACAGCTAATTAATATGGCATCTAAAGATGCAAGAAGAAATACTGCGGAAAAGGTATCAAGTAATGCGGTGGCGGATTTGCTTAGTATCGCAGCGAATGTCCAGGATGGAGAAACCGTGCTTGATGGAACGATAGGATACGGATATTCAGCAATAAACGCTGTTAGAGGTAAAAAGGATGTAACTCTTTATGGTGTGGATATCAACACAGACTCCATTCAGGTAGCTACTTTATATATGATATTAAGCGGAATCCGCTTCGATGTCATTCAAGAGGATTTTACTGCGATGGATTCTGCGTATGTAGCAGACAAAGTTGTAATGGATATTCCGTTTGGTATGCGACCTATGAATGAATTGGCAGGATATCAGCTTCACAGGGTAAAGAAATGGATGGATGCAGACTCATGTAAAGAAATGGAATGTCTCTTTATGGCAAGTGCATTAGATGCTATGGAAGATAACGGAAGAGTGGCTTTGATTGTTCCGCAGGGTATCCTGTTCAAACAGACGAAAGCATTAAGTGCATTTCGCAAGAATCTGGTCAAGGAAGGTTTGCTCAAAGCAGTAGTTTCGTTACCTCCGGTATATAACAGTACGATGATTAATACGGCAATGCTTATCCTTGAACATAACAACAAGGATGTACTGTTTGTAGATGGCACATCTTTGGTTCAAAGAGAACGCAGAAATGATGCTTATATCACAGATGAGAATAAAAAGAAACTCAGCGAGATTCTTGAAGGCAAAAAGGTGGTTGAAGGTATTTCCTTTACAGTGCCTAACGCTGAAGTGATCGAGACTGGAGATTGGTCAATTTCAAAGTATATTGATGTTGATGAAGTGATTGAATTAAGGCCGATTTCGGAAATAAATAAGGAATTGAAGCAGCTGTATAAGAGATTAGATGAATTAAATGCTGAAAGTTTTAATGAAAAACTAGAATGAAAAACTATTTTCATAGTCCGTATTATAGGACAGTATAAGAGTTAAAATTTGAAGTAAAGTGGAAAAAGCATACCCAGTAAAGGAGAAAATAAAATGATTGATACAAAGAAAGAGCAGGAAAGAGACGAATTACATCGCGCTATTTGGGCGATTGCAGATGAATTAAGAGGAGCTGTAGATGGATGGGATTTCAAGAACTATGTCCTTGGCACAATGTTCTACAGATACGTTTCAGAGAACCTTACAAACTATGTGAACGAAGGTGAAGAAAAGGCCGGAAATACAGGATTTGATTACGCTAAAATGTCAGATGATGAGGCAGAGACTGCAAGAAAGGATCTTGTACAGGAAAAAGGCTTCTTTATCCTTCCAAGCGAGCTGTTTTGCAATGTAAAGGCAAAGGCGGACGATGATGAAAACCTTAATGAGACATTGGAGACAGTATTCCGTCATATTGAGGAATCCGCAAAGGGCAGTGAATCTGAAAGCGATTTTGAAGGCCTGTTTGATGACTTTGATGTAAACAGTAATAAGCTCGGTGCAACTGTGGCAAAGAGAAATGAAAAGCTTGCAAAGCTGCTCAAGGGTGTAGCTGAAATGAATCTCGGTGATGTTAAGAACCATGATATTGACGCATTTGGTGATGCATACGAGTATCTGATGACTATGTACGCATCCAACGCTGGTAAGAGCGGTGGAGAATTTTTTACCCCGGCAGATGTCTCTGAACTTCTTACCAGACTTGGAACTGTAGGCAAGACAGAAGTTAATAAGGTATATGATCCTGCGTGTGGATCTGGATCATTACTTTTGAAAGCGGAAAAGGTTCTTGGAAAAGACAAGGTGCGTAATGGATTCTTTGGACAGGAAATCAATATTACTACATATAACCTTTGTAGAATTAACATGTTCCTTCATGATGTAGGATTTGATAAGTTCAATATCGCATGTGAAGACACACTTACGGCTCCACAGCATTGGGATGATGAACCGTTTGAACTTATCGTGTCAAATCCTCCGTACTCAATCAAATGGGAAGGTGACGAGAATCCGTTGCTTATCAATGACCCTCGTTTTGCACCGGCAGGAGTATTGGCACCTAAGAGCAAGGCAGATATGGCATTTATCATGCATGCGCTTAGCTGGCTTGCAAATAACGGAACAGCAGCTATCGTATGTTTCCCGGGTATTATGTACAGAGGCGGCGCAGAACAGAAGATACGTAAGTACTTAGTTGACAATAACTATGTGGATTGTGTAATCCAACTCCCTGCGAATCTGTTTTTCGGAACTCCTATAGCTACATGCATAATGGTTTTAAAGAAGGGAAAGAAAAACAGTAATGTATTATTTATTGATGCCACAGAGGAATGCATTAAAGTTACGAACAATAATAAACTGACTGAAGAAAATATAGATAGTATAGTAGAGTGGTTTGAAAAAAGAGAAAATGTTGAGCATAAGTCATTTTTGGCTTCTTATGAAGAGGTTGTGAAGAATAGCTACAATTTAACTGTTAGTGTATATGTTGAAGCTGAAGATACACGAGAAATAATAGATATTAATCGTCTAAATGCAGAGATTAAAGAGATTGTACGTAGAGAAGAGTCCCTGCGTAAAGAAATAGATAAGATTATAGCGGAAATCGAGGTGTAATATGAGTAAAGTTGAAGAACTGATAAAAAAATATTGCCCAGAGGGAGTGCCATTTAAGCCTTTAGGTGAATGTGTTATTAAAGCAGAAAATATTAAATGGAAAAATGATGACAGAGATTTCCAGTATATTGATCTTACTTCAGTAGATAGAGAAACCCATAGAATTATTGCGTGTTCTACAATTAACCGAGACAATGCTCCAAGCAGAGCTCAGCAGATTGTTCTTGAGGGGGATATCTTGTTTGGTGGTACAAGACCAATGCTGAAAAGGTATTGTATGGTACCTAAGGAATATGATGGACAAATATGCAGTACTGGTTTTTGTGTATTAAGAGCAAATGAAAGCATTATTTTGAATAGTTGGATTTACCATATTATTTCATCAACTGAGTTTTATGCTCATGTAGAAAAATATCAGAAGGGTGCAAGTTATCCAGCTATAACGGATAATGAAGTTAAGCAGTTTGAAATTCCTGTACCCCCACTGGAAATACAACGTGAAATAGTCCAGATCCTGGACAAGTTCACGCTCCTTTCAGCGGAGCTTTCAGCGGAGCTTTCAGCGGAGCTTTCAGCTCGCAAAAAGCAATATGATTATTATGGAAATCAGTTGTTTGAGAGTATATCGGATGATGTTAATGTATCTACTGTGGGAGAAATAATCACATCGCTGAAAACAGGACTTAATCCAAGGAAGAACTTTACTTTAAATGAGGCGGGGGCATGCTATCCGTATATCACAGGAAAAGATATATTCGATAATCAGATAAATGTTACAGAAAGAACAGATAGAATCACACCGGAAGCACTTGAACTTATTAACAAAAGGGCACATCTGGAAAAAGGATTGCTATTATTTGCTAGTACAGGAACAGGCACGGTTGGACGAATGGCAATTATAGAGGAATACAATGATGATTGGGGAATGAGTGAAACATTATACGGTATAAAAGTAGATGAAAAAGTTATCCTTCCACATTATTTAATGTTTTTCTTGTATTCCGTTGCGGCAAGAAAACAATTTGAACAAAAGATTACAAAAGGGTCTGTTCCACATTTAAAAGTTAAAGATCTTTTAGATGTAAAGATTCCAGTACCTTCTATTGAGGTTCAAACAAAAATAGTGGATGTACTAAGTCGGTTCGATAAATTATGTAACGGAATGATGGAAGGACTACCTGCAGAAATAGAGGCCCGTCAAAAACAATATGAATATTACCGGGACAAGTTGTTGACATTTAAAGAAGCAGTTTAAGGAGGAGGTGTTAGCTGTGCCATATTTTAACATTGTTGCACAGACAAATGAAAATACAGTAGTTACAGAGTACGAGCCATCAAAGGCTCGCTCTGAAAGCTACCAGTCGGAAGCTGCGCTGGAAGCAGAGTTTATAAAGCTACTGTCTGGGGAAAATGGCCAAGGCGGATTGGGGTATGAGTATCTTAAGATTCATCAGGAATCTGATTTAATTGCAAACTTGCGTAAGCGCCTTGAAATGCTCAATGATTATCAGTTCTCTGATGGCGAGTGGGAAAGATTCTTCAGTGAATCCTTGGCAAATCAGAATGAGGGTATTGTTGAGAAGACGAGAAAAATCCAGGAGGATAACATTCAGGTTCTTAAGCGTGATGATGGCAGTACAAAGAACATTGCCATTATTGATAAGAAGAACATTCACAACAACTTCCTTCAGGTTATCAATCAGTATGTTATCGGAACAGCAGATGGAGCTAAGCATGATAACCGCTATGATGTAACGATTCTTGTTAATGGTTTGCCTTTGGTTCATGTCGAGCTTAAGAGACGTGGCGTTGCTATCAGAGAAGCATTTAATCAGATTAACAGATACCAGAGAGACAGCTTTTGGGCTGGATCTGGACTTTTTGAGTATGTTCAGTTATTTGTAATCTCTAACGGTACAAATACAAAGTATTACTCGAACAGCACGAGATTTAATGCTATCAAGGATGCAAATGCATCAAAGACTAAGAAGGGCAAAACCAGTAATAGCTTTGAGTTTACATCATACTGGGCAGATTCAAAGAACAGAGTAATTGCGGATCTTGTTGATTTTACAAAGACGTTCTTTGCAAGACATACAATCCTTAATATTCTTACGAAGTATTGTATCTTTACTTCAGAGAATATGCTTATGGTTATGCGCCCTTATCAGATTACTGCGACGGAGCGTATTCTTAATCGTCTCGAGATTGCAAATAACTATAAAAAGTACGGCGACATTTCCGGAGGTGGCTACATTTGGCATACTACTGGTTCCGGAAAGACCCTCACTTCATTTAAGACTGCAAGGCTGGCATCCAATTTACCATACATTGATAAGGTACTTTTTGTCGTAGACCGTAAGGATCTGGATTATCAGACCATGAAGGAGTATGACAGATTCGAGAAGGGTGCTGCAAACAGTAATACCAAGACATCTATCCTTCAGAGACAGTTGGAGGATAAGGATAAGAATGGTGTATATCACGAGTATAAGATTATTATTACAACCATTCAGAAGCTTGCTACATTCATTAAGAAGAATAAAGAACATGAGATCTATAACAAGCATGTTGTTATTATTTTTGATGAATGTCACCGCAGTCAGTTCGGCGATATGCATGCTGCGATTGTAAAGCACTTTAAGAAGTATCATTTATTCGGATTTACAGGTACGCCTATCTTCGCGACCAATATCGGTAGTACAAAAAAAACTACTTTCTTTACAACAGAGCAAACTTTTGGAGATCAGCTTCATTCATATACCATCGTTGATGCTATCAATGATAAGAACGTTCTTCCGTTCCGTGTTGATTACATAAAGACAATGGACATTGATGATAATATCGAAGATGAAGAGGTGTGGGATATTGCCAGAGAAAAGGCTATGATGGCACCGCAAAGAATCTCTATGGTTACAAAGTATATTCTTGATAACTTTGATAGAAAGACCTATAGAGGCGATAAGT
Organism: Lachnoclostridium sp. UBA5890; assembly: GCA_002431395.1. GTDB lineage: Bacteria > Bacillota > Clostridia > Lachnospirales > Lachnospiraceae > Eubacterium_F. Next base: position 68,462 of record DJEU01000059.1, read on the forward strand.
CATACGTTTATAATTCTTTGATTAACATTGAAGAGGTTGCATCTGCAAAGCAAGGAACCGTAGAAGAGATTAAACAGCAGCAAAGACTCAGCGGATTTAACTCAATATTTGCGGTAGCTTCCGTTCCGATGGCAAAGCTTTACTACGAAGAATTTAAGAAGCAGATGCAGGCGGATCCTTCTAAGAAGCTTCGCGTGGCTACAATCTTTAGTTTTGCTGCAAATGAAGAGGAGGCAGAAGAGGATAATGGTTTATTAGGCGAAGAAAATTCTGAGGATACATCAGCACTTGATCAGTCAAGCAGAGACTTTTTGGAAGCTGCTATTGATGACTACAATAAGATGTTCAATACGAATTATGATACATCCAGCGATAAGTTCCAGAATTATTACAAGGACGTATCTCTTAGAATGAAGAATAAGGAGATTGATCTTCTTATCGTAGTTAATATGTTCCTTACAGGCTTTGATGCTACAACGTTGAATACTCTTTGGGTTGATAAGAACCTGAAGATGCACGGACTGATTCAGGCCTTTTCAAGAACGAATAGAATCCTCAATTCTATTAAGACTTTCGGTAACATTGTATGCTTCCGTAATCTTCAGAAGAGAGTGGATTCAGCTATCTCTTTATTTGGAGATAAGGATGCAGGCGGCATTGTTTTGATGCAGAGCTTTAAGGACTACTATTACGGTTATACCGGAGTAGATGACACACCGCATCCGGGCTATGTTGATATGATTGAAGAACTTACAACAAAGTTCCCTGTGGAAGAGGCTCGTATTGAAGGTGAAACCAATCAGAAAGCATTCATCTCATTATTTGGTGCAATCCTTAGAATGAGAAACCTGCTTAGCTCTTTTGATGAGTTTGCAGGAAAAGAGATTCTTTCTGACCGTGATATGCAAGACTACCTTGGAAAGTATCAGGATCTTCGCGATGAGTGGAAGCGTAAGAGAGAAGAACATGCAGCAGTAAATATTGATGATGATATTGTATTTGAAATCGAGCTTATTAAGCAGATTGAGATCAATATTGATTACATTCTCATGCTGGTGAAGAAGTATCATGACAGCCACTGCGAGGATAAAGAGGTTCTTGTTACCATCAAGAAAGCGATTGCAGCAAGTCCTGAACTTAGAAGTAAGAAAGCTCTTATCGAAAACTTCATTGCCGGAATCAATGATGTTGATGACATTATGACTGAATGGAACAACTATGTTGCAGCTCAGCGTGATCAGCAGCTTATTATTATCATTGATGAGGAAAAGTTACAGGAAGAAGCAACAAGAAGGTTCATAGAGTATGCTTTCCGTATCGGAGAAATCAAGACCACTGGTACAGACATTGATAAGATTCTTCCTCCAGTATCACGATTTGGTGGCAGTAACAGATCAGAGAAGAAGGAGCGAGTTATCGAAAGACTGAAGGCATATTTTGAGAAGTTTCATAATATTGGGGAATCATTTAATGCTGATAATAGTTTGGATTATAAAACAGATATCGATATAGGGGGCATAGATGCAGATGAAGAATAGGATAAAACACCCTAAGGTTTTCATTTCTTATGCATGGGGATCACAAGAACATGATGAGAAGGTTATTGCTTTGGCTACAAATCTTAAGGGAGATGGAGTGGATGTTGTTTTTGATAAATGGCAGTTAAAAGAGGGTAATGATACCTTTAAATTTATGGAAAAAAGTGTTTTAGATGAGAGCATTACTAATGTACTGATTCTGATAGATCCTATTTATGCAAAGAAGGCAAATGAAAGGGCTGGTGGCGTAGGTACAGAAACACAGATTATTTCAACAGAGGTTTATAATAAGGTTGAACAGAGAAAGTTTATACCGGTTGTATTTGAAAGAGATGCCGAAGGAAATGTATGTAAACCGCAGTATTTAAAGGGACTTTTGCACTTCGATTTATCAATGCCTGACACATATGATACTGAGTATCAGAGAATGGTACGTACATTATATGGGATAGATACATATAAGGAGCCAGAGCTGGGAAAACCTCCAGTGTGGCTAGAGGAGATTCCCAAGGTGTCATATAAGTCGAGGGTGACGAGCGATTTTTTTCGAGGAACGGCAGGTGATGCCGTAAAAAAGAGTAAGTTTGCTGAAAATCTTGAGGAATTAAAAAAACAGATTTTGGGATATGAGTACACCGAAAAAGAAGTTATTCCGTGCTACCTTGAATTAATGCCTTTTAGAGATGAATTCCTTCTGCTTGTTAAAAGTACTGAGTACGTTCAGGAAGGGTATAAGCAGATAGCTAAATTTTTAGAAGAACTAATGTATGAAATACGCAGACAACAGACAAATTATGCTAATTTAAAGGTGACTTTTGTGCACGAGTGTTTTATATATGTGGTAGCGTATTATCTAAAAAAGTGTGCAAATGAAGCTTTGAGATATGTTTTAAATAAGACATATTTTGCTGGTACTTCACATTTTAATCAGGACGCTGATAGTTATAACTGTTTTTACTGCTATAACGATGTCTTGGATAGTGCTATTTGTAAAAGAGATGGTAAGAATTATTATTGCGGAACCGCAGCACTGTGGATTGAGAACCTTAATGTAGAAGTATGTAATAAAGATGAGTTTGTTTCAGGAGATTTATTTTGCCATAGCGCGTCGCTTTTGATTTCCAACTATGAGAAAGATTGGGCATGGTTCCCTTTGACTTATGTTTATAATAGCGATGAGTATAGAGGTTTATTTGCAACGTATTCAAAAAGATTGATATCAAAGGAACATTTGGAAAACATGATGTATGTTCTTAATTTTGAATCAGTTGATGAGTTTAAACAACAATACAAAAATATCGAAGAAAAGTTTCATAAAGGAGATTTAAAAGAGTATCGTTATAGTAGTTGTTTTGAAACAGCCAAGAATTTCTGGAATTATATAAAGACTGAAGAATTAGGAACAAGAAATTAGCGTTAAGTGAGAGGGTGGTGTTTTGAATGTATGGAAAAGCTATTGAACTCTTTCTTGTAAATGGATCCGCAGATAGTTTGACTACAGCGGAATTATCAAACTGGAATGGTAAAGCCATTAAGATCCCAAGAACAGAGATTGCAGGATGTGACCGGGATGATATTAAAGGTGTCGGTGTGTACTTCTTAATGTGTCAGGAGGATGACGGAACGGATTCCGTGTATATCGGCGAAGCAGAAAACGTGTTGGATAGGCTTTCTCAACATCTTAGGGATTATCAGTCCGGCAAGGAGAAATATTACTGGAATACTGCGGTAATTTTTGTAGGTAGAGACTTGAATAAAGCCTTAATTAGATATTTAGAGAATCGCTTTGTTGAGATTGCTAAGGAATGTGGCAGATATTCTGTCCTGACGAAGAACACGTATAAGAACACTGTACTGAAAGAAGCACAGATTGCTACTATGGAAGAGTTTATAGATAATGTGAAGATCCTCATCAATACTCTTGGATATAAGGTTCTTGTGCCGGTTCCGAAGGCTGCAGATGATACGGTTTATCTGTATTGCAAGGGAATAGAGGCAAGTGCAAAAGGCTTTGTAAGTACAGGTGGATTCACAGTACTTTCAGGTTCAAAAATATCAGACCATACAGTGCCGTCATTGGAGACCCAGGGTAAAGGTTATTATAATCTGCGAAATACACTTATCAAAGATGAAGTGATAAAAGATGGAGTATTCCAAAAGGATTATGAGTTTAGTGCACCGTCCGCTGCGTCAGCTGTAATACTTGGGCATACATCCAATGGTAATGTCGATTGGAAGACAGAGGACGGAACAAGATTAAAAGATTTATAAAGAACTGTAGATTTTGGTCCGCTGGATCAGAAGCTGAAATTGCTTTAGCAATAGGAGGTAAACATCTGTGGATAATAGTTTTATAGAGGAATTGCTTAATCATCCATTTGAAAAGAAGAGGATTAAGTCATTAAGAGGAGAATTCTGGATAGAGGAAGTTTTTACAAATAAGGATAATCATATAGATGGTGAAATACGTTGTGGTATTCAGGGCGATGATTTTTGGAATGGTAGTGTGGAGGTTTACATAGAAATCGAAAAATTTAAAAATGAACATCATGCTGGATTTGGTCATTTGGAAGTACCCTCAAGGATTAGTAATCATGGAATAGGCACAACACTTATGCTTTCCGTTATTGATACAATAAAGGCTTTTAAGGAATTTTATTCGGTAGGAGAAACAGTGAGTGTAAGTGGCTGGTTATCTACGTCGGATAAACAAAACGGGAATTGGAACAAGTCGGTTCCTCTTTACGAAAAGATAGGGCACTTAGCAAATGTAGAAAGCTATTTTACCATCAAGAATGATGAAAATCATTATACAGCAGAAGATTTTTTGCGTATATCAAATGACGATGGAAGTATTATTTATTTGATTTAAGTAGGGAGGTGAGGATTTGCCTTTTCAGATTATTAGAAATGACATAACAAAGGTAAAAGCAGATGCCATAGTAAATACGGCAAATCCGAACGTTGCCGTTGGCGATGGTGTAGATTCTGCTATATATAAAGTAGCCGGTAAGGAAAAACTTCTTGAAGCCCGTAAGAAGATCGGGCTTCTGATGCCTGGAGAAGTAGCAATTACAGATGCCTTTGATCTTGATGCAAAGTATATCATTCATGCAAGTGGTCCATGGTGGACGGATGGAAGCAAAGGCGAGGAAGCGTGTCTTCGTTCTTGTTATGAAAAAGCTTTGCAGTTGGCAAAAGACCACGGATGTAATTCCATTGCATTTCCGCTTCTTGCCACGGGCACATATGGTTTTCCGAAGGAGCTTGGAATACAGATTGCCGTTGATACTTTTACAGCTTTCTTGGAAGACAATGACATAGAGATTACGCTTGCTGTATTTGGTAGCGAGGATGTTACTATTTCCGGTAAGCTTGTAGAAGATGTAGCCAGCTTTGTTGATGACGGCTACGTAGCAACAGCTCTTGCTGAGGAATACCGAAATGACAATTATCCGCGTGAAATAGGAAAACGTCCGGAGAGCAGAGTAGGTTCTACAGTGCAATCTTTCCATATACCATCATTCCTGCGAAGAGAAAACAAGGATGAAGAGGAAGATAGTTTTGATGCGCTTCCTTTAGAGGAAGAGGCTAAAGAAGATGAAGCACCTTCGGTTATGATGCCGGAGTATCTTAAACCGGTTTCCTTTGAAAAGAAGACAGAGTCTTTAGAGGATGCGTTAAAGGAAATCTATACGGATTCTTTTGAAAAGCATTTACAGCAGCTTATCAATAAAAAGGGGCTTAAAAACTCAGAAGTATATGCAACAGCGAATATTTCAAAGCAGTATTTTTCAAAACTACTTAAGGGGCAGGTAAAGCCTTCAAAAGAGAAGATGCTTGCACTTGCTGTTGGGTTACGCCTTAATCTTGACGAAACGATAGATTTTCTTAGAATAGCTGGGTATGCGTTGTCACCGATATCGCAGACAGATAAGATAGTTGAGTATTTCATAGAGCACGAAGACTATAACGTGTTAAAAATAGATATTGTATTATTTGATTATGGGCTTGATCCCTTGTCAAATCAATAAATATGAAAGGTCGCCTCACGGTTGACCTTTTTTCTTTGCCCACGGTTTATTATTACATCACAACAAGGAAATGCTTCACTGCAGGGAGGTCAGTAATAGAAAACGGAGGTAAAGAATCATGAGTAAAGGTTTAACGGAAATCGTTTATATTTTGGATAGAAGCGGATCAATGGGAGGGCTTGAAGCAGATACTATCGGTGGTTTTAATTCCATGATGGAGAAGCAGAAAAAGACAGGTGAGAAGGCATATGTATCTACAGTGTTGTTTGATGATACCTGTGAAGTGCTACATGATAGAGTGTCGATTGATAAGATTAGGAAGATGACGGACAAGGAGTATTACGTTCGCGGATGTACAGCACTTCTTGATGCGGTAGGCGGAGCAATCCATCATATTGGGAATATTCATAAGTATGCCAGACCGGAAGATCGTCCGGAGAAGACCATCTTTGTGATTACAACAGATGGTATGGAAAATGCCAGCAGACAGTATTCTTATGATAAGGTGCAAAAGATGGTAAAGCGTCAGCAGAAAAAGTACGGCTGGGAGTTTATTTTCATCGGAGCTAACATTGATGCGTATGCGGAAGCTCAGCGTTTTGGAATCAGAAAAGAGCGTGCCGTAAATTATGTTCATGACAATATCGGAACCGCTACAGTTTATGAAGGTGTATCAAAGGCAGTGTGTTTTGCGATGAAGGCAAGTTCTGCGGAAGATATGGAGGATTGTCTTAATGACAGTGGATGGGAAGCTCCAATCGTAGCAGATTATCTAACTCGTGGAAATAAGAAGAATGGGGGTAAGAACTAATGGCTATTAAGGGTGCAGTATTAGGCGATATATTGGGATCTCAGTATGAGTTTAATCGCCCAAAGAATTTGGACTGGCAAAATATACCGCTTATCATAGATGATAAAGCTAAGTTTACGGATGACTCTGTTATGATGCTTGCCATAAAGAAAGCTCTGGTGGAAGATAATGATTTAGTTGAAACAATGGTGGATGTTGGTCAGCAGTATCCGTTTTGTGGATACGGAGCCAAATTCTTTAGCTGGATCAATGGGAAAAAGCATCAGCCGTATAACAGTTGGGGTAATGGTTCTGCCATGCGAGTTGCTTTTGTGGGAGATTTCTACGAAGATTATGATGAAATGCAGGCGATGGCAGCTAAAACGGCTGAAGTATCTCATAATCATCCGGAAGGAATCAAAGGCGCTGTTGTTACAGCTACATGTATCTGGATGGCAAAGCGTGGTAAGTCTAAGCAGGAAATATACGATTATGTTTTGTCGGAATATCCAGTAGATCTTTATGACTACAGCATCGGAAATAGTCTGGATGATATCAGACCACGTTACAAATGGAATGAAAGCTGTCAGGGTTCCGTTCCGGCTGCTATGCGATGCTTTTATGAAAGTACGGATTATGAATCGTTCATGAGAAATATCTACAGTTTGCCGTGTGACAGTGATACATTTGGAGCAATCGCAGGTGGTGTTGCGGAAGAGTTTTATCATGGCTTTGGAGATATAGATGCGGAAAGTATATTAAAGAAGCATCTAACAGATGATTTGTATGAGATATTGATGCGATAAATTACATAGGTTTACTGTAGGTGACGGCTGTGCTAAGCTGTCCCTTGCGAAAAGGCTCTCTATTCGGGTTTTGATTACTCGGGTATGGGGGCCTTTCTTTATGCCTTTTTGCACAGCCGTGGGTTCCTGCAGTCAACTTATGAGGAAAGATTGGAGGAGATTTTAACTTTTGGTCCAGTGGACCAGAAGTGGACTAAGATGATTTTAGGGAAGGATACCCTAAAGCGGGCGACATAGGAGCACGGAGTTATTTGCGTAAAGTGGTTGTAACTTTAGGCGTATCCTGTTAATCACTCTGTTGTGGTAAAATATAGTTGTA
>DJEU01000033.1 GCA_002431395.1 Lachnoclostridium sp. UBA5890
CAACTATATTTTACCACAACAATTTTTACCTTTATAGGATGATAGTACGTTATCTAAGGCTACAATATTTCTGCTTTGTACTTCCTTTAAACATTCACCATCTGATAATTTGTAATCAAAATCTTCCCATTGCTTTTTACAAAATGAATCAAAATCTACTATCCAATCACTATCTACCCTGCGTTCCCTAAACCCTTCTACAATAAGTATATCTTTTCCGTTTTTTTCTGCAAAATCCAATACTGTATCAACCGCTCGCTTATATGGACTGGATAATACAATATCAATTTGTTTATCTATAAAAAAGTCTGTAACAAGTTCTCTATCCTTTAAACCTTTTTCAGAAAGTTCTCTTAAGATATCATCATGATTATTGTAATTTGGTTCTGCATGTCTAACAAAATATATTGTTGTCATTATTATTGCCTCCTCCAAATTCCGATTTTCAATTCTTTAAGTCTCAAGTTGCCTCTCTGCTTTTCCAGTTTTTTACAATTGTCTCCGCATTATTTTCGAGACTATTGATACCATCTAACTCAATTTTCAAACACGACATGTTTTTCATCCATTCTTTCTGTTCACTCAAATTCGGAGAACCATCTGTTTCATATCTCCGATTTCCTTCCAAAAATTTCATATGGCTTTGGTGCATATCCCCACCTTCAAGTACTCTTTCGCCAAATCGTTCTATTGCCCTATTATGAACACGTTGTACACGAATGTTCGGCTCAACATAAAGCAAAACCATCATCTCAAACTTATCATCAAATGCGTAGTGAAAAGAACTCATCGAACCAGACATGACAAAATGTTCGTATGGTTCAATATCGTTACTCAGTCTGCTAATCTTTTCCTTTTTTGTATACATTTCTGTATATAGTTCTTCTGTATCCTGTTTCCATATGTAATCATCCACATCAAAAAATGGATATCCCAATTTCTCAGCAACAACTCTTCCCAGCGTTGTCTTTCCGCTTCCGGACGGACCAATAATCATGATTCCTGTTGACATATTTTTCCTCTTCATCTCTCAATCTCCATAAATTATTTACCGTCTAAAACTTATTAATCGCCTCCGACTCATCGTCACTTTTCATAATCTCCAGAATTTTCACATAATATCCCACTTTCTCTTTGACCTGTACAAAGACGCGGTCGTCCTTTTTATGTCCAAGAAGCGCTTTTCCAAGTGGGGATTCGATACTGATCATATTTTTCAGCGCATTGCTTCGAATCGTTGTAACAATCTTATATTCTTCTTCACAGTCTTCGTCTTCCATGTAAACACAAACGCGGTCATTTAACCCCACTTCTTCTGAAGATGCTTCGTCCTCCACGATTTGCGCTGTCTTAATCATTTTCTCCAGATAGCGGATCCGGCTTTCATTTTCATTTTTAAATTTCTTCGCCGCTTTGTATTCAAAATTTTCGCTGAGATCCCCATGGGCTCTGGCTTCTTTTACGTCTTCCAGTGCCTCTTTACGCACCACCAGTTTGCGGTGTTCGATTTCTTTCTCCATCTTTTCAATATCTTTTTTTGTCAGTCTGTCATACATTTTCTTTCCCTCCATGTTCAATCTCTAATCCTGATACACAATTCCAAAATAGTCCAGATAAACCTTAAATCTATCCTGTGCAGTCAAACATGTATCCATCAGATATGCTTGATCATTTTTCCACTCTTTTAATCCACGATAATAAAATTCTTTCATATCATCTTCAATAATAAAAGGTGTGATTCCATTCCGAAGACATTCTTTGAACATAATTAATCTGCCAACACGTCCGTTTCCATCTTGAAAAGGATGTATTCTTTCAAATGCATAATGAAATTCTATAATTTCTTCCAATGTTTTTTTTGTATCAATATTATATTTTTTTAACAATTGTTTGATTTCTTTTTCTACATCATCCGGCTTCGTCGTCGGCATTCCGCCAACTTCGTTTTCAAATCTTTTGTAATCACCAACTGCAAACCAAGACTTTCTGCTATCCGAGGTACCTGATTTTAATACAGCATGAAGCTGTTTAATAAATGATTGACTTAACTTATAATTTGCTTGTTCTATTATTAAATCAATACACTTAAAATGATTTGTGGTTTCTACAATATCATCAACATTAACCGCCTCATTCTGCATTCCAATCGTATTCGTTTCAAATATATATCTTGTCTGATCATGGGTAAGACGACTTCCTTCCATATGATTTGAATTATAGGTTAGTTCTATCTGTATTTTATGATATATCCCCCCCGGAACTCCGGACTCTTTTTCCATTACTAAACGCGAAAGCAGATCCTTAGTTATTTTTTCTGTTCGTTTCTTTCTCTGAGGCTTAACTGCATCTTCGGGTATTTTCCAGGTCCTTCCGTTCAAAACAGCACCGGCTATTCTTCCATTAGTGCAATAATTTCTCACACTTCTTTCGGATATATTCCATTTTCCGGCAGCTTCTTTAACATTGATATAATTCATACAAACCTCCCCAATTTCATTCAACGGAATAATTATACCATTATCGGCAATATATCTCAACAATATTTGAATATTTTTGAATTATTTTTTGCCAATCATTTGCCAAAATACTTTTTTTGCTTTATACTAATACCATAGAAAACATCAGGAGGTTCCCATGAAAAAAGGAGTTTACACTGCCACAAAAAAAGATGGAACATTGTATTACCGCAGCTCCATCACGTTTCAAAATAAACATATTAGTTTGGGAAGTTTTTCCAGTGAAGATCTGGCGGCGGCTGCCTATCTGGAAGCGGAAAAGCTTGTGCGTACACATGTCCTCACATTGGAACGCTTTGCAGAAAACTGTACCCTCTCTTTTGCCAAATGGGTGTGTCTGCTGAATTTCCGCGACAATGGGATGTATATAAAAACTCCGATTTATCTGAAAGACAATTATTTTTGTTATTATTTTTCGTCAAATGATTACTATATTTTTGACATTGACGATCTGTTTTATTATTCCACGCACTCGATCATGCGGCGCGGCGGTCATCTTTTTGTAAGTGATTATGGGATGCAGGTCAATATTCTCAGCCGTTATGGCATTAAAAATTATGCCGTGGCAGGACGCGACTTTCATTTTGTCAATGGAAATACCCGGGATTTCCGCTATGAAAATATCGAGATCATCAACCGCTACCACGGTGTATTTTATAAATATTTTAAGGGGAAAATGGTCTACGAAACACGGATCCATGTCAATGGAGAATTTATCGTCGGACGATATCCGACCGAGATTGAAGCTGCGGTGGCTTATAATAAAGCCGCTTCCACCTTGTTAAAAAAAGGATACGAAAGAAATTATCCGGTCAATTATCTGGAAACTTTGTATGGAGATGAATACAAAACCATGTTTAAAAAATTAACGATCTCAAAAACCATCAGAGAACTCCCAGAATGTACAAAGCCACATAACTGACCAAAACAAATCCATTGATCACGACACCAAATGTCGGTGTAGTCTTGTAAATTTCTTCCTCCTTGAAGCAGCGAAATGCCAGTACAAAGCCGACGATGGAAATGATCATATTGAGAAATCCAAGATATCCATACGAAATTCCTGCCTGCCCTTTTACATGGCTTGAACCGATAAAAAGAGCGCACATCATAATAAAAGAGGCTGCTGCGATCACGGACGATACAATTCCTCTTTTGGGATGTTTTTTATCTGTAAACTGTATTCTTCTTCGCTTTCCAATCCGAATTTTCATCTTTCTCTGCCTTTCTTTTTTCTTACTGCGCGGAATATTTTCCTGCAAAAATAGAACATGATACAGCCTAATGTCACTCCGATCGTATTTAAAAACAGATCGTCCACATCAAAGGTTCCCACCTTCGTCACAAGCTGAACGGTCTCCACTGCCAGACTAAACAAAAATCCGGTAAGTACCACCCGCACAAAGGACCATTTTTTCAGACTAGGAACAAAAAATCCAAACGGCATAAATACGACAACATTTCCGACAATATTGATCAGAAAATATTCCATTCCAACGACCTCCCGGTACTTAATATACCGGGAAATCTCATGGAATAATTTCAAATTATATTGATATTCTGTATAATGAACGGTCCGTCCATATTCTTCGCTGAAGAACAGAAAATATATCAATAAGATCATATAACCAGCAAATGCCAGTGACAATATATTATCCAGTAATTTTCTCACGACGATACCTCCCTGCAAGACAGTTTTGCCCGTATCGTCAGATGACATTACTGTCTGATTTTTACATCAATTGCTTCTAATTTCTTCAAGATCTTATCCATTACCGTAGTAACATCTTTGTCTTCCAAGGTACGGTCTGCGGCACGGAAGCGGATTGAGTATGCCAGTGATTTTTCATCGGCGGAAAGCTGTTCGCCTTCGTACACGTCAAACAGTTTCACGCTTTCCAATGTCTTTCCGGCATTTTTGCGAATAATTTCCTCTACCTGTCCGGCGAGAACATTCTTTTTCATAACAAGGGAAATATCTCGTGTGACAGCCGGGAACTTCGCTACACCTTTGTATTTAATGTCAAAGTTTGACAATTCTGTCAATGTTTCCACATCCAGCACAGCGACATAAACTTTCGTTCCAATATTGTAATTTTCTGCCACTTCCGGATGAATCTCACCAAGGAAACCGATGGTCTGTCCATCTACCATGATATCTGCTTTACGTCCCGGATGAAGGTAAGGTCTGTCGTCCTCCGGTGTGTAAGTGATTAGCTTGCGGATTCCCAATTTATCAAGTACAGCCTCGACAACACCTTTGAGATCAAAGAAATCGCCTTTTCCATACATTCCCAATGTCAGCTGCATTCTCTCATCCGGCAGTTCCGTAAGAGGAAGTGCTTTTGGAAGATAGACATTGGCAAGTTCATACAAACGCACATCTTTGTTGCGGTGATTGTAGTTTGTTGCCAGGGATGTCAGCATTCCATTTAAGGACAGCGTACGCATGATACTGTAATCTTCTCCCAGCGGATTGGAAATTACGATTGCCTCTCTTGCCTTGCTTCCTTCCGGAACCAATAATTTATCAAATACTTTCGGGCTTTCGAAAGAATACGTCATTCCCTCGGAAAATCCTGCCTGTTCGATCACATTTCTTGCAATATTTTCAATTTCCATCTGTTCGGAAAGTCTGCCGGCCGTTGCCTCGCCGCTTGGCAGTGTCGCAGGGATCTTATCATAACCATAAAATCTTGCCACTTCTTCTGCCAGATCTGCCAGACAATGGATATCCTGTCTCCAAGTCGGCACATGTACCAGTTTTTTCTCACGGTCAACCGGAAGGTCGATTGTTTCAAAATACGTTACCATCTGGTCTTCACTGATATCGGTTCCTAAAAGACGGTTGATCCGGTCAACATCATATGCTACCTCTTCCGGTTCTTTTACATTTGGATAAACATCGACAGCACCGCCTACGACGGTTCCTGCACCAAGTTCTTCGATCAGCTGGCAGGCACGGTTGATTGCTTCATACGTATTGTTTGGATCCAGTCCTTTTTCAAATTTTGCCTGCGCATCGGTACGCATACCAAGTTTTTTACCGGAAAGACGGATATTGGTTCCATCAAAGCAAGCAGCCTCGAAAAGCATCGTCTTTACGTTGTCTGTGATCATGGAATTTTCTCCTCCCATGATACCGGCGATACCTACTGCTTTTTCGCCATCACAGATCATCAGCATACTGTCATCCAAGGTACGTTCCTGTCCATCAAGAGTCGTAAATACTTCTCCGTTTTTTGCATTTCGAACGATGATCTTATGATCTGCAATCGTATCTAAATCATATGCGTGCATTGGCTGTGCATATTCCTCCATCACATAGTTTGTGATATCTACGATATTATTGAGCGGACGGATTCCGCATGCAGCCAGTCTTCTCTGCATCCACTCCGGCGATGGTGCCAATTTGATATCTTTTACCACACGCGCTACGTAGCGGGAGCAAAGTTCTTTATTTTCAATCTCTACGGAAATGTAATCCTTTACATTTTCATTATTTCCGGTTTCTGTCACAACCGGCGGGCAGAATGGCTTGCCAAATGTCGCAGCCGCCTCTCTGGCGATGCCGAGTACACCAAAGCAGTCCACACGGTTTGAAGTTACTTCGTACTCAAAGTTAGCATCGCGAAGTCCCAAAAGTGCGATGGCATCGCTTCCAACTGGTGCGTCTTTATATTCTTTGTTGTCGCTCAAAATGTAAATTCCATTGTCAGGCGCATCCGGATAATAATCTTTGGAAGAACCAAGTTCTTCGATGGAACACATCATTCCATTGGATTCTACGCCACGAAGTTTTCCTTTTTTAATCTTGATTCCACCCGGTGTCTTACTTCCGTCGTGACCGCCGGCTACACGTCCGCCATCCAGTACAACAGGAACTTTCTGTCCCTCTTTGACATTGGAAGCACCGGTAACGATCTGCGTCGTTGTACCATTTTCATCGATTGCCACCTGACAGATCACCAGTTTATCCGCATCCGGATGTTTTTCGATCTTCTCGATACGGCCAACAATTATTTTATCCAAATCTGCATCAAATTTTTCATAACCTTCCACTTTTGTACCGGAAAGTGTCATTGCATCCATATATTCTTTTTCCGTACAATCCAGTTCCGGAACATATGCTTTTACCCATGATAAAGGTGTATTCATTGTTTTTCCCTCATTTCTTCATTTATACTTTAACAGCCTGGAAATCAGAACTGCTCCAAAAATCTCTTGTCATTCTCATACAATAAGCGCATGTCGTCGATCTCATATTTCAATAATGCGATTCGCTCCAAGCCGACACCAAATGCAAAACCTACGTACTCATCCGGGTCGATGTTGCTCATTTCCAATACATGTGGGTGTACCATTCCACAGCCTAAGATCTCGATCCAGCCTTCGCCCTTACAGAAACGGCAGCCCTTTCCACCACATTTGAAGCAGGTTACGTCCATCTCGGCACTTGGCTCTGTAAATGGGAAATGATGAGGACGGAATTTCACTTTGGTTTCCTCGCCGAAAAGCTGTTTGGCAAATTCTGCCAATGTTCCCTTTAAGTCTGCAAATGTTACATTTTTATCGATCACCAGTCCTTCGATCTGATGGAAGGATGGAGAATGTGTCGCATCGACTTCGTCCGAACGAAATACTCGTCCCGGTGCGATCATGCGGATCGGCAGTTTGCCTTTTTCCATCTCATGAACCTGTACGGAAGAGGTCTGTGTACGAAGCAGGATCTTGTCATTGATATAAAATGTATCCTGTTCGTCTTTTGCCGGGTGATTTGCCGGAATATTCAATGCCTCAAAGTTATAATAATCATATTCTACTTCCGGACCGGATACAACTTCGTAGCCAAGTCCGACAAAGATTTTTTCTACTTCTTCCAAAGCGATCGTATTTGGGTGACGATGTCCCAATTCCGGTTTATTTCCCGGCAATGTTACATCGATCACTTCGGCTTTCATTTTTTCTTCACGAAGCGCTTTGGCAAATGCTGTCTTTTTCTCCTCTAAACGTTCCTCAATCTGCTTTCTTGCCTCATTTACCAGCTGACCTACTTTGGGTCTGTCTTCCGGGGCAACTTCTTTCATGGATTTGAGAACACTTGTCAGCTCTCCTTTCTTTCCAAGAAATGCCACTCGAATGTCATTCAATTTGTCCAATTCTTTGGAATCCTCAATCTGAGAGAGCGCATTTTTCATAATGCTGTCCAATTTTTCTTTCATGGTTTCTCTTTCCTTTCTGACTAAATATAAAATAGAGCCCATCCCTTGTCGGTATGTTCTCCATACTTCCAAGGGACGGACTCTTGATCTTCCGCGGTACCACCCTGGTTCCCATCCTGTCGGACAGGCTCTCATTGATCTGCTTAACGCGCAGCAACGTCATTTCCTACTAAAAGACTCATTCAGAAATAAAACTCCGGTGTGAAATTCAATTGCATCCGGAACCTGACAAAACTTCCAGCCGCTGATCTTGTCTCTCTGAAGGAAAAAATGCAATCTCCGGGGAACCCCCCTGCACCATCATCGTCGATATGTTCATTTGGTTTCATGATAGCACAAGGACGCAGGGAATGTCAAGGGGCAAAATCCACCTTCTACCATTTCTTATGCACATCCGGACAATACTGCTGCCGCTTTGCCGCACGCAGTGCCACGTAGCAGCCGCATCGTCCGCACATGCCTCCCCGCATGAAACTGCAGGTGTCGCAGAGCATAAGGCGGCGTTCGTATTCCTCGTCGCTCACTCTTTCTTCTTCGGGAATGCGCTCGATATATTCTTCTAATTTAAGTAATTCTTTGTCGAACATTTCCTTTGTCCACTGACACCTTCTGCAAAATTTCATGCCGGCCTCCTTATATAAATTTATGCCAATGTTACCTTTACAATACTCATTGCCGGCATTTCGACAGTCAACGTTCCGTCGTTCAGCGATGCCCCGTCAAATGCCGCAAGCTGTACAGTATCCGGATTTTCAAAATCGTTGTAATCGTCCATTTTTCCTGTGAGGATTGTAGCTTTGCAGTTATTATAGCTGCCAAGGATCTGTGCACTCACCGTAAGGTTTTCCGTCAGATGCGGATTGGCAAGCGTGATTGTCATTTTTCCTTCTTCATTTACGGAAGCACTCGAAGATACCACCGGAATGTCAAATCCCTCACAGGTCACTTTCGGGCAGTCAAGATAGCAGTCAACCAGCTGTGCTTCCTGATGATCTTTGTACATCTCATAGACATAGTAGGTCGGCGTTTTTACCATCTTATCACCTTCGGTCAGGATTACGGACTGGAGAACATTGACAACCTGTGCAATATTTGTCATGGAAATGCGGTCACAATGACGGTTGAAAATGTTCAGATTCAGCGCAGCCACCATCGCATCACGCATGGAATTCTGCTGGTACAAAAATCCCGGATTAGTTCCTTCTTCGACATCATACCACGTTCCCCATTCATCCACGATCAATTTTACTTTGTGTTCCGGATCGTATTTGCTCATAATATCCAGATGGCGTTCGATCATCGGCTCGATACGAAGTGTCGCTTCGATCGTCTCGTAATATCTCTTTTCATCAAAACCAAGTGCATGTCCTTTTTCCTCCCAGCTTCCCGGAACCGTATAATAATGCATACTAATCGCATCGGCAAACTGGTCTTTGATCAGGCTCATCACTTTATCTGTCCAGTCAAAGTCATCTGCATTTGGTCCACAACAGATCTTATACAATTTGTTGTCTCCATAATTGCGGCAGTATGTCTGATAACGACGGTACATATTTCCATAAAATTCCGGTGTCATGTTTCCACCGCAGCCCCAGTTTTCATTTCCTACCCCAAAATATTTTACTTTCCACGGTTCTTTTCTTCCATTTTCCTCACGCAGTTTTGCCATCGGAGATTCACCGTCAAATGTCATATACTCGATCCATTCCGACATTTCGCGAACGGTTCCGCTTCCCACATTTCCGTTAATATATGGTTCACAGCCAAGCTGGTCGCAAAGTTCAAAAAATTCGTGCGTACCAAAGCTGTTATCCTCGACAACACCGCCCCAGTGCGTATTGATCATACGTTTTCTCGTCTCTTTTGATCCGATGCCGTCCATCCAGTGGTACTCATCGGCAAAGCAGCCACCCGGCCAGCGAAGTACCGGAATTTTAATGTTTTTCAGTGCTTCTACTACATCATTTCTCATTCCATTGGTATTTGGGATCTCCGAATCTTCCCCCACAAAAATCCCTTCATAAATACATCTTCCCAAATGCTCTGAAAAATGTCCATAAATCTCTTTGTTAATTTTTCCCAATGTGCGTTTGCTGTTGATTACTCCATTTGTCTTAGCCATTTTACTCTCTCCATTTCTTTTTGTTCTGCCTCGGGCAAATTCTTTCTTACTCTTTTGTCATCATACAAAAAATCCACTCCGACGGGAATGGATTTTTTTGTGATATACATGTATTATTTTGTCACAATGCTATATTCCATAATGACCTCCTAGCGATACATTTCATGTTCAACCGGCTCACACCACTCGTTGGAAGTCTCCTCTCCCGGCACTTCAATTGCCAGATGAGAGAACCAGCTATCCGGCGCTGCGCCATGCCAGTGTTTCACTTCCGCCGGAATATTGATGCAGTCGCCCGGTTTCATTTCTACCGGCTCTTTTCCCTCTTCCTGATAATAACCGCGTCCAGCCACGCAGACAAGGATCTGTCCGCCACCGCTTTTTGCGTGATGAATGTGCCAGTTATTGCGGCATCCCGGTTCAAATGTTACATTAAATACGCCAACCTGCTCTGTCGATACCGGGGCAAGATAACTCTGTCCGATAAAATACCTGGCAAAGGCATCGTTTGGCTCTCCGATCGGAAATACCATCGATTTGGCATGCGCACGCATTGCCTCGTCTTCGTATGGAAAATCGCCTTCGCCTGTCTCCCACACTTCTTTTGCCAGATTAAATACCGCCCATGCTTTTGGCCAGCCGGCATAAAATCCAACGTGTGTAATGACTGCTGCGATTTCCTTTTGTGTCACCCCATGATCTTTTGCATTTTGCAGATGGAACTTCAGAGAAGAATCCGTAATTCCCTGTGCCATAAGAGCAACCACCGTAATGATGCTTCTTGTCTTTACGTCAATGTCATTATTATTCCAGTTTTCTCCAAACAATACATCGTCATTGAAATGTGCAAATTGTGGTGCAAATTCACCAAGTGCATTTCTTCCTGCGGTCTGTACAATCTTTGCCATCTTCTTCTCCTCCTTTATAATGAAGCTGCCCAGTCTGCGATCTCAGACGTACGATTTAACAGTTTCCCCTCTACGATCTCTGCGTCCGGTGCACTGTCTTTTAATTCTTTTACTGTATTTCCAAATCCGCTTCCACCGGATGTTGCAAACAAAATGATCTTCTTTCCGGAAAAATCATAACTCTCCAAAAAGGTGTTAATGATCGTCGGTGCCACATACCACCAAATTGGGAAACCAATCAGGATCTCGTCGTATGCTGCAATATCTGCGTCTGTATCTGCCAATTCCGGACGAATTTTTTTATCTGCCATCTCTACACTGCTTCGGGATTTTTTATCCATCCAGTTCAAATCTGCTTTTGTATAAGCCGTTTTCGGTTTGATCTCATAAAGATCTGCTCCGGCTGCTTTTGCTACCATTTCTGCTGCTTTTTTTGTCGTACCACTGGCACTAAAATAAGCGACTAACTTTTTACTCATACTGCGTTCCTCCTAACAAAAATAGTGTGTAAAAAGGCATCTCTGTCCTCTTACACACTCATTATAAGCCAATTTTTTCTATATGTCTAATACTTGTATTTTATCGCCTGTCATGCCTGAAAGGCATTGATCTCTTCGATGAATTTTGTTACGGCAAGAGAATACGGAATATTTCTGCGCCATGCGATCAGCGTCTTGGAGCTCATTTCCGGCGACAATTTCCGGTAGATTAAACGGCTCTTATCCCAAAACCGCATCGCTCCTTCGATCGTAATAAGATAAGCCAGCCCGTTTTGCGCCATCACGGCAGAATTCGTTGCCAGATTTCCGACAAATGCCGCATTCAGTTTTTCATAATCCTTCCCAAACCAGTTTGCCAGTTCGCTCTGCACATTGAGCCTCTCCGGCAGGATTACGGGAAGTGGCAGAATATCCTTTTTCGTAACTACCTTCTTTTTCGCCAGCGGATCTTCCGGCCGCATAACGACAACCCACGGCTCCTCTTCCGGCAGGCGGATATAATCAAATTCATCCGTATTGACCGGTTCCATAAACATTCCAATGTCTACCAGCCCCTGTTTCATCCGGTCATGAACCACGTCTGCCGTCGCGGTATGAAGGCGGATCTGCACTTTCGGATACTTTTCCCGGTATTTTTCACAGATTTTTGCCAGTGTCTCCGTCGCCCCGTATTCCCCGCAGCCGATCGTGACACTTCCCTCCACAAGATGCTCTTTATCGAGGATTTCTTCCAATGTCTTTTCTTCCAGTTCCAAAATCTCCATTGCCCGCCGCTTTAATAAGATTCCCTTTTCCGTAAGAGTGATCTTTTTATTTCCACGGATAAAGAGGGACGTGCCAAGTTCTTCTTCCAGCGCCGCCAGCTGTCTTGACAAAGTTGGCTGCGTGATATGAAGAAGTTCCGCTGCCTTCGTAATATTTTGTTCCCGTGCCGTCACAAGAAAATAGCGAAGCACCCTGATTTCCATATTTTACCACTCCTTTGCATGTTTTATTCATGATTCCACTCGTCTACCAATGCCCCACTCTGCATAACAAAAAACAGAACATCTCCGGATCGCTTTTTCTTACTTTTTTCAGTTGTTTCGTGGCAGGGTCATAACAAAAATACATGAGATACTCGTCATCTCGCCAGGAACATATGTAGATTTTATTATTTACCACGTCGATAGAATCAATCACCAGTTCCAGCTCATTCTCCTGTTCATATTTCTTCAATGTCTCTGTGAAATCTTTTTCATAGTGGAGCTGTTTTTCTTTCCCCGTCAGGGAATAAGAATATACTTCATCCTTTTTACCTGTAAACACGAACAACCGGTCTTTCCGGATACACATTTCAGAAATATAATCCTTTTTGTTCCATTTGACCAAACGTTTCTTTTTATCCTGTTTCAGATCATAGGTCCAAATCCCCTTACGCAGTGCATAAATCACCTGTTTTCTCTTTTCATCGCCAATGGTAGCCGCCGATGTATGGCACGCCGGATCCATAATATGTATCTGATCCGAACCAATCTTATAATAGGAAAACGCATACTTTTCTTTTCCCTTTTCCTTAAAAGGCTTGTTGCTAAGAATAAAATATTTCCCCACAAGACCATTTAAATACATATTGCTTTCCGGAATGCCTTTTATCTTTACAAACTTTTTCTTTTTCCGATCATATACATGGATCTGATACACATCATCCTGATAGACAATATAATCGCTGTCTGCATACACATCCCCTTGACCGGCATTCTCAAGTTCTACATTGCATTTGCATATTTTCTTTGCCTTTTCGATCTGCGGAAAAGAACTGCCCTCTGCCGTCACCAGCGGAACCGTATATAAATAATTATTCAGATCATCATCTTCTACATGAAATATCAATTCCTGATTGTTTGCATACATCAGGTTCCATGTTTGATTCGTGCAATGAAAATTATTGATGAAAATATGACGCACAAACGTTCCATCTAACGTATACTCATCCAAAACATAATTCATATCGCTTTCCAGACTTCGAACAAATACATTGTAATCATTTGCATTCGTATATTTTTTATCGGCATTTGTCAGTGGTTTTTCCTGCAGATATTCCTGCGTTTTCTGTAATTTTCCTTCTCCCTCCTGCACCAGTTTTCCGGTTTTTGTATCACAGGTTAAAAGTATGCTTTTCCCTTTTACATTGATTGCCAATTTCAGTGTTCCATCTTCATATCCTATTTCCCGGATCAGATCCATTCCCTCCTCCGGTTTTTCGGAAAGTGCATTCCGAATCTGCTCTTCTGTCACAAGAACGGACTTTTCTCCACTTTTACAATCAAATTGATAGACATCATAACATAAGCCGCTTTTTTCCCCTTTTACAGCCGTATAAAACAATTTATCATCCCCACCCTGGTATATACTTCCCTCATCTTTTGTAATTTCCTGCACTTCTTTGGTTACAAAGTTATAATAATATACCGCCGTTTCTCTCCCATGAAAACCATAAAGCACAACAAAATCTTGATTATTTTCATATAGGATATTACCAACTTCCAATGGCTTATTTTTGTATTTGATCTTTGTAAATTTGTTCTTTTTGCGATCATACTCTGCCATCTCGCGATCCCAGTTAAATAATATATACTCCTTGGTATCCGTAATATACTCATAATCCATCCAGGAATCCGTAAATTCTACAAAAAGCAGCTGAATTTTCTCTATGGCAATTTCCTCTCTGTCCCCTTTCCGGATAACCGGCACAGAATATATCTTTACCAACTTACTGGAATCCGACGTACGGGAAATCAATACTTCATTTTCAGATACGTGTAAAAAACTAATCCCTTCGGTATCTCTTAATCCCAAACTCTCCGCTGGGATTTTCTGAATCACTTTCCCTTTATAATCACTCTGTACAAGGCATTCCTGACATATATCCTCTTCGTCTTCTCCATCAGTGCCATCCGACAATTCCATTTCCTCTGTCCGATAGGTACAATGACTGGTCGCCCACTTATACTCACATTCTATTTCCGCCTGTGTAATATCTGCCGTTTCCTGGTTCTCCTCTTTTTGTTCTGTCTTATTTACGTTTCCCTGACAGCCTGTTAAAATCAGACAAAGTGTCATGAAAATTGCGATCCATTTTTTTCTCATTTTGCGTTCCTCTTTTCTCCTCATTTGTTTGAACTGCCAAATAAAAATGCTCTTACTGAAAGGACAGAACAAAACATAACA
Source organism: Lachnoclostridium sp. UBA5890 (assembly GCA_002431395.1). Taxonomy (GTDB): domain Bacteria; phylum Bacillota; class Clostridia; order Lachnospirales; family Lachnospiraceae; genus Eubacterium_F. The sequence goes on from DJEU01000033.1 coordinate 14,479, forward strand.
CACAACAATATCCTTGAAATATTTAACTGCCATACATCATATACAACCCAGAAACACATCCCGGATTCTTTCCAATAGAGGAATTCTTTTCCCAAAAATAAAATGTAATCCAGTATGCACATACCCAATGCAGCTTTCAGGGAAATTTTATTTTTTAGAATCAACAGCACTGTCACGAGAAACAGTACGGGCTGCAATACTGCATACCACAAAAGTTTTATATCATATAATACCAAAAACTCAAGCAGAATTTGTGCCATCTGAAAAAAAGCAATCACAGGGATCACCCAATTTGTAATGTTAGAATAATGATCCGCCCCTATGATAAGTATAAGACTGATAAGCATCACAATCATACTATTGCAGCATGCCACCTGTCCATAATGAAATTCAGGATATTGAAAAAACTCACTGATATTATTCCTATAATTTATAAGCCACGCAAATTGAATCAGCAAATTGATCCATGCCGTAATAAACAAGATCATACAAGACACATTCGTTTTTGTATCATATCGAAACCATAACACTTTGACACTTTCCTCCGCTTCTAAGCCCAAGCCACTTCACTTCTAAAATCAAGTATAACATCCTGGTTTTTACTTGTCAATTTGTGTAAATTTTTTATTTTTTGGCTTTCCCTTGACTAGGCTGCTTCTTTATTGTAAAATATTGGGTGAAACTTGTTTGAAATCATACAGAAAGGTAAAAAGCAATCAATGAAAAAATACAAACTTGCTATAATTATTATTCTTACACTCTTTATACTTGGGTTTGCTTTTAAACTCATTTATATAAAAGACGGAACCATTACTGAGGGAACTATTCGGTTGTGGATTTTGAACAATATCCCAATGCTTCTATCACGGTAACAAAAGATACCATTCAGTTTCATAACATTGATTTGAACAAAATATATCAGGCGAAACAAATGGAGCAATACAAGAAAACACATGAAATCAACCCTGAATTGAGTTATTCAGAAAAAGAAATAGAAGATTATTCCAACCTGAACAAGAACTTTATAAATAATGCTTTTCCTATCCCCTATGAGCAAGCAGAGGATTTTAAATCGGGGACTTTTACATACATATACTATCTGTATCCCGGAAATAGCATATTTGGATTGGTTATCCTATATGATTCTTTACATAAAACGATTAAAATAAATAATGAAATTCAGGAAATTAATTTTGCAAAATAGAGACGTATTTAACCGACCTCGAAAGGAAACAATAACATCATGAGAGTTTTGCTTGCATTGATATTCTTTTTTGTATTTTATAAAGGTTTACAAAAAGACAACCCTGTCCAAACATGGGGTGGTCTCGTTTTGATGGTGCTGTGCCTGGTATGGCAAATATGTATTTCTTGGGAATTTCTCGCATATTTTCTTGTTCCGATAGCATAAATTATATTATTTCAAAAGTTTGTGCTATCAATGGCATAAAAACACACACCGATCTCCTCTCGGAAATCGGTGTGTGTTTTTATTATTTATCCCCAAACTTCTTCGGCGATTTCTTTTACCATTTTCAATTTTGCCCACTGCTCGTCTTCCGTAAGTTTGTTTCCTATTTCACAGGAAGCAAATCCACACTGTGGGCTTAAGCATAAGCGGTCCAGCGGAACATATTTCGCTGCCTCGTGGATTCTTTCGATCACCGCTTTTTTATCTTCTAATACCGGCGATTTTGTCGTAATAAGCCCCAGCACAACTTTCTTATCACCGGAAACTTTCGCAAGAGGAGCAAATCCTCCGGATCTCTCATCGTCATATTCCAAGAAAAACGCATCCACTTTTTCCTTGGCAAATACATAATCTGCGACAGAATCATACGCACCACTTGCAAAAAATGTAGAATGATAATTTCCTCTGCAAATATGTGATGTAATCACCATATCTTCCGGTTTTCCTTCAAGGGCAAGATTATTAACGGTCAGCAGTTTTGACTTTACTTCGTCAAGATCGATTCCCAGCGATTTATATCTGAGTTTTGCAGCATCTCCGACAATTGCACCCCAGGTACAGTCATCAAACTGAAGATTGCGGCATCCGGCATCATAAAACTGTTTGATCACATTCTGATAGGCAGTTCCGATATCCTGAATCAGTTCCTCATCGGTTGCATAAAATTTTCTTGTTAATTCATAATTTGCCGGTACAATAAGCTGCTGATACATCTGTGCCGGAGCCGGAATTGTATATTTTGCAATCGTATTTTCATCCTCAAATTGTTTTAAATATTTAAAATATTCTACAAAAGGATGTGCTTTTGTCTTAATCTTTCCCACAAGATATGTATCGTCAAGCACGGCGAGTTCTGCATCAAACTTCACACCGTTACCTGTATTCTCATGAGCAACGCCTTCAAAGCCCCACATGAAATCAAGATGCCAGAATGTTCTCCGGAATTCCCCATCTGTAATAACATGAAATCCTAATTGTTTCTGTTTGGCAACGACTTTATTTATTTCTTCATTGACTACTTTATCCAATTCTTCTTTGGTTATCTTACCTTCCTGATAAGCTGCTTTCGCCTCTTTCAGTGCCTGCGGTCTTAAAAAACTTCCTACAAAATCATAACGAAAAGGTGTCTTTAATGTACTCATTTTATCTTCTCCATTTCTTATAGTCTAGTTAATTAACTGATTTCATTATAAGTACAAATCTCACAACTGTAAAATATTTAAAAAGAGCAGTTTGTCATAGTTTGAAGCTATAGCAATAGTTGTTGCGCAAGTTGGGAGGCAACGGATTCATGAGAGTTACCTGATTTACGTTGCCTTTTTAGCTTCTTGCCAGCATTAAAAGCAACAGATTTCGCCGGGTTTCCCTTTTTACGCTGCCTTTTAGTCATGCCAAACTTCCTTTTTCCTCTTCCGGCATGACTTCACCCCGCCCCACAATCATGCCATATCACTCTTTTCTCCACTCCGGCATGACCTCACCTCTCCTCCAAGTCATGCCAGTTCACTCTTTCCCCACTCCGGCATGACCTCACCTCTCCTCCAAATCATGCCAAATCACTCTTTTCCCCTTTTCGGCATGACCGCAAACCACGCCACAGTCATTCCAAATCACTCTTTTTTCCCATCCGGCATGACTGCAAGCCACATCCTCCCCACGCCCAATACAACTTATTTTCAAAAAGCAGCCCACTATAGTTTAAATCTATAGCAGGCTGCCCTTTTTTTCTTAATAATCCTTTTGCTTTTTACAACTTCCAGTCCCTGGCAAGAAGCTGGGTCTTAACCATATTGGCATAAATTCCGCCCTGCTTTTCCAGTTCTGCCGGACTTCCGCTTTCTGCCACCGTACCATCTTTTAATACGACGATCTTATCGGCATCGGCGACTGTACGCATACGGTGCGCAATGATCATAACCGTCTTCTCTTTGATGAGGCGGGACAGGGATTCCTGAATCATCGTTTCGTTATCTACATCGAGCGAAGCCGTTGCCTCGTCGAGAAGAATGATCGGAGCGTCTTTCAGAAAAGCACGCGCGATTGAGATTCGCTGTCTTTCTCCGCCGGAAAGTTCCGAACCATTTTCGCCGATCATCGTATTCCAGCCATCCGCAAGTCTTTCCGCAAATTCATCACAATGCGCAAGTTTGGCTGCCGCAATTACTTCTTCATCCGTTGCATCCATTTTTCCGATACGGATATTTTCCATTACCGTATTGTTGAACAACGTTACATCCTGAAATACGATCGAGTATAATGACATCAATGTCTCCGGATCAATTTGGGAAATGTCCATGCCGCCTACCGTGATGGTTCCCTGATTGACATCCCAGAAACGGGAAGCCAGACGGGATACCGTTGTTTTTCCACCGCCGGATGGTCCGATCAACGCCGTAACTTCGCCTTGTTTTGCTACAAAGGACACGTCTTTCAATACAGTCTCTCCACTTTCATAGGAAAATCCGACATTGGAAAATTCGATGTCATAGCCTTTGTTATCCATTTTCTGGGTACCTTCCTGTACCTCGTGGGACAGGATCTCATCCAAGCGGCTGCTCTGTACACCGGAGGCAATGATGGCTGCCAGATTTTGAAGAGAAACCTGCATTGGGTCGTAAATTCTTGATACCACCATCAAAAACATGAAAAATGTAATAACATCTAGTTCCCCTTTGGCAAGTAGGATTCCTCCTACCAGTGCCACCGTTCCGATACCGAGTTTTAAGATCATCTGAGAACTTCCTACAAAAACAGCCGTTCCAAGTTCTGTAACGATTGCATGTTTTTCAACCGCTTTGATCTTCTTATCCAATCCTTCCATATACTCTTCCTGAGAATTGTAGGCACGAAGATCTCTCGCACTTTCAAGGCCTTCCTGGATTCCATCGGCACACGCCATTTTCAGATCCATCTGTCTTTTATTTAAACTTCTCTGCACTTTTCCGGAACATCCTACAATAACAAAGGAAATAGGAAGTACCCAAAGTGCTGCCATTGCCATACGCCAATCAAAGAAAAATAATCCGATGGCAACGATCGTCGTCGAAATACAGGCTCCGACAAGTTCCGGAACAAAATGCGACGATGCCGTTTCCATCTGGGCACAGTCCGCCATGATCGTACTGGTAAGATCAGACAGATCCTTTTTCCCGAAAAAGGACAACGGAATCTTTCTCAATTTTTCAGCCAGCGTAATTCGTCTAACTCCACTCTCGATATACGTCGCCAAAAATGTCGCATTGTATTGAATGTATGTAGTAACAGCGATCAAAACAAATGTGACCACAATTCCTGTCAGATACCATATGCCTTTTCCGGCGAGGTTTCCTTCCATGTAATCTTTTACCATATAGTACAAAAGAGCAATCGGCACCATAAGAACAAGATTCGATACCGTAACGGATATAAATGCCTTTATCATGTCTTTGGCACCCTGTTCGGAGAGGGCACACTTATGCATCAATGTTTCCTTTAACTTCATGTCACACACCTACCTTCCAGCATACCGATTTATTGTATTCTTCCCACATATGTGCGTACAATCCATCTGCTTTTTCCAGTTCTTCATGTCTTCCACTCTGACAAATTTCTCCATCTTTGAGCACACAGATACGGTCTACTCCGATTACCGAAGAAAGTCTGTGAGCGATCATGATCACCGTCTTTCCCTGCGAAAGTTTGCTGAACGCCGCCTGTACTTTTGCTTCGTTATCCGGATCGGCAAAAGCAGTCGCCTCATCTAAGATCAAGATCGGCGCATTTTTCAACATGGCTCTCGCGATAGAAATACGCTGTACCTCTCCTCCGGAAAGATACGTTCCTTTGGAACCAATCACGGTATCAATGCCGTCCGGCAGTTTTTCAATAATATCTTCACACTGTGCATTTTTCAGTGCTTCCATCACTTCTTCGCGGGTCGCATCCTTTTTGCCCATGCGTACATTGTCAAAAATTGACATTTTCAAGAGACGGCTGTCCTGAAATACAAACGATACGGTATCCATAAGTTCTTCCGGATCGATATTTTTCACATCCACTCCGCCAATCTTTATTTTTCCCTCGGTCGCATCGGCAAATCTTGCGATCAGGCGTGCCAGTGTCGTTTTACCACCGCCGGATGGTCCGACAAATGCCATCTGCTCGCCTGCTTTGATATCCAGATGGATGCCATGCAGCGCATCTTTCGCTGCTCCTTCATAACGGAACGATACATTTTCAAAACGGATCGACGTATCTTTGGGCTGCTCTTTTTTCTGCGTCTCAGAAAGCGGCTGGCGTTCCAGAATACTGTCGATACGTTTCAATGAATCTTCCACGATCATTGTATTTTCACCTGCATACATCATCTTTGTCAAGGTAACCGTGATGATCGGTGTGATAATGATGTAAAACATCAAATTAAGCAGAAACGTCGTATCCACCACTCCACTTTTTACTCCTCCAAACAGATAAGCCGCAGCGATGAGAATGGCAAACACCGAGTTAATTACTGCCGTATATCCCATCATGGGGATACGAAGATCTTGGGTATAAGAAATTACCCATTTTTCATATTTTTTAATGGAATTTTGAAATCTTTTAAACGAAAATACCGACTGTCCAAACGTTTTTACAACAGGGATTCCGCGGACATATTCCACCGCTTCATTGGACATTTCTTCCAATGAATTCTGATACTCTTCCATCTTCTTTTTCATGTTTTCTCCCATCATGGTACTCATGACAGCAAATGCAGCAACAACAGGGATCAGACACAGAAGTCCGAGTCTCCAGTCAAAGATAAGAAGAAGGATCGCAAGTCCTGCCGGCGTGGCATAAGCGACACATTTATCCGGCAGCTGGTGCGCGATATAGGTTTCCGTCGCCGCACTGGACTCATTTACGATTTTCCGAATTTTACCACTTCCCTCTTCTTCCATAAAGCCAAGCGGAAGTGATAAGATGTGACGCATAAGCTGCGAACGCATATTAGCCTGCACACGGAATGCCGACAAATGCGAACAGATCAATGCTCCTATGTAGATCAGCATGGCAAGCACCGCTGTTCCGACGGCACTCCATCCATAAAATGACAAATTCTGTGCTGCTCCATAATCCGGTGCCACACGCAGCACTTCTTTGATCAGACACCAAATGAAATAAAATGGGACAAGTGCCGCAAATGCACTTATCACGGCGAGTATCCATGACGCAATTGTCAGGTACTTAAAATTTCCGGCATACTCAAATAACCGCTGAATCGGTTTTTGTTTTGCCTCTGCATTTTTCGCCATTTTCAAAAGCCTCCTTAAACTTTTTATTTTGGAAACCATTCAAAAGGGAATCGTTTCCTTTCATTTTATAAAGAAATACTCTTCCCTGCGAGAAATTCATCTCATAGGTACAGCATTTATTTATCAATTCCCAGTCATGCGTAATGATCAACACACTTTTTCCCATGCTTTTTAGTTGTTTAAAACACTCTGCGGTCTGAATCATATGACGGTAATCCAATCCACTCGTCGGTTCATCAAAAATCAATATTTCTTTCTCTGCCAATATTGCGGATACAATTGCAACACGCTGCTTCTGCCCCCCCGAAAGTGACATCGGATGTCTTTGCCGGAAAGCTGACACCCCTAATTGCTCCATCGCATCATTTTTATCCTCTTCCGGTCTATCCTCTGCCCCAAGACTGATTTCATCCTCTACCGTTTCGCAGAACAATTGATGATTTACATCCTGCATAACCATATAACACTGTTTTAACATCTCCTTATTCTTGTACTTTTTTCCCTCTAAAACCGTAGTTCCTTTAAACTTTTTCTCAAGCCCGCATAAACAACGCACAAATGTCGTCTTTCCTGCACCATTAAAACCAGTTATCGCAACAATTTCATTTTGAGGAATCGTAAAATTATCTATATCAAAAACCAATTCCTGATCATAGGAAAATTGGTAATCGATGCACTCAATTCCTTTTTTTATGGATATTTCTTCTTTTTCAAATTTCTCTGCAACATTTTCCATAGCCCGTAATCCAAGTTCTTTTCTTTGCGCGGACGAAAACTGCATAAACTCATTCATAGAGAAATCCCACTCCACTTTTCCATCTTTCAAGTAAATTACACGGTCACAAACTTCCTGCAGCCAGTTAAGTCGATGTTCCGCAATTACTATAGTTTTTCCTTGATCTTTCCAAAGTGATAAAGTCTGTTTTAATTGTTCAATTGATTTTATATCCAGATTCGATGTCGGTTCATCAAGTACAAACACTTCTGGCATCATCGCTGAAACCGAGGCACAGGCTACTCTTTGTTTTTCTCCGCCGGAAAGTTGAAATATGTCGCGGTCCAAAAGCAGTTCCATCTCCAGTTGATCCGTCACTACATTCATTCGCTCTCGAATCTCTTTTTCCGGCAAACCAAGGTTTTCACATCCAAAGGCAATCTCACTTGTCGTGTCCATGCAAAAAAATTGACTTCGTGGGTTTTGAAACACGCTCCCCACCTTTTGGGAAATATTGTAGATTTCTTCCTTTTGGACATCCATGCCACAGACAGTCACTTTTCCATGCATTTCTCCCTCATAAAAATGAGGAATCAGTCCATTAAGCATCCTCGTAATGGTCGTTTTTCCACATCCGGATTCGCCACATAAAAGAACACATTCACCAGATCCAATTGTGATTGACACATCTTTCAATGCTCCCTTGTCGGAATTGTTATACGTAAAATTTACATTTTCTAACTGTATCATAGTTTCTCCTTATACAATCAAGCTTCGTATCAGCGCACCTGCCCAGATTACATATGGTGCCACACATAGCATAAACAAAATATGATCCTGCACATGAAATCCAATCTGGCATACATTAGTACGCTTTCGATCTGCTCCCAGCCCACGTGTTATTGCTGCCGCATTCAGTTCCTCACCAATTTTGGCCGAACAGACTAACAAAGGAATCAGCCGATATTCTATCATCTTGGTCACGTTTTTTCCTCCAAACCGGATATCTCTCATGCGCATGGCATCATTGATGGAAGAAAACTCATCTGCTATGGTAGGAAAGAAGCGAAACATCACAGATAACGGAATGCTTATCTTTTCTGATACATGCATTCTTTCCATCGCCGCATTAAATTCACTCACTTTTGTTGTTCGGATCAAATAACTTCCTGTCATGATTCCTGGTAAAAAACGTGTTAAAATTCCACAGCACGCCAGCAAAAGATATCCAATCACCCCGGAAAGACGTGGTAAGATTCCTATGTACAAACCATATGCCACTGCATATAAAATCAAATACCAAGCTCCTGTCTTCCATTTTCCATCAAGTACAAACAAAATCATAGGAACAATGCAAAAAAGCGGGGTATATCGGTCAAAAAAATCACCACCTGCATTTCCAAGAACAAAAACTCCCATAGTAAACAGAAGTAACAGTTTCGGTCTCGGATCAAATACCATCTTTCCTTCTTTCATCACGCGATTCCCGCTTTCTCAAAATGTTTTTTCAATACAGATTTTCCAATGATTCCTCCAATCCAGCCACAAACCAAACAAGAAATAATCATTGCCGGAATCAGCCATTTATGACTCATAATTTCAGATAGCGAGTCTATATACTCCTGACCAAAACTTTGTCTCGTTACAAAATATTCGTGTGCATTGATAAATAATGGCACAAAATTTCCAAATAAAATAATATCAAACACACTTCCACTTAAAATTGCTTTGGAACTACTTTTATAATTTCCGCTTTTTGCAATCAGGTCAGCAAGAAGACCAAACACAATTCCGAACAAAAATGGCCAATATCCCATCCCTGTAATCCACAAAAACAGCCCGATAATGATGGAATATATTGTGAGCATTCCAAATTTATCCACTTTGGTCATGAAAAGCATATATGGAATCCCTCCAAGAAGCGGTACCAGTACACACAGCATTGGCATCATGATTGGGATAAATCCCAGCATTGCGACTGCCGTCATGATAACGCAGTATATCGCTGCGTATATTCCAATATTAATCAGATCTTTTCCTTTTAATTTTCCACTTGTATTCATAGCAATCTCCTTCTTTTGCTTTATTATTTCGTGTTATCTCTATTACTGCGAAAAGGTTTTGTGTGTCATACTTTTGTAAGTTTTGACTAACTTTTAACTAAAAGAATTGACTGCAGGCTCGTCTGTCATCTGCAGCCACTTTCTTTCGATTCGTGCAACCATTAGTAGCAATTACTATAAATCACATCCCAGCCAGCACTATGATATTTCTCCAGCATACAGATGTAACGTCTCGCTTCTTCTTTGGACATATTGTGTCGGACAACTTCAAAAAAACTTTCAAACAATGCTTTATTCATAATATGCATAAAATTTTTTGTAATCCGTTCTCCTTCCTTCATTTGTATGCCGGTGGCATCCATGAATCGATAGGTATATTCCGTTTCAATTTCTACTAGATGTTCCACAAAGTTTTGAAATTTTGTACCATACGCGCCATCGACCAGCAACTGAAAAATCTCAAAATGATCATACATATAATCTAACATAAGCATCATTCCATTTTCTGCATACTCGTCTAGATGGTCTGCCTGCTGTTCAGGTTCTATTTTTTGAAATTTTTCCTGCACACTTACAAATATCTCTGTAAATTCTTTTGCTGCCGGTTCCACAAGTACCGAAAAAAGGCCCTCTTTTCCACCATATCGGGAATAAATAGACCCCGTCGTTGTTCCCGCTTCTGCCGCTATCGTGCGAAGAGAGGCATCTACATATCCTTTGTCCAAAAATTCTTTTTTTGCACATGTTTCAATTTTTTCCGAAACACCTTCGATTGGTTTTGACACTTTTACCTCCATTTTGTAACGCTGTTATATAACACTGTTATGAGTATAGAACACCATTTCCTTTTTGTCAATACTCTATCGGCCGAAAACCAATTATTGAGAATTTCTATCACTTATGCTTTTTCATTTATTCGTACTTGCCATCTTGCGGACAACTTGTTACAATAAATGTAACTTTTTTCCAAAGCAGGGAGGATACCATGAGCCGGATTATTTTTCAAAACTCATATCTTATATTACTGCCTTCTTATCAAATGACACATACTCATAAACATCCTTTTTTACATCTGTTTTTTAGCAAAAAAGGATGCCGGATCTGTTTCGATGACACAACGTTAAAAGGAAATATCATTATACTTGATTCCAATGTGCCTCATATGACAAAAGAAGAAAATGGGTGCGACTTCATTTTATTGATTGATCCAACAAGTTCAATTGCTGAAAGTCTACAGAAACAATATTTGAAAGAAGATAACTATAATATTTTTTCGAGATTACCGGATATATATGATAAACCAAATAAAATGTCAGATGACGAAATCGTGGATCTTATCGAAAGATTATTATTAAATATGGAGATTATTTCCTCCGAAAATGACAATAAAGATAAACGAGTAGAGACAATAATTACAAACATTATTTCCGGAAAATGGCTTTCATATAGTATCGAACAGATTGCAGCATCAACCTTTCTCTCTGAAAGTCGATTGTCACATTTATTCAAGGCAGACGCGAAGATTTCTTTGAAAAGTTATCTCCTTATGAGACGCCTTGAACATGCCTATCGTTTGGTGTGTTCCGGAAAAACAATCACTTATGCTGCCTGCGAAAGCGGTTTTGCAAGTCCGTCCCATCTTGCGTATACCTGCCAAAAATTTACAGGCATTGCTATATCTGAAGTATTAAATAACAAAAAATAGCAGATTTTTGAAAGCCTTATAGGTTTAAATGTTTTATACTATTGTCAAATCAAAAACCGAAAAGGAGACTAAACTGCTATGAATTTTATGTATTTTTTTGACAATCATATCAAGCGTTATATCATGAAAGGAAAAAAATATTGTAACCCTGCAGAAACCGGAAATTATCCTTGTGGAATAAGCTGTATCCGCCAGCACGATGTAAATCTTTGGTTTTATACCAAAAATAATACAACCATTGCAATTGATGCCGGACATTTAAATTTTCCCGAAACTTCTGAAGCATTTCGAAAAATTAACATTGATTCCACTCGGATTCCACATGTTTTTATTACACATGCTGATGTAGATCATTGTGGCGGCATTGATATAAAAGGAACAGACATCTACCCAAATGCAAAAATACATATCGGAAAAGAAGAAACCGTTTATTTAAATCGACAAACTTATCGTATGAAAAAAGGAAACATTAAATTATACAATTGTGTTGCACTAAGAGAAGGATATGAAACCATTGATGGCGATAAATTGTTTGATATTGATGGCATTAAAATACAGGCGGTTCATACACCGGGACATACTCTGGGACATACATGCTATATCGTTGATGACACCGTATTATTTTCGGGAGACTGCCTTGCCGTGAACGAACAGGGAGGATATAGTTTTTTTGAATTTTTCACCCAATTTCCGGACATGAATAAAAAATCCCTACTCCATTTGCAGAAAATTGTCAGCACTATTCAACCTCGTTATGTATGTACCGGGCATAGCGGAATCCGCAAATATTCACCTGATATATTCGCACACGCAAATGAATCCGCTCAATTCAGCCTCAAAAAACCTTTTGACCCATGCGCTCCTTATGATGCCTTTACTCAAAATACCCATTAAACACCACTGAATTTTTGCTATTCGGGAACAATTCCTGATACAGTGCAAGGAAATAATTGTCCGTCATGCTGGCGATATAATCGACAACAATCTGATCCGGCTGCTCTTTTTCCATATAATCATCAATAAATTTGCTGTTATAATTTATCTCTTCCAGATATTCTATATGGTGACGATACAAAATAGAACTTTTCTCCATGCTCTGTGCCTGGCGGAGCAGTTCTTCATACATCTGCTCAAACATCGGCTGAATCTGCTGATATACACCGTCTACCCGTGAATTTTGATAAATTTGCTGATAATTTTCCTTCTTTGCTTTTGAAAAGGCATCATAATAGTCTTTTTCCATACAGAGATATGATTTTCCATAGCTATTTTCGATGATATTTACGATCATGTTATTGATGATCTCCGCATTGGTCGTTCCGATCTTTCCACCGGTAAACTGCCCTTCCTCTTTTAATATTCCGACTTTCACCGCATCCTGACGGTCTTTTCCGAGGTACGCAATGATGTCGCTGATCCGCATCACGCAACCCTCTAATGTCGATGGAATCTGCTGCTTATTTGCCTCCGGATCGGTATAACAGTCCTCCACTCGTTTATCAAACTGCTGAAAATCCGTCAGTTCCACCGGCTGATACCGCTCCAGTTCCATCTCACCATTGTGGCAGAGAACACCGTCTAACACCTGCAGACTCATATTCCGCGATACGAGTTTATCCAGCACCCGCACACTGTGCACATTGTGGTTAAAAAGCCGACCGGTATGAGCGTGGTACAATTCATTTAAAAACCGCTCTCCTGCGTGTCCAAACGGGGTGTGCCCAATATCATGTCCGAGCGAAATGGCTTCGATCAAATCCTCATTTAATCCCAGCATCCGCCCGATATTCCGCGCGATCCGGGCAACCAGCTGGACATGCAGGGCACGTCTTGAGATGTCATCATTCTGATAAGCCGACAACACCTGTGTTTTATCCGAATACCGGTTGTAGTACGGATTGTGAAGGATTTTTTCAATATCACGCACAAAGGCCGGACGCCACAAATTTGCAATGTCATGTGCTGGTGCACGGCGCACAATATCCGCATCTGAAAAAGCATACGGATTTTCTCTGTGGTTCTTCCGGTCTTCTAGTATCTGTTTTTGTAATTTTTCCGATAATACATGATAATCTGCCATACGTTTTCCACCTTTCCTCAAACTTTGAGACGATACAAAACGTCTTCAAAACAAACCCCATCCGTCGGTGGGATATCTCTTTTTTCCGTGGCAAGAATGCAGTCTCTGACAAAGGCAGCTGCTTTTTTTACCGAAACTTCCAATGGATGCCCATTGACGCAGTCGGCAGCAATGACCGCAGCAAAGATATCGCCCGTTCCGGAACGCACTTTTCCCACGCGCTTCTGCCGGAGAAATTTAATCTCACCGGGCGTTTCACTTACCACGTTGGTAATATACGAGGCCGAATTTAATCCGGAAATAACAATCTTATCTGCACCGAGTTCACGTAATTTCTCTGTCATTTTCAGGAAATCGGCTTTGCTCCATCCATCTTCCCGGTAAGGCATTCCGGTAAGCATACAGGCTTCTGTCAGATTTGGAGTAAGAATGTCGGCATAACGCACCAACTGCTTCATCTTGTCGCACATTTCCGAAGTGTACGTCGGATAGGCTTTTCCATTTTCTCCCATCACAGGATCAATGATCACTTTGGTTCTCTCATCCTGAAACTGTGTGATAAAATCGCTGACGATCTCAATCTGTCTGGCAGAACCCAAGAATCCGGTAGCAATCCCTTCAAATCGAAGATCCAGTTTTTTCCATTCCTGCATATACGGCGTCATTTTGTCCGTATAATCATCATAAAAGAATGACTCAAACCCGGTATGATTGGAAAAGATCGACGTCGGCAGCATACACCCCTGAATCCTCATATGCGAGATAATCGGAAGTGATACTGCGATCGAACACCTTCCAAAGCCTGATATGTCATTGATAATAGCAATTTTTTTCTGATTGTTATGCGACATTTTCTTCACTCCTAATAGTTCCTTACTTTGCGTTAATGTAATTCATCAAACCTTCGGCTTTGATGATCTTCTGCATAAATTCAGGAAATGCCTGACCCTGATAGTTCTGATTTTTCGTCTTATTTACGATCACACCGCTGTCAAAATCAATTTCCACTTCGTCTCCTGCCTCAATATTTTCAGAAGCTTCTTTACACTCAATGATTGGCAGTCCGATATTGATCGCATTGCGGTAGAAAATTCTGGCAAAGGTCTCTGCGATAACACAGCTGACTCCTGCTGCCTTGATGGAAATCGGTGCATGTTCACGGGATGAACCGCAGCCAAAGTTTTTCTCTGCTACGATAATATCCCCTTTCTTCACATTTTTCACAAAATCTTTGTCAATATCTTCCATGCAATGTGTTGCCAGTTCCGCTGGATCGGATGAATTCAGGTAACGTGCCGGAATAATAACGTCTGTATCTACATTGTCTCCATATTTAAAAACTTTTCCTAATGCTTTCATCGTTTCTTCCCCTTTCTATAATCCTAATTCGGATGGCTCAGAAATTTTTCCGGTCACTGCACTTGCTGCTGCAACCGCCGGACTTGCCAGATAAACTTCCGAATCCACATGTCCCATACGGCCAACAAAGTTACGGTTTGTCGTAGAAACAGCCCTTTCTCCGGCAGCAAGAATTCCCATATGTCCGCCAAGACACGGTCCACAAGTCGGTGTGCTGACAACCGCTCCCGCCTTGATAAATGTCTGGATCAGTCCTTCTTCAATTGCCTGAAGATATATAGCCTGCGTCGCCGGGAATACGATACAACGCATGCCTTTTTTCACTTTCCGTCCTTCCAATACCTTCGCTGCGGCACGCAGATCGCCGATTCGTCCGTTGGTACAGGAACCGATAACAACCTGATCAATCTCCACATCACCGGACTCTTTTACGGTCTTTGTATTTTCCGGAAGATGCGGAAACGCAACCGTTGGCTCAAGGGTATTTAAGTCGATTACGATCTCTTCATCGTATTCTGCATCTTCATCCGGTTCATAAATTTTATAATCTTTTGTAGAATGTTCTTTCATATATTCAATCGTTTTCTCATCTACCGGGAAAATACCATTTTTCGCTCCGGCTTCGATTGCCATATTGGCGATGGAAAAACGATCATCCATTGTAAGACTTGCCACACCATCTCCGGTAAATTCCAAAGAACGGTACAATGCGCCGTCAACCCCGATCTTTCCGATCAAATGAAGGATCACGTCTTTTCCGCTTACCCATTTTTGCAATTTTCCGGTAAGAACCACTTTAATCGCAGATGGTACTTTAAACCATGCTTTTCCAGTGATCATACCAGCACCCATGTCCGTACTTCCTACGCCTGTAGAAAATGCTCCCAGTGCTCCGTATGTACATGTATGTGAATCGGCTCCAATACATGTCTCTCCTGCTACGATCAAACCTTTTTCCGGCAGAAGGGCATGCTCGATCCCCATCTCTCCTACTTCAAAATAATTGGTAATTCCCTGTGCTTTCGCATACTCGCGCACGCATTTACAATGTTCTGCAGACTTGATGTCTTTATTTGGTGTAAAATGATCCGGAACAAGTGCGATCTTGTCCTTATCAAATACGGTCTTTTTATTTAACTTCTCTACTTCATGAATGGCAACCGGTCCGGTAATATCATTTGCCAATACCAGATCCAGATCTGCTTCAATCAGCTGTCCTGCCTGAACACTTTCCAATCCGGCATGTGCTGCCAGAATCTTTTGGGTCATCGTCATTCCCATCGTCAATTCATCCTTTCTATTTTTACTATTTTCCCTAAGGGATTTTTTACTTAGTTAAGGGTAGGCTGTCGGGGTTCGCCGGGGCGGCGAGGTTGTGAGGTTATGGAATCCCTTGTTTTGGGATTTCCGGGCTCCCTGGTTTTGGGATTTCCGGGCTCCCTGGTTTGGGGAAGCAAAAGCAACCTTTTGGGGTGGCTTCTCTCGGTTTCGTTGCCTTTTTTCCTCTTATGTGGCAAAAAAAGCAACATAAACTGCCTCTTTTTCCTTTTTTGGTTGCCTTTTGGCAACCATACTTGCTTTAAAAGCAACCTGTTCGGGTGGCTTCTCTTGATTTCGTTGCCTTTTTGCTTCTTTATCTCAAACTCTTTCAGCCTTTCACTTTATATATAGTAACAAAAAATTCTCAAAAAGTAAAATATTCTTTTCTTATATTTG
Organism: Lachnoclostridium sp. UBA5890; assembly: GCA_002431395.1. Classification (GTDB taxonomy): domain Bacteria; phylum Bacillota; class Clostridia; order Lachnospirales; family Lachnospiraceae; genus Eubacterium_F. The sequence continues at coordinate 30,861 of DJEU01000033.1, forward strand.
ATATAACTTTTATTTATATCTCTTTTCTTTTCTATTCCTTTATGGTATAGTATAACTACTTAGTTTGTGGAAACTGCTTTTTGTTTTGGTCATGCAACTCGGAAAGGATGAAAAGCAAGTCTCTCCTGGGTGCCTTGCCACCTAAACACTCACACCTTCACCACTGAAACGCTGGATATCAACCCCTTCCGGGGTGACTTGCCACCACCAACGCCACACCTGCACCTCGGAAATGCA
>DJEU01000009.1:0-35192 GCA_002431395.1 Lachnoclostridium sp. UBA5890
CAAAAATGCTTGACCAGAACATATCTCCTACAAAAATAAATAAGGGAGTTCCACAAATTCCGATTTATAACCAGCCAAATTTTAAGTGGCCCGTTCATTTATTTCTTGAATTTATATTTTCCCTTTCCATGACCGGATACTGGTTCAATAATATCCGCCTGCACCAAATTGGAAAGAAGTTTCGAAGCGCCTGAACTTTTCAGCTCAAGAAGTTCCATAACTGCACTTCTTCCAAATACTCCATCAAAACCAAACTTCTCAAAGAGTCTATGGATATGAACCGTCGTTTTTACTGTGAAATTGTTGCCTTTTGCGGAAAGCACGCTTTCAATATCCACTTTCACACCTTGAATGTCCACTTTCACGCCTTGAATGTCCACTTTTTCTTTGTTCAGAAGTCCGCTTATATGAAGATTTCGATTTTGAAGTTCATTTTGCTCGTTCAAAAGCAGGTTTCTAAGAAACAGTTCCAGATATTCTGTTGTTTCGTGAATACCTTTTTGCAGGTTCGTATAGTTGGCACGGACAAGTGCATTTCTGAAATACCATGCATTTTCCGCAAAAATATCATTGGTTGCAGCAAAGCCCAGTGTTCTCAAATATTTAATAAAAAATACTGCTGTTGTCCTCGTATTGCCTTCCCCGAAGATATGAATTTGCCATAACCTTGAAATAAATACTGCAAGATGATGGATAATCTCATCCATTGAAAGACCTTTATAGCTAAAATCTTTCTCCTGTGAAAAATCATATTCAAGCGTTGCTCTCAGTTCAGAAGCGCTGCCGTACATAATGGTTGCCCCATCAAGGACCCATTCTTTCTTTGTGATGTTATAATCTCTAATCTTTCCAGCATGGTTGTAAATCCCCTGAAAGAGTTTGCGGTGGATAGCAATATACTCATTTGGCGAAAATGAGAACGCAGTTTCTGAAAGGATTTCTGCAATACGTAAAGAAACCTTATCCGCTTCTTCGGTACGCTCATCATCTGATAAATGCTCTGGTCTTTCTTCATAGTAACTGTCAATAAGGTTCTGCGCTTCTTTCATTGTGATTTTGCCTTCAATATTCTGAATGGCAGTATCAATCAGATATTTAGATGGTTTGAGTCCGTCCACCGCCTGAAGTCCGATTGCTGTACTCCAAGCATAACCCTTATGCGCTTTATCCGGTTCAGATTCTCTTAAATATTCCTTAAATGGGTCTTTTTCCATATCCACTACCTCGTTTTCCATAGTTTCATATTTCCTTTGCATTTATCAAATATTATTTTGTTATGTCCCATAGTATTCTAAAAATGATTTGCAAATCATCCCCAACTTGAGGACGATTTGCATCTGTAAGCAATTCGGCCTCAACCGGACGACCAATCGCTGCATCAGGATACATCTCATATAATCCTTTCTAATGTGTCAATTCGATAACTTCCGATTTACCAAACTCTCATCTCAGTTACAAAACAGGATTTTTTAAAAAACCTCTTTTCTGTGCTTCTTGTATCAATTTGGGCTGAATCAATGGATAGGTCCAATCATCCACTAACTCATCTGTAAAAATAATTTTTTCTATTTCACTATGAATTTCTTCAAACGAATAAATATCAGCAACATATAACATTCCGTAGGATTCATCGTTTTCATTTTTATTTACTCTAGTCTTCCCTTTAACAGAATATACGCAAATAGGTTTAATATTAAAATCAATTGCTCCCGTTTCTTCTCTTAATTCGCGCTTTGCAGCGTCTAGGATCAATTCTCCTTCTTCTCTGTGTCCTCCCGGTATTTCATAAGTATCTCTTTCTTTATGTTTACAAAATATCCATTTTCCATCAGCCTTAGAAATAATTACAGCAAATTTTAATAAACTGTCATCTACCTCATCATAAAAATTAACTTCCAGCATTTTCTCCTCCATAACTTCGAGTTTCCATGTCAGAAATCCATTATACCACTACCGACAGTATATATCAACGACATTCCACATTTTTTGATAATTTTTTCCAATTCAATTCTTCTTTGAACAGAAACCTATATTATCCGCCATAGTAATCTGTTATTCCTGTAATTCCATCCAATGCTCCTTGTCTCAACAAACAAACCATGAATCCTTCATCGCCCCATTTTTCTCTGTCTTTATGATAAATTCCACATTTATAAGATGGCTCAAATCCAAATCTAAAATATAACATTGTATTTCCTCCAAGAAATACCGCTCCATAACCCTTGTTTTTTGCTATTTTTAATCCCTCTTCAACAAGCATTCTCATGATACCCTGTTTTCTATATTCCGGCAAAACCGCGCACTGCGATAAAGTCAATTCCGGAATATACGTATCTTTCCGTCTTTCATCAACGAAATGCCGTTTCATAAATTTACCGGTTTCTATGCCGTGTTGTTCGGAAAATGCCTCATAAATCACATTGTCAACTTCGTTGTATTCAAAAGGTGTTTCCGGTCTGATTACTATTTTCATGATTGCAATTACTTCCTACTTTAATTTTTCATATCTATATCAACTATTATACAGCATTTGCAACAATTCATATAAACTGCTAATGCTTCCCTCCGACTTCGTTGTACGTTGTATATGAACAAATTTACAATTTGCATTTCGTGCTGTTTTTCTATCTTTTTCTTCATCTCCCACAAAAACAAATTCCGTAATAGGAACACCATATTTATTGGAAGTCATCTGCAATCCTTTACAATTTGGTTTCCGGCTGGCAGTAAAAACATCATAAGGGCAATTGTAATAGTACAATTTATTACAGATAACACGAACCCCCACATTTTATTTTTGAGTAATCCAATTGCTCCGATCAGTCTAAGAACTCCATACATTGCTCCCATAATCATCATCAAATAAAGATTCTCCTGAAAATATTGAAACTTAAATTCAAAATATTTTCCAATATCAAATTTATCTGTTCCAAACATCAATGCAGGAATCATAGCCAAAATTCCACCGATTTCCATAAATCCACCGTGTATTGCGGCAATCTTGTATATTTCATTGTTTAAATCAGAATACAACATACTTGATTTGACCTTATTTCATCTTTTTTCAATTTGACCAAGCATTTTACGCATCTCTATTGACCTAATATACAAATTTTAAATAAAAGTCAATTTTATCCTCTTAATTTTATGACCCAAAATCATTATTCATAAATTGGGCCAAACATTTAATGATAACCTTTACTCTTTTTTTGACTTATATCACAAATCTCATGTTCCGACCATAAATGACCCTAGAATTTTATGACTCAATTCGCGTTTTTTCATACAAGAGTCAATAACAAGAATTATCACACATTATCGCAAATCAAACATCCACCACAAAAACATAACTCTCCTAGCAAACCAGAATACATCGCCCTTACACTTCCTCCGTCCACGCAAGTGCACACCGCACGGCGCGTTTCCATCCCTCTAATTTCCGACTGCGCTGCTCATCCGTCATATCTGCCTGAAATACATTAGACAACGCCCAGTTTTTACGAATGTCGTCAATATCTTCCCAGTATCCTACTGCAAGTCCCGCCAGGTAGGCAGCTCCTAACGCTGTCGTTTCTACGCATTTTGGACGAAGTACATCCACATTCAGCATATCCGCTTGAAACTGCATCAGGAAATCATTGTTTGAGGCACCGCCGTCCACCTTGAGACTGACAATATCCACACCGGATTCCTGCTCCATTATTTTCAGAATGTCGTATGTCTGATATGCCATCGCTTCTAAGACAGCCCTCACAAAATGTTCCTTTTTACATCCTCTTGTCAAACCGACAACCATTCCACGCGCGTATGGATTCCAATAAGGCGCGCCCAGTCCGGTAAACGCAGGTACGACATAAACTCCGCTTGTATCTTCTACTGCGTCTGCATACGCCTCTGTCTGGGACGCATCTTTCACCAGATCCATTTCGTCACGCAGCCATTGCACGCCTGCTCCCGCCACAAAAATACTTCCTTCCAATGCGTATTGGATCTGATCATCGAAACTCGCCGCAATCGTTGTAAGCAGACCATTTTTCGAATTGACTGCCTGCTTTCCTGTATTCATAAGCAAAAAGCAGCCTGTTCCATAGGTGTTTTTCACTTCGCCTGCGGAAAAACAACATTGTCCAAACAATGCCGCCTGCTGATCTCCCGCTGCACCGGCAATCGGGATTCCGCCACTAAGCACGGCAGAATCGGTAACGCCATAGATACAGCTTGACGGACGCACTTCCGGAAGCATTGATTTTGGAATATGGAAATAGGCAAGAATCTTTTCATCCCAGCATAAATGATGAATATCAAACATCATCGTTCTGGAGGCGTTGGTGTAATCCGTTACATGAACCGCGCCCTTGGTCAGATTCCAGATCAGCCAGGTGTCGATCGTTCCAAAGATCAAATCCCCCGCTTCTGCCTTTTTCCGCGCCCCGTCTACATGATCTAAGATCCATGCAATTTTTGACGCAGAAAAATAAGCATCCGGAATAAGCCCGGTTGTTTTTTGTACATACTCTGACCATCCATTTTTCACCATTTCTTCAATCCGGTCTGCCGTTCTGCGGCATTGCCAGACAATCGCGTTGTACACCGGTTGTCCCGTATGACGATCCCAGACAATCGTCGTCTCTCTTTGGTTCGTGATGCCGATTCCTGCGATTTCTTCTGCAGCGGCACCGATTTTACTAATCGCCTCTGTGGCGACAGACAACTGAGAAGCCCAGATTTCCATCGGGTCATGCTCAACCCAGCCTGCCTGTGGATAGATCTGTTCAAACTCTTTCTGCGCCATACTGCATATATTTCCCTGCTTATCAAACAAAATACAACGGGAACTTGTCGTTCCCTGATCTAACGCTAACATGTATTTTTTCGTCATTTATTTTCCCTCAATATCAATCACTACATATTCCGATTTACACCCTGTCTTAAACTTGATCGCCCAGTCTGAAATACCGGAAGTAACGATAAAGTTTGTCAAATCGCGTGTTTCGAGACCATAGGTTTTGTCATTTTCGCCGGACCACTCTCCCACATAATTGATTGGGAAAAATTGTCCGCCATGCGTATGTCCGGACAATACCAGGTCCACTTTGGCTGCCGCCTGATTGTCATAGTCGTGCGGCTGGTGGTCCAATACAATGCTATATTTCGAGGTATCCAGATTCTCCGTCAATTTTTGCATACTTGCCCGCGAACCTCCCTTTTGCTCTTCGGAGCGGTCCTGACGCCCAATCAGGTAAAAACGATTATCGATCAATTCCACATCGTCCTGCATCACATGGACTCCATTTTTTTCCAATTCTTTTATCAGGTCGTCTCCGTCATATCCGCGGTATTCCGGATCATAATATCCCTTGTCATGATTTCCGAACACAAAATATACCCCATACGTTGGATTCAGTTTTGATAACGCATGACAGGCATCGATCATATCCTGTTTGGAGGTATCGTCATCGACAAAATCTCCGGTAATGACTACAACATCCGGATTCGTCTGCTGCATTTCCTCCACATATTTTTCAAGTCCTTTTCCGTCAAACGTCGTTCCCACATGAGAATCCGCAAACTGAACGACGCGCAATGTTCCGGTCTGTTTTTCCGTATGCAGTGTGTATGGCACTTCCCATACATGATTGGCAAGGAACCATCCACAGATGAGATAACCGGTCGTCATAACAATAGCAAAAAGACCGGCAACTTCCTGTCTGCTCCATTTGGCAGGTTTGCCGGTCTTTTTGTGAAGGAGTGCGGTGACTCCATCACATAAAAGCCAGATGATGACAAGGTGGATCATACATATGAGGGCATTCATCATTCCCATGGTATACCAAAGTACACCAAACACCACAAGAACCAGCGCCAGACTTTCTAAAATCCGAAGCCATTTCTTGCCTTTCGACACCTTTTCCATAAAACGGAATTGAGAAATCCGTCTCGTTACATAGAAAAAGGAACCGAGCACTATGAGAAACATTGCCAGCATAATAAAAAACCACATCTTTTGTCATCACCTCCGCTTTGTATCTTTATGCACGAACACGTTTTACAAGTTCGGCTGCATCTTTTGTCATTTTTTCGATCTCATCAAATTTACCTGCACTTACGAGGTCGCCTTTTACCATCCAGCTTCCACCACAGGCAAGAATACGGTCATATTTGAGATATTCCTCTACATTGCCAAGGTTGATTCCACCGGTAGGCATAAATTTGAGTGTTGTGTAAGGAGCTGCTACTGCCTTGATCATTTTCAATCCGCCAGCTGGTTCTGCCGGGAAAAATTTTACAACATCAAGTCCCATCTCCAATGCTTTTTCCATCTCACTCGGTGTCTGTGTTCCCGGGGTAACTGGGATATTTTTATCGATGCAGTACTGAACTACCTTTGGGTTCAACCCAGGACTTACGATAAATTTAGCACCGGCTGCTACTGCACGGTCAACCTGCTCTGTTGTAAGAACGGTTCCAGCACCTACAAGCATCTCCGGGAATTTCTCCGTCATAATACGGATGGATTCTTCTGCTGCTTCTGTACGGAATGTCACCTCTGCACAAGGAAGTCCACCATTACACAATGCTTTTGCCAAAGGCTCTGCATCTTTTGCATCGTTCAAAACAACAACTGGTACAATACCAATTTTCTCAATTTTTTCTAATACTGCGTTCATACTATATTCTTCCTTTCTTCCGGTAATAACCGGGCATAAAAATCTTCAAACATATTTATTATACCATGTTTCCCTTGATTTTCAACCTTTTCGGGAAAGATTTCGCCTTGCATTTTGTATATTTTTTTCATATTGGGAAATGATGATAAAAAAGCTATAAAGGAGTTATAAAATTATGCAATTAACAGAAAAAGAACAGAGCGTGATCAAAGAGCTGCAGACACAGGAAAAATCCTGCGTGGAAAAATACCGTTTTTATGAATCTTCCGCAAAAGATCCGGAACTGCAGAAATTATTTCATCAGATTGGTGACGAAGAACAGGAACATTTTGACTCTCTTGCCGACGTGTTAAAGGGAAATATTCCCGATGTCAAAGCACAGGAAAGCGGCGCACAAGGCTACACACCATCCGTAACGTATGACAAAAATTGTAATTCAGAAGACAAAAAACACGATGCTTTTTTATGTACCGATTCCATCGCGACAGAAAAACTTGTGTCCTCCACGTACAACAATGACTTGTTCCAATTTGCCGCTTCAAACATCCGCAAATTATTAAATCACATTCAGACCGAAGAACAAAACCACGCAGAGATGATTTACAAATATAAAACCGCAAATAACATGGCTTAATTTATCCTATTAAAGATGCAGCACAGGCGTGATCTCGTCACTTTCCTGTGCTGCCTTTTTTCTATAATACCTCTTCTTTTAATTCGTCTTCCAGTAAAAAATGTCCATCGCCTGTCACTCCTTATTTAATCTTTGCTTTTTTTCCTACCCCTCTGGCACGCAGAATTCTCTTATAAGCAGCCTTTTGTTTCTTGGAAAATCCACCTTTTGGCAGTGTGATCTTTGCTTTTTTATAAATTCCTGCAAATGCTTTCTTTCCGACACGCTTCATCGTCAATTTTTTCGTCTTTATCACAATGGTCTTTAATTTTTTGCAATTATAAAATGCCTTCGGTTTGATTATACGGACATTTTTTCCGATTACCACTTTGGTAAGTTTTTTGCATTTTGCAAACGCATTGCTTTGTATCGAAATAACCGGATATTTCTTACCCTTTATCGTAATATAATCCGGAATGGTAATGGTCGTTTTCTGAGAATCAAAATTTGACACTTCGACACCCTGCACTCCATCGACTACAGTTGTCGTATACAAGTTGGCACTTACCGCAACCTCTAACTCTTCGTCCTTTTCCGAAGCTGTATTTTCACCGCGTTCACTCGGGGAAGCACTCACGCTAGGAGTGGTACCTTTTCCCGTGGTAGCACTTGCACTTGTAGATGGTACGGCACCGGTTCCCGGCGTGGTACTGCCCTCCGGTGCTGCACTCGCACTTGGCGTTGGCACAGCACTTGCTCCCGGCGTTACTCCCGGTGTCTGTCCCGGCTGACTGCTTGAAGCCGGTGGATTGCTCACTCCCGGTGTAGCACTAACGCTTGGATTTGGTGCTTCACTTGCTCCCGGTGTGGCACTCGTACTTGGAGATGGTGCAGCACTGGCGCTTGGTGTAGCACTTGCACTTGGCGTTGGCACGGCACTGGCTCCCGGTGTGGCACTTGCACTTGGTGTTGGCGTTTCGCCACCCCGGCTTCGATACGTATTGATGAGCCATGCTCCGGTCGCACCAAGATCTGCATTGGTAAAGCCATTTACCTTACTACACTCCGGCGAAAGCATCGAAGCACTTTCATCTTTCTTGCTGAGGCTCCAGCAGCAGTAACTGATTCCATTTTCCTCAAAGAAATCGATCCATCGGTCTGCTTCCTCGAGATCAAAGCCTCCGTTTCCTGAGGCATCACAGACACCAAATTCTGTACAAAATACCGGTGTTCCTGCTTTCAGTGCGGTACGTACTTTTTCACGAAGACTTTCCCCATGGCTGCCCGAATAAAAATGAATCGTATACATCACGTTCGGATCATCGAGTTTTCCACCATTTGTCGCCACTTCATCGACATCCTGAGACCAGGTATTGGTTCCCACTACAATGATCGCATCCGGGTCATTGGCACGTATCGTATTTACCACATCTACCGCATACGGACGAATCTGGTTCCACGGTGTTCCCGTAGGTTCATTGCAGATTTCGTAGATGATATTGCTCTGGTCCTTGTACATTTTCGAATAAGTATCAAAAAATTCGATTGCCTGGCTTTTGGTATCATTCGGATTTTCCGCATGAACATGCCAGTCAATGATCGCATACATTCCAAGATCTGTCAGATCCGAAACGCCTTCCTGAATGTGCTTGTCCAGTTTGTCCTTGGATCCCTGGGTATAACCGCCCTGTGTCACATAGCTAACAAGGCGCACCATATTAACGCCCCATTCGTCACGCAGGTTCTGAAATGCGGTCTTATTTAAAAAGGTTTCGCCATCTCCCCAATGCATTCCGTGGGTACTTGCCCCACGAAGCGTAAATGGCTGATTGTTCTTATCCTTAACCTGCGATCCATCGACATGTAATGCTCCGTGTTTACCATATGGTGTATCTTCATATAGCAACTCTTTTGTCTGTCCGGTCAATGTATAATTGCATTGATAGCCTTCCAGATAGGTTGCCCCGGAACCGACACTTCCTTCATTGCCTCCGGTACTCTGGCTGCCGTACTCATAAGTAATTTCCGCTCCGGTAAAAGAAACCTCTCCTCCAAAACAGATTTTAAAATCGCCGTCCACTTTGTATGTGCTTCCAGCGGCAACCACTTTTCCGTTTCCCTGGCCTTTTACTACAAGTTTATCATTTTTCACCGTTGCCTGACATCCAAAACTTTTGCTGTATTTGGAAATATCATTGACAGAAAGAGTCAGCTGCCAGTCACGGATCGATTGGTTCGAATGGTTCGTCACGGCAAGATAATACTCGCACCAATACTCATTTACCTTACTCTCGGTAAGCGTGATCTCCACTTCTCCGTTATCCGAGGAAAAACTTTTACTGCTTTCCGCTTTTACTTCTGCCGCCGGCCATGGACCGAGTCCTGCCATCAAAGCAAACACCAAAATACACGCCCATACTTTTCTTACCTTCTGTCTCATTATCCTTCTCCTTTTCCTTATTTAAGATCTTCGTACTCTTTTCTCGTAAAACGGTGATAGGTCAGTCCAAAATCATCGTCTTCCACACAATACACATAGCGTTCTGTCGTATCTTTGTCAAAATAAAATACCGAACCCAGTCCGTCATGAACCATATTTTCCTGATGTAACACATCCTCTTTTTCTTTGGCAAACTGCTGAAAGCAATTACAAACATCTTCCATATTGCTTGCGGGATTTTGAATTACTTTCAAAAAACGCTCCAAAAATTCAGGATCCGGTATCGTTTCTGCGATATGAATCACACCATCCTCCGGGATTTCGATGCCATATCGTTCTTTTTCTTTCCAAAAATGGAGTTTTCCAAATAAACTCTCATTTTCCTTTTGGAATTCTGTCAATGTCTGCTCCAGCTCTTCCGTCGAAGCCGCCGGTTCCAATTGCAGCAATTCTTTCAATGATTCCAATGGATAAAATAGATCCATTTTCTCCTTCTGCACACCAATTTTACACTGCCATTCCTTTACGGTGTCTACCATATGCTGTGCTAACTCGTTCATTTTCTCTTCCTCCTTTACTGTTCGATGATCTGAAGTGCACGCTGCAACTGCGTATCTTCCTTCTCGGTATCGGTATCTTTTTTCTCATATTCTATCGTCTCATCCGGATTAATTCCCTTTTTATGGATGCACTCGCCATTTGGGAGATAATATTTGGCCGTCGTTAATTTGATTCCGCCGCCACATGCATTTTTCAATGAAAATACCGTCTGAACAATGCCTTTTCCAAAGCTTTTTGTTCCGACCAAAGTCGCTGCGCCGCGTGTTTTCAATGTGCCGGCAAACACTTCCGATGCGCTGGCACTATTTCCATTGATCAAAACGACAATTGGCTTTTTATAACTCTGTTTGTCATCGGAATGATAGGTCTTATCGCCCTCTTTTTTGCTTTTTTCCGTGATCAGATCCCCTTTTGGCAATAACCGGTTCAGCATATTGATAGCAGAATCCAGAGAACCGCCGCCGTTATCGCGCAGATCGATCACAAGTCCTTTGATCTCATCGTTATCATATTTATCGACTGCTTCGGAAAATTGATCATCGGTTTCATTGTCAAATTCTGTCACTTTAATATATCCGGTCTGCCCTATCTGCTTATCTTGTACAGACACGACATTAATCTTTTTGCAGACCAGCTGCAGGGTAACCGTCTCCTGTTGATTATCGTCATTGGTACGAAGCACCTTGATCTCCACCGTCTTTCCATCATTGTCATCCACTTTTATCATGGAAACCACATCGTTCAACGTTTTTCCGGTAAGATCTGTTCCATTTACTTCTTTAAAAATATCACCGACCTTCATTCCTGCTTTTACTGCCGGCCCATCCTCTGTGAGTTCCGACACCTGGATATCTCCATTTTCAAGCTGTTTTAACGTGACACCGATGCCGACGTACGAACCGTCAATCCCCTTCATCACTTCATCGTATTCACTCTGTGTGTAATACGCGGAATATTTATCTCCCAGCGCTGCGACCATCCCTTTGGCCGCGCCGTTCGCCAGGTCTTCGTCGGTGTAGTCTCCCTGATAATAGGAATCAATACACTGCTCAATGTATTTATTTTTCGTATATGCCTGTGTTGCTGCATTCCCTGCCGGCAGGATGCGGATGCCCAAAAACCGCAATACAGACAACACGCACAAGGTAAATACGATCCCGCAGACCGCTCCTTGAAAAAAACTGCTTGATAAAATCTTCTTTAATCGTTTCATCGTGATCTCTCCTATGCTTCTTATTCTCGCAAAACAGCCTGAAACCGCAATTCGTTCAGGCTGTGTTATCTTTTTTGACTATTGACTTACATAATTTAATGGATCTACATAACTTCCATTCACAGTCACTCCAAAATGAAGATGCGGACCGGTCGAGATTCCGGTCGAGCCAACATTTCCAATGACATCTCCCTGATTTACCGTGTCTCCGACCTTGACGCCCAGTTTCGAGCAGTGCATGTAAACGGTATACAAACTGTTTCCATGATAGATCATAATGTAATTTCCCGCCGTAGAACTATATGTCGCCGTAACTACAGTTCCGGCTCCGGATGCCACGATCGCCGTTCCGGAAGAAACGGAAATATCAATTCCTTTGTGGTATGTGCTTGCTCCTGCTGTCGGACTCGTACGGGAACCAAATTTGGAGGAAATTTTTCCGGATACCTTTAACGGCCAGCGCAATTCGCCGGTATTTGCCGCATAGGAATCATTGGAAGAAGCCGGATCTGCACCATCCGTCGAAGTATTTCCACCAGATGCCTGTGCCGCCTGCTGTGCCTTCTTCGCAGCCTCTGCTTCTTTTTTCTGGATTTCCTGCTGTTTTTGAAGCAAAAGTGCCTCTACCTTCTGTTCTTGTTTTGCCACTTCTGCGTTATACGTCTGTACGCGCTTATCTGTCACAGAGATTGCAGAATTCAATTTTTTCACTTCGTCTTTTTTACTTGTTTTCAGCTTTTTCAATGAACTCTGATCAGCAACCGCTTCATCCTGGAGACTGCAGATTTCATCGACTTTGGCTTCCATCAAACTCTGCGAATGTTCGATTTCTGTCATACGCTCCGAATATTCTTTAAAAATGTTCGCATCGTATTCTGAAATTTTTTGCACATACTCTGAGCGGCTCAGAAAATCGGCAAAACTGGCTGCACTGAAAATCGCTTCCACGTAACCTTCTTCGCCATTTTCATACATATATTTTATTCGCTTTTTCATGATTTCATACTGCTCTTTTTGCTTTTTCTGCAGATCCGAGCATTGTTCCTGAATCTTTGCCAGCTCTTTTCGCGAGGTCTCAATCTGCTTTTTCAGACCCGATATGGTATCCGAAATCTTTTCGATCTTTTTATCCACTTTTTTAATATATTTGAGGATATCGCCCTTGCTGTCTTCCAGCTCTTTCAGATCTTTTTCCAGGCTTTCCAGACGGCTTTCCGCCTTCTTTTTCTCTTCTTCCGCCTGACGGATCTGCTGGTCATAGTCTGTCGTCGTACTTTCTTCTGCCTGCGCCGGCGGCTGCTGCAACCCGGACAGACAATAGGCAAATACCAATGAAATCACAAAACCAATCGCAAGAATTTTTCGTTTCATCTCTGCCATCCCCCTTTAAATGTCCAAATGTTTACGTACCGTAAAGAAACTGCCGATAAAACCTACGCCGATTCCGATCAGCAGACACAGCGGAATCAGTGCTTTGAATATCGTTCCGACCGGCAAAAAGGTCATCCAGCTCGAAATCATGTCAAACTTCGTCTTAATGTACTGTATGATAGAGGAATAACTGACCAGAAGAATGACAAGCGGAATCACCGCTCCAATCAATCCGATCACCACGCCTTCCACGATAAACGGCGCACGGATAAAAAAGTCCGACGCTCCCATGAGACGCATAATTCCAATCTCGGCACGGCGTACCGTAATTCCCGTCGAAATCGTCGATTGAATCAGGAATATTGACACCGCAAGCAGGATCACAATGATCGCGATGGAAATATAACTTACCAGACGGCTCGCATTCGTAAGACTTTTCGCGGCATCCGCCGACTGTTTTACCAAACGCACACCTGCTATTTCACGAATATACGATGCCAGTTCATCCTGTTTTGAAATATCTTTTACATAGACCTGATACGAGGCAGAATCTGCCAGCGGATTGTCCCCGGCAAAACTGTCTACCAGATCCGGATTATCCTTAAAATTTTCAGCGGCAAAATCCTTCCATGCCTGCTCTGCCGAAACAAATTCGATATGATCCACTTCCTCCCGGGATTTAATGGCTTCCCCGATGGAATCCATCTGTTCCTGTGAAGCGCCCTCGTCAAAAAACACCGTAAGTCCGACGGAACTCTCCACTTCTTTGATCATATGACTGAAATTTCCAACAATAAAATAGAACATGCCAAATAAAAACAGGCACGCCGCCATCGTACTGATGGACGCGATCGTAAACATCCTGTTTTTCCGCATGCTCTTCAGCCCCTGACGGATACTATATAAAAATACACTAATCCCTCTCATATTCATAGCCACCTTTTTTATCATCACGAACAACGGTTCCTTCGCTTAATGTTACCACTCTTTTCTGCATTACATCCACAATATCATTATTATGGGTTACTACCACTACCGTCGTTCCCATCTTATTTACTTCCTGTAACAACATCATGATCTCCCACGCATTCTGGGGATCCAGATTCCCCGTCGGCTCGTCGGCCAAAAGAATGGTCGGCTGATTTACAAGAGCTCTGGCGATCGCCACACGCTGCTGTTCTCCACCAGATAACTCATTGGGATACGCATCCGCTTTGTCCGTCAGACCGACAATCGTAAGCATCGTCGTCACATTGCGGATCATCTCACGTTTGCTTCTGCCGATGATGCGCTGGGCAAAAGCAATATTTTCAAACACCGTCCGGTCTTTCAACAGACGGAAATCCTGAAATACGACTCCAATATTCCGTCGATACAGGGGAACCTGTTTTCTCTTTAATTTATTTACAAGTCTTCCGGCAATATACAGTTTTCCGGAAGTCGGATCCAGTTCCTTCAGCAGCAGTTTAATAAAGGTTGACTTTCCGGAACCGCTCTTTCCTACGATAAACACAAACTCGCCATTTTCAATCTGCAATGTGACATGCTTTAATGCATCCACACCAGTCTGATACTGCTTGCTTACGTCATCCAGCGCAATAATCGGCAATTGATTTGCTGTCATCTCTTCTCATCCTTTCCCCTGTCACCAGTCTCATACTATGTCGATCAATAATCTATGGTTTCGAGATAGTTCATATACTTCACAACCATAAGGGCAATTTTAAAAGTAATGGCATCATCAAAGATACGCAGATCAAGCCCTGTACTCTTTTCCAGCTTATCCAAACGATATACCAGAGTATTTCTATGAATGTACAACTGTCTTGACGTCTCAGATACATTCAGGTTATTTTCAAAGAACTTATTGATCGTCGTCAATGTTTCTTCATCAAACTGATCCGGTGTCTTTTCTTCAAAGATCTCCTTGATAAACATTTTGCAAAGAGGCATCGGCAGCTGATAGATCAAACGGCCAATTCCCAGATTACTGTAAGCGACAACTTTCTTGTCACTGTAGAAAATCTTTCCGACATCAAGCGCCATCTTCGCTTCTTTGTACGATCTGGAAACTTCTTTGAGTTCTTTTACGATCGTACCAAATGCCACATGAACACGGGACATTGCTTCGGTGTTCAGCATGTCGACGATGACATGTGCTGTCTTTTCGAGATCCTCGATCTGATCCCTCTCTCCAATCTCTTTTACGAGAATAATATTTTTTTCATCCACCGCAGTAATAAAATCCTGCGTCTGTGTTGCAAACATACTTCGCACCGTCTCCAGCGCTCCGGAATCTTTTTCTTTATTCGTCTCAATAATAAAGACAACTCTTCGCGCACTCATCTCAATGTGCAGCTTTTTGGCACGGTTATAGATATCCACCAAAAGAAGATTATCTAACAAAAGGTTTTTGATAAAATTATCTTTGTCATAACGCTCTTTGTAAGCCACCAAAAGTCCCTCGATCTGAAGCACGATCATCTTTCCGATCGTATACGCCTCCTCCGAATCTCCCCGGATCACAATTACATATTCTAACTGTCCTTCATCATATACTTTAAAATAATGGCATCCTTTTACCACCTGGCTGTCTGCCGGTGACTGAACAAAACTCAAGCCATCCTCGTGATTTACCGAAAAATCCTCTGATGTCGTCGCCAGTGTATTCCCCTCTGCATCTGACACACATAGATCATTTTTTATAATCCCCTTAATCCCTTCAATCGTATTTTGCAAAATCTGATTTGATATCATTGCCACACCTCCGAAAATAGTCTACTCTTGTCGCATTATAATTTATTGTACCATTTTTTTAGAAAAAACGCAAGAAATGATTTAAGGGATGCCTGTTTAGGCATCCCTTATTTTCACTCACATATGTAAGTTGAATCCTAGTTTGTAATTGTAACTTCTGTGTCTTTGTCGAAGAGGTGAATCTTCTCAGCATCCAAAGCGATTTTAATCGTATCACCAGGACGAGCTGTTGTACGAGGGTTAACACGTACTGTGATATCTGTATCTTCGATTGTGAAGTACAAGAATACTTCTGCACCAAGCATCTCGTATACTTTAACAGTAGCTTCCAATGTAGTATCAGGAGAACTGCTGATGAACATTTCCTCATCTTTGATGTCTTCTGGACGAATACCAAAGATGATATCTTTGTCTTCATAACCATTCTCGATCAGTTTCTTCGCTTTGCTCTCTGTCAGTTTTACAGAGTTGTTACCGAATACAAGAAGTACATCGGAACCGGAAACAGTTACTCTTGCTTTGATGAAGTTCATCTGAGGAGATCCGATGAATCCAGCAACGAAGAGGTTGTTTGGTCTCATATACAAATCCAATGGGCTGTCTACCTGCTGTACAATACCGTCTTTCATAACAACGATACGAGTACCAAGTGTCAAAGCCTCTGTCTGGTCATGTGTTACGTAGATGATCGTAGTTTCAAGTCTCTGATGAAGTTTAGAGATCTCGATACGCATCTGTACACGAAGTTTTGCATCCAAGTTGGAAAGTGGCTCATCCATAAGGAATACTTTAGGATCACGAACGATCGCACGTCCCATGGCAACACGCTGTCTCTGACCACCGGACAAAGCCTTTGGTTTACGATCAAGCAAATGCTCGATGTCAAGGATCTTAGCTGCTTCATGAACAAGACGTTTGATCTGATCTTTCGGAACTTTTCTCAGTTTCAAACCAAATGCCATATTATCAAATACGGACATATGTGGATACAATGCGTAGTTCTGGAATACCATGGCGATATCACGGTCTTTTGGTTCTACGTCATTTACGAGTTTGTCTCCGATCCAAAGCTCACCGCTTGAAATCTCTTCCAAACCAGCGATCATACGAAGTGTAGTAGATTTACCACATCCGGATGGACCTACGAAAATGATAAATTCTTTATCTTCAATTTCAAGGTTAAAGTCCTTAACAGCGTGAAAGCCGTTTGGATATACTTTGTTAATGTTTTTTAATGATAAACTTGCCATTGCATGTTCCTCCTGGAAATATTTTTTTCATAACATCTGTAGTTAATACTATACACTATTTTCAAGAAAAACTCTATATCCAAAATAGATAAATAATAAAAAAATCTTTGTGAAAATTGCATAAGTTTTTTTACTGCATTTCACGCCAAAAGCCTTCACCAAGGACTTCTTTTGCTTCAGAAAGAATCAAAAACGCTTCTTTATCAGCAGTTTTCACAATATCCTTTAGCAAAACAGCCTCTTTTTTAGACACAACGCACATAAGAACCATTTTGTGTTTTCCAGAGTACATTCCCTGCCCTTCCAAGCCGGTAAGTCCTCTCCCAAGTTCCTGAAAAATATGCTCTGAAATCTCTTCCGGGTGGTCGCTTATGATATAGGCAATTTTTGCAAATTTCAGTCCATCGAGGATCGCATCCGACATCTTTCCGGTAACAAACACCGCAACGACGGCATACAAGCCAATTTCCAGCCCAAAGATAAATACGCCCGCCGCCACGATCAGTGTATCAATGAGGATCAGGCGTTCTGACGCGCTGAGTCCCGGCAGTATTTTGGCGGTCAGCACACTCAGCAGATCACTTCCACCGGTAGAAGCTCCCTGTGAAAATACCAGTCCGATCCCGGCTCCATTCAATAACCCTCCGACCAGTGCCGCCATCAGATAATCCTGTTTGACGATACCAAATGTCGGAACGATCAGCAAAAAAAACGAAAAACAGCTTGCGGCATAAACCGTCTTTTTCACAAAGGCTTTTCCCTTTTGGCAGTACCCCCAGATAAACAATGGGATATTCAGCAAAAGGGTCGTCATTCCGACCGGAATTCCGGACCACTTTGTGGTCTGCGTTAATTTTTTCACAAGGATTCCTATCCCGGAAAATCCTCCTGTCACCATGGACAGTGGCTCATAGATAACATTGATCCCCACTGCCATAAAAAACGTACCTGCCGTCAAAAGCAGGTACGTCATCCACCATTTGTTATTCGTCGTTTTTTTCATCCTCGGACAACTCCTTTTGGGCATCGGACTGCTCCAACTGCTTTTTGGTATTATAGTTGTCCATTTTCTTTCGGAATATTCGTCTGCGCCAGCGCACCGAATACGGAATCCTCGCGATCCAGGTATAAATTTTACCAAGATGCAGTTTCTTTATGGCATCCGGAACGTGAATATTTTCCCGCAGGATCATATCCATCACGCCACTGAGCACAACGCCCATTTTCGCATTGATCATATGGCGCTTGTGTTTCAGAAAACTCTCTGCCTCATGATCTTCCATCGCCATCAGAACAAGATCCGGTACTTTGGTATTGATTTCATTGACCAGTGCTTCTTCCGTCACACCGGTATCCATCGAATACACCCCGACGATATCCAGTTCTTCATAACTACTCTTCAGATAACGGTATACGATCTTTGCCTCTTTTTTGTTTCTCAAAACAAGAAAACATTTTTTTCCTTTTAACAGATCTTTTTTCAAAAGCCGGTGAGCGATCCGATAATCTACCACCATGCCGCCTGTCTCCAAAACATCCACATGATATAAACTAAGAATCGCTTTTTCCCCCGGCAGAACGAGATCTGCTTCTTCTAATACTTCCTGAACGACTGGCTCTTCTTCATATTTGTCAATATAATCCAAAGACACCAAATGCACCACCCGAAATAAATCACCGGAAAGATATTCTGCCATTTTTTCACAAAATGTTTCTTCGGTCAGAAGATCCAGTTCCAAGTCCATAATCTTCAAACTTGTTCCCATGACTACTCCTTTCTCTGTGTTACATTCTGATTCTAATTCAATGCGTCATCCGTTCCCAGAACGATTTCAATATCTGCTCCATTCGTCAACGCATCTGCTTCCTGAATGGTTGGATTTTTAAAGTAATCTTTCAAATAACGTCCCCATTTCTTACGGCGGACATAGATGGTCGTCGTCTTCTGTACTTCACCGGTGAAGTCGCCGACTCCCATAACATATAATCCGTCTTTTTCCAGTTTCTCTTTATACGCGGCCGCCAGACCATTGATCTTGCTTCCATTTGTAATCTGAATGCTGCGCGATTTCAATTTATCCATTCCCGTCTGGGCTGCCGTTCCATCTACCGCTTTCTGTGGCGATGTACGTGCTTCACTTTCCCAAATCTGGTCGATCATTTTCTTTGTCTTCTTGCCGTCCAGCGTCGCACTGCCTTTGATTTCTTCCGCATACGCACGATGTGCATAAATACAGTCTGCTTTTACTTTAACCAGACCGGATGCATACTGCTGTTTCTGGCTCATTGTGATATCAGATATGAGGCTGTCCCATTCGTCCGAAATAAAATCCTTCATCGAATCTTCACTGCCATCCGCCGGAACCGTCGCCAGATATTCTTCATTTGGTCGAAACGCCCCGTCTTTCTTTTCGAAACGTTTGTCAAATTCCACCGAATCAAAAGCTGTAAAATATCCAATATCTACATTAAGTTCTTCCTGCAAAAGCAAAATTCCATATTCATAAGCGACATCTCCTTTGAAATACTGGTTGATATCACGGAGTGTCACGATCTGCGGCATCGCAGGACTGATCTTCTGGTATTCCTCATACGCTTTTGCGTCAAGGGAAATCTGGGTTTTATTGGGAATCGTTACATAATCAAGGTTTCCCGTTTCTTTATCAAACAATTCAAGTACGATTGCCTTTACCGCATTTGTGTCTTTTTCCACACTGTAGATCAGGTTACTGGACTCAGATCCGGCATCCACCGTGATCACGTGATCGTATTGTGTACTTCTTTCTTCTTTTGTCGTTACTTTAAACCATAATGTTGTCAAAAAATAGCTTGCCACGCCAACTCCAACCAGCAATGCCATAATTCCGATGGTTTTTCCAAATACTTTAAAAAATATCTTTGCCATTTTTTATCCCGTCCTTAAAATCTATTTTTTCAAGATTTACATCTTTTTTCTGTATGACATAAATAACAGACCTATTATATCAAAAAACTACACAACTTACAAGTTTTTTTACATTTTTGTTTTTTGCCTTTTCTTTCTTCGGATTTCATGATACACTAAAACCAATTTACAAAATACATTCGGAAAGGAAAATTTCATGACAAAAACTGCAATTATTACGGGTGCTTCCAGGGGAATTGGTGCAGCCATTGCCCTCTCTCTTGCCAAAAGCGGATATGATCTCTTTTTGTGCGGAAATCATTCCACACAGGAGTTGGCGGAAATCTGCCGCCAATGCAGAACGCTGGGAGCACAATGTACTACGTATACCGGTGACTTAAGTAATCCTACAGAAGCAGAAAATATTGTGATGCAGACCCTTTCTCTTTATGAGCATATCGATGTACTTGTTAACAATGCCGGTATCTCCCATATTGGTCTGATGCAGTCTATGTCAGAACAGGACTGGAATCATCTTCTGTCCGTCAATCTGTCTGCTGCATTTTATCTCTGCAAACAGGTCGTCCCTCATATGGTACAGCAAAAGCAGGGAAGGATCCTGAACATTTCTTCCATCTGGGGTGAGCACGGTGCTTCCTGCGAGGTCGCTTATTCTGCTGCAAAGGGCGGGCTAAACACCTTTACGAAGGCCTTGGCAAAAGAACTTGCACCAAGTGGGATCTCCGTGAATGCAATTTCCTGTGGTATGATCGATACACAGATGAATGCCGGATTTACTCCGGATGAAATCGCGGAAATCTGCGAAGAAATCCCCTGTGGACGTATGGCTTCTGCCGAAGAAGTGGGCGATTTTGCCACCCTTTTATTAAAAGCTTCTCCGTATATGACCGGTCAGATCATCGGATTTGACGGTGGCTGGGGTGTCTGATCCCCCAAATTCAGACTGCAAAAAGAGACTGCTCTAAGGCAGTCTCTTTTTATATCATTTTCTATTTTCCGTAGTGTACGTGTAGCAATTCATGGGAACGTTCTTTTAACATTCCGGTTTCGTACATGGAAATCAGGGTTGGATTTTCTTCCGCTCTCTTTACGATCGCCGATTTATCCGCTTTATACATTCCGCTTGCTCGTTCTTCTTTTACATGGCGGTAACCAAACGGCTGTCCGGCTCCTCCGATACATCCATAAGGGCACGCCATTACTTCTACAAAGTCAAGTTTTTCCTCTCCTTTTTGAAGTTTCTCGATCAATTTTTCTGCATTTCCTAAGCCGTTGACAACGCCCACGCGAAGTGTCGTTCCTCCGACTTCTACTTCCGCTACTTTTGTGCCTTCCAGTCCGCGGATTCCGGAATACTGGAGTTCACGCAGTGCTTCATTATTTTTGTCTGCCACATGGCGAAGGGCAGCCTCCATCACACCGCCGGTAACACCAAAGATCACGCCGGCACCGGAGTTAATGGAAAATGGCATATCCGGCGCACTTGGCTCGATTTCATCAAACTGGATTCCCAATTCCTTGATCATCAGAATCAATTCTTTGGTCGTAATGACATAATCGACATCCGGCACTTCATTTCGCTTAAACTCTTCTCTGGCAGCTTCATGCTTTTTCGCTACACATGGCATAACGGCTACAGAAACAGTCTCCATTCCGGCTTCTTCGTCTGCCGGTTTATAATATTCTTTCAATACCGCACCAAACATTTCCATCGGCGATTTGCAGGTAGATACATACGGAAGAAGTTCCGGGTGTTTGGTCTCTACAAAACGTACCCATGCCGGACAGCAGGAAGTAAATAAAGGAAGGCTGTTACCGAGCGGATACTTTTGTTCTCCGTTTTTCAATTTATACAACAGTTCATTTGCCTCTTCAACGACCGTCAGATCGGCGCTGAAACTCGTGTCAAATACCGTATCAAAACCAAGCATGCGAAGGGCAGTAAAAATCTTTCCGATCGTATTTTTTCCTGCGGGAAGACCAAACTCTTCTCCGATCGCCACACGAACCGCCGGTGCAATCTGAGCTACCACTCGTTTTCCCGGTGCATACAGGGCCTGCCACACTTCACGCAGATCATTTTTTATCGTAATGGCTGCCGTCGGACAAACTGCCGCACATTGTCCGCAGTTTACACAGTCCGTTTCTGCAATCTTTTTGCCAAATGCCGGACTTACGATCATATTGGCTCCGCGGAATGCAAAATCAATGGCTCCGACATGCTGTACTTCATTACACATGCGGACGCAGTCACCACAGAGGATACATTTACTTGGATCACGCACGATGGACCGCGAGGAATCATCGATGCATCGTTCCGGATGCGTATTTGGAAAACGCACTTTGGAAAGACGGAATCGCGTCGCAAGCATCTGCAGACGACAGTTGCCATCTTTATCGCAGATTGTACAATCGCGGCAATGCGATGCCAAAAGCAGTTCCAAAATCATCTTTCTATGCTGATGCAGTTTTGATGTATTTGTCTTAATTACCATTTTATCACGCGGCGGTGTCGAACAGGAGGCGATTACGCCGCCCCGCTCATCTTCTACCACACACATACGGCAGGCTCCGTAAATGGACATATCCGAATAATAGCAAAAGGTCGGTACATGAATCCCTGCTTTGCGGATTACCTGCAGAATATTTTTTTCATCCGTAAATTCTGTACGAATTCCGTCAATTATCATATATTTTTTTGACATTCTTTTCACCTGACCTTTCTATACTTCCTGTACGGCACCAAAGTTGCAGCCTTCCTTGCAGGCTCCGCATTTGATGCATTTTGTCGTATCAATGACATGAGGCTCTTTTACCGTTCCGGTAATTGCGCCTACCGGACACATTCTCGCACACTTGGTGCATCCTCGGCAAAGATCAGGATCTATCTGTAATGTCATCAGCGCCTTACACTGGCCCGCCGGACATTTTTTATCAACAACATGAGCAATATACTCGTCACGGAAATATTTGAGCGTACTGATAACCGGTGACGCCGCCGTTTTTCCAAGGCCACACAAGGCTGTCGCCGAAATCGTATCGGCAAGTTTTTCCAGCAGCTCAATGTGCTCCATCGTGCCCCGTCCTTCCGTGATATCCGTGAGAAGTTCAAGCATTCTCTTCGTTCCCTCACGGCAAGGAACGCATTTTCCACACGACTCATTCTGCGTAAAGTTCATAAAGAAGCGCGCAACCTCTACCATGCAGCTCTTATCATTCATAACAACCAGACCACCGGATCCGATCATGGCTCCTACTTTTTTCAAAGAGTCAAAATCCAGCTTCATATCCAGATGATCCTCTGTCGCGCTGATACAGAGACATCCGCCGGAAGGTCCGCCGATCTGAACCGCTTTAAAATCTCCGCCTTTGACACCACCGCCGATGTCAAAAATTACCTCTCGCAGCGTCGTACCCATTGGCACTTCGATCAACCCGGTATTGTTTACGTTTCCGGTAAGAGCAAACGCTTTTGTACCATGATTGTTTTCCGGTCCAAATCCCTGATACCATTTTGCGCCATTTAAAATGATCGGCGGCACATTACAAAATGTCTCAACATTATTCAAAACGGTCGGTTTGTCAAACAATCCATGTTCTACCGTACGTGGTGGTTTGACACGAGGCATGCCTCGGTTTCCTTCAATCGATGTCGTCAACGCACTTCCTTCTCCACATACAAAAGCTCCTGCTCCCTGGCTGATGTGAAGATCAAAATCAAATCCCGAGCCCAAAATATCTTTTCCAAGAAGTCCTTTGTCCATCGCTTTATCAATCGCCGTCTGCAGACGTTCTACGGCAAGCGGGTACTCTGCACGCACATAAATATAGCCGTGATGTGCTCCCGTCGCAATTGCTGCGATCAACATTCCCTCGATCACGCGATGCGGTTCTCCCTCCATCATGGAACGATCCATAAAAGCACCGGGATCTCCTTCATCTCCGTTACAGACAACATACTTTTCTTCCACATCCTGGTCCAGTACTTGCTGCCATTTTCTTCCAGCAGGGAATCCACCGCCTCCACGGCCACGGAGGGATGCCTCACTCACTTCATCTACGATCTGCTGTGGAGTCATGTCAAACAATGCCTTTGCGACAGCACTGTAACCACCGAGTGCTATGTATTCTGCGATGCTCTCCGCATTGATGCGTCCGCAGTATTCCAGCGCAATACGTGTCTGTTGCTTATAAAATGGGATATCTTCCTGTTTTACATAGGATTTCAATGTCTTATCGGTATATACCAGACGGTCTACCACTTCGTCTCCGATAATACTTTTTTCGATGATTTCTTCGCAGTCTTCTACTTTCACTTTTAAGTAAAGCCAGCCCATCGGTTCGATACGCAGCAATGGTCCCATTTCACAGAAACCATGGCAGCCGCTCTTCTTTAATCCGATGCTTTGATCATGTGGCTCTTTTTCCAAAGAAAGAGCACAGCGAAGTCCTTTTGCCTCGATGATCTCTTTCATTTTTGCATAAATTTCCAGGGAACCGCCCGCTACACATCCGGTTCCTGCGCAGATCAGAATCTGTTTTCTCTGACTGTTGAGAGAATCATGGTATTCTTTCTGCTTTGCGATCAGCTGTTCTCTTGTCTCAATTTTCATCGCCTGCACCACCTTTCGCTTCTTCCTGCAGGGATTGAATCAATTCCCGTGCTTTTGCCGGTGTCATCGCCGGATGAACATGGTCGTTTACCGTACACACCGGTGCCAGTCCACAGGCACCCAGACAAGATACGGTCTCTACCGTAAAAAGCATATCCTCCGTGGTGGGCTTTTCTTCACTAACCCCAAGAACTTTACGAAATTCTTCCAGAATCGGAACCGATTTACGCACATGACAAGCTGTCCCATCACATATCTTGATCACATATTTTCCCTTTGGCTCCAGTGAAAAATTCTCATAAAATGTAGCAACCCCATAAATTTTTGCTTCACTTAGTTTCAATTTTTTTGCAATATAACACAATGCCTCCTGTGGCAAATAATGATACTCCTTTTGAATGTCCTGCATGATTGCGATCAAAAGGGTTGGATCATAATCGTGTTTTTGCAAAATTTCATCCAATTTTGCAATTTCCTGGTTTGTCAATTGTCCTTCTCCTTTCAAATAACCTATGGCAAAAAGTGCCTTATTGATAAATTATATCATTTACCGGTTATTTGCGCAATGACTTTTTGTTAAATTTCACCAAAGAAACAGAAAAGATTGCCCCGATTATCGTCAAAATGACACCTATTTTGAGTCCCGGTGTCTCATACATCAGTAAAACCGTATGATTTTCTCCCTTTTCCAGATACGCTCCCACATACATTTTATTGACTTCTTGAATTTCCGTCTCTTTTCCGTCAACCGTAAGCCGGTACCCCTGACGGTAAGGAACCGCCAGACAAAGGATGCCATCCTCTTTATTTGTTACCTTGCCGGAGATGCCGTTTCGCAGTTTTTTCACCTCTATCATCGGATTCTGCATGAGATCCTGTACACTCTCATGGTAATTCTCCATCGATACTTCCACGATCTCGATATCTTGCAGCGTATAAACTGCCGGCCCATTCATACGGAAACGAAGTTCTTTCGTCTGCTCCTCTGTTACACTCCCCAGTGTAACCATATAATTATCACGGTCAAGGTGGAAATCATAGCTCTCATCCGAAATCATAAATTCCCGCACAAGATCTCCCATCGTGACATTCGCCCACAAGGCATTTTTTTTCGATTTTTTGATCTTTAATCCGCGGAATCTCAAATAATATTCATACCCCGGCCGCATCGTGATCTGCGTCCGGAAACTGCCATTTTTCTGTTTGATCTTCAACACGCCCTGATTCCAGTCAAAACTTTTTCGATCTGTCATCGTAAACGGAAGAGACGTCTTTTCCGCTTCCTTTACTTCTTCCTGCAGTCCGGCATCTTCTGCTTTTTTTAACAAACTTGAATCTTCACAAACAATTGCCGCATGAAGAAGCGCATTCTGCAGATCAAGCGCATCCAGCTCATCCGCCGTATTTTCCGTCATATAGGCATGATATACGTATCCGATCGACGTCGGTTCCGTATTTTCATAAAGTGTCTCACTCTTCTTTTCAAATCCGTATGGCACCATAGAAGATTCCCTGCATACGACATAGCGGACTCCTGCCAGCTGGTCTAGTATACTTCTTCCATCCATTCCGATCAGACGGTGGCTGTACATCAAACCGGAAGAATTTTCCAGTGCCAGCATCAGTTTGGAAAATCCGCCGCTCACAACACTATAATACACACTGCATCCCAGATATGGATGTGCCGTCGCCCGCATCGTAACCGCGCGGTTTGGATTATATCCTTTGTCCGTCATTACATCGACTCGCTCCATTTTCGTCGTGTCGCTTGCCTTCGCTGCTTCGCGAACCGACTTCTGGTCATATTGTTTCTGAACGCTTCCTGCCTTCAGATAGGTCTCCTGAATATTGGCTCCAAACGGCTGATACATCAGATTTCCATTAACGGTAACATTGCATACTACCAAAACCAATAACGCAAGACGCAGTTTCTTTTCTTCCTTTACAAACGAAAGCAATGCACACGCCGCGATCAGAAACAGGATCATGCCTGCACTTTGAATCCATGTTTCTTTTCCTGCGGCAATCCCCGCCACAATTCCATACAAAACGGCTCCGATCCAGATTCGTTTCTTCTGCGACGCATTCAGCCGATAGATCTCCGGCAGCATTTTTACCACAAGACAAGCCATAAAAAATGCGGAAATAAACATAAAGCGGTTGGTAATATATCCCATTCCGTTCATAATATAGCCCACAAGTGGCGAACATACTGCAAGTATCGTCAGCCCAAGACCGAGGATCCACCACTTCTTTTTGGCACGCTCTCCCATAAAAACGACCATCACCGCGATAAATACGAGCGCCCCCATACTAAAATACCATACGGTGCTCGCATCGTCTGTGGCTGTCACGGTCAAAAACTGTGTAATCAATTGTTTGTAATACTTCCCGCTGTATACAAAAAGAGAAGAAAGTGGAACTCTCACGGTCCCGCGGCTGCTGGCTAAAAAGCCAAAGATGGAAGGAACGAGAAGGATTGACGACATCATAACACCGGAAAGTGCCGGGAAAAATACCGCCAATAAATCTTTCCCTGCCTTTTTCAAACTACCCGGTTTTCGCTTGATCTCACCCAGTACAAAATACAAAACCGCGGCAAGCACGATCATATAAAAGAAATAATACCCGCTCAAAGCACAAAAGCATGTGGCAAGAATCATAACCCCCGGCTTTCTTTGCTGCCAGATCCGCTCGATTCCAAGCAAAACAAACGGCAGATAGATCATTCCGTTCAAAAAGAACGGGTCTTTGATCGACCACAGTGCAAATCCACAGAACACATAGAGAAATGCTCCCATAAGAGAATCTTTTGTATTCCATTTTTTACCATTTGCGAAGCATAAAAAAGCAATTCCGGAGACATACAGACGCAGTGCCACCAAGACTGCATACAGGATTTCCATACTCTTTTTCCCGGTAAAAAATACCGCAAGCAGAGAAAACGGATCTCCCAATCCATAATTACAAAATGTGGTAATGATATCCTCGCCCTGTCCAATGCTGTAATCCATCATCGGAATCGAGAAATCCAAATGCAGTATCCCTGAGACCAGCGTCCGATAATATCTTCCTAAATACTGCAGGGCCGGATAATATTGGCGAAATCCATCTCCCTGCCAGACAAAACTTTTTCCATTGAGATACAAGCCACAAAAAGTACCCAGAAACACAGGGATAAAAATTAATGTATAGATCAAAAACTGCTTTCTCTTTTTCACTTTGATTTCCTTTCTTATCGTCCCAGATATCGTTCTTTGTCTCTTGCTTCGCGTAATTTATCCTTGGTTGTCAATTTCCATTTGATCTTCCGGCTCTCCTTTTTGCCCACCACAAGGCTTCGAAGGATCACCACAAAGTTGAGTTTCGGGCAGTATTCGCGGATCCAGTCCGTCAAGCCGTCACATACTGCCTCCTTTTCAAACACATACAGCGCCGTGTCTTCTTTTCCCTGAATCTGCGGAAGCCACTTTTGAAACTCCTGAAAATTCTGTATCGACGGCGCATAAAGCCATTCTCTTTTGATACGTCCATTCTTTTTGCGTGAAATGCCCGCCACAAAATTCTGCAGTTTTTGATGCCACTCCGTCGTATCCACTTCCGGATTTGGCTTTTTCACAGCTTTTTCTGCCTGTTCATGAATCCATTCCAAAATTTCATCCAATGTCTCTTTTTGCTCCCACTGCTCTTCTTTCCATGGCTCTGTTTTTCCCTGCGTCCAATCTCTCTCGCAGTCAAACGCAGCATAATGACAGACAGGTTTTCCAAAACTTTCCATAACCGTCATTTCTCTGCCAGTCTCGCCCACTGCAGCATCACAGCCGGCAAGCACTTCATAAGGATCTGCCCCTGTCTTTTCCTGAATGCTTGTAGAAAAACAAATATGCTTCCAGCCTTCGTCTACCAGACGGCGGCGTATCGTACGCGGATAATGTACCAAAATCTTCTCATTGTCGCGCAGATTGGCATCCAGATACAAAAGCTGTCTCTTTAGCTCACTTAAGAACAAGAAGTTTTTGCTGTCTTTCAATCCCGGAAACGCCTTTGGTGCCGGCAGATATGCAGTGACAAATACGTTTTCCTGTTCTTCGCGCACCCTTGAAAACGGAAGGTCTTTTAACGAGACAAAAAATCCCTTCTTTTCACAGAGTTCCCGCATATTGTATGCCTCCAAGCATTTTCCAAATATTTCCTCTTTTCCTTTGGGAAACAAAATCACATCTGCCTGCGCAAGACTGAACTGGATTCCCTGCATATTTTTTGCCGAATACGACGCAAACCGTCCTTCTCCATAATACGCCGGAAGGAAATCCATAAAGACAAACTTCTGTCCTTTGCGCTTGCGGTAATACCCCGGAAATGCCTGATTGTTCATAACAATTTCCGCTGTCGCCAGTTTTTCGATATATTTCTGCGACGTAATCTCGATAACGGAAACCGATTGTCCGAGTTTCTCTTCAAACTGTTTCTGCTTTGCGGCATCGGCAGCGACAACGCAGACTTCATAAGAATCTGACGCACTCAACGCCTTTGCCATATAATATCCGGTCTCAATGCAGTCATTGCCGTGATAACTCTCGATCAAAACCAGTCCTTTTTGAACCGGCTTTTCTGCCATTATTTCTTCAAACACCTGCGCCTTACGGATTTTCTTTGGTGCAGGTTTGCCGCTGTTTTCTTCCTGTTCCGGCATTTCTTCTATCGTTTTTTCCGCAGCCTCTTCTTCTGCCTCTTCGTTTTTCTTTCTGTCCTGATAAGCTTTCGATTCTTTCCATCCTGGGAAATAGGCATCCAACAATGCTTCTGACCGCTCGCGAAACTCTTTTTCAAACGAGAAATCTCCGTATTTTTCCATTTCATCAAAGCGCGCCTGAATATGGCGGATATGGAAAAACAGTAAGATTTCCTGAAACTTCTCAAATGCCCCTTTTTCGATAAACTTCTCATCTACTATTTTCAGGGCATCGAGAATCTGCATATGCCTTTGGTCAAAGGTGCTCATCGTTCCGCCCTTTCGCCCTTTGATATAATAATACAATTTTTCATGAACGCGGCCGACTTTCTTCGCACTCAAAAAAAGCGGAAATACCGCTGCAAGATCTTCAAATATGATTCCTTCCGGAAACGCAAACCCGGCATTTTCCAGCAGTTCTTTCCGATATAACTTATTCCACGGATACGGCGCATTCAAACGCAGGATCTCTGGATTTTCGAAAATACTCTGATCAAATTCCCCGCGGCACCCTGCCTGATAGACCTGAATTTCCCCCGTCTCGTCATCGCAGCCATAATATCCGCATGTAACCAGATCACAATCCTTTTCTTCGGCTTCCTGAATCAAATATTCATACATCCGCGGGCTTACAAAATCGTCCGCATCGACAAACCCGATATAATCCCCGGTCGCATAGGAAATTCCGTTGTTTCTCGCTGCTGCTTGTCCCGCATTTTCCTGCGCATAAAGAAACACTTTCCCTGCAAAGCGGCTGACGTATTCTTCAATGATCCCTCTCGTTCCATCCGTACTTCCATCATCGATCACAAGGATTTCCAGATACGGATATGTCTGATGCACCAGAGAATCCAGACATCGTCTCAAATATTTTTCTACATTATACGCCGGTACAATGATGCTGATTTTCTTATTCATAGCTACCTCCAACACACATTATTCTGCAGCTTCTGCCAGGGAATTATCAAAAAGATCCCCAAAAGCAAACCAATACATAAATGCCGGAAATACCTCAAATGGTAAAAACAGGCATTCTGTCATCGTTGCGATCACGAATCCCACACAAATTGCAGGGATTAAAAACGCATACGTCGCATTTCTTCTCCGGTTTGTCCAGTAAAACTGAATCGACCGGATCACACTCAATATCGTAATGATCAAGTAAAAGAACATCGCCGGCACACCATACGTATACGCAAACTGAAGCCAGTTATTGTGCGCATGTGCCACTTTTTTTCCATTTACTGTCAACGTAATACGGCGGTGTCCCTTCCAGTTTAATTTCTTTAAATACGCCTTATAAATCGTAATTCGTCCATTGGAAATCTTATTCAACGTGGAATTTCCGTCCAAACTTGCGATCAGACGCCCAATGATACTGTTTTCTTTAAATTCTTTCTTTTCCTGGGTTTCCGGAATCTGCACACTTTCAATCTCATCGGACTCTGCCAGCACTTTATCTCCGATTCCTTCTATTTTTTCTCCATTGGACAAATATAATACGTCTTCCTCAAACAAGATCGGATGACCTACTAAATTCGGAATATGGCGCACACCGGCAAAAAATACCGGATAACAAACCACCGTAATCCCTGCCAAAAGAAGAAATCCCTTTATCGTCTCTTTCCACTTATGATTGGCTTTTCCCAGACAGATTCGGAGTACCACCCATAAAATCAAAATTCCACAGACCGCCAGCATTGCGGTACGTGCCTGCGAAACGGAAATGTAAAACAATACCAGTGCCAGCTGGATATAGGTCGGCCATGCTTTCCGGAATTTCTTTCCCGTCTCTACATTCCAGTCAAGGTCGGACATATAGATAGCAAAAATGACATACAAATAAAGTCCAAATGTATTTGGATTCGTAAATATTCCCGCATATCTTCCGCCTTCAAAAAACGGACGGAACAAAAAGGAAATGACTGCCATCAAAAGAAACGATATTTTCACGGCATCTTTTAAACTCTTCCACAATAAGTCTTTCCGGCTGTTATTCTGCCATACAAAAAACACTCCCGGCAGTACAAGGGCCAGTATGATCCCAAGTCCGCAGGCTTTCTTGCTGACGAAAAAGTCGGAGATCGTAAACATGATACACATTCCAAACCATGCAATACTAAGCCCCTTATGCCACTTTCTCCGCTCCAGTTTCTTATCTAATGAAAAAATCGCGATCACTAACATCAGGAAGATACCGCAAACGGTATTATAAAAATAACTCTCTTTCATCAACACATAACGGACAATGCAAAAAAGTACAAGATCCGCCATAAAACAAGCTGTTAAAACCCGGTATCTCGCTTTCGGCTGGATTTTCCGAACAATCGGAATCCACGGAGATAATAAGCGGATAAATAAATCCTGCAGCCAGTTCATTTCATCACTCTCCATTCCTCTTAATGAAGCACAGCAGCCACTGTTTGGATCAAAATTACCAAATCTTTCCAAAAAGAAAAATTGCGTATGTAGTCTAGGTTGTACTTCATTTTCTCCGGTAAAATCTGCTCAATGTAAATTTTATCCGGATCCCCTTCTCCATTTAATAAACGTTCTTCATCCTTATATTCAATGCTCGCCGGTGAAGTCACTCCGGCAGGCATAAGCAGTGTCGCGTACATCTTCTTTGTATACGCGTCCACATATTTTTCTACTTCCGGGCGGGTTCCCACAAAGGACATCTCACCCTTTAAAATGTTGACCAGCTGAGGCAGTTCATCTAACCGGACTTTTCGCAGAAAATGCCCGACTCCTGTCACTCTGCTGTCACCACTGACCGTAACCTGGCTTCCCTTTTGCGGGGCATCCGATACCATCGTACGGAACTTATAGATCTGGAACCGTTTTCCATACGTCGTCACACGGGTCTGGTGAAAAATCACCTCTCCCGGCGATGATGCTTTTACCGCAATGGCAATAATCAACATAAAAGGGCTTAAGACCACAAGAAGAACCATCGACATAACAATATCAAAAACACGCTTTGCCACAAGACTTCCCCGCTTCTGTTTTAAAATATTGTAATATTCTTCCACTTCTTCGCTTCGCATAAAATCCGGAAGATTTTCCCATTTCATGTTATTTGTTCCGTCCTTTCACTGCGTTCAATGCTTCTCTAAAAATCTGAATCACATACTCAATCTGCTCATCCGTCAACTTCGTATGAAGCGGCAGTGAGATCTCATTGACAAACTGCTCCATTGCACGCGGATAATTTTCAATATCAAATCCCATATTTTTATACGCAGTAAGCAATGGCAGCGGTTTATAATGTACATTGGCAGCCACTCCTTTTTCTCCCATATACTGAATAATGTCATTCCGCATCTGCGCTGTAATGCCCTCCACGCGGAGAAGATACAGATGTCCACTGGAAACAGCATTGTCTGTCTTATGTGGCAGATAATGCAATTTGCTTCCTGTTTCTGCGGCAATTTTATCCATTCCCGCATTGTATCTGGCGATAATCTCCTGTCTGCGTTTCAAAAGTCCCTCATAGCGATCTAACTGTGCCAGTCCGATGGCCGCCTGGATGTCTGTCATATTACATTTATATGCTGGGAATAAGATATCATACTCCCAGGCACCTGCTTTCGTCTTTGACAACGCATCTTTCGTCTGACCATGCAGAGAAAGAAGCATATATTCCCGGTAAATCTCTGCCGAATCAATGCCGTCTAACGGTTTCCATACCACGGCACCGCCTTCGGCTGTCGTCAGATTTTTTACCGCATGAAAAGAAAATGAAGTAAAATCTGCCCACTGTCCACTCCTCTTTCCCTCTTTTTCGGCTCCAAATCCATGTGCACAGTCTGCCAGCACCAAAATTCTTCCCAGTGCTTTTTGATAAAAATTTTCTGATGGCTGGTACAAATCTATCTTCTTCTCAACGATCTCATAAATTTTCGAATAATCACACAATACCCCAGCTACATCTACCGGCATAATTGCTTTTGTCGACGATGTGATTGCCTGCTCCAGTTCTTCATAATCCATCTCTAAAGAATCTTTCTGGGTATCCACGATCACTAGTTTTGCCCCGGTATGACAAATAGAACTTGCCGTCGCGGTATATGTATAAGCGGTTGTGATTACTTCATCTCCCGGTCCGATTCCAAACAGGCGCAATGTCATCTCCATACAGGCTGTCGCAGAATTCAGACAGACAGCTCCATCCGTCCCGCAGTAAGCGGCAATCCGCTTTTCAAATTCTTTTGTTTTCGGGCCGGTCGTAATCCAGCCAGACTGGAGCGTATCTACTACTCCTTTGATCTCCTCTTCACTAATATCCGGTGGGGAAAATGGTACGTTCATTTTTTTCTTCCTTTCCAAATGATTCCAAATGCAACAAAAGACTCCTGCTGGGCACAGAGGAATCTTTTGTTTTTATTACTACCTAACAAAATCGTTATTTTATTACTTTATTGCCTTATCTTCGTCACCAGGCATCGCAGTGTCTTCCTCCGAAGAACTTTCTGCCTTGTCATTTTTTATAGACTCCGGTGTTGCTTCCAGCACTTTATTGATTCTCTTTGTAATCTTTGCTACCGAATTGTAATCCGGTACGCAGACATACAATTTTCTTGACTGATAGGAATACGTCGTCTTGCTTGCCCCCTGTCCGGCTGCATTTGCATATTTGATGGTCCACTGTGACATATCATTCAACTGCATTTTAGCAAGTGCCGTAATCTCTTTTGTCGACATGTTCGTCTGGAAATTCTTGGAAGCTGTCTTCAAGAGATCTGCATAATTTGGCAGGATGTCCGGTGACATTGCCTTATTCAAAATTGCCTCAATCATATGCTGGTGATCTCTTCCTCGCTGATAATCACCATTTGCAAAATGATGTCTCTCACGGCAGAAGGCCAATGCCTGTTTTCCATTTACCTGGTTATATCCTTTTTTGAAGCTTGGCCCCCAGTCGGAAGTAAAGTCATAATCGGAATATACTTTAACGCCGCCAAGAAGATCTACGATCTTACGTACACTCGTAAAGTTGACGCGCACATAATAATCAATGTTGATGCCATACAAGTTTTCCAATGTTCCGATGGAACAGTCTACTCCATGGATTCCGGCGTGTGTAAGTTTATCCGGAATTCCGTTTGACACCGACAGCGGTACATAATAGTCACGTGGTGTCGAAGTCAAAAGAATCTGCTTTGTATTTGGATTTACCGTTACGATAACATTCACATCGCTTCGGCTCGTCGTCTTAATGCTTCCATACACATCAATACCGCTCAGGTATACATTAAATGGTGTCTTCGTAATATCATCCAGTTTTTCTTCTTCCTGAATTACTGTTTCCACTTTGTGTGTATTCAATACACGAGTGTCATCTGAAAAAGTCTTATAATATTCTTCAATCGGACTACGGTTTGCCTCATTGATAACGATAACATTGACATCTTTTGCATAAAGCGCATCGATCAATGTGTCATTGTCCTGATATTCTGTCGTCGCCGGCTCTTTGCCAATCGCTGCCTGTACCTCTGCCAGTGCTTTATCTGTATTCTCTCGGTCGTTTGCAGCAAGAATACCAAAGGTATACTCTTTCGTATCATAAATACTCTGCGCCGGATCATCTTTCAATACAATGCAGGAAATCTCATCTACTTTTACCTGCTGACCCGCCATCTCATCAATGGCAGAATACGTATTAACACAATAATATCCGCCTCCGATATAGAAAAAGCATATCAGAGCACACAGTACACGTCCGACTATATAAGTCTTGTCAGTCATCTGGCTGAATATCTCATATGCCAGCAGGAACAAGCATACAACTATAAGTGCCACGATATATTTGAGTGGAATAAAACCTACATAAAATGCAACGCCAATCAATGCCGCACTGATCAAAAACTGCACGATCAGAAAGACAATGCTCAGTTTTCGGCTAAGTAATGTTTTCACGATATACCTCCATTTTATCTACAATTTCGTGTTTTTTGTCTAAAAGTAACTATTCAGGTCCGATGTGCAAACAACAATGGATTGTCGTGCTTGCACGTAAAAGACATTGTTTTTGCACATTGGACCTAATAGGGCTCCCCTCCCCAT
>DJEU01000009.1:35231-64034 GCA_002431395.1 Lachnoclostridium sp. UBA5890
ATGAGCATTTTTAGCCTTGTCAAAGGCGAGAAAGAACACGAAGTGTTCGAAATGCGAATGGGGAGTGAGACCTGAATAGTTACATCAAAAACATAATTATTATATACTATCAGTCTGAAAAAATCAATGCAAAAAGTCGAGAAGTTGCATTTCCGTCTAAAAGCGGAAAATTTTCTCTGACAAAGGATTCTTTTCGCTGATACTTCTGTTCTTTCAGACAAGCAAGCAGTTCCTCTTGTGTCTCAATAACCGGACCGGGCACAAAAGAACGGTAATCCCGGTAAAAACTTCTTCCTGTCTGCTCAAATTCTTTCAGATCATACGCATAAAACAGCATCGGCCGTTCCAGCAGGCAGTATTCAAATACAATCGAAGAATAATCCGTGATCAATACTTCTGCCGCTGCAAGAAGTGTCGCGATCTCCGGATATTCAGACACATTGTAAATGCCTTTTTCCTGCCATCCCACTAATGTCTCTTTTAAATGAGAAGCAATGTGCGGATGAAGGCGAATAAAGAGCACATCCTCTTTTCCTAAACTGTCTGCCACTTTCTGCAGATCCAGATGCAGTTTCGGGTCTGCCACTTCCGCATCTCGAAATGTCGGTGCATATAAAATGCATCGTTTTCTCTTCATCTCCGGATAATCCCTGTAAAACTGTTCTATTTTTTGTGTCAGATATTGTTCATCAAGCATCAGATCCGTACGTGGATTTCCTACCACATAAATCCGGGAAGGATCTACCGCAAAGGCACTCGCATACTCTTTTTTCACGGCTTCGGAATTGACGATCAAATGCGTGATTCTCTGGTTTGCACGGTACTCCAGTTTTTTCAAGGCCCCGGTATTGACATCTTGGCCAAATCGTTTGATCGTGCCTGTTCCATGCCAAAGCTGAACGACTTTTACATTTTTCCCAAAATGCAAGTAAGCCATCGGTAGAAACTCATTATCCAGAAAAACATATGATGCGGTCGCAAGGTGATAAGCCTTTTTCACGAAAAAATCTACCGGTCTGCGGATTGTATTTTTCCTTGTAAACCAGATCTGCTCATATTCCGGCTTTTCCTCTTTCAGCCGTTTGGAAACAATTCCAATATTTCCCTCCGGTCCGGCATCATGTGTCGCCACCAAAAAAATTTTGTTTTCCTTGCGCGGACAAAGCCGGAATAAATGAAAAAACAATGCAAACAACAGATATCCTGCCTGTTTTATCATGCCTCACTCTTCCCCAATCCAAGATCCTGTTTTATTTTCGATGTGGAGATTCCCTCGGTTCTTGGAAGATATACCACTTCACAGTAATCTTTCAGGAAGTCAAATTTTCCTTTCCAGTCGTCTCCCATAACAAAAACATCTACCTTATTATTCACTACATCATCAATTTTCTGTTCCCATGTGTATTCCGGAAGCACTTCGTCTACATATTTAATTGCTTCCAAGATAATTTTGCGGTCTTCATAGGAATGATAGGCTTTTTTGCCTTTGATCGCATTAAATTCATCGCTGGACAATACGACGATCAGATAATCGCCAAGTTCTTTTGCCCGGCGCAGCAGATTGATATGTCCTACATGCAGCAAATCATAAGTTCCGTAAGTAATTACTTTTTTCATCTTTTTTACCCTCCGTAATTAAAAACTTGATTAATCTTCCCGTTCCATCCCCAGCTTCTCATCATACAGATCGACGATATCTTCCACCTCGCCCTGTGCGATCAGACGGCCATGTTCCAGTAAAATTCCTTTGTTACACATTCGCAGTACCTGATCCGTCGAGTGAGATACAAATAAAACGGTAACTCCTTTATCAAACATACTCTGTATTCTCGCTTCGCATTTTTTCCGGAAGCGTTTATCTCCTACACTAAGAACCTCATCCAGTATGAGTATTTCCGGTTCTACTACTGTAGCAATAGAGAATCCAAGTCTTGCTTTCATACCGGACGAATAGTTTTTGATCGGAACATCGATAAATTTCCCAAGTTCCGAAAACTCTACAATATCTTTGTATTTTTTATCGATAAATTCTTTACTGTACCCAAGAACGGCTCCATACAGATAAATATTCTCCGCTCCGGTATACTGTTTATCAAATCCGGCACCCAGTTCCAGAAGCGGAACGATCTTTCCGTTGCATTTTACCGTTCCCTCCGTCGGTTTGAGCACGCCGGCAATGACCTTAAGCAGTGTACTTTTTCCCGCACCATTGAGTCCCATGATTCCCACGCGGTCACCGCGTTTGATCTCAAAATTCACATCTTTCAATGCCCAGAACTCCTGATACATCAATTCTTTTTTCAGCATTTTAATGACATATTCTTTTATATTATCTACTTTCTGCGAGCTCAGATTAAATTTCATACTCACATGTTCCACAGATAATGCGGTCTTCTTACTTGCCATTTTCTTCCATCCTCCATTGACAATTTCAAATTAAATATTAAGTATAAAGGTATCCTGTTTTTTATAAAACATAAACATTCCCAGTAAAAAGGCTACAATACTTACTCCAAAGGTATATCCAAGAAGTACCATATCAAAATGCTGTCCAAACAATGCCCGGCGGAAATTATCGATAATACCATACAAAGGATTGATTTTGATAAGCATACCGCCTGCTCCTTTCAATCTGCTTGCAAAATAGAAAATCGCACTGCAGTACATGATCAGCATCAGCATAACGCTCCATAAATATTCAATATCACGGAAGAATACACAAAGCGTAGCTAAGATCAGCCCGACACCAATTGACAGGATCAAAAGGTTCAAAAGCGGAATCACTGTTAAAAACATATTTGCATTCATCGGAGCCTGATAAGAGCCGGTTGCCATAAAGAACAGCATAACGCCTACCAACACCACCAAAGAGATCAAAAAGATCACGAAATTGGATAAAATCCCCGACAAGGGATACATATATTTCGGAACATACACTTTTTTGATCATCGCACTGTTTGCGCGGATCGACTTCATCGCACTATTCGTCGAGGAAGAGAAAAAGGAATACAGCAGTCGTCCGGTCAGTACATAAACCGGAAATGGAACGCCGGCAAATGCCTTGTCTTGTGCTGTTCTTCCAAGCAAATTTCCAAACACAACGCTCAATACGATCATCGTAAGAAGCGGTTCGATCAGAGTCCACAATATTCCCAGATACGATCTGCGGTATTTTAATTTAATGTTTTTCTTAGCCAGTTCTCCTAATAAATATCGATATCTGTTGAAGTTTTTTAAAACCTGCGACATAGTATCCATACCATCCTTTTTTAATCTTTTATCGTTGCTCATTTATATTTTCAATCATTTGATTATATCACTATTCGTCCTACTTCGTCAACCACATTATTTTTTAATTAACAAAAGATTGACATATTTGACGCGTATGGTATTATTATATTTGTGAATTTATGCATCTTAATGAAAACAAAGAATGGAGAAATGAACATGTATAACATGGAAAAGCAACACAAACTTGGTAAATTACATGCATTAGAGCGGATCTGTCTTCTGCTTGATGAAGATTCTTTCCGCGAAATCGGTTCTAATATTACGAACCTTGAGGATGCCTTCAATATTAAAAAGGGTCAATTCCCATACGATGGTGTAATTACCGGATATGGTACCATTGGTGGAAAAAAAGTCGTTATTTATTCGGAAGACTTTACCGTAATCGGTGGTACTCTTGGAAAGCAGCACGGATTTAAAATTGCAAATGCCATTAAAATGGCGATTGAAAACCGTTGTCCGGTCATCGGCATTAACGATTCCGGCGGTGCCCGTATTCAGGAAGGTGTAAACGCCCTTGCCGGTTATGGTGAAATCTTCTATTACAATACGATGGCTTCCGGTTATATTCCTCAGATTTCGATCATTGCCGGAAACTGTGCCGGCGGTGCAGTATACAGTCCGGGAATCACAGACTTTATCTTTGTGATCGACGACATCAGCCAGATGTTTGTAACCGGACCAAAGGTTATCAAAAGCGTAACCAACGAAGATATTACAGCTTCCGCTCTCGGAGGCGCAAATGTTCACGCACAGCGCAGCGGTGTGGCTCATTTCCACAGTCCTTCCGAAAAAGAATGCTTCAAAAAAGTACGTAAGCTGCTGGATGTAATTCCTCACTGCTATAAAGACGGATGTATTCATACAAAACCACATACTCCTCTTCTTCCTTATAATAAGGGAATGCAGTTCAATGAATCCCTGGCAGATATCATTCCGGAAAAGAGCAACCAGTCCTATGATATCCACGATGTTATCAATGGCATCATTGATGAGAATTCTTTCGTAGAAGTACAGGAAGAATTTGCCAGAAATGTAGTTGTCGGATTTGGACGTTTGAAAGGAATTGCCGTAGGTATCGTATCCAACCAGCCAAATTATATGGCCGGCGTTTTGGACTGCGATTCCAGTGATAAGGCTGCCCGCTTTATCCGCTACTGCGACGCTTACAACATTCCGATCATTACCTTGACTGACGTTCCGGGATTCCTTCCGGGAAAAGACCAGGAATACAAAGGAATCATCCGTCATGGTGCAAAACTGCTCTACGCTTATTCGGAAGCGACAACGATCAAGATCAATGTCATTCTGCGTAAAGCCTACGGTGGTGCGTACATCGCCATGAGCAGCAAACATCTTCGTTCGGATTTTGTTTACGCATGGCCAACTGCCGAAATCGCAGTTATGGGTGCCGATGGTGCCGCTGATATCTTATACGGCAAAAAGATGAAGGGAATGAATCCGGCTGAAAAAGCTGCCTTCCGCCAGGAAAAAATCGATGAATACAATGAGAAATTCATGAATCCTGGAATTGCATCGATGCATGGCTATGTGGATGAGATCATCAAGCCGGAGGCTACGAGAGAACGCTTGTATGGTGATATCCTGATGTTGTCCGATAAACGCTCCGTCGATGGCGTTCATAAAAAACACGGCAACATTCCATTGTAAAATACACATTAACCACGTTGATTTAAGGAGTTTATCATGATTTTTTCAACTTACCAATTTGTACTTATTTTTCTGCCAATTACTTTTTGCGGCTATTTTCTCTTGCAGCACTTTAAGTATCAAACATTGGCAAAGATCTGGCTTGTACTGGCTTCCTTTTACTTCTACGCACAGGGAAGTCCGGATTTCTTCCCGTTCTTTCTGGGAAGTGTAGTCGGTAACTATTTAGTCGGAAATGCACTCAGCAAATTGCAGGGCCAGGAACACCGTATTGAGCGCGGTCTGTTATTTGCTGCCGGTATTCTTGCAAACGTCGGTTTGCTTGGTTACTACAAATACACCGATTTCTTTATCAAGAATGTAAACTTCATTGCAGGAACCCATATTCCTCTGCAGCATATCATTCTTCCAATCGGTATTTCTTTCTTCACGTTCCAGTTGATTGCCTTTTTGGTCGACTCGTTCCGTGGAGAAACAAAGAACTATGATATCATCGATTATCTGCTGTTTATTACCTTTTTCCCACAGTTGATCGTCGGACCGATCATCCACCACGCAGAAATCGTTCCTCAGTTTGAAGATGAGAAAAACCACCGTTTAAATTTTGACAATGTAGCGCTTGGTATCTTCATCTTTTCGATCGGATGTTTCAAAAAAATGATGCTTGCCGATCCCCTTACGACAGACGCGCAGGGATTTTTCAATAATGTAAACAATCATCTGCCGTTTATTCAGTCCTGGTTCCATTCTATCGAGTATACCGTATCCTACTATTTCGACCTTTCCGGATACGCAGATATGGCGATCGGACTTGGCTGGATGTTTAACATCAAGATTCCACAGAACTTTAACTCACCATACAAAGCAAAAGACTTCCAGGAATACTGGCAGAGATGGCACATGACACTCTCCCGTTTCCTGAGTTCTTACATTTTCCGAAATGTGTACCGCCGTGGTGTCAAATACCGTAACTATTATGTCGCTTCCATGTGTACATTCTTTGTTTCCGGTTTCTGGCATGGTGCCGGCTGGACATTCGTTGTATGGGGAATTGTAAATGGTATTTTAGTTTGTATCGCTTCTTACCGTAACAAACACAATATGAAAACACCATTGTGGCTCGGTATTCCACTGACCTTTATCCTCGCTGTTTTTGTCCGTGTGTTGTTTGTATCAAACACCTTTACAGATGCCTGGTATGTGCTTCGTGGAATGTTTAACTTCTCCACCCTGCATTTGTCAGCGATCAAAGATGCTTTAATGGATAACTGGGAAATGTGGCTGTTGAACCTGTTTGGACTTGCCATCTGCTGGTTTGCTCCGACAACAAAGAAAATGACCGAACATTTCAAACCAAACTGGAAATACCTGCTGTATGCTGCTACACTGCTTATCATTTGTCTTCTCAACATGGACAAAGTAGTACAGTTTCTTTACTTCCAGTTCTAATTTAAAAGAAAGGGTTGACGATAATGAATTCAAAAAAATGGACAATCAGTTTTGTCATAATAATCCTCATATGTCTTCTCTTTATTGTAAGTGTCAACTTCTTTGTTGATCCTTATGGTTATTTTAGAGCTCAAAAAGGCGAGAACTACACGATGGATGAAGAAGATTATCTGCGCGAACAAAAAGCAGAGCATATCAAATATCATGGTGATGAATACGATGCCTTTTTGGTGGGCGGTTCCAAAGCAGGAGCTATCCACAGTGACAAATTATCCGAGATTGATGGCTACAAGTATTATAACTGCTGGCTTTTGTCCGGAAATTTTGAAGATTATTACAATTATTGTAAATACATTATCAATACGGCGCATCCAAAAAAGATCCTTCTTCACATCTCTACTTCTGAGATTGCGCAGTTTGACCGTGAAGCCAAGGGAGACATTTATGAGATTCCTGCCGTTATGAGTGGAAATTCCAAAGTGGCAGAGGTTACAAAATTCTTATTCAAAAACCTCTCTGTCAGCTGGGATACCATTACCAAAAAAGAGGATTCTTACCCGGTTGAAAAGACCGGCGAGAGAAATCTTACCAAATACTATGCGTACTACCGTGATCACAAAGATACGACCACCTATTATGACTATTTGATGAAAGCCCAGGTGGATCCTTATCTTCCTCGTCTGATCAACGGGACAAAAGATAAGACCGATTTGGTAAATTCCAATATTTCGTATTTGAAAAAGATCAAACAGCTTTGTGATAAAAACAACGTAGAATTAAATGTATTTCTTGGTTCCCTTTTCATCGGCGAAATGGTTGGATATGAAGGAAACAGTTTTTACAACTGGCTTACACAAATGGTAGAGATTACCGGCGGTCTCTGGTGCTTTAATAATTACAATGACCTTGTATACAATCCATTTAATTATTATAATGCCAGACATTATTATTACGAGATGGGAGATCTTATGATTGACCGTATGAGCGGCAAACAGACCGGATACAATGATTTTGGTGTCTATCTCACACCGGATAATATCGCTTCCGAGATTGCCACCCGCCGTGCAAAAACCGACGAAATCCGCGAGTATTATAAGAAAACCGGAACTATCCCTCTTCGTGATTATGATGATGCATCGAATATCACAAGAGACAGCCAGTACCTGAACAACTAATACAGAAAGGTTAGATCTTTTATGACAACAAAAAAATGGTGTATCAGCTTTATCTGTATCATCCTTGCTGCTCTTCTGTTTATTATGGGCGTCAACTATTTTTATGACCCTTACGGATATTTCCGAAGCCAGAGCGGTGATTGTTATGACTTAGATGAAAATGATTATCTGAGAGAACAAAAAGCAGAGCATATCAAGCATTTCTCCGACCAATACGATGCGTACCTGATCGGAGGATCGAAAGCCGGTGCTCTCCGTACTGACAAGTTAAAAGAGCTGGACGGCTATAATTACTATAACTGCTGGGTTCTCTCCGGTAATTTTCAGGATTATGAAGCTTATACCAAATACATTGTAGAACACACAAAGGCAAAAAAAGTGCTTCTGCAGATATCTACTTCCGAGATCAAACAGTTTGACCGTGAATCCCGCGGTGCGATTTACGAAACTCCGGCTATGTTAAGTGGGTCTTCCAAAACCGAAGAAGTTTTTCAGTTTTTGTTTAAAAACCTCAAAGTCTCTTTTGAAGAGTTTTTTGATAAAAGTGAAAAATATCCATGCATGGCGACAGGCGAACGTAATTTGACAAAATATTATAATTACTTCAATGAAAATAAGGGAACCGATGAATATTACAATTTCCTTATGAAAAAGAAAGTAGACGAATTTTACAAATACCTTGAAAAAGGCACTCCTGACCGCTCTTCGGTAGTCAGTCAGTGCGTTGCTTCCATCAAACGGATGAAAAAGATGTGCGATAAAAAAGGCATCGAATTCCAGATTTTTTTCGGTTCTGTCTTTGCCGGTCAGATGATTGGTTACGAGGGCGACAGTTTTTACGAATTTCTTCGTGAAGTCGTTCAAGTCGGCGGAAATGTATGGTGCTTTAATACCTTTAATGACGTTGCTTTGAACATTTATAACTACTACGACATTTCTCATTATTATTATGAAGTCGGCGACCTGATGATCGATACGATGGCAGGTAAAAACACTTCACATAACGGATTTGGCATCCTTCTCACACCGGACAATGTCGATTCCGAGATTGAACACAGACGGACAGCGCTTGCCCAATGGAAAGCTTATTATGAAGCTAACGGCACTCTCCCATTCCAAGGAATGGAGGATACCGGCAGTCTGATCCCTAAAATTTACGGATAACAAAAATCCCATCCAAGGAATTACTGTGCTGACACAGATCTCCTTGGATGGGGTTTTCTTATATGGGTTGATCTTTCCCTATTTGGTAACATCATCGACGGCATCTTCTACACCATCAACCGTATCCTTGACGCCATCACCAACACCATCTACGATATCA
Organism: Lachnoclostridium sp. UBA5890; assembly: GCA_002431395.1. Classification (GTDB taxonomy): domain Bacteria; phylum Bacillota; class Clostridia; order Lachnospirales; family Lachnospiraceae; genus Eubacterium_F. Next base: position 44,139 of record DJEU01000009.1, read on the forward strand.
TCTACCGCATTTCCTGCGTTATCGCCGTCATTAGTGGTTCCTGCAGAGGCAGATGGCTCTGATGTACCCTCTGCCTCTGCAGACGCTTCTGGAGTGTTTTTTGGCGTTTCTGTAGCATTGTCTGTGGAAGCTGCCGGTGCCGGAGAGGTTGTTGTACCGTTTTTATTTCCACCACATCCGGTCAGCATCGCAGCGGTCAGACAAAGAGTTACTGCAAACATACTAATTTTACGTTTCATGAGATTACTCCTTTCCGTTTCAAGTCCCTCATTTCCCTCTTAGTATGTCTGTTTGCTTATTCTTTATTCGCAATTTCACAAATTTCGTATACAATCTCACGAATGGATTTTCCATCGCAGTCAATCGTATCTTCTGCATATTTCTCATACAGCGGAAGACGTTCTTCGTAAAGAGAACGAAGTGTCTGTCCTTCTTTCATGGACACGCCACGCTCTTCCAGATCTCCCAGACGGTTTTCCAGTTCTTCATACGAAATTTTGAGATATACAATTTTCCCCAGTTCTTTCATATTCTGCATTGCTTCTTTGCCATAAACAGCACTTCCACCGGTAGCAATCACACTATTTTTTGCAAAAATTTCAGAAAGAACGGCATTTTCCACCTCATTAAATCCATCCTGTCCATACTCTTCCAATATTTCATGCAAAAGCATTTTCTGCTTTTCCTGAATAACAAGATCGGTATCCAAAAAAGAAAAACCGAGCCGTTTGGCAAGCACAACTCCGATCGTACTTTTTCCCGCTCCCGGCATTCCTATTAATATAATGTTTGAAATCATCTGTCTTTTCCTCACTATTTCTTCCATGTACTTGCTGAAAACAATAAGAGCAACGGGAACAATTCCAAACGCCCGGCTATCATATCCACTATTAATACAACTTTGGACAATGGCGAGAAAAAGGAAAAATTTGAAGCCGGTCCAGCCAAATGAAATCCCGGTCCAACATTGTTGATCGTCGTAGCAACGCTGGTAAAATTTGTCTCGAAATCATGCCCATTTATGCTCACTATTAACAGCGATACTGAAAAAAGCAAAATATAAGCTACGAGGTATACATTGACAGAACGTACCGTCTCATGCTCTACTTTTCTTCCATCCATGCTGATCTTATATATATTTCGTGGATGGATCATCACCTTTAATTCTTTAAAAAAAGTCTTTGCCCAAATGATAAAGCGGGATACTTTCATACCACCGCCGGTACTTCCGGCGCAAGCCCCGATAAACATCAGACCGATCATGATCGTCTTGGAAAACTCCGGCCACTGATTAAAGTCCACCGTCGAATATCCGGTCGTCGTAATGATCGATGCCACTTGGAAAAAAGCGTGTTTTGCCGCATTTGGATACGATCCCATCTGTCCCTGGATATTGAACATGATCAAAAGAGATGCCACGATAATAATACCGATATATACACGTACTTCGGACAATTTCAGTGCGTCTTTCCATGCCTTTTTCAAAATAAGCAGATAATAAAAGGAAAAGTTAATTCCAAAAGCAATCATAAAAATGGTCACGACAATCTGGGTATAATTGGAAAATCCACCCATACTGTCATTCATAATACCAAACCCACCGGTTCCGGCTGTACCAAATGTCGTCGTAATGGCTTGAAATACGTCCATATCACCAAACATAAGGAAAATAAACTCGAGCACCGACAATCCGATATACAAACCATATAAGATCTTTGCTGTCGATTTCACATGGGGAACCAGCTTACTTACGGAAGGCCCCGGGCTTTCCGCTTTCATCAGATACATATTTCTGCCATCTGCCAACGATACAACTGCCATCATAAAAACCAGCACTCCCATACCACCAATCCAGTGAGTAAAAGTACGCCAAAAATTAATGCAGAACGGAAGGCTCTCTACTTCCTGAAAAATCGTCGCTCCGGTCGTCGTAAAACCGGATGCAGTTTCAAATACCGCATCAATATACGAAGGAACCACATTACATAGCACAAAAGGAAGCGCTCCAAATAAGCTAAGGAGTACCCAACTAAGTGCGGTAATTACAAATCCCTCTCTTGCATACATCGTTTTGTCTTTCGGCTTCCATCTTGTTATAACAAATCCAAGACAGAGGCAGACAAGCGCTACGATAGCGAACCAGACAGCCTCCACTTCCTGATATATCAATCCCACAAGGCATGGAAGCATCAGAAAAAATCCTTCAAATACAAGAAGCCATCCAAGTATGTAGACTACAATTCTCTTCTTCACCTTAATCCTCCTTCTCCCTGATGTGAATTACATCGCTGATATCTTTGATTCCGAGCATCGCCGTAACGACAACAACGGAATCGCCAACCTGCATCACATCTTTACCACGGGGAAGAATCATTTTGCGGTTTCGGATAATACAGGCAACCAGCGTATTCTCATCAATCTGAAGTTCCTCCAGTGGAATCCCCAAAAGGCTGGAATTATTTTTTACAACAAATTCCAACGCCTCTGCCTTCTCATCCAGAATTCGATACATCGTCTCGACATTACAGCCGATGGAATTTTTCATCGCACGTACAAATCGAAGAATGTTCTGCGCCGTGATTTTTTTTGGATAAACCGTCGTATCCAGATCTAATTCACGGATGACCTGATCAAATTCCATACGATTGATCTTTGTTGCAATCTTTCCCTTTGTCTTTGTTCTCGCAAACAACGACAGCATTACATTTTCTTCATCGTAGTTGGTAAGTGTCACAAATGCCTCCGCACTTTCCACACCTTCTTCGATCAAAAGCCTCTGATCCGTTCCTTTTCCCTGTATGATCTGCGCCTTGGGAAGCTTTTCTGCCAATTCTTCACAACGGTCCTTTTTCTGCTCAATCAATTTGATATCGATTCCCATCTGCATAAGCATTTTCGCCAGATAAAACGCCGTCGTATCGCCGCCAATAATCATCGCATCCTTTACCTGATGTGTTTCAATCCCTATCTTTTTGAAAAAATTACTTGCTGTCTTCGGATCCGTTATCATCGACACAACGTCTTTTTGCTGCAGGGCAAAATCTCCTTTTGGAATATAAATTTCTCCATCACGCTCTACCGCACAGATCATGACATCCACTTTCAATTTGGGACCGATTTCCAACATCGTCATTCCTGTCAAACTGGAGTTTTCCGGTATTTTAAATTTCAGCATCTCCACTCTGCCTTTGGCAAATGTGTTGATCTTGATAGCCGATGGAAAACGCAGTACACGGGCAATTTCTGCTGCGGTAGCATATTCTGGATTAATCGTCATCGCAAGCCCCAAAGCTTCTTTTATCATTCCAACTTCCTGACTGTATTCCGGATTACATACACGGGCGATTGTCTGACAATTTCCCGCATGTTTTGCGATCAGACAGCAAAGATAATTTAATTCATCCGAATCTGTCACAGCGATAAGCAGATCTGCCCGCTCAATCCCTGCTTCTTTCTGTACCTGGTAACTGGCTCCATTTCCAACGACTCCCATAACATCGTATTTATTGGAAATTTCTTCCACCACTGCATACCGCCGGTCAATGATCGTTACCTCATTGTCCTCCCGGTTCAGTTCGTCTGCCAGTGTTCGTCCAACCTGACCACACCCCACAATAATAATCTTCATTTCTAGTCCTCTTTTCTGCTGATTACGTTCTGAACCGCTATGTATAATTTCAGCCATTCAGACCTCCCCACCGCATAATCAAATTATATTCTCATACCATCAAAGTGTCAAGTGAGAGTACGAATCTTAACTAACTTTTAAGTGGATTTTTTGAAAAAGAAAAGAAAGCCGGCATTCCCTTGAAAACGGTTATACCGGCTCTCTTTCCAAACACATTTTGTTTTTCTATTACAGGGAAACTTTCTCCAGTTTCCAGATTTCTTTTGCATATTCTTCGATCGTACGGTCGGAAGAGAATTTTCCACTTTTTGCCACATTCAAAAGTGCCATCTTCGCCCAAGCCTCACGGTCACGGTAAGCAGCATCCACTTTCTTCTGAGCTTCTGCATAAGAGCGGAAGTCTTTCAAAATAAAGTACTGGTCTGCACGCTCATACCCATTGGAATCCAGCAGAGACGAATACAATTCGCGGAACAATTCCGGATCGCCGTATGTGCCATCGATCAACTGATCTACCACTTTGCGAATATCGGCATCGCTGTTGTAAATCTGGCGTGGATCATACTGATTATTGTGCTCAAAGTCAATGACTTCCTGAGAAGAAAGACCGAAGATAAACGCATTTTCTTCTCCTACTTCTTCTACGATCTCAACATTAGCGCCATCCATCGTACCAAGCGTCGGTGCACCATTGAGCATGAATTTCATGTTTCCGGTTCCGGATGCTTCTTTACTTGCCGTAGAAATTTGCTCGGACACATCTGCTGCGGCAAAGATAATCTCTGCATTACTTACGCGGTAGTTTTCAATAAATACCACTTTGATCTTTCCACCAATGCTGGCATCGTTATTTACTACATCTGCCACACTGTTGATCAATTTAATGATTGCTTTTGCACGGCGGTATCCGGCAGAAGCCTTTGCTCCAAAGATAAAGGTATGTTTCATCATATCCATCTCCGGATGCTCTTTTAACTGATTATACAGATACATTACATGCAAAATGTTAAGAAGCTGACGTTTGTATTCATGAAGACGTTTTACCTGTACATCAAAGATGGAATTTGGATCCACTTCAATGCCATTGTGCTTCTTGATATAATCCGCCAGACGAACTTTATTCTGATATTTGATATCCATAAACTCTTTCAAAGCACGTTCGTCCTCTGCATAAGGGGCAAGTTTGCTAATTTCTGCCAGATTTGTAATCCAGCCTTTTCCAATTCGGCTTGATACATAATTTGCCAAGAGCGGATTGGCATGAAGAAGAAATCTTCTCTGTGTGATACCATTTGTTTTATTGTTAAATTTCTCCGGCATCATCTCATAAAAGTCTTTCAATTCCTGATTTTTCAAGATCTCTGTATGCAGTCTTGCCACACCATTGACAGAGAATCCTGCTGCGATGGCAAGATGTGCCATCTTCACCTGACCATCATAAATGATTGCCATTTTCTTAACTTTATCAAAATTACCAGGATATTTCTCTGCAATCTCGTTCTGGAAACGACGATTGATCTCTTCTGTAATCTGGTAAATTCTAGGAAGCAGACGGGAGAACAAATCGATCGGCCATTTCTCCAATGCTTCTGACATGATCGTATGGTTTGTGTAAGCACAGCATTTTGTCGTGATTTCCCATGCCTCGTCCCATTCGAGGAAGTATTCATCCAAAAGAATACGCATAAGTTCCGGCACCGTTACGGTCGGATGCGTATCATTTAACTGAAAGCATACTTTCTCCGGAAGACCATGAATATCATCATGATTTGCCATATATTTTGCTACCGCACGCTGAACGCTGGCAGATACAAAGAAATACTGCTGTTTCAGACGAAGTTCTTTTCCTGCGGTATGATTATCGTTTGGATAAAGCACCTCACAGATCGTACGTGCAAGGTTCTGCTGCTCTACCGCCTTCTGATAATCTCCTTTATCAAAGGAATCCAGATTAAAGGTGTTGATTGCTTCGGCATCCCAGATACAAAGTGTATTTACGATGCGGTTGCCATATCCAACTACCGGAATATCATATGGTACAGCCTTTACGGACTGGTAGTTTTCCTGTACATACTCATCTCTTCCATTTTCTGTTTTACGGACGGCTACATATCCTCCGAATTTTACTTCTACGGCATACTCCGGACGTTTCATCTCAAATGGGTTTCCATCTTTCAGCCAGTCATCCGGTGCTTCTACCTGGAAACCATTCTCGATTTTCTGCTTAAACATACCATATTTGTAACGGATTCCGCATCCATATGCCGGATATCCCAACGTTGACAGGGAATCTAAAAAGCATGCTGCCAAACGGCCAAGACCACCATTTCCAAGTGCTGCATCCGGCTCTTCATCCTCGATCACATCGAGATCTACACCGAGTTCGTCTAACACTTCACGCACCACTTCATCCTGTTTCAGGTTGATGATCATATTACCAAGCGCACGGCCCATCAAAAATTCCATGGAAAGGTAGTAAACTGTCTTTACATCCTTCTCTTCGTATTCTTTGTGTGTATCAAACCAGTCATCGACAACGATATCTTTTACCGCATAGGATACGGCCTGAAACAATTGCTGGTTTGTCGCCTGTTCTACCGGTTTACGAAACAACAGTTTCATGTAATTTTCGATGTCTTTTTTCAAATGAGCCTTTTTCTCAGCCTTTGTCAGATACTTTACTCTTTCTTCCATCTTTCATCCTCCATATTCATACTGTTACTCTGCAGTCACGGTTTCCTTCTTGTAAAATATTGGATATTTTTAGAAAGAAACTTTTGCAACACCAAGTGTTACATCTTCCCCATTGATCTTCCATTCAGCAGTATGTCCCTGCATGGAACCAATGATGATTTTCTGTGCGAGAACCTCCTCTTTGATCTGATCGGCGTTCTTCGCAATGATGTCAGTAATCTTATCGTTACCAACTTCATAAACCTCTATGTGATCCATAACCTCGAATCCAGCATCTTTACGCATTGTCTGGATCTTGCTTATGATTTCACGCACAAATCCTTCCTCGATCAGTTCCGCGGTAAGATTGGTATCGATCACTACTGTGATTCCGCGGTCTGCCTGAGAAACATAGCCTTCCTTCTGTGTAGATTCGATCAAAAGATCTTCGGAAGAAAGCACTTCATCGACACCCTCTACCTGAATCGTGATCTCACCTTTTTCGCCAAGTTCTGCTACTACGGCATTGCCATCGAGATTTGCAAGAACCTCTTTCAAGGCATTCAGACGGCTTCCGAAGCGGCGTCCCAATGTACGAAGCTGTGGCTTGATCGTAAAGGCCGTAAAGTCACTTACATCCTTGGTAAAGATAACTTTCTTTACATTCAACTCATCGGCGATGATTTCCTGATAGAAATCCGACAATTCTTCATTCTTTTCATCTTTTACATACAACGTACCGATTGGCTGACGGTTTTTGATATTTGCTTCGTTTCGGCAGGCACGGCCAAGCACTACGATCTGAAGAAGCACATCCATCTTTGCTTCCAGATCTTTGTCAATCCATTCCTCTTTGACTTTCGGGAAGTCGCACAAATGAATACTTTCCGGTGCCGACTTGTCAAGACTGCATACCAGATTCTGGTAAATGCTCTCGGTCATAAACGGAACCATCGGTGCAGCGGCTTTACTGATCGTCACCAGAGCGGTGTACAATGTCATATACGCATTGATCTTATCCTGCTCCATTCCTTTTGCCCAGAAACGGTCACGGCAGCGGCGCACATACCAGTTACTCATATCGTCTACAAATTCCTGAAGTGCACGTGCTGTCTCCGGAATACGGTAATTTTCAAGATTGTTATCCACTTCTTTTACTACCGAATTCAACTTACTGAGCAGCCATTTATCCATAACACTTAGTTTATCATATTCGAGAGAATACTTTGTGGCATCAAATTCATCGATATTTGCATACAGTACAAAGAATGCATACGTATTCCACAACGTACTCATAAACTTACGCTGACCTTCGACAACAGCTTTCCCATGGAAACGGTTTGGCAGCCATGGCGCACTGTTTACATAGAAATACCAGCGGATCGCATCGGCTCCATACTGATCCAATGCTTCAAACGGATCTACAGCATTTCCTTTACTCTTACTCATCTTCTGTCCATTTTCATCCTGAACATGTCCCAGTACGATGACATTTTCATATGGTGCTTTGTTGAAAAGCAGGGTAGATTCTGCCATCAGAGAATGGAACCATCCACGGGTCTGATCCACCGCCTCGGAAATGAACTGTGCCGGGAACTGGGATTCAAACAATTCTTTGTTTTCAAATGGATAGTGATACTGTGCAAAAGGCATTGCTCCGGAATCAAACCAACAGTCAATGACTTCCGGCACACGTTTCATCTGCTTGCCACAATCCGGGCAGGTAAATGTCACACCATCAATATATGGGCGGTGAAGTTCCAATTTTTCTGCAGAAGCATCTCCGGAACGCTCTGCCAGTTCTTTGCGGCTTCCGATACATTCCTGGTGTCCACAGCCTTCACATTCCCAGATATTGAGCGGAGTTCCCCAGTAACGGTTACGGGAGATCGCCCAGTCCTGAATATTCTCTAACCAGTTTCCAAATCGGCCTTTTCCGATGGATTCCGGAATCCAGTTTACCGTATTGTTATTGCGGATCAAGTCATCTTTTACTGCGGTCTCACGGATATACCAGGACTCTCTTGCATAATAGATAAGCGGGGTATCGCATCGCCAGCAGTGTGGATATTCATGTTCAAATTTCGGTGCCGCAAACAGCTGTCCGCGTGCATCCAGATCTTTTAATACTTCCGGATCTGCTTTTTTAACAAAAATTCCGGCAAAAGGAGTTTCTTCCGTTAATTCTCCTTTTTCATTTACAAACTGTACAAACGGCAGGTCATAATTACGTCCTACGTTGGCATCGTCTTCACCAAATGCCGGTGCGATATGAACGATACCGGTACCATCTGTCATCGTAACATACGTATCACAAGTTACAAAAAATCCTTTTTTATTCTGCTTGTCGGCACATTCTTTCGCGCACGCAAACAATGGCTCGTATTCTTTGTGCTCCAGTGTGGTTCCCGGGAAGGAATCCAATACTTCATATGCTTTCTCGCCTTCTTCTTTGGCAAGGGAGCCAAGTACACTATCCAGTAGATCTTCTGCCATATAATAAACGTAACCGTCTGCTGCTTTTACTTTACAGTAAGTGTCATTTGGGTTTACACAAAGTGCTACGTTACTTGGAAGGGTCCAAGGCGTCGTCGTCCAAGCAAGGAAATACGCATCCTCTCCTGTCACTTTAAAGCGCACGATCGCAGAACGCTCTTTGACGGTCTTATATCCCTGTGCAACTTCCTGTGCAGAAAGCGGAGTACCGCAGCGAGGACAGTAAGGAACGATCTTAAATCCTTTATATAACAAATCTTTGTTCCAGATCTCTTTCAACGCCCACCACTCGGACTCAATAAAATCATCGTCATAGGTTACATACGGATGATCCATATCTGCCCAGAAACCAACGGTATCGGAGAAATCTTCCCACATTCCTTTGTATTTCCATACAGATTCTTTACATTTTTTGATAAACGGCTCTATTCCATATTCTTCAATCTGCTCTTTTCCATCCAGACCGAGAAGTTTTTCTACTTCCAATTCCACCGGAAGTCCATGAGTATCCCATCCGGCTTTTCTAGGTACGCGGTATCCTTTCATTGTACGGTATCTTGGAATCATATCTTTGATGACACGTGTCAAAACGTGGCCAATGTGTGGTTTTCCATTGGCGGTCGGTGGTCCGTCATAAAACATATACGTCGGGCATCCCTCACGCAATTCAATACTCTTCTGAAAAATATCATGATCTTTCCAAAATTTTTCTACTTCTTTTTCGCGGTCAACAAAGTTTAATCCTGTTGAAACTTTCTCGTACATAAATAACCTCTTTTCTGCAACAATATCGTCGTTTCGCTGCTTTTATTCTTAATTTTTAAAGAAAACAGCTTCCATCCTCATAAAAAGGACGAAAGCCGTATCGCTGTCATCACATCGCTATCGAAAACTAATCGTCTCTCACTTATCTTTGATTTTCTATTAACTATAATAAAGAGTTTCCCCGAAATTGTCAATGGACAATTGTAATAAAAAACCAAAAGAATCTATCACTCCGATTGTGAATACTGTTTTAACAGATCCGGATCCAGTTTAATACGATTATCCATCGTCTTCATGATATCAATGAGGGAGAGATTTCCACTCGTCTGTGGATTGGACAGATCATAAATCTTATTGTCACGGAAACTAAGTACCCACGGTTTGAAAATGTCATTGTCATTTTCATGCAGTACCAGTCCCTGTACATGATCGGTAAGCTGTACGCAGACCCCAGGATACAAAACATTGATTCCGGCGATCAGCGCCTGTACAACGACCGGATCAAATCGTCCCGGATCGTCTAACAGTTCCCGCAGAGCCTTCACTTCGCTCGTTGGCTCTTCAAAAGATTTCATCGCTGTCCGGCGGTCATACGCATCAGCAACAAATAAAATGGACGCCTCAACATTGCTTTTTACGGCTTCTGGCACACCATCACCGTTGTTTACATATAATTCCTGCATATGAATGATCGTCCGAAGAACATTTTCGTCCATTCCACTGTAATTTTTCAAAATCTCAATCGTTCTCGTTCTGGCTGCCGCACGAAGCTGCAAATCCTCTTCTGCCGCTGTCGCAGGCACCATTCCTACCGCTCCGCAGTCATGCAGAAGTGCCGCTTTTACAAGAGCATTCATCCGCGTCGGCGTCATATTCATCCTTCCGGCGATCACTGCACAAAGAATCGCAACATTGATGCTGTGTTTATAGGTAAAATCATCATTGCTTCGCAGATTCTGTATAAAATTAATCTTCTTCGGAAGATTGGCATAATTTTTGATCACCAGACTGCACAGCCAGTCCAGTCCCTTGTCCTTTTTGTCCGCAATGATCAATTGCAAATCTTCTTTTATACTGAATACTGCCATTGTCTGAAAACGCTCAAAATTGATATCCTCTTCTGACATCGGAGGCAGCGGCTCTGCCGGCTCCAATATGTACAATCCCATCAACCCGAAATTACGGATACCATATATTGCCTGCATCGTAAGTTTCGTGTCACGGTCATAAAGCAGCACTCCATTTTTATTATAAATCGGTTTGCCAAGACGCATTCCCGGTTTCAGATCATCGACTTTAATAAATAGCATATTTTCTTCCTCCTCGCTTTATTTCATCTTTTCGACACAAATCTATATTACTATAATCATAACAGTTATGAGAAAAGAATACAATAAATATTTCATTTTTTTATCGTTTTTTTGAATGGAGGTTTTTTTATGTTAAAACGCTTGACTTCTGTCTTATGTATATGCGGTCTGCTGCTTGCGGGCACTGCTCCGGGCTCCCTGTATGCCGCACAATCCACGGATTCTTCATCCGGTTCTTCCGCTGCGATCACAGGAGAATACGCCGATGGACGCGTCCTTTTGTCGCTGGTTGCGCCTTCGGAAACTTCCCTTACCAAAGAGGGCACGACTTCCTTTGACAAAGAAATCCGTATCGAGCAATCCGATTCTCTTGGAAATGCCGGTAAACTTTTTGGCACTTCTCCAAGTTCAGACGAATCCAAATTTTTAAAAGATAAAACCTTTTATATCACAGAGGCTGTATCCGATACCTATTCCACCAAAGAGCTTATCCGGAAACTGGAAAACAAAGCCTATGTAGTAGAAGTTTCACCGGATTATAAACAATATTTAGCCTCAGATGACCCTTATGAAGCCGAACAATGGTACCTAGACGGCGAAGGTTCCTATCAGTCTGCCGGAACCGGCATCTCGCTTTCATCCAAACCGGAAACCGCTTCTACGGATAATCCGGTTATTGCCATTATGGACACCGGCATCAATGCCTCCCACGAAGATCTTGTCGACCATTTATGGACCAATCCGACATCCTCACTGAAAGGTACCTATGGCTACGATTTTTCTACCGATTCCGAAGACTGCAGCGACACTTCCGGGCATGGAACCCACTGTGCCGGTGTGATTGCCGCCACCACAGATAACCAAAAGGGAATCCGCGGAATATCGGATGCAAAACTGATGGCTTTAAAAATATTTGATGCCAATGAAGAATGCTATGACTCTTATATCATCAACGCCTTAACCTATCTACAGCAAGCAAAAGAAGCCGGGGTTCCGGTGGCTGCCGTAAATTGTTCCTGGGGCGGAGGTGCTTCCAGCACGGCAATGAAAACACTGATCCGTTCTCTCGGACAGTCCGGTGTCTTGTTTGTCTTTGCTGCCGGAAACGATGGCAAAAATCAGGATATTGCACAAACAGAATGTCCTTATGACCTTTACAATACTGCGGCATATTCAGATCTTCGCAATTATATCCTGACTGTTGGTGCTTCCGACACCAATGACAGTGCGGCCACGTTTTCCGACTATGGAAAATCTTCCGTCGATCTGTTTGCACCCGGCGAAAATATCATTTCGACTTATAATGTAGATACTTATTTTCCGGAACTTTATGAAACAGACGACACAAAAGGCGATGTTCTGACCAATTATTACCAGTCTTTTGACACTTCCGCTACTTCCGGTGAATGCTACACCGATTCGGACGTCGGATATCCGACTTCGATCTCCGGTGAACTGACTCAGGATTCTTCCGTGGATTATTATGGGCAGGAAAATGGTGGATGCCTTCGCTGGGATCTTCAGATGGGACTGCCCTCTTTTCACCGCAAACAAGCTTACGTATATGTTGATGTAACAGACTATGACCTGGATCCGTCAAAGAATTATTATGTCTCTATGATGTTTGGTGAAAAAAGCAGCAGTTCGAATACCATCCAATGGGAACATGTCACCAAACTCTCTTCTGGAAAACTTGGCTCGGAAGACAACCGTTTTTACCAGTCTCTCAACGGCCACTTGTATTTTCGTGTAATTGGGCTTAACGCCCCTGCCACTTCTTCGGGAACAACGACACTTTATCTCGATAACATCGGTATCTCGACCGCTGATCCGGACACATCAGAATTTGGTCAATACGAACTTCTCAGCGGTACTTCCATGGCGGCTCCTATGGTAACCGGTGCTGCTGCTCTCTGTGCAGCCTATGCCCCGGAGGAAGATGCGTATAACCGCAGGAATCGTCTGCTAACCAGTGTTCGCTCTGTCGAATCGCTTGCGAATCTGTGTATTACCGGTGGTATTTTGGATGTCAGTAAAATTTCTTCCTATACCACGGTAGAGACACCGAATCTTACCCCGGCACAAATACCGGAAAACATATCGCAGACAACACCATCAGCAGGCAGCACTTCCGGGTCTTCCACTGTGACAGCGAGCAGTCCTGCTTCAGAAGCAGCCTCTTCTCAGTCTGTCGTAAAAGTAAAAAAATTGAAATTTAAAAAGAAAATCAAGACACTTCGCGCCGGCCGGACGTACCGATTAAAAGTGGTCTATACCCCTTCCCGCGTGTCCAATAAAAAGATCAAATGGACCAGTTCGCGGAAAAAATGGGCCAGCGTTTCAAGTTCGGGTGTTGTACGGGCAAAAAAGAAAGGTATCGGACATACTGTACGCATTACTGCAACTGCAAGAGATGGCAGTCGGAAAAAGGTCAGCCTCCGCATAAAAATCAGGAAGTAGTTTTTTCCCTTGATTTTTCTCTGTTTTTTTCATATACTATTATATACTTAGAAAATGTGGAGGAATATTGATGGCTGATTTTAGAAAAGCATGTAAAAACATAAAGAACATGTTTGTAGAGAACACCATATCCATTTATGCTTCGAATGTGGTATTCTTTATTATGCTATCTTTTTTTCCGTTTGCCATGTTCTTTTTTACGATATTAAAATACATTCCCGGCATCACACAGGAAAACCTCATTCCTATGATTGGTTCTGTTGTTCCTGGGGAACTCGGCGAAACCCTCGTGTCCTGGATTCAGGAAGCCTACCGCCACAGTTCCGGAACCGTGCTTTCCCTCTCCGCGCTTACCGCTTTGTGGGCAGGCTCCAAGGGATTTATGGGAATTACCTACGGACTAAACCGGATTGGTGGCACAAAACAGCAGGGAAACTGGTTTCTTAATCGTTTTCTCTCTTTTTTGTATACATTAATCTTTGCCGCTATGCTGGTTTTGTCACTGATCGTCATCGTATTTGGCAACCAGATCCTGCTTATTATCGACTCCTTTTTCTCCATTGACACCCCTCTGTTTATCGGGATTTTTTCCCTTCGTTCGATCGCCGGTTTTGCAATCTTTTTCTGCTACTTTTTGCTTATGTATACCTTTGTTCCTCATCACGATGAACGCCCACATTTACGAAATCATGTATCCGGTGCTCTATTTACTTCCATTACATGGATCTTATTCAGTAACCTTTACTCGATCTATATCGATTCTTTTTCGAATTACTCTTCCCTTTATGGAAGTTTTACTTCGATCGCACTCTTTATGCTGTGGCTGTACGTCTGTGTTACATTGCTGTTTATCGGTGCTTTGATCAACAAGTTCCATCTGGACGGCTTTTCCCTGTTTTCCCGGAAAGCCAAAAACAAGATCAAGAACCAATTTGAGACATTGAAAGAATCGATACTCCCGGAAAATAATGACAAATGATTTCCTGTTCATTTTTCCCCATATTGGCAAGCTGCCTTGCCCCCGTCTGACTCATGCCGACTCCGTGTCCATATCCTCCTCCCTGTATCTCATACGCTCCTCCGATACGTTTCAATGTAAAAAAGCCGCTTGGCAGCATAGATAAGCCGGTCACTTCTTTTCCATCTTTTCGACGGATCACAGCCTGCCCGGAAAACAAAAGCATTCGGATATTATATTCAGAAGTCACTCGTATCGTCGCTTCACTCCCTACAATAACTGCCGTCTGTGCTACGCCGCCGCAACCACGTTTTTTTATGACCACTCGTTTTAATTTTCCTATATTTTCCACTCGCTCTTTTTCATAAATTCCCTCTCCCTTTCGAACCTCGATCCGATCCGGTGTTTTTTCACAGCGGTCAGCCAGCCGTTCATTGATATTTTTCTCCATCTGTTCCAAGGATATCGTCGTGTTCCACCGAAACCATGGCTCCTCTTTTTCTAATAAATCCTGATCTTTTTCAAAAAACTCACAGAACAAGTCATCTTCTGCATACATATCCGCCGCCATTCGGTCTCTTTCTCCCTTTTTCTCATCTGAAATATCGGTGCTCTGCACTTGTCCCGCAAGATAAGAGATCTCTTTATCGGTAAACAATACACTGTCAGAAGACGTTGTCACACCACAGGAAGTTGCAAAAAAATACGTCGAGGCCAAAGTATTTCCACTGTATACCACCAGTCCCTTTGTATCATCCACCGCTTTATTTGCCCTCTCATCCTCTGGCTGGCTCTGGTAGACCTGATAGGATACACTATCATCAACCTGTGCATCGTATTCTTTCAGACGGTTATTTTGTTTCTGTTTCTCCGCATAACTTCTGGCACAGACTGCCTGCGCACGAAGTGCCGCCTCTGGATATTCTGCAGGCATTTCGCTTGGCAGAACTCCGTATAAATACTGTTCCAATGGCAGTTCATTGATGACACGTATCTTCTCGCCGCTTTTTTTCAATTCCAATGTTCCGCGGTAGGAAGGGGTCCACTCACCCCTTTTTATGGAAGTTATTTCCAGTTTTGCTTCTTCTGTGGAATGAATGGTTATTATTTCTGCGCTCATATCCGCCGCACGGATGCACAATTCTTCTCCCCCTTCGCATCGTTTTTCCGATTCTCCTGTCTTTACCACAAATGGCTTTTCCGACCGCACCTTTACTTCATCATGTTCTTTGGCGGCAAAATCTGTCGTTGTCAAAAGCACACGTATCGTTTCGAGCGTCTCTTCCTTTTGTTCCACTACTTTCGCTTTATCCGGCTTGCAGACAATCTTTCGCACACATTTCCCACGCACTTCAAGATCTGCGATCCCTTCATATGATTTCTCCTTTACCGCTCCTTTTACTGTATATTCCGTCCTTTCTTGTCCATTTATTACCCATAGGGTATCTCCTTTCGGTTTTTCTATGTATACCTCTTTCAATGTGGTCGTTTTCCATTTTCCGGACTGCACAAACCACATTGCCCCCGCCGCCAGGCCAAAGATAAGAAAAATTCCCAATACACGTAATATTCGTTTCAAAAAAACAGCCCCTCTCGCATTTTTTACTACCATATGCGAGACAGGCTGTTGTTATTCCTTTGTTTTTATGGAATTTTATTCTTCTTCCATGATATCTACATTTTCACCGCGGAGAATCTTGTTGATGTTACGTACGGCACACATTTTTCCGCACATCGTACAAGTATCTTCCTTTTCCGGTTTGCTTTCCGCACGATAACGACGAGCTTTTTCCGGATCGATAGCAAGATCAAACTGCTTCTCCCAATCCAGATTTCTTCTTGCTTCGCTCATCTCGTAATCCCAGTCTTTTGCTCCCGGAAGTCCTTTTGCCACGTCAGCGGCATGAGCAGCAATCTTGGAAGCAATGATACCTTCTTTTACATCATCTACGGTTGGCAGGCGAAGATGTTCTGCCGGTGTTACATAGCAGAGGAATGACGCACCATACGTAGCGGCAATAGCTCCTCCGATGGCACTTGTAATGTGGTCATATCCCGGCGCGATATCCGTAACCAATGGTCCAAGTACATAGAATGGAGCCCCTTTACATACGGTCTGCTGAATCTCCATGTTCGCACGGATCTGATTCAAAGGCATATGTCCCGGTCCTTCAACCATAACCTGTACATTATGGTTCCATGCACGCTGGGTTAATTCTCCAAGTGCTACCAATTCAGAAATCTGGGAAAGGTCTCCCGCATCCTCGATACTTCCCGGACGGCAGGCATCTCCAAGACTAATCGTAACATCGTATTTTTCACAGATGTCAAGAATTTCGTCGTATCTCTCATAAAATGGGTTTTCATTTCCGGTAAGTTCCATCCATGCAAAGATGATCGAACCACCACGGGAAACGATATTGGTATGACGAAGATGCTGTTTAAAGCGGTCTGCTGTCTGACGGTTGATACCGCAATGAATGGTCATGAAATCCACACCATCTTCTGCATGCATACGAACGATATCAATCCACTCATCTGTCGTAATAGCTTTCAATGCCTTATTGTAATACACAACGGCATCGTAAATCGGAACAGTACCCAGTACCGCCGGACATTCTGCTGTCAATTTGCGGCGAAATTTTTTCGTATCACCATAGGAACTCAGATCCATGATCGCTTCGGCTCCCATATTGATTGCTGCATTTACTTTTTCCATCTCGACATCCAGATCCAGACAATCTTTACTTGTTCCCAGATTGACATTAATCTTCGTCTTCAATTTACTTCCGATACCAAATGGTTTGAGGCATTTATGATTTTTATTGGCAGGAATTGCCACCTGTCCTTTTGCCACAAGATCCATCAACTCATCTTTCCGAATATTTTCATATTCACACACGCGCTGCATTTCTTCAGTAAAAATACCCTTTCGTGCGGCATCCATCTGTGTCGTATAGTTCATTCAGTTTTCCTCCGTTATTCTTTCTTATATTACATGCGATCCAATGTATCGCGAATTGCCTTAATAAAGTTCTCGCTGTTCAATACCGTGACATCTTTTAATTCTGTGATAAGCGCAAGGTCTTTTGTCATCTTTCCTTCTTCAATCGTCTGCAATGTTGCCTTTTCAAGCTTGTCTGCAAATTCCTGAAGTTCTTTAATACCATCCATCTCTCCGCGTTTTCTAAGCGCTCCGGTCCATGCAAAAATCGTAGCTACTGAGTTTGTAGAAGTCTCTTCGCCTTTGAGATGTTTGTAATAATGTCTCTGAACAGTTCCGTGTGCCGCCTCATACTCATATACACCACTTGGTGAAACAAGTACGGATGTCATCATTGCCAAAGAACCGCAGGCAGAAGAAACCATATCGCTCATAACGTCGCCGTCGTAGTTCTTGCAGGCCCAAATAAATCCACCCTCTGTCTTCATAACACGGGCTACCGCATCATCGATCAAAGTATAGAAATACTCCAATCCGGCCTCTTCGAATTTATCCTTATATTCTTTTTCATAAACTTCTGCAAAAATATCTTTAAAGTTATGGTCATATTTTTTCGAAATGGTATCTTTTGTCGCAAACCAAAGATCCTGTTTGGTATCGAGTGCATAGCTAAAGCAAGCTTTGGCAAAACTTGTGATTGATTTATCCGTATTATGTATGCCTTGGATAATTCCCGGTCCGTCAAATTCATGAATCGTCTCACGCATCTCTGTTCCATCTTCTGCCGTAAATACCAGCTCAGCTTTTCCTTTACCCGGAACTTTGATCTCTACATTTTTATACACATCGCCATAGGCATGACGTGCCAACGTGATTGGCTTTTTCCAGTTTTTTACACATGGTTCGATTCCTTTTACCTGAATCGGTGCGCGAAATACCGTTCCGTCAAGCATTGCACGAATGGTTCCGTTTGGAGATTTCCACATCTCTTTCAAATCGTACTCTGTCATACGTGCTGCGTTTGGTGTAATCGTCGCACATTTTACCGCAACACCGTATTTTAATGTTGCATTTGCAGAATCTACCGTCACCTGGTCATTTGTTTCATTACGATATTTCAAACCAAGATCATAGTACTCTGTCTTCAGATCAATATAAGGAAGCAAAAGCTCATCTTTGATCATCTGCCACAGAATACGTGTCATCTCGTCTCCATCCATCTCAACCAATGGGGTCGTCATCTGAATTTTAGCCATTTCTTTTTCTCCTTTACAACATATCTATTATTCCTGTTCTCCATCATAACATAATCCGGAGCATATTTCAAATAGATTATCCAAAATATACAACTTCTTCCTGTGGTGGCTGTGCCGGTTCTATCTTTTCTGCATAGAGCACCGGAAATTCTCCGTCATGTTTTCTGCTCTGCTGCGTTTTTACCGTCACCGTTACCATCACCCAGCTGTCATTTTTATATTGATCCACATTTTCGGCATGGCACATATAGCCAATGCGCGCAATATCGTCTGCGCAGCAGGTCATCGCCTTACGAGACGGAACAAACGCCCCGGCCGGGAATGTCTTATTGCGGTATACCTGGCCTTTGAACGTAATTTTCTTACCCATATATTTTCGCGGATTTTCTCCAATATCCAGATACCACAGACCAAAGTCGTCATCTTCCAGCGTAATCTCCGAGGCATTCACATCATATGGCAGTTCTTCATCAATCTTACTTTCCACTGTACCATCTGCCGATTCAAACAATACCTGCGCCTGACGGTTGATGGCTTTGACATTTCGTCTGGCTGCCGGTTTGTCAATATTATCCGATTCACAGCGGTTAAAAATGACAAGATCTGCCATTTTGAAATGTGACATCATCAGGGATTTCATGTTTGCGCTGTAAATCTGAAATGTCTGTGCATTTACCGTTGTAAACGTCTGCACGACAATCCAGTTTTCCGGAAATGTCTCGCGGTACATTTTATCCAGATCCCACATTCCGTTGCACTCAACTACAATGCGGTTTGGTTTATATTTATCCTGTAATTTCTTACAACATTCTTCGGTAAGTTCATCCTCGTCTTCCAACACGACACAGGAAATCCGGTTTTTCATCAAAAGCTGATCGTCGATCTCATGCTCGCCTTCCTCGCACAGGATAAGCAGCGTTTTTGCTCCATCGGAAAAGTTTCCTTCTTCGATTACTTCTTCGATACAGGTACTTTTTCCACTCTCCAAAAAACCGGTAAAAAGATAAACCGGAATTTCTTTTTTCCCAAACATATCTGACGTCCTCCTTTATTTTCCGGCAAACAGATCACGAAGACCGGCTTCGTCCAATTTTGATCCGATCACGCAAATTCTTCCGGTGTAATCTGCTGCACCACGGCGTACTTCATATTCTCCCGGAACAAGGTCAAAGTGATACCATTCGCCCTCTTCCGAAGCTACGATACCTTTAGAACGAAGAATGGTTCCCATCTGTACTTTGTCATTGGCAAGCTTGTCCAAAATGTCTTTCAGTTCTGCTTCCGTATATTTGTGTGCTGTCTCAATACCAATACTTGAGAACACTTCATCTGCATGATGATGGTGATGATGATGGTCGTGATCATGGTCATGGCAGCCACAAGTGCAGTTTTCATCATGTTCATGA
>DJEU01000009.1:64149-92403 GCA_002431395.1 Lachnoclostridium sp. UBA5890
ATGATCGTGGTCGTGATCATGGTGATGCTCGTGATGGTGCTCGTGCTCGTGGTCACACTCTTCGCCATGCTCATGATGATGTCCGCATTCCGGACAAACCTCCTCTTCTTCAAGCAGTTCCTTCACAAGATCATTTTTCTTTTCCATCGCATCCAAAATCTGCTTTCCGTTGATTTGATCCCATGGAGTCGTAATAATCGACGCCTCTGTATTCTGTGTACGGATCAGATCGATGCACGCCTGCAATTTGTCTTCTTTCATATTGCCGGTACGGCTGAGTACGATGGTTCCTGCATGCTCTACCTGGTTATTGTAAAACTCGCCAAAGTTCTTCATATACATTTTACACTTTGTTGCATCGGCAACGGTCGTAAAACTATTGAGTACCACACTATCCTCTGCCACTTTTTCCTTCACACCGAGAACGGCTTTGATGACATCGGAAAGTTTTCCAACTCCTGATGGCTCGATGATGATACGGTCCGGCGCATATTTTTCAAGCACTTCTGCCAATGCGGTACCAAAATCTCCTACGAGCGAACAGCAGATACAACCGGAATTCATCTCTGTAATATTGATTCCGGAATCTTTCAAAAATCCTCCGTCGATTCCGATTTCTCCAAATTCATTTTCAATTAATACAAGTTTTTCTCCTGTAAATGCTTCTTCAATTAATTTTTTGATCAATGTTGTCTTTCCGGCTCCTAAGAAGCCTGAAATAATGTCAATTTTTGTCATTTTAATATTCTCCTTTCAACTGATAATTGTTTCCATGTATATCGGTAAAACAACAACGAAATAATTGCTGATATACTCCATCCAACCGGCCAGGACATCCAGATCCCGGTGCTTCCAAATATGCCGGCAAAAACATAAGCAAGGATCACGCGCAGAATCAGATCGGTAAAGGTAGAAACCATAAATCCGATCATTGCACTGCTTCCACGCAGCATTCCGTCTGCCAGCAGTTTTAATGAAATAATAAAATAAAACGGCGATACGATCTTCAAAAATTCCATTCCCGCTTTCATCGCACCACCGGTCGGATTTTCCATAAAGATCCGAAGCATCTCATTTCCAAAAAAGAAAAATAAGACGAAAAACGGTACCGCAATGATCCAGGCAAGCATCGTACCTGCCCGAAACCCTTTCCGCACACGATCTATTTTTGCCGCGCCGATATTTTGGGCAGAAAAACTCGATAGCGCATTGCCTAAGGTCGAAAAGGATGTGATCGTAAACGTATTTAACTTAATCGCCGCCGAATATCCGGCGATTACTGCAGATCCAAAGGAATTTACAAGGCTTTGGATAAAAATATTTCCTACCGAGACAAAACTCTGCTGTAAGATGCTCGGCACCGCAATTTTCGCGATACGGCGAAGCATGGATTTCGAATACAGCATTACTTTTCCATGCCCGGTCGGCAGTTTTGCCACCCGCCTTAACAGCGTGATCACTGCCAGAACACCGGCAATTCCCTGTGCAAGAAATGTCGCCCAGCCGACACCGGATACCCCGAAATGAAATACTGCCACAAACAAATAATCGAGCACCACATTTCCGACGGAAGAACCGATCAGAAAATAAAGCGGTGTTTTCGAATCTCCAAGTGCCGTAAAGATTCCGGTCGCCACATTGTAGCAGAAAAGGAATACCATGCCTCCGATATATATTTTAAGATAAATATCCCCCGCATCAAATATATTATGCGGTGTATTCATCATCTGCATCAAATAAGAAGATGTCAGCAATCCAAATATTGTCAAAGCCACCGCAAGCACCGTACTTGCGATCAGCGTCGTGGATATGGCGGTTTTCATCCGTCGGATGTCTCCGGCTCCAAAATACGATGAGATTACAACCGCACAACCGACATTGCAGCCGATGGCAATTGCCATAAAGATCATTGTGATCGGATACGACGCTCCAACAGCCGCCAGCGCATCTTCTCCCGCAAACCGGCCGGCGATCGCGCTGTCCGCAATATTATATAACTGCTGAAATACAACACTAATAAACATCGGTATCGTAAAACTCCACAATACCGGTCGAACGTTTCCTTTGGTAAGATCTTTTACCACAAGGATACACCTTCTTTCTAAAACTTCCTATCTTTCAAAATGCTGGTAATCTTTGGAATATTTCCAATCGCCGCCCCAGGAGAAACCATTCTTTTTAAAAATACGGTATACCTCATCTCCCCGGTGTATCATATAATCCCTGTATTTGCCACGGCATGTCGCCGCATCCCTGTTCCGGTACACCTTACTGTTTGCCGGCGCAATACCATACTTCGTAATGTACGGATTGATTCTTGGATTGATGTCGATTGCAAGTCCCTGACTGTGCTTCGACATTTTGGAAGAATTTGCTACTTTACGGTAATTAAAAGAAGACGTATTGTTTGCTGCCATAGACTCCTCATCGTCCGCATCGTATTCATCCACCAGCTGCATTCCGGCAATCGGATATTTTATCCGGTACAATTCATAAAACACTTTACATGTCCGTTTGGCAATCTTTTTATGAACTACCATTTCCCCTTCCTGCTCTCTTCCATCGAAATCAATGTAGCGGAGTCGAAGGTAACGAAGCTGGCTAAGCGGAATTTTTGCCCCTTTTTTATAGGATTTTCCACGCATCCGCGCGATCGTTTCCGAATCCAGTTTCTGGTATGTAAATCCTTCTTTATAGGTATGCACTTTCGTCGTTTTCGCTGCCGTCTTTGCGTGGCAGATCTCACTGCAGAAAAAGATCGAACAACTGACACAGACAACGGCAACCGTAAACGCTCTCTGCATCCATCGTTTTGAAATCATATCCCAATCCTTCCTTTCCCAGGCTTTGTGTTACAAAAAGAGAAGCCAATCGGCAGCTGATGTGACATCTGCCGCTTCGTAGCTTCTCCTTCCTAATCATCGGGGTAACAGGATTCGAACCTGCGACCTCATCGTCCCGAACGATGCGCTCTAGCCAAGCTGAGCCATACCCCGTCTCTTATCCTCCATCCAGTCAAAATCAATAACAGGCGTTACATCTCGTCATCGTCTTTCAATGAATCTTTTGCAGCAGCTACAATCGCAGAAACTGCCCCAACAACAATTACCACTGCTATAATCGCGACACCTACGCCGACTCCAAGTAATACCATGCCCCTCATCCTTTCTCTTGGATTTTGAACTTGCACTATTTATTATATCGCATTTTCAAAAAAAATCAAGACCTTTTCCACGAAAATATCACTGCATGCACTCCGGTCGTTTCAAACTTCCCTTTTCAAACGTATACTCCGGTGTCTGGAGCGGATAGGTAAGTTCATCCACATAATACCACGGATCCTCTTCATGCAGCGGATTTTTCAGCACATGAAACTGCTGTGCCGGCATAAATCCCTGTCCAAGCAAAAATGCTTTCCGTCCGCTGTCGTCTGTACACACATCCAATACCATAACAGCATGTCCCGGACTTCCGCCTTGTACAAAGATATCTCCTGCCTGAATCTCTGCTTTCTTTATCTTCTTTGACTCATCACTCAATGAAATCGTGCTGGCATACGCAAAGACAAAACGAAGATATTTTTCAAACACTGTCTCGTCGTCATTGGCAGCCGCACTCTGCGTCCATGTCGTCGAAGAGCCGGAAACCGATACACGCATCCCCTCTGCCCATTTGCTGAACTCACAGGAAAATCCGTTGACAAGATGGAAATTCATCTTATCGTACATTTTATTCTGATAAAAATATTCTGCATATAAACGGAGGATTGAATCGGCACACTGCTGTAAATCGCCCTCTACGAGTTTCATCTTTAATACCGCAACGTGTGCATCCTGATTTTGCTTCAATGACTTATCATATAACTTGACTTTTTTTCCATCTTTATACAAGGCATAGTTTTCCATAAACGCCGCAAAACTGTCCGCTTCCACTTCTTCCCGATGGAATCCCTCCGGTGTATGAATGCGTTCTTTTAAGGTCATTGCTTCCGTATCATAAAATCCGGTAAACGGCTCTTCGGTCGGTTTTGGTGTCGCTGTCTGCGTCGGCTGCGGTGTCGCCTGTTCTTTCGCCGTCTCAAAACTGCTGCGGTAGCCTTCCGGTGCCGGATTCATATGCCGCATCCCGGCTATCGCTGTGATCAGAAGCACCGCGCCGAGCGCAATGGATAAAAATACTGTGGTTTTATAATTCATAGGTAATAGTCCCCTTTTTTCGTCGTTTTCCTACTTGTGATTATACCTATTTGGGGAGGAAAAGTCAATGGGGTTTGCAGGTTTCGCAAACTTACTGACTGCATACACCGGATATACCAAAATATTATCATATTTCGAAAAATTTTCCAAAGACACCCGAATCCCTTGAGATGCTAATTCATGCGTATCCAGGAAACGGTATAGACTCTGCATTCTTCCTTTTCCAGAAGCCTTTACCTCAATCGGCACAATTTTATTTTTTAGATTAATAACATAATCCACTTCGGCACTCGCACCACCTCGATACCAATAATACAAAGCAGCTTCGCTATAAGGGCTTGTATATTTGATCAATTCAAGTCCAGTTTGCATTTCCACCACATCGCCCTTATTTATATCATCAAATACCTGTGCAGAAATCAATTCTCCTACATCAAGCCCACATTCTGTAAGATATACTCCTGTATCGAACACAATCAGTTTCTTATTGCTCTCTTTTTCCGTAACTCCAAGTGGAAGCACAGTACACCCGGATGCTTTTACCGGATATACCAATCCTGCCCTATGAAGTAATTCGATACTTTCCTCAAAATAGTATGCACTAACTCCTGAAATTGCTGATGATGCTTTCGTCTGACCACATACATTGTGAATCGAATATTCAAATACTTTGCGAATAATGTCTGCTGAAACATTTTTACTGTATTTATTAAAATCATCCATAAAATTGAATATAATATCACGATGCACCTGTTGGCATTCAAGCAGACTTCCTGTGGTCATATAAGTTAATACAGCTTCCGGCATACCTCCAACTACCAAAAAGGTTTTATACGTTTCTATCAATCGATCATGTGCTGTATTTTCTTGATGCCCCACTTGAAATTTTTCAAGATAATCTGCGATCATCTCTCCTTCCACTGCACGCAAATATTCCATAAAGGAAAATGGATACATATAAATACTTCTCACTCGTCCTACCGGAAAATCTACTTCCGATCCTTTTCCATGCAAAACAAACTCCAGCAGTGAACCAGCTGCAATCACGTGAAGATTTGGCATTTCTTCATAAAAATATCGCAAAGCCGTAACTGCTCTAGGACATTCTTGAATCTCATCAATAAATAACAGAGTTTCCCCAACTACAATTTTCTGAGAAAACTGTAATTCTAACTGCATAATTATTCTTTTTATATCAATATCGCCCTCAAACATAGCACATAATTTCGGTTGCTTTTCAAAATTAATCTCAATAAAACTTTTAAATTTTGTTGAAAGATTTCGAATTGCTGAAGTCTTACCACACTGCCGAATCCCTCGCAAAAGAACAGGTTTTCTTCGCTCAGCCTCTTTCCAATTTAAAAGAACTTTATCGATATCGCGTTTTAAATACATTTCAAACACCTACCTTCTTCTCTTTTTTATGTATTTTAGCACGATATTTTGATTTTGCCAACCAAAAATCAAATATTTTTTAGAAATTGCCAAGCGAAAAACCGTGTTTTTTTAAAAATTGCCAAGCGGAAACAGTTTTTTTATTTAATTATTTTTTTCAAATACCTTGATAGAAAATTTTTGCTCTTTAGATTTCATGCTATACAATTACATTTTCAATAGGTTTTGTAAACAAGGACATAATATTAGAAATTCTATAATCTGTATATTCATCCTCTACATCAGCAGGTCTTAATACTAATTGCTCATACAAGTATTCAATGCCGCCTCGAGCATATGAATTAAATAATTCCATATTAGTTTTATATATCTCGTAGTCTTCCGGAATCATAAAAGCACTTTCAAGTTTTTGTTGTATAGTCATACCACGGCTATCATCTAAAATCAACACAAGCCTCATTATTGGTAATAATGTCTGAATATTATCTATTAATTGCTTCATCTGAACAGTTCTTTTCAAATCAGTCTCATCTCTTACTTCGTCACTGCGCCTACCTAGTTTCAAACCTATGATGGTTGCAACAGCATATAAATCCACTAATTTTTTAAAATAGCTTTCCTGTATTTTATTTAATACCCATAGTTTTTCTACATACTCTCTATGTTTTCCAACAAAAGACATTTCATCAACTTTAAAATATTCATAAACGGTTTTATTTTGTTTTTGCATTTTTAATCTCCTTCCATTAGTTGTTTTCTAACATTGAACTATTTGAGTTTATTTCTTTTATAACTCGATAGCAATATTCAGGTAATGTATAATCATTTAGTCCTGATGCTTCCCAATCTTTGTCTAACATGAAAATAATAACCTGCTCTGCAAATTGAGGTAATCGTTTTGCAATCAGAGAAGTATTTTCATTACTCAACGCTGAAAATGGACCATCCAAAACTAAAGGTAATCCTAAAATTGCATTTTCCATTCCATATTCTGCATTTTCCTTTTCTATTTCTTTATATTTTTTTGCCAATTCTAAAATACTAACAATAAAAACAAAATTAATTGCGATAGTTTCTCCATTCGATAAATGTTCTTCTTCATAATTTGTTATATTACCTACTTTGTGATAATACACATGAATCTTATAATCTTCCTCTAACTTAGCATATTTTTCTTTATCATTAAACATTTGTTGGAAATTTTCTCCTATAATTTTATTTAAATCCGCTAATATGTTCTTTTTACGGCCATCCGCAATAATACTCACCTTATTATATATGGCTTCTACATATTCTAATGCTCTGTAAATTTTCGCATTTATTTCATCATATTTTGCGACATTATCTAATTCTTGCTCTTTTTGTAATTTTGCCTTTTTAGCTTCATCTATTTTAATTTCAAGTCTGCTTATCTCTATTTGAAACTTTCTCAAATTATCTTTTGCTTGTTTATTCTGTATTCTCACTGGTCCTAGATTAGTTTTTCTATCCATTCTAGATTCAAGCCTTTCTTTTGCATCAATTTTATCATCCAAAGTTGACGTAGCAATTTCAAAATTTTCAGCTTTATTTGTAATATCTTCTACCAAAGAACTGGTGTCTCTTTTCCATTCCTCAAGCATTTTCTGCAATTTGCCTGCCGCTCCTCCCAACATTTCTGGTGGAACCAGTTTTTTTAATTTTATAATATAATCATACGCATTTCTATTCTGCGAAAACTTTGTTCCACAAATACACTCATCATGTTCAACTAAATAATCAATCGTATCCACAGTTATCCCTGGAATATCCTTTCCTTCCAAATCAACTTGATTTAATAAATTCGTTAGTTCTGGCAACAATTGAGCTGCAAAATACTTTGATGAATTAGATAACAATTTTACTATATCCGCGTAGTATTCATTTTGAAATCGCTTGTACTGATTAATATCTTGTTCTATTCTTGCACACTCCTTTTGATCTTCTTCAATTTTCCGATTATCATTTAATGTTTTTTCTGTAGAATCAATTGTTCTTTGGATTGTATCAATTGATAACCTTTTTTCATTAAGTAATTCACTATTATGAGATATAAAATTTTCAAGTGAAATAATATCTGCTTGTAATCTTTCATATTCTCCCGAAGTCCCCTTTAATTTCCCTCTTAAAAGCGATTTAACATTATTACGCGGTTTGTCCTTTAAGTGATTTTTCATCTCCATTAATCCGCTTATTCCTAAAATTGTATCTACCGAAGACTTTATATCCTCTGTTTTACTTTTTAAATCATTCCAACGTTCTCCATCAAAGAAGAAATAGTTAGACAAACTTTCAGGAAACATATTTTCAATTGATTCTTGAACGCAGCCTCTTACATATTGTTTAGAACTATTGCTACCATCATTTGAGATAACATCTCCCCAAATTCCATCTTCACATATTTGCATTGTTAACATTGTTTCACCAACTTGTCGTACTGTCATATCCGACAAATTATCTGACTTTTTTTTAAAATAAGCTCTTCGAATATACTTAATTTCTTCCCCGTCATTTTCAATAACTATTTCTACTGAAACATATTCAGTAGATGTAGTTGCTTTCATATCTGCAATCACTTCATTGTTCAATAGTACAATATCTTTTTTCTTTGTATAACTTGTGTCGTTAAATGTTTCATACAATCCCCAACGAAATGCTTGCGCAACGGTTGTTTTCCCAAATGTATTATCACCTAAAATAACTGTAACGTTTTTTTCAGTATCCGTTGAAAATCTCAATTCATTATCTCCTTTATATCTCATAAAATTATGTAATTTTATACTTTTAATTTTCATCTTGTATCTCCTTTTCTACCTGCTTTACAATATAGTTCATGATGGACTTTGCCATTTTTTTGTCATCGTTCTTTTTTGTCTTTACGTTTTTAATTTCTGCTTTTCTAATTGTATTAAACATCTCTCTAGTTAAATGTGAATTTAACTCTTTCTTTTCATCCATAATATTCCTCCAATTTTTCTATTTCTTCATCAACATCAAAAAAAGTATCATATGCAGTCATAATATCATTAATGAGTGCATCTGCTTGTTCTCGGTTATCTGCTAATTCTCCGAATTCTTTTATTCTTGCAACTTCACTTATAAGTATAGATCTATCTTGTTCATAGTCTTTTGAAACAACATTATCTAGATTTTGAGGCAAAGTTACAAAATCATAAATTACTGCTCTCTGTTTATTAGGACTTTTTCTTAGTAATCTCCCCCTTCTTTGTACAAATTCCCTTGGATTTCTTGAGCTGCTCAATATAAATGCAGTCTTTATTCCTGGAATGTTTACACCTTCATCTAAACACTTTATTGCTGTAACAACTTGATACAGCCCTTGTGAAAAATATTTTTTAATATTTTCTCTTTCTTTTAGATTTTCTTCTGCAGTAAATCTTCTTACAGACATTCCATATTCTTTTTGAAGTTTCTTGGTAATAAGATCAACCTGTCTCATTTCTACACCAGTCTCTTCATTCTCTACAGATGCTGCCCCACAATAAACAAGAATGCCATCTTCATTAATGTAGGCTTTAATTAAGTTCATTAATAAATCAACTTTATTAATCGCTCCAGCTAAAAGCCTAGTTCTCTCATACATTATTGGTTTGCCGGCATCACAAATTATCATTTTTCCGTTCTTTTTAATTATGTATTTCTTTAATTCCACAGATAATTTTCTATACTTATAGTTTTCACTTTGGGTAAGATAGACCGGAATTGGATGATACAAATAATGAACCAATTTATTATCACTTATCGCCTCTTCCAAACTATACTGTACACATTTTTCACCAAAATAGTTTTCTAAACTTTTTGTTCCTGTTTTATCCATATAACGTTTTATCGTTGCTGACAAAGCAATTCGATATTGAACATTCCAAGGCATCACATTTTGCATATTAATACTTCCAAAATTATGCGCCTCATCCACAATCAACAAAACATTTTGTTTATTACTAAATCGAGTAACATATTGTTGAATATCTTGCCTTGAAAATGTATCATTAGTTGTGATACAAATAAACGGTGTATTTTCTTTTTTAAACCTTTTATATGCCTTAAAAAGATTTTCTCTCCACATTGAATCTGGAGATTTTGAATGAGCAATAATTAGTTTTGCTGATGTCCATTTGATGACGTCTTCCTCCCATTGACTTACCAAATGAATATAAGGACAAACAATAAACACGCATATTTTTTCATCTTTCAATTCAGATAGTCGCACTGTCGCTGCCAATGCCGTATAAGTTTTCCCAGCTCCAGTACACATATCAAAAATTCCCTTAAATCCATTTTCCTGCCATTTATTTATTGCATCAAGTTGGTATTCAAACAATTTTATACCGTTTGGTATAAAGAATTTCATTTCCCTTTTCAAAAAGTTTTTGTAATTATATTGTTTTCGATCAATTTCCCAATCAATCTTATCTTTTTTAAATTGCAAAAGTCGTTTTATAACAATTTCCGGGAAAGAACAAACATGAAGTTTATTTGTACGATTTTCCCACATATTGTCAAAATCCGATTCTGCCAAAATAACAGCATCCTTTTGGCTCTGATCTTTCCAATTTGAAAATGTATATATAGATTCAAAGTTTCCATCTAAACCATTTTCTGATTCATTTGCTGATCCTGCATAACTAATCTTATTACCTTCCGCATCAATAAATATAGCAATTTTTTCATGATAGAGTCTAAAACCATTTTCATCTTCTAAAAATGCTATTTTTATATCTAACATTCCTTCTGATATTAAATTTGCAATAAGATTTAATCTTTCTTCTTCAAAATAATTTATAGGTTCTCTTATAGACCGAAGCATTGTTTGATCAATCACTTCTTGCCTTGTTTTGTATCCCATATCAATTGCCCTCACATCATTAGCATCTAAATAAGGCGAACACACAAGTTGAATATGCCCCTCATTTTTTACCATCTCAAACAATCCTGTAGATAACTGTATCAATGATGTCGTACTAAAATATCCCGTTCCTCTTTTATACAGTTTAGTTTCTTTCAACACCGGTATTAAAAAATCCCGGGGAAAATTATGTACTTCTGAGCGATACCTTAATTGAATATCCAAATCCTGAAATCCCATATCCTATTCCTCCATAAGTTCCTTTACTGCTTCTACCAACGCCTGCACTTCCGTCTCGGACGTAAACCGTCCCATGCTTACCCGCACCGTACCACCATACTCCTCGCTTCCGATAAGATCATGAACAAGCGGTGCGCAATGATATCCGGTTCGCACTGCAATATCAAAATCTTCGTCTAAGATCATTCCCAGTTCCTCCGACCGGTATCTGTCACAGACAAAAGACAAGATTCCCGCGCTCTTTTCCATAGGCTGCGCTCCCAAAATCCTGACACCTTCGATATCCGAAAGACCGCATCGGAGTTTTTCCAATAATTGCCTTTCATGCAGCAAATCTTTTTTGGCACGAGACTTGGTCAGTTCAATGGCCTTTCCCAAAGCCGCGATGGATGCCGTGTCCGGGCTTCCCACTTCGAAACGGCTGCTTCCTTTCTCCGGGAGTGACAGATTACGCGAATCACTTCCGGTACCACCGTAGTACAGTGGCTGCAAGGGAAACTGGCTGACATTCACAAATCCACCGGTTCCAAACATTCCGTACAAGTTTTTGTGACTGGCAAAGATCAGAAAATCAATTTCCTCTTCGATCACATGAACCGGACAGATGCCAAGCCCCTGAGCGCTGTCTAAAAAGGTCATTGCCCCTGCTTGTTTTGCCAGATGAAAAATATCCGCATAGGGAAGCAGATAGCCTGTCACATTGCTTACCTGTGTCACACAGACAAAGCGAGGAGATTCTGCCATAAATTGATTTCCTGTTTTTTCCAGATCCATCTGTCCGTCTGACTGAACAGGAAGAACTTTTATCTGTATTCCCTTTTGCTCTTCCATTGCGTGAAGCGTGCGCATGACCGCATTGTGCTCGTATGGCGAAGCAAATACAATATCGCCTTTTTCCCAGGGAAATCCTTGTAAGATCACATTCGCCGCCATCGTCGCCGATGCCGTAAAATACACATCCTCATCCGAAAGAGCATGGACATATTGCGCCATTTTTCTACGAGTTTCCCGAATCTGCTGCTCCGCCTGTGCTGCCAGGTGGTAACTTCCTCTACCGGCATTGACCGGCTTTTCACATCCCCACTGCGTAAAGACATCCGTTACCTCTTTCGGCTTCGGAAATGTCGTCGCTGCATTATCCAGATATATCAAATGATCACTCCAATTCCTGCTGCAATAAATCCAGCAAAATCTTTGCCTTCTGTTCCTTTTCGAGACTGTCTCCAAATTCCGAAATCGCCTCTTCTACCGCCGCCTTGGCAAATACCATAACAGAATCCGTCTCAACCGCTTTTAAGTATTTATCCATCTGGATTCCCTGTGGATCTGTGTAGATAAGATGGCAGGCTTCTTCCGGCGTTGTCTGCTCCGCAGCACTTTCCAATTCCTTACAGATATCCTGCAATGCCTTTTTGTATTCCTGCACCGTATCCTGACGAAAATCTTCCGGATATCTCCCTGTGATCTGCTTGGCAACCCCGGCGATCACTTCCTCTTCTGACTCCTCTGACAGTGACAGCATATACTCTAACAACGAAGCTGCTGACGCAGATAAAACACTGGTCTTTGTCTGCGTGCGTTTCTTTCGCGCCCATTCTTTCAGTGCCGGCTTTATCGTCTCGTCGGTGACTTCCAGGCAGGTTATGGTGACCTGACGAAGTTCCTCCATCAGATTTTCATAAAAGGAATCGATCTCCTGCTTTGCCTGTACCAATTTTTTACAAAAGAGAACATAATTAACATTGGTTTTCTTTTGTGGAATCAAAAATGGCAATTTTTCAAATATAAGCTCCCTTGGATTTTCATCGTTGCGTGCCAGCAGTTTACACAATTTTTCATTTATTTCTTCCGGATAGGTCGCCATGCGGCTGGAAGCTGGCAGATGGGCAAACCAGTATTGCAGGCCGTTCACAATTTTTTCCAGTCTGGTGGATGGTTGTCCCGGATTTTGATATTCCTTGGGAAGCGGAAAAACTTTTTCCAGTTTCTTTAAATACTCTTCTTTTTTAAAACTGCCTCGTTCTATATACAGATCGTATTTTTCCGGATGCTCATTGACAAGTTCCACCGTTTCTGCCTGAAAGGGAATTTCCTTCTTTCCCTCATAGAAAACAGCGCTGATTCCCCAGCCTATGATACAATGAGCAAGGTAAATCGGCACCACCCCTTCGCGAAGTCCAATCTCCGTTCCCCGCAGTTTTTCGTACAGCGATGTCATTGGCACCCTTTTTCCCGCTGCTTCAAACATTGTGTTGTAGATGACGGACAGCATATGATTGACGCCGGGTTTACTGTCACCAGTCATAATGCCGGTGTGAAATAACGTGGCACGGCAGATCGTCGCCTCGGCACTGTTTCCTTCCGCCATTTCATACAGATCCCCTCGTTCAAGAATACAGCGGACCACTTCTTTTCGTGCTTTTTTGATCTGCGCGGATACAAAACGGCGATTGATCAGCTCATGGTTAATCCTTGGCACCTTACCGTAACATTGCTCGCAGATTTCACTCAAAAGCTGGTTAAAGGTAAGGGATTTGCTTTTGTTATTGGTAAATACTTGGCAGTTTGCCCGTCCGGGTACAAAGTGCGTCTCAAACATCCAATTGAGCTTATACAGGCAGTCTTCTTCCATCATCAAAAGTTCTTCCACAAGCACATCGTCATGGTTCAGATAATCTTCCTGCTGAAGAATCATGCGGATACCTCGGATCCGACGCAGCAGCCCTTCTGCCTCAAATGGTTTTTCCGGATAGATCACTACCACCTTTTCGTCTTTCAGTGCATTGAGATGTTGTCTCACACTCTTTTTATATTTAACATAAGGGTCAATCAGCAAAAGAATCTTTCCATCTGCAAATGTCCCGCCCTGAGCTTCTTCATACAGACCGTCCGTAGATTTCATCTCCAAAAAACGCTCTGTCTCCATAAAAACGGTATCGAAAAAACGAGTCATCCCATGAACATGATTGTATTTTTTTGGCAGTTCATAACGATGTCCCATCACATGATCCAATTCTTTCGTCAGCGAAAAATTTGTGATCTCCTGCTCGCATTGTGCCAGTTTTTCCTCCAAATCCACATCGATCTTCTGTCGCAGTACATATGAATTCAATTTATCGCGGAATAACACGGCTTCCTTTTTCTCGAGGGCACACAAGCTTTCTTCTACCTCATTCCGTTTTCGGCCGGTTGCCAGTGAAAGAGTCTGTGCCGTCGCCTCCATTTTCTCGGAAAGACCGACGATCCGCATCAGACAGATGGTTTTCACAATCTCTTCCTCTTCTTCCGTCAGATCTTTTTCAAGTACCATCATTGCCTTGCTCCACTCCAGATGACTTCGACGGTTCCAGAGATCCCGCTTTAACAATGGCGAAAAATAATCAAACACTCTGCCCGGTGTCATGCATTGTTTCACATCCCGCTCGGAATTTACATAATCTGACAATGTTCCTTTTTCGTTTCCGGCGAGAAATGTCACAAGCGACCTCTCATTCTGACCTACGCGTTCACTGACTTTTAAAAGGAGAAACGTCGTTAAAGGGCGCATGGGATAACATCCCTTTACAATAATTTCTTCAAACTCTTCCTTCGTAAAATCCCGGTCAAAACCGGCTGCGCCATAATTTGCCGAGGCAATTTCCTTCCAGTCCAGCGGAATTTTTTCAAATGACTCCTTTTGGATCATATTCTTGATCAATTCGTAATTGTCCTTTTGCGTCGTAACAAAATACCGCTCGGAAAGCCGTCCTTCTACGCCGGTAAACGTGTTAATTACCTCTTTGGACAAATATCCGCTATACTCTTTGATACTTTTGTGCGCCACGAAAATCTGAATCATCCGCGCAGCATCCGACGACTGGTTTGACAGTTCACACATCTGCTGCACCAGATTCATATCTTTGGAAACACTTTCTTTCGTCTCGCTTTCCATGAACTTGCTAAATTCATCAAAAATGACTACCATTCCCGCGTAGTGATAAGGTTTCCGGCAGATTCGCGCAAGAATTTCCTCGTACAATGTAGCAATGTCGGTCTGAATCATTGGCATAAACTGACTTCCAGCTGTCAAGGAAGGATAAATTTCCTGAAACCGCCGCATCGTCAATTCATTTTCTTCCCGCAGTTCTTTTAAAAATGACCGCGCCTTGCTTTTTCCGATTTTCCCCAAAAACTTTTCATACGTTTCCGGATACTCTTTTTCCCATGTCTGTATCGTGTGAACCGCTTCCGTATAATAGCTGTCCGGAATACAGTCCTCCAGCCCAAACCGCTTTAAGGCACTCAACAGCCCTCTTCGATAAGACTGTTCCAGGGACTCGCTGCCAAAGGACACTACCACCGGCAGATATTTCTTTCCCTGCTCCATATATTCCTGTATTTTCTTTCCCGTTTTTTCCTCTGCCTGCCTAAAGTGCTCCACCAAACAGGCACTCAATTTCTCATCAAATGGGTTCAGCAGATACATCAAAACAAGAAGCAAATGAGATTTTCCCTTTCCATAGGGACCGATCAGCATCGTAGATGCCTCTTTTTTCTTTCCGGTTAATTCTTCCAGATATTCACAAAGAATCTTCATGGATGCCTGCGTCGGAATATAATTTTCAATTGGCTCCTTCCGCATCTGATCCAATTTTAGATTGATCGAATGCTGAAATTTTTCATCAATTCGGATTACTTCCTGTAATTTCATACTGTCCTCCCCTGGGTACTCTGTTCCTGTCTTTTTTCATAATACTGCCGCATGATTTCCAGTTCGTCCGGCACTTCTTCTGAAAGATATACCATGTCCAATCCCGCGGTGCGGTTAATTCGTAAATATCCATTATTTTCCAACTCATCCAAATATTCATTGAGCAGAATGCGGTCCAATGACAATAATTTTCCCGGACCATCTTCACACGTCAGCAGATTTTCAATACTTTCTCCCTGCTTTCCACGGATTTTCCGACGCAGCACCAAAAGAACGATTTCTTTCGGAAGTCTTTCCGGCACGATGCGCTCTCTGCGGTATCCCCGGTAATTTGGCTGGATCAGACGAAGTCTGGCAAACACACTGCGTTTTTTGTCTTCCGGATCTTCCTTCTCTTCTTTCGAATCCACGTACATCTGCAAAAAAGTATTGCAGTCGTCCGTAAAAGAACGTTCGGAAACTTCGCTTTCGCCACTGTATCGAAGCAGTTCCTCATATAATTTTTCCTGCATCTGCTCTCTGGTAAATTCTCCCAGTGGCATCGTTTCAAAAAACAAATACCATATTGTCGCTTTTTCCGCATTAGATGCAGCATGGATATGCAGAAGCCAAATGGAAAACAGATCCTCCAGATACAGATCCTCCCTGGCGATCAATTGTCCCATCTCGGTAAGAACGGTCCCGGTTCCTCTGACTTCTTTGATCAGGCCACATACACCCATCCAGTACCGGATTGCCTTTGCCATCGCACTTCCGACTCCCAGAGCATCGGCTCCCGAATAATATTCCTTTGTAAATAAACGCGGATTTTCTGACACTTCTGTCATGCCTTTGGCAAACCAGCCTTCGCGCATAAAAAATCCACCATGTCCTTTTAAACGATATTTACGCATTCGTTGTTCCTTCCTTATCTTCCCGCTTGATCGTCAGCACTTTCCGCATATAACATCCCACGGAAAAATGACTGACGCACTCGGTACATTTCACACATTTCGCTTCATTAATTGTATAGGATGTCGATTTATCCGGCATCTCCTTAACCGTAATTGCATTAAACCGGCATACACTCTCACAAGCCTTGCATCCCATGCACATTTGATATTTCGTAATCTGGCAGTCAATCTTTTCACGGACTTTTGACATCCCCTTTACGTGAAAGGCTGTCTCCCTATGCACAATGACCTTACACCGGGTCTGTCCCGGTCTTCCCTGCAATACCAAAACGACATTGTTATCTGCATCCGTAAAATAAGCTTCTCCCAGTCTTTTATTGCCAAGTTCCGGCTGATACGTGCCAAATGGCTTGAACAATTCATACAGTTCTTCTGTAATCGGCCTGGTCAAGTCATAATTGAAAGCATTTTCTTCTTTTACACAAGGTTCATAAGAAACGATCGATTTTCGCGCATAGTCTAACCCGTTTCCTCCCTGTCTTGCCTTCCATTTTCCTTCTTTCACATACACTTCGGCATCTTTTTTTCCCACTTTTTTTGCAAAACCAATTAACAGATTTTGGAAATCATTGTATCTGTCTGGGATAAAAATGCTGGATAAAAATTCAGACCATAAACTATTGTTTGGACAGCAATAACATCCCACTCGTGCATAACCAAGACGGTACGCCGAATTAAAAGCGATACCCGTCGTCATCAGATACAGCCACACATCAAAATCAAACCAGTCAATGATCGGGCACAATGTCAGCTGCTTCGCAATCTTGGAATTGGTACTCGTTCTTTCATATTTACTGCGGCTCGCCGATTCACTGTGGCGGATTCCCTGAAAGGCTACGATCCGCTTTTTCCCTCGGAATAAAGCCGATATCTTCTGATTGATCGCACCGGTCTTAAATATCGTACAACACCAGCGCATTACCCGGCTTGGCGGTCCTACGATTTCACAAAGTTCTTCAAAATTCTTTTCTTTATTGCGAGATGAGATCATCGGCGTCTTCGGATTTTCCTTTTTATACTGCGCAACATATTGTTCCGTCATCGGAAATTCCAATGTTGTGTCTCCAAAGATATGAAGGATCTTCTTTCCCGGTCCGTCCAACGCACGCTTGCAAAGATCTGCCACCACCGTCGAATCCTTTCCTCCGCTGAACGAGACAAACATATCGCCAATCTCCATTCCCTGTGTTTCCTCCCAGATGTAGGACAAGGCTTCCTGTGAAATCTCCTGATACCGATTTACATTTGCCTTTACAAACCGTTCTATCATCTGTTTGAAAAAGGTATCATCCATATTTTTCCTATTTTTGTCGTATGTTTTCCGGATTTTTCCGGCGTCCATTTCCCGTAGCCGCTGAATAGACAATGGCATGCGGACTCCGTCGAGATAGTACACATTTCCGGCCGCGTTCCATAAGGATTTCTCATTTAATTCTCCCGCCTTCAATCCCAGCAGAATCTCAAGAAGCACTTTTTCTTCCGGAAATACCACGCGGACGTCTTTTACAAATCGTCTTCCTTTTGCACCACAGCACCCACACACCGGCTCATACAGCGGAATCTTACACTCTTCGCACCAATACAGCTGCGATTCAGAACAATGTATCATCTTTTGCAATCTCCTCCGGCTGAATTTTTAGATATGCACATACCTCGCAAAGTTCCGTAGCGTTTAGTGGCCGAACCGGCTGCTTTTGAAAAATTTTCCGGTCAATTCCGGTCTCTTTTGAAACTTTCTGTATGTCAATCTGATGTATTTTCATATAACAATATATCTTCTTTGTCATTTTCATATCCTTCATCCCCTCATTCTCGCTTTTTAAGAAATTTGTCGTACTATTTTTATTTTATTCTTTGAAACTCATAATGTCAATTTATTTTTCTCTTTTTCTCTTTTTTTCTTCTTGACACGTATGTTGTCATTCTTTATGATGGTATTAGATATCGTGAATTGGAGGTTTTACAAATCTTATGAAGAACCCTAACATTGCACGCGCACTGCGTTATTATCGGAAGTTGAACAACCTCTCCGTCGACGAAGTGAGCGACTATTTGAATGCCCAGAATATTCCGGCAAAATCAAAGACAATCTATGGCTGGGAAAATGGAAACAGTCAGCCAAATGCTGACACACTGATGACCTTATGCGGCTATTATCACATTGAAAATATACTTGAGACGTTCGGCTACTGTCCTGCTCCATCTAAGGATCCTGACGCTGCGTCGATTCTGACCAAAGAAGAACGGATGCTCTTGGACGCTTATCACGCGCATCCGGACATGAAAAAAGCAGTCTTTCGACTGCTTGAGTTAGAATATAAAGATATATGATTTCTGCTTTTATCCAAGCAGTTTACGAATTCCATCTATAATACGGTTTACAAGGGCCACCCGGTGAAATGGCGTCATAAGATAAAAACCATCCGCCACTTCCAGCAGTTGTTCTGCTACTTCCATGGAAATCTTCACGGCCACTTCTTCGGCATCCTGTTTTGACATATCCGGCTGGTATTGACTTACAATCTCATCAGATACATGGATTCCCGGCATCTCATTTTTCATAAACATCGCGTTGCGGTAACTTACAAGCGGCATGATTCCACAGAGGATTCTTGCTCCTGTCAGCTCCTTTAATTCCCGAATACGGTCAATGTCTTCCGCAGTAAAAATCGGCTGTGTTAAAAAATACTCACATCCGGCTTCCATTTTCTTTTTCATCCGCCCCGCGATCGCCGCGGGATTGACGCCCGCATAATTGAGCGCACCGCCATAATAAACCGGCTCTTCCTGCAATACTTCTTCATTCATATGTCTCAGATATTCCATAAAGCGAATGGAGTTTACATCAAATACACCGGTAATCTTTCCGCGGTCATTGCTTCCGACCGGATCTCCCGTAATTACAAGAAAATCGCGGATTCCATTCACATGCGCTCCCAAAATCTCCGAGCGCAGTCCGATCAGATTGCGGTCCCTCATTGCCACATGTGGCATAATCTCCACATCGGCACATTTTTTTGCATATACAGCAAGAAGGGAAGCATCCGCTCTCGCACGAGCCATCGGGGAATCGGAAACCGTAATGATGTCCACGCCATTTTCCTGCAGTGCGCATACCCCTTTACGGAATTTATCGCTCGAAGCATCAAACGGCGCATCCAGTTCCACGACAAATACTTTTTTTCCTTCCCGCAGTTTTTGGACAAACGGCGTCGGATTGTCTTTGACCTCCTCCGTATTTTCAGTTACTTTTGCCAGTTTCTTTGGCTGCACCTGTTCCTGGTTCTGCACCACTTTTTTCAAAGCACGGATATGCCCTGGTGTCGTTCCGCAGCATCCGCCGACAAGATTGGCTCCCAGGGCCAAAATTTCTTTCATCTGCCCTGCATAATAAGCGGTATCGTGAAACACCAGAGTTCTTCCCTGTATCTCCTGCTGATACCCTGCATTTGGAAATACACTTAACAAAAATTCTTTTGGAAATTTCTGGCTTTGCAAAAGTTTTTTCATATGAAGCGCACCAACTCCGCAGTTAAATCCTACGATATCAAAATTCTCATCAGATGTCAGCTCCTGCAGAATCTCTGTCATTCCAAACCCATGCTGCGTATATCCCATCGGATTCAGTGCCAGCTCAGCAATAACCACTGTTTGTTCTTCCTTATTTTTACAATATTCTGCCAATTTCGGAAGCCAGCGAAGCTCCGAAAATGTTTCAAATAAGAAAACACGGATTTCGAGATTATAAAATACATCCAGCATCTGCGTGTATTCTTTCCAAATTTTCCCATCTTCCTCTTCGGCTGACTGACGGATCGGTCCCACTGACGCAGCGACTACAACTTCTTTTCTGCTCTGGCGTACCGCTTCTCTTGCATTGGCAACCGCCGCCTCAATCACTTCTTTCCGTCTTTCTTTCTCCGCAAACAAACCGTGGTTTACGGCAAACGTGTTGGTTCGAATCAGCTCTGCGCCCGCTTCTATATATTCCTTATGAATGGCAATGATCCGCTCCGGGGTTGCGATATTGGCTTCCTCTGCCTCCATCTCTGTCATATATTTCTGGCTGAAATAGGTCCCCATGGCGCCATCTGCCAATACTACCTTTTTCTTTAACTTTTCTACTAATGAATCGATCACTTGGGTCCTCCATTCTAACTGTCTTTTGTTACTTTTTTCATTGTAAATTTTACCTCGAAAAATGTCAAGAAATACTAAGAATTTTTATGTTTTTTTTATTTGACACCGGGATATAATGCGTATATAATGAGTGAAGTTAGTAACCTTATTGATAAATTTTTAGAAAGAAGCGATTTTTTTGAAATTTGTAAAACAATTTTTAATTATTCTTGGCATTTCTTTTGCCGGTGAAGCACTAAAATTTCTGCTTCCCTTTCCGATTCCTGCAAGTATATATGGAATGCTCATCCTGCTGATCGGCTTATTATCAGGATTTATTCCCCTTTCTTCCGTGAAAGAAGCCGGTACATTTCTCATTGAGATCATGCCTGTTATGTTTATCCCTGCCGGTGTTGGTCTGATGGCCTCCTGGCACATTTTGCAGCCGGTTTTGGTTCCGGTCAGCATTATTACCATCGCTGCTCTGATCACCGTCATGATTGCGACCGGACGCTGTACCCAATGGATTCTGCATAAAGATAGAAAGAAGGCCTCTACCAATGAATGATTTTTTTAATACTTCCCTTTTTGCCGGAGTGACGATCAGTCTGCTCGCCTATCTCCTTGGCATGGTTTTAAAGAAGAAATTTAAGTTAGGGATCTTTAACCCATTACTCATATCGATATGTTTAACAATCGTTGTACTGGTTGTCGCTGACATCGACTATGACACCTACAATCAAGGTGCTGTCTATCTTAGCTGGTTTTTGACTCCGGCGACCGTCTGTCTCGCCATCCCGCTCTACGAACAATGGCAGCTTTTGAAAACCAATTTAAAAGCCGTTCTCCTCGGTATCACCGCCGGCGTTCTCACAAGCCTTTGTACGGTATTTGTGCTGGCCAAGATCTTGCACCTGTCACACAAAGAATATGTAACACTTTTGCCAAAATCGATCACTACCGCGATCGGAATGGGCGTTTCCGAAGAACTTGGCGGTTATGTCACGATTACGGTCGCAGTAATCGTTGTCACCGGAGTGCTTGGCAATATTTTCGGCGAACTCATCTGCAAGATTTTCCGTATCACACACCCGATCGCAAAAGGCCTCGCCCTTGGCTCCTCTTCTCACGCGATCGGAACTGCAAAAGCGATGGAACTCGGCGAAATCGAAGGTGCTATGAGCAGTCTTGCCATCGCCGTCACCGGGATTATGACCGTATTGCTGGCTTCCCTGTTTTCGCCGCTCATCTAATCCCTCTAAAATGCAAAGGTATCTTTGATGCCAAGCCATAACTTATCTTTCTCACTCAGATTCAATGGCGTGCCGTCCGCAAGGGCATATCCTTCATTTGAAGCCGTTCCGTTGTATTCTCCCGTCAATTCCGGCCATTCTACACCGATTTCCGGGTCATTCCATGCCAGACCGCCCTCATCATCCGGATGATAGAAGTCGGTGCATTTATAACAAAATTCTGCCTGCTCTGACAACACCAAAAATCCATGTGCAAATCCTTTGGGGATATAAAA
Organism: Lachnoclostridium sp. UBA5890; assembly: GCA_002431395.1. GTDB lineage: Bacteria > Bacillota > Clostridia > Lachnospirales > Lachnospiraceae > Eubacterium_F. Next base: position 86,156 of record DJEU01000009.1, read on the forward strand.
CTGTTTAAAATTGTCAGCACTCAATTCCACACCAAACCATTTTCCGTAAGTCTTGCTTTCTTTGCGAAGATCGACTGCCACATCAAACACGCGTCCTCTGGTAACGCGCACAAGTTTTCCCTGCGGATACTGTTTCTGAAAATGCAGTCCGCGGAGAACTCCTTTTGAAGAAGAAGATTGATTATCCTGCACAAATTCCAAATCAAGCCCTTCTTCCAGCATATCATTTTTATTATAAGTCTCTACAAAATATCCGCGGCTGTCACCAAATACTTTTGGTTCGATCACACACAGGCCTTCGATACCGCCGACATTTTTCTGTACTTTGATCTTTCCCATGGGTTCTTTCCTTTCCTGTCATTCTACCGTTACACTTTTGGCCAGATTTCTCGGCTTATCTACATCCAGTCCACGTGCTACCGATACATAATATCCAAGCAGCTGCAATGGAATCACGGCAAGACTTGCTGCAAAATGCGGATCCGTCTTTGGCACATATACAACAAAATCTGCTGTATCTTCGATGGAATAGTTGCCAAAATTTGTAAGTCCCATCAAAGAGGCGCCACGGCTCTTACATTCTACCATGTTACTGATCGTCTTCTCATACAGATTATCCTGCGTCAATGAACCAATCACCAATATATTGTCCTCGATCAAACTGATCGTACCATGCTTCAATTCACCTGCCGCATACGCTTCCGAATGAATATAGCTGATTTCTTTTAATTTCAAACTTCCTTCCAGACAAATGGCATAATCGATACCACGTCCTACAAAGAAAATATCTCTCGCATTTGCCTGCTTTGCGGCAAACCATTGAATCCGCTCTTTATCTTCAATGATCTTATTGATCTTCTCCGGCAATGTCTGCATCTCTGTCAAAAGCGCATCGTACTGCTCTTTCGTTATCTTTTCCCGCACGCGTGCAAATTCGATAGCCAGCAGATATCCGGCGATCAACTGAGCACTATACGCCTTGGTCGTAGCCACGGAAATCTCAGGGCCTGCCATGGTATAAAAGACATTGTCTGCTTCTCTTGCAATCGAGGACCCCACGACATTTACAATACCAAGTGTCTTTACGCCCTGTTCTTTTGCCAGACGAAGTCCCGCCAGTGTGTCTGCCGTCTCGCCAGACTGGCTGACTACGATCACAAGGTCAGTCGGCTGCAAAATCGGATTACGATACCGGAATTCCGATGCCAGTTCCACACGGACCGGCACTCTTGCAAGATCTTCCATCACATACTGCGTTACTACACCGGTATGATAAGCAGAACCACATGCCACGATGTAAATCTGCGTAATCTTTTTTATATCTTCCTCGCTTAATCCCACATCCGACAAATCAATTTTTCCCTCTTTGATCTTCGAATTCATTGTATCCAAAATTGCTTTTGGCTGCTCGTGGATCTCTTTCATCATAAAATGCTCAAAGCCGCCCTTTTCTGCCGCTTCCGCGTCCCATTTGATCTCTACGAGTTCTTTTTGAATCTCATCGCCATCCAGATTGTAAAAGGTCGCTTTTCCATCCGCCAATCTTCCAATCTCCATATTTCCAATATAATAGACATTTCTTGTATACTTAAGAATTGCCGGCACATCGGAGGCAACAAAACAATCTCCGTCTGCCACTCCGATAATCATCGGGCTGTCTTTCCGCGCCACATAAATTTCTTCCGGATATTCTTCAAACATCAATGCCAGTGCGTAAGAACCTCGAATACGCACCATCGCATGGTTGATCGCATCCACCGGTGTATGCTCATATTTTTTATAATAATAGTCCACCAGCTTCACAGCCACTTCGGTATCCGTCGAAGAATAAAATGAATATCCTTTTTTTAAAAGCTTCGCCTTTAATTCCTGGTAGTTTTCAATGATCCCATTGTGAACCCCCACTACATTTCCATCATCACTTACATGTGGGTGCGCATTTACCTCCGATGGTTCGCCATGTGTCGCCCATCTCGTATGTCCGATGCCACAATCTCCCTTAAGGGCACGCCCGTTATCTGTCTTTTCCATCAACCCTTTCAAACGTCCCTTGGCCTTTACTACTTTGACTTCCTGTTTATTATCCCGAACAGCAATTCCTGCTGAGTCATATCCACGATATTCCAACTTTGACAATCCATCCAAAAGGATCGGTGCCGCCTGCTGTTTACCTACAAATCCAACGATTCCGCACATATCATTACCTCGCTTTTTCTAATCATCCTCCAAGGACAGTTGCCACCCGGAGAGAAATAAGTATTCTATCTTATTATATGTGTAATGAGGGAATTTTGCAACTGGTTTTTGCCTTCCATTCCATCAAACTTTTTATAAAAATAGTTTTCTGCATATAACTTTTAGGGAACTTTTCTTGCTTATTTTTCACAAAAAGTTCCCTAAAACATATTGACTTTTCAACAATTCTTAGTTTACTATATAGTATATAGAAAGAAGCATTTCGCTAAGCAAGGAGACAAAGCATGAATACATTAAATCAAATCCAAACACTGTTACAGGAAAAAGCTGATTGCCAAGCCAGAATCAACTTAATTCCCTACGATGGCAATCCTGAAATAAAAGAAAACAAAAGTGGTAAATATCTTTATATCCGAAAAAGAGTAGGCAGCCGATTGACATCAACCTATGTCGATGTTTATTCCGACGATCTATATCAACTTTTGTTACGTAATGCAAAAGAGTTAAAAGAATTAAGAAAAAAAATACGTAAAATAGAAAAAGAGCTGGCAGAATTAGGATACGAATCAAATAAACTTAATAAACGTATACTTCAAAACTTAGACTTTGCCCGAGCAAATATGAAAGCGAATATATATGACCAGGCTGTACTGGAAGGTGTGGCAACCTCCTTTCCACAGACGGAGGATATTATTGATAACGGAACTGTAAACGGTATGACAGCAAATGATATTCAAAAAATATTAAATTTAAAACATGCCTGGGAATTTATTTTGGATTCCGATGTAATTCAAGCCAAAACTGATTATTATTTGCTATGTCATATTGCAAAACTAGTGAATGAGGGGTTCTTTACCGATGGAGGCAGAATCCGAGGCGTACCGGTTACAATTGGGGGCAGTTCCTATAAACCACCTATCCCCATAGAATCCATCGTAAAAGAAAAAATTACAGAAATTCTTGAATCTGGAGCAACTGAAATTGATACGGCAATCAATCTTTGCATGTACAGCATGAAAACTCAGATTTTTATTGATGGCAACAAACGTGCCTCTGTAATATTTGCAAATCACTATCTTATCGCCCATGGACAAGGTTTCTTGGTCATACCGGAAGAACATGTTCCGGAATTCAAAAAGAAACTCGTAGCTTATTATGAAGGTGAAGATCTCGCGGTTATAAGCGAATTTCTAAAGAAATATTGCTGGAAAACCTTTTAATCAAATATTCCTTAACTTATACACACCAAACAATAATTTATGTATTTAGGGAACTTTTTGCACATTTATTTTATAAAAGTTCCCTAAATTTTCTCATTTCCTCTTTAAGATTTAATCACATAAAATTGAAAATGCACAAATGGTATTTTCCACTTACAAGTTTTTAGCAGTTTCATCATACCGTGATGTATTCCCTAAAATTTTTCCTTATAAGTACTTTTTTAATCTAAATTCTGTCTGTTCGCCCTTTTTCTCACTCACAAGTTCAAACAAATTGTCACTCGTTGTAAACAAATTCTTAGGATTTCTTCCTATTATCAAATACTGATTCTTATCATCTAACGAAATATACTTTCTTATTTCATCGTCTAACAAAATATCCGCATTATCAATCACAACCAGCTTGCCTGTCTCAGAGGCAATAAGTTTCTTTATATCCTTCTGATAATCCTGATAATTTATGCACATAATATCCGGATTAACCGCCATACACTCTCTTATAAATGAAAAAGAAGCCGTTTTTCCGGTTGCGGATGCACCTGTAAGAATTGTAATATTATTTGTGAACTCAAAATTTACTATATATGAAGTATGAATCGTTGAAAAATGTTTCATAACAATCGGCTTACTCTTCATTATTCCACCACTCCTTCAATTCTTCATAATCCGAAATTGTCCTTATCCCTCTCCCATCAGTTATTCTAACTTCATCCATATCAAAGGGAATTACTGGATAATCACTATATACGAATCCCCTTTCCAAGTTATACAATATCTCTAACGCATTATCACCACATTCCTTCATACAAAATACCATATTAGGAAAATACATTACGTTTAGTACTGTTTTACAACCTGTTGACAAGCAATCTATATCTAAAGTAACCCCATTAAACTTCGATTCTATCTTATATTTTCCAATCAACTTGGAATCATCTATCCTCTTAATAATGTCACTTGCCCTTTCATCCAACTTGGAGACGGTATTCTGATTAAAAAACACATCATTAAGTTCTACATAATTCATATTACTTGGTATGTCTTTTTTGTTTTTAAATATAGTAATCACGCCAATACCTCCAAGTCAATACTTTCAAAATTTCTATGTATAGATGTTTCGTAATAGATACACTTCATTTTATTATTCAGCGAAAGCCTGGTTGTCTCGAGTCCACAGATATCGTCTTTTTGTCTATCTGTCCACTCACAACAATTCTGCCTCCAGCATACTCCCAAATCCCCTTTTGAAACCTCAAACCCTGTATTCCTAGTAAGATCAAACAGTAATTTTGCCGACAACTGTTCAATATTATGATTCTTCAAACTACGATCGTAATCTATTATTTCCTGAATTGCTTTATAATTCATCTCACCCGAATTGATAATTTGGACCAGTTTTTCCCTTGCAGTAATAACCCCTTTTCGTTTTTCTCTAAACTCATCCTCTGGAGCATAAATCCAGTCAATCAGTTTATTGAATTCCAGCAATGTGTATTCAAAACATATCAGATCCAGTAAAAATACATTATCCTTTTTATCTGCCATATTTTTTAGCATTTTCTGTTCGATGTAAACTTGTTGATTATCAAAAGAATTATCCAATGCAATTATATATCTGTTCTCTTTATCGTTTAATCCCTTAACTGCTTTTACTAGTTCTCGATTATTCGTTTTACTTTCCACAAGCACTTCCGGACATACCTCGTGCATAAATGTTGTCCAAAATTTGTAACTCGCTTTTCCTTCACGATCCTCTATCCATAAATACGTCTTAACTAGCATCTAGTCACCTGCTTTCATTTTTTGTACGTATCTACCTAGGTCATTTTATAAAATAGTAGCACACTTTTTGAAGGAAAGCAAGTGTTGTATGTACGTAAAAATGATCGTTTATACGTGAATTAGGGAACTTTTTTCGTGTATATTGTTGAAAAAGTTCCCTAAAATATCAATTTCTGTTTCATTCCCCACCCCATCAGAAATTAAATTTTCTGTTTTGGTACAAACTCAATCTTAAGCGCCATTCCCATGCCATCGGCTAATCTTTTTAGCAAATTTACAGATGGATTTCTGGTTCCATTTTCAAGTTTGCTAATATCTGCCTGATTAATGCCAGTACGCTCTGCAAGTTCTTTCTGCGTAATGTTTTGAGATGTTCTTGCATTGACAATCGCCTGAATAACGTCCATCTCTGGCTGGATATCATTATATTCCTTCACAAATGCAGGATCCCCCATCTGCTCTTCTTTTAATTTTTTTAAAGTCTTCATGCCTTCCCCATCCTTTCTTTAAAATCAACTCTATATTTTTTGGCTCGTTTAATTTCTTTTAGCGGCGTTTTTTGCGTTTTTTTGACAAACCATTTGTAAGGATTATTTTTCCCTCATAATAGAAAAAATATAATACCCTGCTTATATTATTCCCAATTTTGCATCGGATTTCAAATATTCCGTCATCAATCGCCTTACTATATGGCTTCCTAAGCTGTGTACCCTTTTCTTCCAGCAATTCAAGCAGTCCTAACATTTTAGCCCGCATTTTCACATCAAGTGATAAAATAAATTCTTCCGCAGGACACTCACCATTTTCTTTTTCATAAAAAATAACTTCAAATTCTGTCACCGAATCCCCTTTTCTATATTATATGGCATATATGCCATATAATCAACTGCATATTATCTATTCTTTAATAAATTTCGTATCATATTTTCCTTGTATGATAATTAGGAAGCTGATTACCACACATTTCCTTTCTTTTAATATCGTGGTTTAATACAATTCAGATATTATGGACTTTTGATTTTTTCCTGTAGCTTGACTACTCGACTGGAT
>DJEU01000025.1:0-140819 GCA_002431395.1 Lachnoclostridium sp. UBA5890
CAACTATATTTTACCACAACAATATGACGATATACTATATATAGTAATGAATTGGTTTTAAACGGAGTTTTAGTTTATTTACAAGGAGGTTTTTGTATGTCGATGAATATTAGTGGATTAGGTAATGCCTATAGTGGTGTCAATACTAATAGCAAACAATATAAGGCTTTGAAAGAAAAAGGCTGGTTAGAAGGAGTAATTCAGAACGAAGCTATGATGTCTCCAGAAGAAAAAATGATATATGAAATATTTGGCGGAAGGGATACTATTGTTAATAATTTGATGAAACAATTTGATTCCGATGGGGATTTACTGAATGCAAATGGAGTGGCAGGAATGGATGTTACTGGCAAAGGTACATCGTGGCAGAAACTCACGAATGTATCTGAGGAATATCGGCAAAAAATGTTTGATAATGTAAAGAAAGAATTTATTCAAGAAAATGGTGTTTCAAATGGTGACACAACTAAGCGTTCAGATATTTTCAAAGATTATCAATTAAGTGTGAATAAAGATAAACGTTTAAGTGGTACATGGACTTTAGAACAATATGAAGGACAGTATAGATCCGCTATGTATGCAGCAGTGAAAGCAGCTAATCCAAATTGGAAACCGGGACAAAAATTTGATACAAGTATTCTTGATAATGTCACAAGAGAATCAGTGGAAGCAACACTTGTCAAAAATGGTAATAGGCTAGTTCGTAATTCTATTGATGTATCAGTATAGAATACAACAACTTCCAGTTTGTATAATTAAGAAAATAAGAATTGTGGAGGGAAAAATGAATCTGACTATAAGAAAATGGAGAATTGATGATAAATCTAATCTTGCAATAAACTTAAATAATCTAAGGGTTTTGAATAACCTTAGGGATGGCTTACCTTATCCGTACACGGAAAAGGATGCGGAGGATTTTATACATGCGATGTAATATCCATTGCAAAACCGCTGAAATGGGTTATTACATAGGAGAACCCTACTGGGGAAATGGATATATGACAAATGCAATCAAACAGGTTTGTGAATATATGTTTGAGAAAACGGATATTATTCGTATTTTTGCTGAACCATTTGCTCACAATATAGCTTCATGTAGAGCATTGGAAAAGGCAGGATTTCAATACGAAGGAACATTAAAGAGTAATGCTGTGAAATGCGGCAGTATCGTTGACATGAAAATGTATGCACTTGTCAGAGAGTAATTCAACTTCCAATTTTAAGAATTATTGAAATTGGCAATTGGGTAAATCTTGGTAAATTAATTTTATAAGGATCACAAATTTTGAAGTATTACTAAAATGCAAAATACAGGTAAAGTTGTTATTAATCTGGCTACCGATGATTAAAAAAAGAATATGATAGGATATGTGCGTTGGGTATAGGTAGTAAGCGGACTGAAATCAGATACATTAATGCACGAAATCCATATTACTATTTTTTAATGAAGGATCCGGATGATAACACAATAGAAATCACGGGCCCATATGATGAAATAGGCAGTGAATGGGAATAAATTTGTTGGTTTAGAAAATTGTTTAAATTAAAAGTTGCGGAGGAAAAAGATATGGATAAGACAGAGATATATCGCTATTTAAAGGAACAAAAAATAGAACATGAAATTACGGAACATAAAGCGGTTTTCAATATGGATGAAATGGATTCTATTGAACTGCCTTATCCGGAATGGAATGCTAAAAATTTATTTGTTCGTGACGATAAAAAACGTAATTACTATTTGATAACGGTTAAAGGAGACAAGCGGGTAGATTTGAAAGGATTCCGCAAGCAACATGGTCTGCGTGCACTTTCCTTTGCATCTGCTGAGGATTTGCTTGATATCATGAAGCTGACACCCGGTTCTGTTACTCCACTTGGTATTTTAAACGATACGGAACACAGGATTCATTTTTTCCTGGACACAGAATTTGCAGGAAATAAGATTGGCGTTCATCCAAATGATAATACAGCAACTGTTTGGATGCAGGCGGATGACTTGATGAAGATAATTCAAAAGCATGGGAATGTTGCGGAATACACATGTATATAATTGCAACTTACGGTTTGCTTGAAAGCAATGTGCAAAAAATACACATTCCAATTTGTTGACAATGTAAAGTGATTTATAAATCGGAGATTGTGGAGGTACTATTATCATGATTTTGTGTTTTTCGGGAACTGGAAACAGCCGATATATAGCAAAGAAAATTGCAGATAAATTGCAGGACGAGATTGTAGATATAAATGCAAAAATCAAGGCAGTAGATTATTCGCCGATAAAAACAGGTGATAATGTAATCGTTGTAACTCCGACTTATGCGTGGCGTATTCCTCGGATTGTGTCGGATTGGCTTTCTGAAACAGAATTACTTTCTGCAAAACGTATTTGGTTTGTTATGAACTGTGGTAGCGAAATTGGCAATGCGGCAAAATATAATCGCAATCTTGCCGAGCAAAAGCACTTATGCTATATGGGCACATCTCAAATTCTTATGCCGGAAAACTATATTGCCATGTTCGATGCACCCGAAGCAGAGGAGGCAAGAAAAATTGTAAAGAATGCTGAGCCTGCTATTATGGACACTATTGTCTGGATTAAGGAAGGACAACCTTTTCCTGCACCACGAAATAATCTTTACGACCGTTTTATGAGTGGTCCGGTAAATCCGATTTTTTATCGGTTCTTCGTGAAAGCTAATGCATTTCAGACAGATGATACTTGTATCAGCTGCGGTCAATGTGTTAAAAACTGCCCAATGAACAATATTACACTTGAAAGTGGCAAGCCAACATGGGGAAAACAATGTACTCACTGTATGGCATGTATTTGTTATTGTCCCACAGAAGCAATAGAATACGGCAAAAAGAGCATGGAAAAACCGCGTTATCATTTTGAACAGTTAAAGATGAAATGATTGGCGAAATAGTTGTTAAGCCAAAAGATAATACAATTTCCTTAGGATATACATTTTCTTATAAATATCATCGACAAGGATATGCTTTTGAGGCTCTAACCGTTTTGCATGAGCATCTTCATAAGATGGCTCCGGAATGGGAGTTTATTAGTTTTACAAAATGCGAGAATATAGCCAGTATTGAATTACTTAAGAAATTAGGATATAAGGATCTCGGCTATGTTCCAAGCATAGATTCTCAGGCATTCGGCAAGTGGACAACATTGGTTACAGAGGAGAAATTTGCCTGATAAAGTAAATGATTTCTAGTTTGTTGAATTAAGAAAACTGGAATTTGGAGAATTGTTCAAAAGAGAACAGATAGATGATAGATTAACTTTTGTATATTAAAAAAGAAATAAAAAGTAAATTTTTGGAGGTAAATATGAGATACGATTGTGGATTTGAAAAAGGAAATAACTGGTTTAGGTATCGCGCAGGTGGAATTATAATACATAATAATAAAATGTTGTTTGTAAAAAGCTGCATGGGAGACTATTATTATATGATTGGCGGCGGAGTTCACATGGGCGAAACGTCTAAGGATTGTATTGAAAGAGAGGTTTATGAAGAAGCAGGTATCCATACTTGCGTGGATCATCTTGCGGTCGTATGCGAAAACTTTTTCAAAGGTATCGGTGGCAAGATTGATGGTTTTGATTGCCATACGATTGAATTTTATTATTACATGAAGGTTCTTGAGGAAGATTTAAGTTTATGTAAAAAGGAAACGGATGATGGAGAAGAATTGGTATGGTTATCACTGGATGAAATCCAATCCAGTAAAATTAAACCGGAATTTTTGAAGGAAAATATCGATAAGATTATCAATGATAATAAAATCATTCATGTTATTGATGAACGAGACAGATAAAATTAAAGGAGTATTTATGTTAGGCAAGTTACGAAATATGACATCCATATATTTATTTCGAGGACAAGAAGTATTGCTCTTGTTTCGGCAGGGTAGCAGAGTAGTAAATGATGTATGGCTGGGCACAGCGGGTGGACATTTTGAAGAATTTGAGTTAAATGATGCAAAGGCATGTGTCTTGCGCGAGTTAAAGGAAGAAGTGGGCGTGGAAGAAAGCCAACTGTCTAAGATGACTTTGAAGTATGTTACACTGCGTAATATAAAAGGAGAGATTCGTCAGAATTATTATTTCTTTGCAGAACTGGATCAGGATATTTCATTGGAGTCGAATGAGGGAATTTTGAAATGGTTTCAGGTGGATGAAATTGGAAATTTAGATATGCCCTTTACGTCAAAATATGTGATAAATCATTATTTGACGGAAGGGCATAGGAATGATAAAATATATAGTGGAGTAGCGACAAGAAATACAGTTGAATTCTTAGAATTAGAAGAATTTTAATTGGGGTTTGCTTAACCACTAATAGACGAAAGGGAATATCGTTACGGAGTATGAAAATATATGAAGTTTCAAAAAGAACTACTAAGTTATTGACAATGCTATTAGATGTTTGGGAAGATTCTGTTCGGGCAACCCATCTTTTTCTTTCCGATGCGGAGATCAAACAGATTAAAGAATATGTTCCACAGGCACTGCGGGAAGTCAAACATTTAATCGTTGTTGAAAATACCCCGGAAGAGCCAATTGCTTTTATGGGAATTGAAAATCAGAGGTTAGAAATGCTTTTTCTCGCTTCCGGAGAAAGAGGAAAAGGAATTGGCAGGCTTTTGATACAATATGGGATTCGGAATTACAAAATTCAGGAAGTGACAGTGAATGAACAAAATCCACAGGCGGTAGGTTTTTATGAACATATGGGTTTTGCGACATATAAAAGAACAGATTTTGATGAAGAAGGAAATCCGTATCCGCTTTTGTATATGAGAAATGAGCAGAGGTAGATTTGAGTGAGAAAGGGGATCTTATGTTACCTACAATAGAAGAAGCAAAAATCGAACTTGAAATAGCGGAGAAATTAAATCCCGGTCCGTGGATTGAACATTCATTGAATGTCGGAATTGCGGCAAGAAATATTGCAAAAAAGGTATCGGAAATGGATGAAAACAAAGCCTATATTGTGGGAATGCTTCATGATATTGGGCGAAGAGTTGGAATTGTAAATACTCCCCAGCACGTTTATGAGGGGTATAAATATGCAATTGAAAAGGGATGGGATGAAGTTGCCAGAGTTTGTATGACACATTCTTATCCGCTGATGAAAGATGAGTTCGATTATATACCGGAAACAGAGGAAGAAATAGCAATAAAAGAATATATTATGAATTGTCAGGCAGATGATTATGATAAATTGATCCAGATAGCAGATGCACTGGCGACAGATTATGGATTTGTAATATTGGAAAAGCGGTTTGTGGATGTGACCCGTAGATATGGAATTATGGAAAATTATATAAAAGGCTGGGAAATAACATTTCAAAACAAAGAATATTTTGAACAGCAAATGGGATGTTCAATTTATGATGTGTTACCGGATATTGAGAAAACGACATTGTTATGCCCAGCACCGTGGAAGCCGAAAAATAGAAATATAGAAGGGTGTTAAAGAGTTGAAAAGGAGATTTTAAAATAATGAACATTTATGAATTTGGAAACAAAGAGAATCCGATCATCATGCTTTTTCCGGGTACAATGTGTTACTGGAAAGGAAATTTTGGAAAGGTAATAGAAAAACTGTCAGAGAAGTTTTTTGTTTTGGCAGTTGCTTACACGGGTTTTGATGATAAGGATTCGGAAGATTATGCTAGTGTTGAAGACGAACTTGTTAAAATCGAAACTTATATTAAGGACAATTACAGCGGTGAAATATGTGCCGCTTATGGATGTTCATTAGGAGGAACATTTGTTGCACATCTTGCTGCCAGACACAATATTCATATGAAATATGGTATCATTGGCAGTTCAGATATGGATCAGGCAGGAAAAGTTAAGGCGGCTATAATGTCGCGCTTGATAGTAAAAGTAACATATAATTTTATACATACTGGGAAATATAAATCTAAGTTGATGCAGAAACGTTTCAATGAACAGATGCAGGATCCGGATCCTTATAATCGTACCTTTGTGGCAATGACGGGAAGAGACAAATATGATATGAGTTTTATCACAAAAGAAAGTTTAATAAACCAGTTTCAATCCGATTTAATTACGCCGCTTCCGGAACAAATTGACAATGGAGAAACAGAAATTCATGTCTTTTATGCCAAAAAGATGGGAGAAAAATATTTGAAAAGATATAAGAAGTACTTTAAAAATCCGGTTATCCATGAGCAGGATATGCGACATGAAGAATTGCTCGGACTTTATCCGGAAGACTGGTGCTCTTTAGTGGAAAAAATATGCCTTTAATGTTATTAGACTTGGTGTAATAACAATTATTGAAAACAAAACGGGAGGAAAATTATGCAATGTTATGAAAATGATTTGACCTATGGAGAGTATGTGGGGTTAAGAGAATCTGTTGGATGGAGCAATTATGAAAAAGACTTTGTTGAAAATGCAATACACAATAGTACATATTGTATTAAAATCGTTGAAAACAAGCAAACGATTGCAATGGGAAGATTAATTGGAGATGGATTATATTATTTGATAGTTGATGTAGTAGTAATGCCGGAATTTCAAGGAAAAGGAATTGGAAGCAGGATCCTTGACAGAATTTTAAAATATATAGAAAGTAGAACTCCGGCAGGGGGAAGAGCAAGCGTACAGTTGATCTCGGAAAAAGGAAAAGAAGAGTTTTATATTAAAAAAGGGTTTAAACGTATTCCGCATGAATTTTGTGGTTCCGGTATGAGAAAAGTTATTAGAAAGTAGAGAAATGTGAAATGCAAAAATATAACGCAATCGTAGTATTTAATAAACAAGAAGATAAAATGCTGATGTGTAAAAGGAGAAAGAATCCGTATAAAGGTTTATTAAATTTTGTTGGTGGCAAAAGGGAACAAAATGAAAGTGGTATGGATGCTGCATATCGGGAATTAGAAGAGGAAACGGCCATTACAAAAGAGGATATTAAACTCATCTATTTAATGGAATTATCGTATCCTTTTGATAATTGCGATCTGGAAATTTATGTGGGGAAACTAAATAAAGAAGTAGCGGTTAACGGGGATGAAAACGAATTGGTCTGGACTCGGTTAGATCAGAACTTTTTTGACACAACCCAATATGCCGGCGAGGGAAATATCGGTCATATTATGCTGCATGTGAAACGGCATAAAAAGGAGTTGACGGAAGCAAAAATTTCAATGAGACACGAAGAATGAAAGATGTGAGTTGCTTTTTTTATAGCAACATGGTAAGATAGTAAGCAAGATAATAAGCAAGATAATAAGTAAGATGAGGTGAAAAATATGGACAATTATGAGCCGCCTTATTCAATTTCTGATAAAATGCTTACGCTTGTTTCCAGTATATCAGAAAAGGTTGGAAGAATTGAAATAAGTAAAGAAATAGAAGCAAAGCCACATTTGAGAAAAAATAATAAGATACATTCTATTTATTCGTCGCTGAAGATAGAGGCAAATTCGTTATCATTAACAGAAGTAAGAGATGTTATTAATGGTCAGTTGGTAATTGGAAATCAAAAAGAGATTCAAGAAGTAAAAAATGCGTATGCTGCTTATGAAAAAATAGCATATGTTGATCCGTCGAGTATGGCAGATTTAAAGAAAATACACAAAATTATGACGGATAGGATTATAAATGAGTCGGGAGAATTTAGAACAGGTGCAGAAGGTGTTTTTTCGGGAGAAGAATGTATTTTTATTGCACCACCAGCAAATATGGTAAATGACTTAATGAGAGATTTGTTATCATGGGTAAAGAAAAATCAAGATAAAATTCATCCGCTTATTATGTCGGCGGTGTTTCATTATGAATTTGTGTTTATTCATCCATTTGCTGATGGTAACGGTCGAATGGCAAGACTTTGGCATACAATTTTTTTATATCGATGGAGAAAAGTGTTTGAATACATTCCTTTAGAAAATCAAATTGAAAAATTTCAAGAAGATTATTATGAAGCAATTGCACAGTGTCATGTAAATGGAAATTCAAATGTTTTTATAGAGTTTATGTTGGAGCGTATTGATGAAGTTTTAGAAGAAGTAATCGTGCAGGTTAAAAAGTCAAAGGGTGGTGAAACATCAGAATATGTAAATCGGTTATTAAGTTGCATGGAATACGATGTGCCATATACTTCAAAAGAGATTTTGCAGTTGTTAGGTTTGAAATCGAAAGAAACACTCCGAAAAAATTATTTGAATCCAGCTATTGAGGCAGGATTGGTTGGAATGACACTGCCGGATAAACCAAATAGCAAAAATCAGAGGTATATGAAGCAATATAGTTATATAAATCGTTAAGAAAGAAGTACGAAAATAGAAAATGTTAAGATTAGTAAAACTGGAAGAAAAATACAAACAACAATTAAATGAGATGATGGATGAATGGACCGCATCAAAGGAGAAAATCATTCCGTGGTCAATCCGAAAGTGCGATTATCACAATTTCGAAACTTATCTGAATGCTTTAGAAGAAAAAGAAGAAGGTGGGGAAAAGGTTCCGGATTCAACATTTTTCTGCCTTGACACGCAGCGGAATATTTTCGTAGGAGCTGTCAATATCCGGCATTATCTGAATGAAAAATTATTGCTTGGGGGTGGACATATCGGAGATGGCATCCGCCCAAGTGAACGTGGAAAAGGTTACGGTACAAAAATGATCGCGCTAGCGCTGGAAGAATGCAGAAAACTTGGGATAGACCGAGTTTTAATGTGCTGTGATAAGGACAATCCGGCATCCGCAAAAACAATTATCAAAAACCGGGGTGTTTTAGAAAACGAAGTGTTGGATGATGGGAGTCTGGTGCAAAGATATTGGATTGAGATAAATACATAAGAATAAAAAAGAAAAACGAACAAATGTTCATATTTTTGTTGCATTATAAAACTCATTGTGTTATACTAGTCACACGATGAGTTTTATTTTTTGAGTATATTTTATGATAAACCGTGTGAACATAAGCATAGATGGAGGTGTTTCGATAATTATGGATCATTTTGTGTTACATTCGGAATATGAACCGACCGGAGATCAGCCGGAAGCCATTAAAGCACTTGTAGATGGATTTAAAGAAGGAAACCAGTTTCAGACACTTCTCGGTGTTACCGGTTCCGGAAAGACGTTTACGATGGCAAATGTAATTGAGCAGATGAATAAACCTACCTTGGTCATTGCCCATAATAAGACCCTGGCAGCTCAGTTATATGGTGAGTTTAAAGAATTTTTTCCGGAAAATGCGGTAGAATATTTTGTTTCCTATTATGATTATTATCAGCCGGAAGCCTATGTGCCATCGACAGATACGTATATCGAAAAGGACTCCGCCATCAATGATGAAATTGATAAACTGCGCCATTCCGCGACAGCAGCACTGACGGAGCGGCGGGATGTTATTATTATTGCCAGTGTTTCCTGTATTTATGGATTGGGTAGTCCGATTGATTACCAAAATATGACAGTATCACTCCGCCCGGGAATGATGCGCGAGCGGGATGAAGTGATTCAGAGACTGGTGGAGATCCAGTATACTCGGAATGATATGGATTTTCACCGTGGTACATTCCGGGTACGTGGCGATGTGCTTGAGATTTTCCCGGCATCAGCGACAGATCGGGCGATACGAGTAGAATTTTTTGGAGATGAAGTAGACCGCATTCAGGAAATTGATGTGCTGACAGGAACACCATTGAACAATTTAGAGCATATGGTTGTATTCCCGGCTTCCCATTATGTCGTTTCTCCGGATAAAATGGAAAAAGCGATAACGGGGATAGAGAAAGAATTGAAAGAGCGTGTCAAATATTTCAAAGCGGAAGACAAATTGATCGAAGCACAGCGAATATCAGAGCGAACACATTTTGATATTGAGATGCTGCGTGAGACGGGATTTTGTTCCGGCATCGAAAATTATTCGATGCACTTAAA
Source organism: Lachnoclostridium sp. UBA5890 (assembly GCA_002431395.1). Lineage (GTDB taxonomy): Bacteria > Bacillota > Clostridia > Lachnospirales > Lachnospiraceae > Eubacterium_F. Next base: position 9,941 of record DJEU01000025.1, read on the forward strand.
TGGCATGAAAGAGGGCGAGATGCCACATACCCTTTTGGACTATTTTCCGGATGATTTTCTGATCATGGTGGATGAGTCTCATATTACGATTCCACAGATACGAGGAATGTATGCCGGCGACCAGTCGCGGAAAACAACACTTGTAGATTATGGATTTCGTCTGCCGTCAGCAAAGAGCAATCGTCCGTTAAATTTTGAAGAATTTGAAAGTCATATCAATCAGATGATGTTTGTTTCGGCAACTCCGTCGGAATATGAAGAATCGCATGAATTGATGCGCACGGAGCAGATTCTTCGTCCTACCGGACTTTTGGATCCGGAAGTGATCGTTCGTCCGGTGGCAGGGCAGGTGGATGATCTGCTGAAAGAAATTAAAGCGGTAACGAAGAAAAAAGGAAAAGTTTTGGTAACGACGCTTACGAAACGTATGGCAGAAGATTTGACGGATTATTATAAAGAAGTTGGTGTCCGAGTAAAATATCTGCATTCTGATATCGATACATTGGAAAGAAGTGAGATTATCCGGGATATGCGCTTGGATGTGTTTGATGTTCTGGTTGGTATTAACTTGCTGCGAGAAGGGCTTGATATACCGGAAGTGAGCCTTGTGGCGATTTTGGATGCGGATAAAGAAGGATTCCTTCGTTCTGAAACCTCGTTGATACAGACGATTGGGCGTGCAGCCAGAAATGCAGAAGGCCGAGTCATCATGTATGCAGACAAGCGGACGGATTCGATGGATAAGGCGATTTCAGAGACGGAGCGACGCCGTAAAATTCAGGATGCCTATAATAAGGAACATGGTATTACGCCGCAGACGATTAAGAAGGCGGTCAGAGAGTTGATCCGTATTTCGTCCAAGGCAGATGCCGGAATGGAAGAATTGCAGAAAGATCCGGAATATATGTCAGAAGAAGAATTGCAGAAACAGATTGCGAAGATTATGAAGAAAATGAACCAGGCGGCGGCAGAACTCAATTTCGAGCTGGCGGCATCGCTTCGTGATCAGATGATAAAAATGAAAAAGATATTGCAGGAGATGGAATAAAATGGAAAATAAGAGAATCATACAGATACGAGGAGCAAAAGAGCATAATTTAAAAGGCGTTGATCTGGACATTCCGCGCGATGAATTTGTGGTATTGACAGGGTTGAGTGGCTCAGGTAAGTCGTCCCTTGCGTTTGATACGATTTATGCAGAAGGGCAGCGACGTTATATGGAATCGCTGTCTTCGTATGCCAGAATGTTTCTTGGACAGATGGAAAAGCCAAACGTTGAGAGTATTTCCGGACTTCCTCCAGCGATATCGATCGATCAGAAAACGACGAACCGCAATCCGAGATCTACCGTGGGAACGGTAACGGAGATTTATGATTATTTTCGTTTGTTATATGCACGTATCGGGATTCCGCATTGCCCAAAATGTGGAAAAGAGATTAAACGGCAGACAGTAGATCAGATGGTAGATGAAATTATGAATTTACCGGAACGCACGAAAATACAGCTTTTGGCACCGGTTGTCCGCGGACGTAAAGGAGAGCATGCAAAAGTATTCGAGCGGGCAAAGAAGAGCGGATATGTACGTGTTATCGTGGATGGAAATATGTACGATCTGTCGGAAGAAATTTCGCTGGAAAAGAATAAAAAGCATAATATTGAGATCGTGGTGGACCGGCTTGCCATTCGTGCAGGAATTGAAAAGCGTATGGCAGAGTCGATTGAAAGTGTAATGCAGCTTTCCGGAGGTCTGCTTGTGGTAGATGTGATTGACGGAGAGCCGATTAATTTCAGCCAAAGCTTTTCCTGTCCGGACTGCGGAATCAGTATTGATGAGATTGAACCGAGAAGTTTTTCGTTTAACAATCCATTTGGAGCCTGCCCGGTCTGCCATGGAATCGGTTATAAGATGGAGTTCGCTCCGGAACTGATGATCCCGGATCCGTCACTAAGTATTGATGATGGAGCTATCGCTGTGCTGGGATGGCAGTCTGTGACAAACGAGGGAAGTTTTACCAGAGCGACGATGGAAGCATTGGCAAAAAAATACAATTTTGACCTTTCTACCCCTTTTGAAGATTATCCGCAGAATATTCAGGATATCATTCTTCATGGAACGAAGGGAGAAAAAGTGGATGTTCACTATGTGGGACAGCGTGGACGTGGTGTGTACAGCATTGAATTTGAAGGATTGATAAAAAATGTTGAGCGGCGCTACCGCGAGACGGCATCGGATACGACAAAGCAGGAATACGAGACGTTTATGCGCATTACCCCATGTTCAGAATGTGGGGGAAGAAGATTGAAAAAGGAATCTTTGGCTGTTACAGTGGGAGATCGGAATATTGCGGAAATTTGTGATTATTCCATCGGCGATTTAAAGAAATTTGTGGATGGTTTGGAATTGACACCGACACAGCTTCAGATTGGTAAATTGATTTTGCGTGAGATCAAATCAAGACTTGGTTTCCTTTTGGATGTCGGACTCGAGTATTTATCGTTATCGCGGGCAACGTCATCCTTGTCTGGTGGCGAAGCACAGCGTATTCGTCTGGCAACGCAGATAGGATCGGGCCTTGTAGGTGTTGCCTACATTTTGGATGAACCGAGCATTGGTCTCCATCAGCGTGACAATGACAAATTGATAAAGACATTGCAGCATTTAAAAGACCTTGGAAATACACTGATCGTGGTAGAACATGATGAGGATACGATGCTGGCCGCCGATTATGTGGTAGACATTGGACCGGGAGCCGGAGAGCATGGAGGAAAAGTCGTTGCGGCAGGAACGGCAGAGGACATTATGAAATGCGAAGAGTCGGTGACCGGGGCTTATCTCAGCCATCGTATCGTGATTCCTGTGCCGGAGAAACGGCGCAAGCCAACCGGATATTTAAAAGTAATCGGTGCAAAAGAAAATAATTTAAAAAATATAAATGTAGATATACCTCTGGGTGTATTCACCTGCGTGACCGGTGTGTCAGGTTCGGGAAAAAGTTCGCTGGTAAATGAGATTTTGTATAAGACGCTGGCGAAAACGCTGAACCGCGCCAGATGCATTCCGGGAAAAGTGAAAGAGATCAAGGGCATGGACCAGCTTGATAAGGTCATTAATATTGACCAGTCGCCGATCGGCCGTACGCCGAGATCCAATCCGGCGACGTATACCGGAGTGTTTGATATGATCCGTGATCTGTTTGCTGCCACGCCGGACGCAAAGGCAAGAGGTTACAAGAAAGGTAGATTCAGTTTTAATGTGAAGGGCGGCCGATGTGAAGCCTGCCGCGGAGACGGAATTTTAAAGATTGAGATGAACTTTTTGCCCGATGTATATGTGCCTTGTGAAGTGTGCCATGGCAAACGTTACAATCGTGAAACACTGGATGTTTTGTACAAAGGGAAAAGCATTTACGATGTGCTGGATATGACAGTTGAAGAGGCACTTGACTTCTTCAAAAACATTCCTTCGATTCATCGCAAGATACAGACGATGTATGATGTCGGATTGTCTTATGTGAAATTGGGACAGCCGTCGACGACGTTATCCGGAGGAGAAGCGCAGCGTATTAAACTTGCGACAGAACTTAGTAAACGGAGTACCGGAAAAACCATCTATATTTTGGATGAGCCGACTACAGGACTTCATTTTGCGGACGTTCACAAATTGATCGAGATATTGCAGCGGCTTACCGATGGCGGAAACACGGTACTTGTCATTGAACACAATCTGGATGTGATCAAAACAGCAGACTATATCATTGATATCGGACCGGAAGGCGGTGAAAAAGGCGGAACGGTAATCGCCAAGGGTACACCGGAAAAAGTTGCCAAAACAGAAGGCTCCTATACCGGGGAGTATATCCGTAAAATGCTGCCGCAGAAAGGAAAGAAGAAATGAAAGAATACTCTTTTTTTGCTATGATGGCAAGAATGAAATACATCGAGAGATGGGCATTGATGAGAAATTCTGTAAAAGAAAATATCAGTGAGCATTCGCTTGAGGTGGCGATGATCGCACATGCACTGGGAATTATTGCTAATGAAAAGTTTGGAAAAGAAATTGATCTAGGAAAAATTACGTTAATGGGGCTGTACCATGATGCCAATGAAATCATTACCGGAGATATGCCTACTCCTGTAAAATACTATGACGAAGAGATACAAAAGGCATATAAAAAAGTGGAGCGGGTGGCAAGCGTTACCTTGTTAAATCAGCTTCCGGATTATATGCAGCCATATTACCGGGAAATTTTGCTGGAACAGGCAGGAGAAGAAAGCCTGTGGCGTCTTGTGAAAGGGGCAGATAAATTATCTGCTTTGATCAAGTGTATCGAGGAGAAAAAGGCTGGAAATTCGGAGTTTTCCACGGCCTATGAAACAATTCTGGAAGCCCTGAAACAGATGGAACTTCCGGAAGTTGACGTGTTTATGGAAGAATTTCTGCCTTCGTATACGAAAACACTGGATGATATACAAAAAAAGTGAAAAAATTTGTTCTAAGACTAGCGATATTTTTACAAGTATGTTATACTAGTATTATTATAGTGCAGGTAGTAACAATTTTTGTAAAGGAAGGTACTAAAAATGAGAAGGATATTATGTTTTGGAGATTCAAATACATATGGTTATGCTCCGGACGGACAGCGATACGAAGCAGATAGCATATGGCCGGGAATTATGGGAAAATTATTGGGAGATCGTTTTGAAGTTATTGCCGATGGAAAAAATGGAAGAACGATTGCGTTTGATGATCCATATATGGAAGGCTGTAATGGTATGCGTGACATCGAGGCAAGCCTGGAAGCCAATGCACCATTGGATCTTGTTGTATTGATGCTTGGAACCAATGATCTGAAAAAGTATTTTGATGCTACACCGGCACAGATTGCGCAAAATCTTAAGACGATGTGCGAGTTGATCCAGCAGAAAACAGACGCAAAGATTTTGATCGCAAGTCCGATGCTTTTGGGGGATGAAATTGAATTTTCACCGACATTGAGTTTGGAATTTGGACGTGCTCAGATTGATTATTCCTTTGACTTTGCACCACAGTTTTCGAAAGTAGCACAGGAAGTTGGTGCAGGATTTATTGACCTTGCTGTTGTGGCTGTGTCAAGTGGTGCAGACTGTCTTCATCTTATGCCGGAAGAACACCAGCAGATTGGTGCGGCGATGAAAGATAAGGTGATGGAAGCGTTTGCAGAGGAGATTCGTGCAGAAGAGGAAGAAGAGCGCCGTAAAGCGGAAGAAGAAGCCCGTCGTAAGGCGGAGGAAGAGGAAGCCCGCCGCAAGGCCGAAGAAGAGGCTCGTCGCAAAGCGGAGGAGGAAGAAGCCCGTCGTAAAGCGGAGGAAGAGGCTCGTCGCAAAGCCGAAGAGGAGGCTCGTAAGAAAGCCGAGGAAGAGGCTCGTCGCAAAGCCGAAGAGGAAGCACGTCAGAAAGCGGAAGAAGAAGCCCGTCGTAAAGCGGAAGAGGAGGCTCGTCAAAAAGCCGAGGAAGAAGCACGACTTAAAGCGGAAGAAGAGGCCCGCCGTAAAGCCGAGGAAGAGGAAAAACTTCGTCTGGCAGCGGAAGAGGAGGCTCGCCGTAAGGCCGAAGAAGAGGCATTGCAGAAAGCTCAGGCAGAAGAAAAGGCACGCCGTGAGCAGGAAGAAATAGAGGAAGCTGCTCGTAAAAAACAGGAAGCGATTTTAGAAGAGGCAGCGAAAGAGGCAGAAAAAGAAACCGTATTTGATCCGATGAATCCAAATCAGGAAGACCTTCCGGTTTGGCAGGTTGGAGATGTGGATTTGTCTGCACCGGCGCAGGCAGAAGAAGATAATATTGTTTTGTCCGGAGAAATTACAGCATCTGCAGCAGCATCCGAGCAGGAGGATAATCTGGCATCGATGCTTCAGGAAGAACAGCCAAGTGGACTGGGCGGTGTTGAGTTTGTGACTGGCGGAACATTGGATTCGCTTGACGCTTCGACAGGCAGTTCACAGACAGATTTTGGTGGATTGACAACACTGGAATTTGGCACAGCAGCATCTTCTGAGCAGAAGGAAAAGATGACAGCCGGAAAAGTATATCGCTTTGATGATGAACTGCATGAAGTTATATTTAAGACAAGAAAACTGACAGATGAGTTTAATCAGACGAGATATGATGACGTAGATGGCAGAGAACGTATTATCCGTGATCTGTTTGGCAGTGTTGGGGCAAAGGTATGTGTAGAACCGCCATTCCGCTGTGATTACGGCTTTAATATTCATGTTGGTGATAACTTCTATGCAAATTATGGCTGCGTTGTGCTGGATTCTGCAAAAGTAAGCATTGGAGACCATGTATTCTTAGGACCGAATGTACAGATTTATACACCATGTCATCCAATCTATGCACCAGCTCGAAATGAGGGCTATGAGTACGCTAAAGAAGTGACGATTGGCGACGATGTCTGGGTTGGCGGAAATGTTACAATTGTACCGGGAGCACACATTGGAAGCAATGTTGTGATCGGAGCGGGATCGGTTGTAACAGGAGATATTCCGGACGGAGTTGTTGCTGCAGGAAATCCTTGCCGCATTATCCGTAAGATTACAGAGCAGGATAAACAGAACTGGCTTGATAAAAAAGAAAATGACTAATCGTTGATTGGTAGTAAATACGAAAAGAACCTTCGAAAACTCAGACGAGTGATCGAAGGTTCTTTTATAAATAATATAATCTTATAACTTAATGAATCGAGTCTCTGTATTCTCTTGAAGAAGCGAAAAACCGATTGATCTCACTACCTTGTTCGTTGGCGATGTAGGAACGCATTTTTGTCAGTTCATCAATCATAAGAGAAAGAAAATGGTCGATACTGTCAGCGTTGGAGAGGCAGATACTTTCCCACATTTCCGGAGAAGAAGAGGCGATTCGTGTAATGTCTTTGAAACCGCCAGCAGCAAATGCTTTCATAAGTTCATTTGGTGTATCGTTTTCGCGGACCATATTGACAAGCGAAGCGGCTACAATATGTGGCACGTGGCTGATCGCGGCGGTAATATCGTCGTGAAGACCGGCATCTACCGTAGCAAAGATGGCACCTGTTCCGGAGAGAATTTTCTTTAGAAAAAGAACTTTTTCTTCTGCGGTCGTTTTGCATGGGGTGAGAAGATAGTAAGAATCCTGCAGTAAATCTTCGGAGGAATTCGCAAAACCGGTCTTTTCTGAGCCTGCCATCGGATGCCCGCCGATGAATTGGGCCTCCAGTTCGAGACGTTCGACCTCTTTATGGATGTTTCCTTTTACACTTCCGACATCTGTAATAATACAGGTTTTATTGATAAGAGGTTTTAATTGTTCCAAAAACTGAATATTCTGCAACACAGGAGCACATAGGAAAATAATATCGCATTCAGAAAAATGAGCATCTATCGAATAGGTGATATCGCTGATAATTCCGTCTTTTTGTCCCTGCAAAAGATCTTCGTTTTTTCTACGGCTGTAGACGATAATCCGGCAAGAGGGAAAATTTTTGCGGATGGAACGGGCAATGGAACCGCCGATCAGGCCAAGCCCTAAAAAACCAATAGTAATTTGTTTCATGATGTCCTCCTTGTGTGTTTGTACATAATTTCCGTTTTTATTTTACATCAAAATGTTGACATTGTAAACAAATGATTGAAAATCCCTTTGAATTTCATTGTACTTTATGGTATGATTTAAGAAGAAAATTAAGGCAGAAAGGAAGCAGATAAAATGAAAGATATAACGATTTCAGATTCTATTTTTTATGTAGGTGCGGACGATACGACGCTGGATTTGTTTGAAAGCCAGTATATTGTTCCGGAAGGCGTGTCTTATAACTCCTATGTGATCATGGACGATAAAATTACGATTATGGACACTGTGGATCAGCGGGCAACAGAAGAGTGGATCGCTAATGTGAAAAATGTCCTTAAAGATAAGACTCCTGCTTATCTTGTGGTATCCCATATGGAACCGGATCATGCGGCCAATATTCAGAAGATTGCGGAAATGTATCCGGAAATGAAAATTATTGGAAATGCAAAAACATTTTCGATGATGCCACAGTTTTTTGACTTTGATCTGAGTGATCGAAGTGTTGTGGTAAAAGAAGGAGAAGAAATCTCTTTGGGAGCACATACACTGCAATTTTTCATGGCTCCGATGGTGCATTGGCCAGAAGTTATGGTTACTTATGAGAAGAGTGAAAAAATCTTATTCTCTGCAGATGGATTTGGTAAATTTGGTGCACTGTCTGTAGAGGCAGACTGGGCTTGTGAGGCCAGAAGATATTATTTCAATATCGTAGGAAAATATGGTGCACAGGTACAAGCCTTATTAAAGAAAGCGGCGACATTGGATATTCAGATGATCTGTCCGCTTCATGGACCGATTTTGAAGGAAAATCTTGGCTATTATATTGATAAATACAACACTTGGAGCAGCTATGAACCGGAAGACGAGGGCGTATTGGTAGCATATGCTTCCATCCATGGAAATACTGCTAAAGCCGCAGAAAAAATGGGCGAGATTCTCAAAGAAAAAGGCGCTAAAAAAGTAGTTGTCAGCGATCTTTCCCACGAGGATATGGCAGAAGTGATAGAAGATGCATTCCGCTATGATAAGATTGTTGTCGCAGCAGCAACCTATGATGGAGGAATTTTCCCGGTTATGGAAGACTTCCTTCGCCATTTGAAGAGCAAAAATTATCAGAAACGTGTCGTTGGTATTATGGAAAATGGTTCCTGGGCACCGATGGCAGGAAAACAGATGCGTGCGATTCTGGATGAAATGAAGAATCTTACGATTTGCGACAGTCAGGTAACGATCCGTTCTACGATGAATGAGAAAAATGTAGAAGAAATGAACCAGCTGGCTGAAGAACTTTTGGAGAAATAAGGAAAATGAAGAAAAATAAATGTCCGTGGCAGAGAAATTATTTCCCTGCAGCGGACGTTTTTGTTTTCTTGTAACTATTCGGGCTCTCCCTCTCCACCAAATAGTTGCTTTTTTTTATAGTTTCGAGTATCCGTAACTATTTACAATGGCATCGATTTTCTGTCCTGCATGACAAAGAGGGCAGTCTTTCTGAGCAAATGATTTATAATCTGAAAAATCATCCGTAGTAAAGATGGAACGAACCGGATATCCGTGAATTTCATCTTTGGCGCTAAAGATCGCAGACAATCCCTGAATGATTCCACCATAATATTCCAGACACTCCAGACATTGGTCAATGGTCTTTCCGGTAGTGGCAGAAGCAACAAGCAGGAGAATGTTTTTTCCTCTGACCATTGGCTGAATATTGTCGCGGAAAAACATCTGTCCACTGGAATCAAATTCCGGTTCAATGACATAAATACTCTGATGTGCGTTCATGGAGATAACGCCGGCATCCGTCAGAATCTCAGCAAGATAAGCGCCGATGACATAGGTTCCGTCCATGCAGACGATCGCATCGATCGGAGTATTGTATTTGTAGTGGTTTGCCATGGTGGAAGCCACGGCTTTTGCCTCGCGCTGTCCGACTTTTAAACGTGTCATATCCATGTAGTAGTTAATGTGTGAGTGGCTGGTAGCAAAATGTCCCGGAACCACTTTCAATAAAATTTTACTGTTAATTTTTGATGGTATTTTAATCGCATTTTCAAACATAGGCAACCTCCTGTATGATTGTAGTATTTGAAACAAAAATTATTTTGCCGGTTCACCGGTGGCGGTTTCTTCGGACGCATTTTCCTCGTTTTCGGAATCTTCTTTCTTTGACGGCTGTGACAACAGTGTCAGGATGGAGAGAAGGACCGTTAAAACGATAGGCGCCGCGTAGATAATCGTTCGAATATCAGAACGAACCCAGACGCCCGGTGAGTTAAACCAGATAAATAACGTGAGGTAGGTGGTAAACACCAAAGTCCCGAAAATGATGCCCAAAATCTGGCCGATGCGTTTTCCCTTTAACCAAGAGGTCCAAAGGCAATACACCAGAAAAAAAGTGAGTGCACTGTCAAAAAGACCAAAAATAAGCATACCAACATTTATTCCCATAGGACTGTCCTCCGTTTCAAATTATGTTCCATATGTTACATAGAAACAGTATACTACATTATTTAAAAAAATTCCATAATTTTTTGTTGACAAGTAAAAAAAAATGTGCTATTGTAATAAAGCACGCAGGAATGGCGGAATTGGCAGACGCGCACGGTTCAGGTCCGTGTGGTAGCAATACCATGAGGGTTCAAGTCCCTTTTCCTGCATCCAAAACTCTGTTCAGTAAATGGACAGAGTTTTTTTGTTGTCCGGAACCGGTCCGCCTGCGTTCACAAAAAATTCGTAGAGTTTGTTCTTTACAAAAGAAAATAATATGGTAAAATATTATTATATGCTTTGAGCAAAAAAATGTATTTCGGAGGGTAACAATGAACAACTCAAAAAAATTAGCAAAAAACAACGGAGTAAGTAAGAAACAGGGAGGGGGCACCGGTGCTTTGTCTTTTGTTTCTTCTAAAAATAAGGTTCTGGCGATCTTAGGTATTCTTGCCGTCATTGTATTGTGTGCAGGGGTGTGCTATATGCAGCTTCGTCCACGTGCTGTATTGGTAGTTTCCACAACAGATGAAAATGGAACGCAAAAGAAAGACACGGTTTATATGAAAGAAGCCGTTTACAGCATTTATCAAGTAGAAAACCAGTACAATCAGTATTCTTCTATTTATCAGCAGCTGTACGGAAAGACATATTGGGAAATGGAAGATGTTGACAGCAAAGGAAGAAATGGTGCTTCTGCTGCCAAAAAACAGGTTATGGATTCTTTGAAACAGCGTGAGATTCTTTACATGGAGGCGCAGAAGAGAGGATATTCCCTCACGTCAGAAGAAGAGAAAACAGCAGAAGACAATGTTACAGACACTATGAAAAACTTTACAGACAAACAGAAAAAACTGGAAGGTCTGGATGAAAAGACATTGAAAAGCGAATTTAAGAAAAATGCACTTGTAGAGAAATTCCGTCAGATTTTGATCAAAGAAAGCGGCGTGGATGAAGAGGCATTGAAAGCAACCGTAAATAAAAAAGATTACAGACAGTATACACTGCAGTATTATAAAGTCAGCAATCAGGAAACCAGCGGAGAAGAAACCAAAGAGGTTTCCGCAGAGCAGAAGCAGACAAATCTTACCAATATGCAGGCATTGCAGGAAAAAGCAAAGACAGCAGACGATTTTACAAAATTGCTGGATGACAATGACAAAACAGGAATTCAGTATCAGACCGAGAATCTGATCAAAAAGGATCTGAAAGATTCTACATTCCTGAATAAAAAACTTCGTAAACAGATCATGAAAATGGATAACGGTCAGATTTCAGATATTATTGAGGGAGACGACGGATATTATCTGATCAAGATGGTAAACAACGATGACAGTGAAGCATATGACAATCAGTGCCAGTCTGTTGTCGATGAAGAAGAAACAAAGCAGTTCAACGCAAGATATGCTGAATTTGCACCAAATTATGTTACAGAAGTTCAGAGTTATTGGAAGGGCCGCGTAAAACTTGGTTCTTACACAATATAAGAGGAACTTGTAGTGATAATGATGGATAAGACAAGATAGGAGAGAAAATCATGGCTAATGTAAAGCGAATTTACGTAGAAAAGAAAGAGGACTATGCCGTAGCTGCAAAAGAGTTGAAACAGGAGGTAAAAGAATACCTTGGAATCAAGGATCTTGAGCAGGTTCGAGTATTGATTCGCTATGATGTCGAGGGCATCCAGGAAGAAACTTACAAAAAAGCACTGGCAACCGTATTTTCAGAACCGCCGGTAGATTATGTCTACGAGGGAAGTTTTGAGAAAAAAGCAGGAGATAAGGTGTTTTCCGTTCAATATCTGCCGGGACAGTTTGATCAGCGGGCAGATTCCGCAGAACAGTGTGTGAAATTGTTGAATGAAAGCGAAGAACCGGTTATTCATTCTGCGACTACCTATGTTTTGTCAGGCAATATTTCCGAAGAAGATTTCGCCCGCATCAAAGAGTACTGCATCAACCCGGTAGATTCGAAAGAGACAGATGAAACCATTCCGGAAACTTTGGTGACCAAATTTGAAGAGCCGGCAGATGTTAAGATTTTTGATGGATTTAAAGACATGCCGGAGAAAGAACTGAATGAATTGTATCAGTCTCTTGGTCTTGCCATGACATTTAAAGACTTCTTACATATTCAGAATTATTTTAAAAAGGAAGAAAAACGTGACCCTAGTGTGACAGAGATCCGTGTGTTGGATACGTATTGGTCGGATCACTGCCGTCATACGACATTTTTGACAGAACTAAAAAATGTAACATTTGAAGAAGGCGATTACAAAAAGCCGATTCAGGACACGTTTGAACAGTATAAAAAGGATCATGAGGCAATTTATAAAGGAAGAGAGGATAAATTCGTTTCCTTGATGGATATTGCTCTTATGGCAATGAAAAAACTTCGTGCAGAGGGAAAATTGGAAGACATGGAAGTTTCGGATGAAATCAATGCCTGCTCGATTGTTGTTCCGGTTGAGATCGATCACGAAGATGGTAAAGGACCGGTTACCGAAGAGTGGCTTGTGTTCTTTAAAAATGAGACGCACAATCATCCGACAGAGATTGAGCCGTTTGGTGGAGCTGCTACCTGTCTCGGCGGTGCAATCCGTGACCCATTGTCAGGACGTGGCTATGTGTATCAGGCAATGCGTGTTACCGGTGCGGCGGATCCGACAAAATCGTTGAAAGAGACGTTGGAAGGTAAACTGCCACAGAGAAAAATCGTGACAGGCGCTGCCAGCGGATATAGTTCTTATGGTAACCAGATTGGACTTGCAACAGGACTGGTAGATGAGATCTATCATCCAAATTATGTGGCAAAACGTCTCGAAATCGGTGCCGTTATGGGTGCTGCTCCTCGTAAAAATGTAATTCGTGAAAATTCGGATCCGGATGATATCATCATTCTTCTTGGTGGAAGAACCGGACGAGATGGCTGTGGTGGAGCGACAGGTTCTTCGAAAGCCCATAATACAGAGTCTATTGATACTTGCGGTGCAGAAGTGCAGAAAGGTAATGCTCCGACAGAGCGTAAGATTCAGAGATTGTTCCGCAGAGAGGAAGTCAGCCGTTTGATCAAAAAATGTAATGACTTTGGTGCCGGCGGTGTATCCGTTGCAATCGGTGAGTTGGCAGACGGACTGCGTGTGGATCTTGATAAAGTGCCTAAGAAATATGCCGGTTTGGATGGAACAGAGCTTGCGATTTCCGAATCTCAGGAGCGTATGGCGATTGTTGTAGATCCAAAAGATGTAGATAAAATGCTTGGTTATGCAAACGAGGAAAACCTGGAGGCGATTCCGGTAGCTGTAGTTACGAAAACTCCAAGACTTGTTCTTTCCTGGAGAGGAAAAGAAATTGTAAATATTTCCCGTGCATTTTTGGATACCAATGGAGCGCATCAGGAGACAGATGTAACCGTTACGATGCCTTCAAAAACAGAGAATTATATGGAAAAAGTGGAAGTAAAAGATAACTTTAAAGATACTTTCACAGACACATTAAAAGATTTGAATGTCTGCTCCAAAAAAGGATTGGTGGAAATGTTTGACAGTTCCATCGGAGCATCAACGGTTACGATGCCATATGGTGGTAAATACCAGTTGACACCTACGCAGACAATGATTGCAAAACTTCCGGTATTGGACGGAAAATGTGATACAGTTACAATGATGAGTTATGGTATGGATCCATATCTTACCAGCTGGAGTCCATATCATGGAGCAGAATATGCAGTGCTTACCTCGGTAGCGAAGATTGTAGCAGCCGGTGGTGATTATAAAAAGATTCGTTTCACGTTCCAGGAATACTTCAAACGAATGACGGAAGACAGCAAACGCTGGGGAGAGCCAATGGCAGCATTGCTCGGTGCTTACGATGCACAGATGAAATTCGGTCTTCCATCAATTGGTGGAAAAGACAGTATGTCAGGAACCTTCAATGATATTGATGTTCCACCGACATTGTGCTCATTTGCTGTAGATGTGGCTAAGATTTCCGATGTTGTCACACCGGAATTGAAAAAAGCAGGAGATGTACTTGTATGTCTGCCAATCCGCAAAGACGCTTATGATCTTCCGGATTACGCTTATGTACTCAACATGTACGAGACAGTAACGACACAGATGCGTGGTGGTCTTGTGAAAGCAGCCTATGCGTTGGAAGGCAAAGGAATTGCACAGGCGGCTGCGAAGATGGCATTTGGTAATAAACTGGGTGTTGCATTTGAAGAGAAGGAAGCTGTTTCCACATACTTTGAACCGGCTTATGGCGATCTTCTTCTTGAAGTGGATGCTGCGGATGTAGAAAAAGTAGTTGCACTTGGATTGGATTACAAAGTAATTGGTAGCGTTACGGAAAAAGCTGAGTTTACTTACGGTAACGAGAGTGTATCCATGGAAGAAGCGATTGCTTCCTGGACGCAGACATTGGAAAAAGTATTCCCTACCCGCTCCGGAGTGGAAGATAAGAAGATTGATACCGGACTTTATGATGCCAAAGAGATTTATGTGTGCAAGCATAAAGTGGCAAAACCAAAAGTATTTATTCCGGTATTCCCGGGTACAAACTGTGAATATGATACGATGAAATCTTTTGTGGCTGCAGGCGCAGAGACAGAGAGTATCGTATTTAAGAATATGACAGAGTCAGACATTAAGGATAGCGTGGATGCATTTGAAAAAGCAATCAATGAATCCCAGATCTTGATGTTCTCCGGCGGATTTAGTGCCGGTGATGAACCGGATGGTTCTGCGAAGTTTATTACTTCGGTATTCCGCAATGAGCGCATCAAAGAAGCCGTTCATCGCCTCCTTCAGGAGAGAGACGGTCTGGCACTTGGTATCTGTAATGGTTTCCAGGCATTGGTTAAACTGGGACTGGTTCCTTATGGAGAAATCAAGACACAGAAAGACGATTCACCGACATTAACAACCAACAGCATTGGCCGTCATATCAGTAAATCGGTTTACACAAAAGTAGTAACGAACAAGTCACCATGGCTTCAGAAGGCGACACTTGGCGGTGTTTATGCCGTACCTGCTTCTCACGGAGAAGGACGTTTTGTCGCAAGCAAAGAGTGGATTGATAAATTGTTCGAAAATGGACAGGTTGCCACGCAGTATGTCGATGTAAATGGCAATCCGACGATGGATGAAGACTTCAATCCAAATGGTTCTTACTATGCAATCGAAGGCATCACAAGCCCGGATGGAAGAGTGTTAGGAAAAATGGCACACTCCGAGCGTCGTGGCGATGGCGTTGCATTGAATATCTGCGGCGACCAGAACCAGCTGATTTTTGAAAGTGGCGTTCAGTACTTTAAATAAAAAATATCTATTCAGGACTTATATCCAAAAAGCGAATGTGGGCAAGTCCTGAATAGTAGATTACCGCATTGATTTTCGGAAAGCACCGGGGGTAACTCCGGTGCTTTTTTTGAACTGCCGGATGAAGTGGTATACCTGGCTATATCCCAGTTCAACCGAGATATCAGCGACAGACATGTCCGTTGAAAGAAGATATTCTTTTGCGGTTGCAATCTTATTGTCAATGATATCTGATAGACACGTAGTGCCGAACGCTTTTTTATATAAAACCTGAAAATAAGCGGGAGACAGGGTGGTTTCTTTCGCAAGATCTTTTATCTTCCAATTTTTTGTCGGGTCAGCTAAAATTTTTTTTCGTATTGTAAGCAGATTTTCAAAATAAGGGACATGAGAATTCTGATAGTGTTCGGCAGACCAGGATTCCCCAATGCGCGCTATGAGAAGCATCATTTGATGATATTGAATATCCAGGACATACTCGGTGGCTTCATAATATTCACGGCAGATAGCATGAATAATAGGATCAATAAAGTGATGATTGTTAATTTTTATAGGCTGATTTAAAGGAAAGTGCAATTTTTTTAAAAAGTCATCCGTATCTCTTGGGAGAAAATGAATATAGTCATCGCAGTACGGTTTTGTGACAGAAAGATATTTGTAAGGGGTGTAGCCGGATATGATCACGACGGATGGTTCTGTAATAGTGTACGTGTTTTCGCGCACTTGAAGCAAAGCTGGTGTTTTTATGTATAAGAGCAGAAAGTCAGCGATACCAGACATTCTGGAAATGGAAAACCCGTCCTCATGTATGGTGTTATAAATGGCATTGTGAATATGCATAATATCTCTCCTTTTCAAAATAATATGTGTATTTATTGCAATTATACGACATTGAGAAACAAAATGCAAGGATGTAAAATAGAAACAATAAAACTTGAAAGTTTATATTTAGAAAGAATGGAGAGATGAATATGTTAACAAGAAAAACAAAGAAAGTGCTTGCTATCGTTCTTACTGGTGCTGTTGCTCTGCCGGGAATGACTTCTGGGACATTGGTTTCCGCAAAAGCAAAATGTACTGTAAAGAAGATGACACTTCAGGAAGGGGAAAAGAAAACAATTAAAATAAAAGGCAAGGTTAAAGGGGCCAAATATACATTTAAATCCTCAAAACCATCGATTGCCAAAGTGAATAAAAAAGGAGCCGTAACAGCGAAAAAGGCGGGAAAAGCAGTGATTACGATAACAGAAAAGAAAAAAGCAAAGAAAAAAACAATTGGTAAAGTAAATGTAATTGTAAAAAAGAAAAAAGAGACAAAGAAAATTGTGAAACCATCCATACAGCCGACAGAAACTCCGGTAGTGAATGCCACACAAAGTCCGGTGGTAACAGTACCGAGTCCGAGTACACCGGCGGCCACGGCAACACCATCGTCAACACCGAGTGCGGAGCCAATTGTGACGCCGACAGCGACACCAAAAACCACACCTTACAATGGACCGGTTGCGTCTTCAAAACCAAAATCATTTATTGATGAATCTTTCGATGTGCCAGAAGATTACGAAGAGGATTTGGATGGTTATACATATGCGGAACCGAAGACGATCACCTATTATTCAAAAGTGTCAGAAGCAGATAGAAGAGCAGTTATTTATCTTCCGGCAGATTATGATACGAATAAAGAATATCCAATCATGTATCTTCTGCATGGCATCGGTGGAAGTGAAAATGAGTGGAAATCCGGTCTTCCGGAGTATATTACAGGAAATTTGAATAAAGAGGGAAAAATTCCGGAAATGATCATTGTGTGTCCGAACCAGCTCGTTCAGGTGCCGGGTGAAAAAATGCCGGATAATTACTTAGACCCGGGAAGATTTGTTATGTTTAATCGTATGGTAGATGAACTGAGAACAAGTTTGATTCCATATATGGAGGAAAATTATTCCATTATGGAGGGACGCGATAATCATGCGATCGCCGGTCTCTCAATGGGAGGAAGAACCAGTTTGTACTGTGGATTTTATATGTTGGATTACTTTAGTTACATCGGAGCTTTTGAACCGGCACCGGGAATTCTTCCGTATAGTGCAGAAGAGGGATTGTTTACGGAAGATACTTTTAAGATACCGGAAGAATACCAGGACACTACACTTATTATGATCCAGCAGGGAGATAACGACAATGTAGTATCCGATAATCCAACAAAGTATCATAAGGCGTTAGAGAAAAATGGCGTACGCCATATGTTCAATAATGTGCCATATGGACATGACTGGAATGCCTGGAGAGAAGGATTGTATAACTTTGCAAGACGAGTGTTCCAGTAATTTTATAAAGAAAACAAGGAGGAAAAGGAAATGAAGAAAAGAATGATTGCCAAAGTGCTTGTAGGAGTTATGTGCATGTCGACATTTGTTCCTGCCACAACTTGGACAGAGGCTGCAAAGAAACCGACGTTGTCAAAAACATCAATCCGGTTAGAAACCGGTAACAAGACTACACTAAAAGTAAAAACGGCAAAAAAAGCAAAGGTTACTTGGAAAAGCAGTAAAAAAAGCGTTGTTACGATTGGCAAAAAAAACAAAAAATCAGCACAGATCATTGCAAAGAAAAAAGGAACGGCAAAGATCAGCTGTAAGGTAAAACAGCAGAAAAAGAAATTTACCCTTGTCTGCAAGGTAAAAGTAACAAAGGCAAAGAAGGAACCTATAAAAACGACTGCTCCGGCAGTTACACCGATGCCAAGTACAGCACCGGCGGCTTCCGGAACACCAATCGTTTCCGCTAAACCTTCTGCAACGCCGGAAGTTACGCTGCCGCCTTTGAAGTCGGACAGTATTTTGGAAAACTATGAAGATGTTTTTGGACGTCTTGGAACCTGTGTAAATTATGGCTCAAATCCAAGTACGAGTCAGCTTCAGAATGAGAAGACACTGGCATTTGTAAAAAAACATTTTAACAGTATCACGATGGAAAATGAGATGAAACCGGATGCGGTTCTTGGCTCTAAAGTGACAATGATCACAAAAGAAGAAGCAGAAAAACTGGGTTACATTATTCCTGATAATTATAAGGAAACGAGTGTTCCAAAGTTGAATTTTGATCGAATTGACAAAATATTACAGACGGCTTATGATAATGGGCTTGGGCTTCGTGGTCATACACTTTTGTGGCACAGCCAGACACCGGCGTGGTTCTTTGGAATTGATTATGATGCCGGCGAAGATGCCGTAGATGAGGATACGATGGATGCAAGAATTGATTTTTATGTATCGACCGTAATGGATCATGTAATGCAGAAAGAAAAAGAAATTGCAGGTGAAGCCGGTAAGATCGTATATGCATGGGATGTTGTAAATGAATATCTTCATCGGGGAAGAGCGTGGTCTCTTAACTGGACGAGTGTTTACGGAGATATGAAAGGAACGCCGTCTTATGTGAAACGTGCATTTGAGCGTGCTTATGAGATGCTGGAAAAATATGATGCAACAGATAAAGTTACATTATTTTACAATGATTACGATACTTATTTTGAAGTAGAAGATCTTCTTGCCCTTGTCAATTTTATAAATGAAGGGGAAAAAGCAAAAATCTGCTCCGGAATCGGTATGCAGAGTCATGTAGATATTAAAAGACCGACGATTGAAGAGTATGGTACAGCGTTGGAAAAATTTATGGCGGCAGGATACGAAGTTCAGATTACAGAACTCGACTTTACGATTAATTTCGATACCGATGGAACCGATAAAAAAGATCCTTCGTATGATTACAAAAACGAAGGAGAAACGGTAGAAGAACAGGCAGCCTTTGTGAAAGATTTTATGGAGATGGTGATCGCAAAGCAGAAAAACCGTGACAAGACGATATGCCCGAAGGGGATTACCGGACTCACGATTTGGGGACTTTACGATAGCATTTCCTGGAGAGGTAAGAGCCAACCATTGCTTTTTGGTACTTCAATTGATGATCCTAAGCCGGCGTTCCAGGCGTTTTTAGAGGCATCACGTACAAAGTAAAAATATTTTTGGGTTATGTTGTATAGGAAGGTATTATAAAAATAGAGAACCCTCTTTCTGCTTGAAACACCGTTCGAATTATATTATAATTTGAGGTGGAATACGGATAGAAAGAGGGTTTTTGTGTGGAAAAACGAGTGATACTGGCATCAGGTTCGCCACGAAGAAAAGAATTGCTGAAAATGATCACGGATTCTTTTGAAGTGCATGTTTCGGATTGTGAAGAGATTATTACGAGTGACGTGCCGGCAGAGGTGACGAAAGAACTGGCAAAACAGAAAGCGGAAGCGGTGCTGGAGGAGATTTTACAGAAAGAAAAAGAGTTTCTTGTAATTGGAGCCGATACGGTGGTCAGCCTGCAGGGGAAAATATACGGCAAACCTAAGGATAGAGAAGAGGCGTTTTCGATGCTCTCAAGTCTGCAGGGCCGAACCCATGAAGTGACGACAGGAGTGGCTTTGTTTTTGGTGACTGAGGGTAAAATGACGCAGTGCGATGTTTTTTCGGAAACAACAGAGGTAGAGGTGGCACCTATGACCGCAAAAGAAATCGAAGCCTATATAGAGACTGGTGACTGCTATGATAAAGCAGGGGCTTATGGCATCCAGGGGGTATTTTCCAAACATATCGCCGGAATAAAAGGTGATTATTTTAATGTGGTAGGGTTCCCAATACACCGAATTTACGAGGTTTTCAAAAAGGTTGAAAAATAATTGAAAAAAATTCAAATTTTTCCTTGACTTTTATGTGAACCTTATGTATAATAATGATTGTCGCTGAGAGATACGGCGACAACAAAATGCGCGAGTGGCTCAGTTGGTAGAGCACAACCTTGCCAAGGTTGGGGCCGCGGGTTCGAGTCCCGTCTCGCGCTTCTTTTTTTTATATTTTTTTAGGCTGGCCATCCAGCAGATTCCCATTACAGATGAAAAATAAATAGGAGTGTCCAAAGGTTGAAAACGGATGAAAATTATTGTATAATAATTTTAACTGAATAGTTATCTATAAAATAGAATTATATCATAATTTTTGACACAAAATGCCGATAAAATTTATATAAAGATTGAGGCTTTCAGCAAAAAAGCAGAAAGGATAAAAAAGTTATGAAAAAAAGTGCAAAAAAGAAAAAGCATACAATATGGAAATGGGGCAGCATCTTTCTCGTACTCTGTATCGCAGTGGCGGGACTGTGTTTTTATCTGGGGGATAAATCGGATGCGGCAGAGGGACTGTATCTGACATGTGACGGATATCAGTTAAATGCTCAGACGGCCTATCAGATGAAAAATCGCCAGGCGACGTTGATCCTTGGTTCGGAAGATTCGCCGATTTATGCGGACCCGAATCTATATGAGATTAAATGGTCGATAGAGACAGGAAAGGATATTGCTGAAATCCAACAGGGAAGCAGCCAGATTTATGGTATTGTAACGGCAAAAAATCCAGGTGAAGTAACTGTACTTGCTACGGTTTATAATAAAGTGGCAAGTGGTCTGGGACCGGTCATTGGTAGTGTTACCTGTAAAATTCAGGTCGTATTTGCGGTAGATACTTCACAAAATGATAATGTGTTCAAAAAACCATATGAGGATTCTCAGGATAAGGCGATTTTCCTTCGTACGACAGACAAACCGGTACCGCTTACATTGAACTATGGTAGTTCCAGTGAAGCACAGTGGACGGTGGCTAACTCAGAAGTAGCAGAAGTGTCCGCGGATGGTATTGTTACGCCGAAGGGTGCCGGTATGACGAAAATCACGGCGACGTATACGCCAAAGGATAGCCCGGAGATTACCTATTCGACGACGATAGATGTATACGTATATCCGAGTATCAGTGAAACGGATTCCAATTACGGAAATCTGAAGACGATAAAAATGGATACCGGCGGAACGATTTATACGGATGCGAATTTCATCAATAACATCGAGGGTATAAAAAATAAGATGGACTGGGTTATCAAGCGGGACAGCGGTGGAACCGAAGAGGTCATCGCGGATTCGCTTACCAAGAAATCGGATTTGATCGAGATCAGTCCGGAATCCAGCCGTTCCAATCAGCTTCGAGTAACCGCAAAAGCGGGATTGTACCGTGTGTATTTTTATCCGCATGGTGCGTATGAGAGCGAACAAAAGTACATCGATGAAGACGTGTATGCACCGACGGTACTGAATTTGTATGTGTATGCAAGTCCGAATGATTATAAAGAAACGATTGCCATCGGCGATACGTATGATATCGCAAAGGCCTTTAACCTTTCGACGGAAGAATTTTTGAAATATTTTGAAGTGCAGCCGAAAGATTTTAAAAACTATGCTTCTTATAAAGATGGTGTGATCACCGCACTGGATAAGAACAGCCAGGTTACGACAAAAGTAAACGCAGAAGTAACCGTTCGTCCGGAGTATGAGTCGTATATCCGCTCACTTCTCCCGGATAACAGTACCGTGATGGATAAAGGATATTTTAATATCGAGATCACCATCGCCGATGTATTTAAGTTAAATCAGAACTATATTACAGTATACAAGGGAAGTGAGACGAATTTAAGTGCTTACTTCAATGATACACAGGTTTTGGATGTAGAATGGTCATCCAGTGATCCGGATTATGCGACCGTAGATGAGACCGGTAAAGTGACCGCGAAAAAAGTAACGACAGATGATGTTGTCATCACGGCAGTATATCGGAACGGAGCCGGTTCGCCGACTGCCAAATGTATGGTTCGTATCGTAGATACACCAAATAAGTTTGATATCGATCCAGCCAATGCAAAATTGAATGTTGGCGAGAGCATTGTTGTCAAGATCAAAGGAAATCCGGATGTATCACAGGTTCCGACTTCCTGGTGGTCTTATGATAATAGATATGTTGATGTAGAATTTGATAACAATGGTAAGACGGCGACAATTACAGCGAAAGCGCCGACAGGAGATGGATCGACGACAGAAGTTGTATTTAACAATCCAAATACGGATGAGAAAGACGATCCAAGATGTAAGATTACGATTGTTGTACCATACGAGACAATTAAACTGACAGAAGAAAATCTGACGATGAAAGTAGGTGCGACGCACCAGTTAAAATACACGTATACACCGAATAATGTAACGGATAAAACGCCGGAGTGGACCTCATTGGATACCAATGTTGTAACTGTTGATGAAAATGGTTATCTGACTGCGGTAAATCCGGGTACGACGATTGTAATGTTATCGCCAAAATACAATCCAAATAAAGTATATGCCCAGTGTACGGTTACCGTTGTATCGAAGTGTGAGGAAATTACGCTGACTCCGAATGAACTGACACTGAATGTCGGCGAGACGCAGTATGTAGATGTCGCGCTGGCACCGGAAGGATGTAATTCTGAGCTGACGATTGAAGTGGGCGACGAAGATATATTGGATTATGAATACAAACCAAATAACCGCATCATTAATATTACCGGTAAAAAAGCTGGTGTAACGACCATCAATGTAGGAGCAGACGATGCGACAAGAAAGTCCATAAAGGTAACAGTGTTGCAGCCATGTAATGATTTGGCGTTCTCGCCTAATGCATATGAGATGATCGCGGGAGAGACTTATACACCAAACTTAGTTAAGACACCGGATGACAGTACCGATGCCATTACCTGGGTATCCTATAATCCGGAAGTTGCGGATGTGGATGAGAAAGGCGTGATCACTGCCAAAAAGACAGGCGTGACCTTTATTCAGGCGACTTCGGCTTCCGGAAGAGTGGCAGTCATTCAGATCACGGTAAAAGAGACATTAACAGCAGTTACCTTAAAACCGGATAAGGCGACGATCGAAGTAGGCGAAAATATGACGCTTACGCCAGATTTTCTCCCGGCAGCCGCTTATGATAAATCGATGGAATGGAGCATTGCAGACCCTTCTATCGCAAAATTGGAGAATCAGGGCGAATCCAGTGTGAAAGTAACCGGGTTGAAGGGCGGCATTACGTTGATCAAAGGTGTCGCTAAGAGTGGCGGTTTCGTGGTAAGTTGTTTATTGACGGTTACAGAGAAGTCTACAGCGGTAGAAGTTAATCCGACCTCGAAGTTTTTGCAAAAAGGTAAGAGATTTACGATCAAAGCGACAGTTACTTCTGCGACAGCGACCAATAAGTCTGTAAAATGGAAGAGTTCCAAAAAATCGGTTGCAAGTGTTACTTCAAAAGGAATGGTAAAAGGAAAGAAGATTGGAACCGCTTACATAACGGCAACTGCCAAAGATGGCTCGGGTGCTTTTGCAAGATGTAAAGTACGTGTAGTACGAAAAGTGACAAAGATTACGTTAAACAAATATACAGCAAAACTGCTGGTCGGAAAGACTTTGAAATTAAAAGCCAAAGTACATCCGAAAAACGCAACGATTAAAAGTGTTGCCTGGAGTTCTAGTGATAATTCCATCGCGACGGTAGATGCTTCCGGGCGAGTGCAGGGACTGGCAGCCGGAATGGTTAAGATTCGTGCCAAAGCGAAAGATGGTTCCGGAAAGTCGGCAGTATGTCTGATCACGGTTTCGGATCCGATTCCGGCGACCGGAGTCGATGTGACCAATAATGATCTGATCGTAGCAAAAGGACGTCAGATTCAGTCAGGTATTACGATCGCTCCTTCCAATTCCACGGACAAGATTAAATATTATTCGGATAATCCGGCAGTTGCGAGAATTAATAAACGCGGAAAGATTTATGCAAATCGCGTAGGTCAGGCTACGGTTTATGGCGAAACGTCCAATGGACAGGTAGGATATGCCGATGTCCTCGTCGTTACTTTGAATCGAAGAAGCCTGCCACTCCGACTGTATGATACCGAGACACTCCGGGTAAATGAGATATCGACAGGAGTAACCTGGCATTCTCAAAATCCATTGATTGCATCGGTAGATTCTACCGGAAAAGTGGTCGGAAGGCGAAGAGGTGTTACAAGAATTTATGCGACGGTAAGAGGCTTGAAGTTGTCGTGTAAAGTAACGGTATCGGATATCAATGGATAGGACAGGAGGAGTTGTGTGTTAGTAAATTTACACGTGAAGAATTTTGCAATCATTGATGAAGTGGATGTAGATTTTGGAGAACATTTGAATATATTGACAGGAGAGACCGGAGCCGGAAAATCCATCCTTGTGGGATCCATCGGAATCGCACTGGGAGCTCGAGTTTCTCCGGAGATTATTGGAAAACGTGCAGATTATGCGATGGTAGAACTGGTATTTCAGATTGAAAAGCCGGAAACCATTGAGGCTTTGCGTGAGATGGATATAGAGCCGGAAGACGGTCAGATTGTTATTTCCCGTAAGATCACCGCTAACCGAAGTATCAATAAAATTAATGGCGAAAGTGTGCCGGTAGGTGTCATCCGGAAAGTATCGGCTCTTTGCATTGATATCCATGGTCAGCATGAACATCAGTCCCTGCTTCACAAAGAGTATCACCGCAGTGTGGTAGACCGTTTTGCCGGGGAAGAGGCACAGGGGTTAAAGCAGAAGATTGCAGAAAAGTACGAAGAATATCGAAAAATATTACAAAAAATGGAAGAAAACGGAGGCTCGGAAAAAGAGCGTGCCAGAGAACTTTCTTTTTTGGAGTATGAAAGAAAAGAAATTGAAGAGGCCAAACTGGAAGAAGGCGAAGAAGACAAGCTGCAGGATGAGGTAAAGAAAATGTCCAATGCTTCGGATATCGTGGAATCGATGGGCAAAGTTTATGAGTGTACCGGCGATTCGTACCAGGGATGCGCCAGCCAGATTTCGCAGGCACTTCGTCATCTCGGAGATGTTGCTGACTTAGATGAAGGACTTCTTTCTTTGCAGGAAGAGTTGCAGGATATCGAAAATCTGTTATCGGATTTTAACCGCAGTGTATCGGATTATATGGATGATTTTGTCTTTGATGAAGCGGAATTGCGCCAAAAAGAAGAACGTCTTGACCGTATTCGCAGTATTCAGGCAAAGTATGGAAATACGTATGAAGAAGTTATGAAACATTATGTGGAAGTGATAGAAAAAATTGACCGTTATAAGGATTTTGAAAACTATCATTTGCAGCTGGAGACGGAAAAACAACAGTGTGAAAAATCACTGGAAGAATTGTGCGGAAAATTGACGGTGCTTCGAAAGAAAGCAGCAGTGAAACTTGAGAAAAATATTACCGAGACATTGCAGGAACTGAATTTCGAGCATGCCAGATTTGCTGTAAAAGTGGAGGAGTTGTCTGAGTTTACAGCAAAGGGAAAAGATGATGTCGAATTTCTCATCGCAACGAACCCGGGGGCAGATCTGAATCCTCTAAGTAAAGTGGCTTCCGGAGGTGAATTATCGCGAATCATGCTGGCGATAAAAACTGTATTTGCGGATGTCGATCAGATTGAATCCCTGATCTTTGATGAAATTGATGTGGGAATCAGCGGAAGAACTGCACAGATGGTTTCAGAAAAGATGTCAATTCTTGGAAAAAATCACCAGATTATCTGTATTACACATCTGCCACAGATTGCGGCGATGGCTGATACGCATTTTGTCATTGAGAAGATTTCTTCTGCGAAAGAGACGGAAACTCGCATACGCCGGCTGTCTGACGAACAGTCCACCGAGGAACTGGCACGTATGTTAGGTGGAGTTGAGATTACACAGGCTGTACTTGCCAATGCAAAAGAAATGAAACAATTGGCAAAAAATCAAAAACAATATTCATAAATTACGAAATTATGGCAATACTTTCCTTATAGGAGTTTTTTGTGTGAGGAGAGGATTGCCATGTTTGTTTCAAAAAGAAAAAAAATTTACCGGTATGGATTGCTTGCGTTTTTAGTTCTGGATCTTGTGGTTCTTGGAATTCTAGCGTGGAATCGGCTGCAAAGGGAAATCCCGGATAAGATATGGACCTACGTCGGAAGAGAGGAACTGCTGACAAACAGCAGTTTGATAAAATATTCAAAAAAAGAAGAAAAGGCGGTAGAAGCACTTCATATCAACCAGACATCGGATAAAACAACGGTTGTATTGGAAGGCGTGGGAACATATGAGGTAAAAGCCAGATTATTTGGTGTCCTTCCGGTAAAGGATATACAGGTGCAGGCGATAGAGCCGATTGAAGTGGCACCGTCCGGAGAACCGGTCGGAATTTATGTTGAGACGAAGGGGCTGCTGGTGTTGTCTACAACCAGTGTCGAGGGTCAGGATGGCTTGATCCATGAACCGGCGACCAACATTGTTATGACCGGAGATTATATATTAAAGGTAGAGGGTACTTCGGTGAAGACCATCCAGGAATTTAATCAGGCAGTGCAGAAAAGAAAGGGCGAAAAAATTTCTCTGCACATTCGACGTGGCAAGCAGAATCTGGATGTGGCAGTGCATTCGGTGCTGGCAAAAGATGGAAGCAATAAACTGGGAATCTGGGTTAGGGAAGACACACAGGGAATCGGAACAATGACGTATATTACAAAAAATGGGAAATTTGGTGCGCTCGGCCACGGAATAACGGATGCGGATACCGGGACATTGATGGATCTGCGTGGCGGTGAATTGTATGAGACAAAAATCTTAGATATTATAAAAGGACAAAAAGGGGCTCCGGGGGAATTGGAAGGCTATATCAACATGGTGGCAAAAGAATGTATCGGAAAAATAGAGAAAAATACATCACTTGGTATATTCGGTACCATTTTTGAACCGGATAAACAGCAGAGAAAGTATTATGAAGTGGGGCTTAGACAAGATATTAAAACGGGGAAGGCCTGGATTTATTCCAATATGGAAGGAACGCCGCAAAAATATGAGATTCAGATTGAAAAAATTAATCGGACGAGTAAGGATAATAAAGGAATGGTGATCCGTGTAACCGATACGAGACTGTTGGAACTGACGGGCGGCATCGTTCAGGGAATGAGCGGCAGTCCAATTTTGCAGGATGACAAGATCATCGGAGCAGTAACGCATGTATTTGTCGAGGAGCCGACGAAAGGGTATGCGGTGTTTATGGAAAATATGCTGGAGTATTGAGTGCACGTTTTTGAAATAAGCAACAAAAATAACCCCTTTTATTTCAAAAACATCGTGACTTTTTGAAATAAAAGAGCTATAATGAGTATAGTTATTTCTAAAAGGGGTGAAATATATGAATCGAGCAGGATTGTATGTCGACAATTTAGGTGGGGAGGCAAGCTACCAGTCTTTCAGACCAAATCCATTACCACCGATACCGGAAATTAAAATGGATGAGGAAATTGTACGACTTTTAATAGAGGCAAATAAACAACTGGTAAAATTGGATATGGCATCGCAATTTATTTCGAATGCGGATTTGTTTATATCTATGTATGTTAGGAAAGAAGCGTTGATTTCTTCACAAATAGAAGGAACACAGTGTACTCTTGATGATGTATTAGATCCGGAAGTGGAAATGAATGCAAATCTTGATGTTTCTGACGTAATTAATTATGTAAAGGCAACACAATATGCACTAAAACGTCTTGATAAATTGCCTTTATGCTGTCGATTAATAAGAGAGATACATGAAGTGCTAATGGAGGGGGCTCGCGGACAGGATAAATGTCCCGGAGAGTTCAGGCATTCTCAAAATTGGATTGGACCGGCTAACTGCTCTTTGAAAGAGGCAAGATATATACCACCTAATGTAGAAGATATGCAAAATGCGATGTCGGATCTGGAAAAATATATCAATGAAAATGTAGAGTATGACTCATTGATTCGTGTTGCATTGATTCATTATCAATTTGAAACAATTCATCCGTTTTTGGATGGAAATGGTAGAATCGGAAGACTTTTGATCCTGCTCTATTTAATGGAGCAGGGGCTGCTTGCAAAACCGGTCATTTATATATCTTATTTTTTGAAAAAGAATCAGGTAGAATATTATGATCGAATTAGTGAAGTCAGAAGAAGTGGAAATTACGAGCAGTGGGTTAGGTTCTTTTTGGAAGCAGTAAGTAAAGCAGCATCAGATTCTTTGGAAACCATTCAGAAGCTGTCTTCGCTGCACGATATCAATATAGAAAAACTGCCAAAAACAACTCGAGCGAAAGATAACTTAAGGGCAGTGTTTGATTATATTGAGCAGTACCCAATCATTGAGATTAAGAGAACGGCTCAAGAATTGGATATTAGTTATAATACTGTGGCCACAGCAGTGAAGAAACTTATGGAACTTGGTATTTTACAAGAAACAACCAATGCAGCAAGAAATAGGGTGTTTGCGTATGGGGATTATTTGGAAATATTGAGAAAGGACACCTGACTCATACCATGTGCCGGTAGTAAAATACTGCCAGCTGGGTGCGGTCACGCAGGTTCAATTTTTCCAAAATAGCACTGAGATAATTTCGCACAGTTCCCTCACTCAAATACAGAGCCGAGGCAATTTCTTTGTTGTTAAGACCGTCTGCGACTTTTACAATGATTTCCCATTCTTTTTCCGTGATATCATAGGATTCGGGGGAAAAAGAGGGGGAATCCTGGCTGCGTAAAAGTTCCGGCAGTTTTGTCGTAATGGCATCTCCAAAGACGGTCTGCCCATTGTGGACAGCAGAAAGGGCAGGAACGATACTCTCAAAATTCTGCTTTAAGATATAGCCTTTTACACCAAGATTCAGAGCTTTGATGATATATTCGTCATCGGAAAAAGTTGTAAGTAGGAGAATTTTTCGGGAAGGATCTTCGGCAAGAAGTTGTTCTGCCGCTTCTAAGCCTGTCATTTCACTCATACGAATGTCCATCAGCAGAACATCCGGCTGATATTGGTGGTAAAGATCGATCGCGTCTTTTCCATTTTCTCCTAGTCCGCAGACCTGAATGTCTGCATTTGCCTCTAAAATTGTTTTTAATGACAGGGCGACCAGTTTGTCATCGTCTACGATACATATTTTCATGATGTTTCCCCTTTCCATAAAATAATCTGGATGCGAAAGCCGTCTGTAGTAAGAATGTGAAATTCACCGCCTAATTGTTTTACCCGCTCCCGCATATTTTCGAGTCCGATCCCGCCGGAAAAATTCTTTGAAATCATAGTGCCATTGTCTTTTAAAATGAGTTGATAAAAGGCAGGGTGTTCGGTGAGATGAATGTCAAATTTTTCTGCATTGCTGTGACGCCGCGTATTGGTAAGTGCCTCTTTTGTGATGGCAAGAATGGCATACTTAAATTCTTTCGGTGGTTCGGTCTGCATTTTGTAGTGCAGTGAAACCGTGAGATCGGAGGCCTCCTTTTGCAGATCGGATAAGGCGGTCTGCAGATGAATGGACTCGTCATGAAGGTCATGGACACTGTTTCGGATGCTGGTCATAGCTGTATCCAAAGATTCTTTTAAGGTGTGCAATGGCGCATCCAGAGTCGTATCGCGGTTTATGACCTGTAAAGCCCCCGTTTGCAATAGAGAACGGCTGAGAAGGTGCCCAACATTGTCGTGAATTTCCCGGGCGATGCGGTTACGCTCTTTTAACGTAGCCAGATGAATTTCATAATCCTGATTTTGCCGCAATGCTTTATTTTTTTCCATTAGATCATAAGAATGTTCATAGTTTTCATTTCTTGTCTGACGGTATTTTTGTTCCCAATATTCCTTCTTTTCGGTCGTGTTCTGCAGCTGGGACGCAAGCACAAACAGCAAGAGAAAATACAGCCATAGAGAAAACGGAAAAAGGTAGAAATGAAGCAGTGCGCAGGCGGATAGAAGCACAAATATTTGCTTTTTCTGCGCGGTTTTACTCTGGATTTCATATAAAATATAAGGATAAAAATAAAAAAGATCCGTCAGCAAAAAGGAAAGAACAACGAAGCCGCCCAAAAGGCTAAAACAAAACTTGGAAGAATTTGATAAAATCATCAAATTTCCACATAGCAAAACAGAGAGGAATAAAATGACCGTAGCCA
The DNA here is from genome assembly GCA_002431395.1 of Lachnoclostridium sp. UBA5890. Taxonomy (GTDB): domain Bacteria; phylum Bacillota; class Clostridia; order Lachnospirales; family Lachnospiraceae; genus Eubacterium_F. Next base: position 40,251 of record DJEU01000025.1, read on the forward strand.
AAGAGACTGGTTTGGAAAACCAGAAAGAGGCACACAATAAATAGATTATGATTTGGTCAAGTAGTGTATTCATCGTTCGTTCCTTTCTGTTGTAATTCCTGTTTCTTCTATCATAGTATCATAAAACAGAGGCAGGGTCAAAAGGGAAATCGAAAATGTGACATTTGTCATTTTCAAAGAGGAAGAAATTCACTGGAACAACCGGGGGAGATATGGTAAGATAAAGAAAATGATACGAAAAGGGAGAGGAAAACGATGAAAACAGTAATAGAAGTAAAAGATTTAGTAAAACGATATAAAGAATTAGTCGCATTGGACCATTTTCAGTTGTCGATCAAAGAAGGGGAGATTTTCGGACTTCTCGGTCCAAACGGTTCCGGAAAAACGACGACGATTCATTGCATTTTGGGTCTGCTTTCTTATGACAAAGGCGAAATCCAGGTGTTTGGGAAAAAAATGAAAAGCAGCGCCTACGATATCAAACGGGATATCGGGGTGGTAATGCAGAATGTCGCTGTTTTCGATGAACTGACGGTGTATGAAAATATAGATTATTTCTGCGGACTTTATATCAATGATAAACAGACGAGAAAGCAATATGTGGAAGAAGCGATTGCTTTTGCGGGATTGGAAGAATATGTGAAATTTTATCCTAAAAAACTTTCGGGAGGTCTGCTGCGCCGTTTGAATATCGCCTGTGGGATTGCGCATAAGCCGAAACTTATCTTTTTTGATGAGCCGACAGTCGCGGTAGATCCACAAAGCCGCAATAAGATTTTAGAGGGAATCCGCAAATTAAATGAAGACGGAGCAACGATTGTTTATACTTCCCATTATATGGAAGAAGTGGAGAGCCTTTGTGAGCGGATCGTTATTATGGATCACGGAAAAGCGATCGCTTCCGGAACTCCCAATGAATTAAAAGCAATGATTCAGAACAAAGAGACGGTACAAGTTGAAATTCCGAAGCTGGAAGAGGAACAGCGAAGTATTTTGGCATCGCTGCCACATGTATACGAAGACTCCTATGAAGATTCGATTCTTAAATTGTGCTTTGACGGGGGAAATGCAAATCTGATCCATGTATTAAACTGCCTTCAGGAAAATAATGTAAAATATGGAAGAATTTACAGTGAACTGCCGACACTAAACGATGTATTTCTGGAAATTACCGGAAAAGAATTACGCGACTAGGAGGTGGGGACATGTTTTTACGATTATTTACATATCAATGTAAGATTATATTTCGGGTAAAAGAATTGGTCTTTTGGACCCTGCTGTTTCCTATTGCTCTTTGTACATTTATGTATCTGGCATTCAGCAATATTTTTGAGACGACAGAAAAGGCCGGAAATATCCCGGTTGCTGTCGTGGCAGAACAGGAAAATGCGGCGGCCTCTGTAATGTTTGAGGAATTATCAAAAGGAGACGAGGCTCTTTTAAAGGTTCAGAAAATGACTGCCGGAGAAGCCGACAAGGCATTGGAAAATGGCGATGTGAAAGGAATTTATTATACGGATTCATCGCTGCGGTTAAAAGTAAAAGAAACCGGAATGGAACAGACGATACTCCAGATGATCTCAAAGCAATACGAACAAAATAAGACATTGCTGATGGAGGTAGGAAGCCGGCATCCGGAGAAACTTCAGGAGGTAATACAGACCATTCAAAATCAGAAGAGCGCAGTCAAAGAGGAGGCAATGGGTGGCTCCAATCCGGATAATGTCGTAAATTATTTTTATGCTATTTTTGCGATGACCTGTCTTTTCGCATCTTTCTCGGGATGTAATACGATACACAATATACAGCCTTACACTTCTGAACTTGGCAGGCGTAAATCGGTGGCACCGGTTTCCAAATTTATAGAAATCATCAGTGAATTTGCAGTTTCAGAATTGATTCAGTTTGCTCTGGCATGTCTTGTGCTGGTGTATCTGACCGGAATTTTAAAAATCAATATCGGCGGGCATTATGGATATGTTCTTTTGCTTTTGTTTGTCGGAACCAGTTTTGGAAATATGATGGGCCTATGTATCGGCTCTACCCGGTTGTCAATCGAGGTAAAAACAGGTACACTGGTCGGTGTTTCCCTCGGGTTATGCTTTTTTGCTGACTTAATGATCAGCGGAATCCGGGCATTTATGCAGCAGCACATTCCGTTTTTTAACGCCATCAGTCCGGCAAGTCTGATCGTCGATTCCTTTTATGCGTTAAACATGAATCTAACTTCCAGATATTGGCAAAATATAGCAAACTTGCTGATCTTGACGGTAGTATTGCTGGGAATCAGTGTCTGGCTTGGAAAAGGGGGAAAGAGAAAATGAGAATACTGGTTTGTTTTTTTAAAATTTTAAAAAAGAAACGTGGATATATTTTTATGTATCTCGCAATTTTCTTTTCCATTGCAATCGCGATGTCTTTGCAGGGAGGAAATTCAGAAAAGAGTTATGAAAATCAGAAAATATCTTTCTGCGTCTTTGATGAAGACCAATCGGAGATCAGTAAAGGACTTACCGACTATCTGAAACGAGAAAATGAATGGGTAGAAGTCGAAGACGAAGAGGAGATAATTCAGGAAAAAATGTATAACCGGAATCTGACTTGTGTGATCCGAATTCCGAAAGCGTTTGGCGAAACGATGGGGGAAGGAAAAGAACAGATTACGGTAAAGACAATTCCGGGCACGATGTACGGAACGATCATGGAACAGAGTATCCAAGGATTTGTGTCCCTTCTGCGGGGATATCTTACCGGTGGAATGAATGCCTCGGAGGCCTTACAAAAGACAATGCAGTCGGTGGAAAAGGAACCCGAAGTGGAGATGACATCTCAAAACGGTGGGGTGACACACGATGCAGCATATTATTTATTTGCTTATGTTCCTTACCTTTTTCTGGCAATTTTTATCAGTACGCTGACACCGATGCTGATGATTTTCCGAAAAAAGGAAATTTCGGAAAGGATGGAATGTTCCGCCTACCCGAAAATGAAAATATACCGGGAACTGTATATTTCATTTATCATCGCCGGTTTGGTGATCACAGCATTGCATTTGATCATTGTATTTGCCTTGAAAAGAGAACTTTGGTTTACCGCAAAAGGTGGATTGTATATCGTTAATGAGATCGCCTTTTTGCTTGTTACATTGAGCCTTGTATTTTTGATCAGCCAGCTGGCGACGAAAATTGAAAGCATTAATATGATCTCCAATGTCGTGTCACTTGCCATGTCCTTTTTGTGTGGTATATTTGTACCTCTTTCATTTTTGGGAGACGGTGTCAAGACAGCGGCACATTTTCTGCCGGCTTACTGGTACATCCGCGCTGCCGAACAGATTGACGCTGAAATATCGAAAAAAGCCTGTGCAGACATAGGGATGTATTGTGGGGTCCAGGTATTGTTTGCGGTTGTGCTGTTGACGACGGCACTTGTTATAAAGGAGAAGAAGATAAGGAAATAAAAATAGCCCCCACCAAACGGTGGGGGCACTATTATGTAATTCTAATTATCTTTTAATTCCAAGTAGTAGTTTGCCATCGTAGCCTGTACGTAAGGAACCACATAAATGAGTGCCAGTCCGCAGGTGATAGCTCCAAGCAGGAACCATGGAATAAACGAAAGATACAGAACAAATAAATCTCCGATGTGACCGGAAGTGATTCGTTTACTTTCGTCTAATGCTTCATTTGCTGACAGTTCAGGATTGTCTGCTAAAACAAAGTATGCCATGGAATAGCTGATTCCTTTGATGATTCCCGGAATGACAAAAAGCAAAGACCACAAAAAGGTAAATACTGCAATCATAATGTTGAGCAAAATAGCAGGTCCCATATAACTAAAACCACTGAATAATGTGTTTACTTCAGGGCTTTCGTTACGTGTCAAACCAAGGAAAATCATGGTCAAACCAAGTGTTAAAGGTGGTGCTACAATGAGGCTGGCAAGACCGGGAACAATGTTTGATAATACACTTGTAATTAATAAACACACAAAGAGTATACCGATATTCCCCTGAATTTGCTGCTTCGCGATTGCTTTTAATTGTACTCTGTCCATATTTTGAACTCCTCTCAATTTTTTTCTACGATGCGTTTTTAGAATACGGTCTGTATCGCACCGCAGATACAGACTAATCGTGTGAATGCTACAATATAGCATATGCAAAGAATGCTTAACGAATTCTTTATAAAAAATTTACCATACCGTAATACGAAAGTCAAGGAATATTGTCGATTTTGCTGGAAAAAAAGGGAAAAGAACGTGCAAATGCCTTATTTTCCTAATTCTACAACTTTAGTATAACTACCATATATTGTATTCGTGGCAAAAAATGAGAAAAAAATCACAAGATATAGTAGACAGAAAAAAGCGATAGTGATATAATATTTTTCATAGCCGGCTTTTCGGCTTTTATGAACGACGAGAAGGAAAGAGAAGGAAGGAGAATTGTTGTGAAGGTAGTAAAGCGTGACGGAAGAGTTGTGGATTATGACCGTAATAAAATTTTGATTGCAGTACGGAAGGCAAATGCGGAAGTAGATCCATTTGAAAGAGTATCAGAGGATGATATCGATGGGATCATCGCCAGTATTGAGGGAGCAAACCGGGAAACCATTCAGGTAGAAGACATTCAGGATATGATCGAACAGAAGCTGATGGCGGCGGGAAAATTTATTTTGGCAAAGACGTATATTATTTACCGTTATACCCGTGAATTGGTTCGTAAGGCGAATACAACAGACGATTCGATCATGAGTCTGATTTCCAATAGCAATAAAGATGTTATGGAAGAAAATTCCAATAAAAATGCCTATATTGCCTCGACACAGCGAGATTTGATCGCGGGCGAAGTATCGAAAGACCTGACAAAACGTGTGCTGTTGCCGGAAAAAATCGTAAAGGCACACGAAGAAGGTGTGATTCATTTTCATGATATGGACTATTTCATCCAGCCGATTTTTAACTGCTGCCTGATCAATATTGGGGACATGCTGGAAAACGGAACCGTTATGAACGGTAAACTGATTGAAAGCCCGAAGAGCTTTCAGGTGGCATGTACCGTTGTTACCCAGATCATTTCAGCGGTTGCCAGCAGCCAGTACGGTGGTCAGTCGGTGGATATCCGTCATTTGGGAAAATATCTGCGAAAGAGTGCCAATAAATATCGTGACCGTTATCTTGCTACCTTTGGAGAAAGTGTGGATCCGGCGATCCTTGACCGCATGGTAGAGGAGAGAGTAAAAGATGAACTTCGTTCCGGTGTACAGACCATTCAGTACCAGATCAATACATTGATGACGACCAATGGTCAGTCTCCGTTTGTTACGCTGTTTTTGAATCTGGACAAAGACGATGAGTACATAGAAGAAAATGCACAGATTATTGAAGAAATCCTTCGTCAGCGTTTGGAGGGAATTAAAAATGAAAAGGGTGTGTATGTGACACCGGCATTTCCGAAACTGATCTATGTTTTGGACGAGCATAACTGTCTCAAAGGCGGAAAATACGATTATATTACGAAATTAGCGGTACAATGTTCTGCAAAACGTTTGTATCCGGATTACATATCCGCAAAAAAAATGCGTGAAAATTACGAAGGAAATGTATTTAGCTGCATGGGATGCCGCAGTTTCCTGTCTCCATGGAAAGATGAAAATGGAAATTACAAATGGGAAGGAAGATTTAACCAGGGTGTTGTCAGCCTGAATCTTCCACAGATCGGTATTCTGGCAAAAGGAAATATGGAATATTTTTGGCAGTTATTGGAAGAACGCCTATCACTCTGCTTTGAAGCTTTGATGTGCCGTCATCATGCATTGGAAGGCGTAACTTCGGATGTCAGCCCGATTCATTGGCAGTATGGTGCGATTGCACGTCTGAAAAAGGGGGAGAAGATCGACAAGCTGCTTCATGATGGTTATTCTACGATTTCCTTGGGATACATCGGCTTGTACGAAGTGACAAAATTGATGGTAGGCGAAAGCCATACGACACCAAAAGGCAGTGAGTTTGCCAAGAAGGTAATGAACCGTCTGCGCCGCGCGACCGATACCTGGAAGGAAGAAACCGGACTTGGTTTTGGTCTGTACGGAACACCGGCAGAGTCATTGTGTTATCGTTTTGCCGAGATTGACAAAGAACGTTTTGGTTCGATCGAAGATGTGACGGATAAAGGATATTACACCAATTCCTATCATGTAGATGTACGTGAAAAGATCGATGCTTTCCATAAATTTGAATTTGAAAGCCAGTTCCAGACGATTTCCTCCGGTGGTGCGATTTCTTATGTGGAAATTCCAAATATGCAGCACAACCTGCCAGCCTTGGAAGAAATTGTAAAATTCATTTATGATAACATTCAGTATGCGGAATTTAATACAAAGTCGGATTATTGTCATGTGTGCGGTTTTGACGGCGAGATCAAGATTAACAAGGATCTTGAATGGGAATGTCCGAATTGCGGAAATAAAGACCATAATAAGATGAATGTTACGAGAAGAACGTGTGGATATCTGGGAGAGAATTTCTGGAATGTCGGAAAGACAAAAGAGATCAATGCCCGTGTACTCCATATCTAAGTGGTGAGGAATAAAAATTATGAATTATGCAGATATTAAGCAATATGATGTGGCAAATGGCTTGGGAATCCGAGTTTCCCTGTTTGTCAGCGGCTGTACACATCATTGTAAAAACTGCTTTAATAAAGAAACTTGGGATTTCCATTTTGGAAATCCCTTTACCGAAGCAGAGATTGAAAAAATCCTGGAATATTTGAAGCCATCGTATGTATCGGGACTGTCATTGCTGGGGGGAGAACCCTTTGAACCGGAAAATCAGCCCGGGCTGCTTCCGCTGGTAAAAAAAGTAAAAGAGACCTATCCGGAGAAAAATATCTGGTGTTATACCGGCTATCTGTTTGATGAGGATATTTGTGGGAAAATGATGGATGAGGTGCCGGAAACGAAGGAACTCTTGGCTTACATCGATGTTTTGATCGATGGACCATTTATCGAAGAACGCAAAAATTTGAAAATACGATTCCGAGGTTCCGATAACCAGCGGATCATTGATGTTAAAAAGACGATGGAAGCCGGAGAAATCGTTCTCTGGGAAGAAGAATAAGAAAAAGCGAGGAAAAAAACGTGCAGAAAACGAAAATTGATTTTAAAAAATTACATAAAAATGCGCATATTCCAACTTATGGGACAGAATATGCCGCAGGAGCAGACCTTTATGCGTGCCTGGAACAGCCGGTTTGTGTAGCTGCCGGAACGACAGAATTTATTCCGACCGGAATCGCAATGTCAATTCCGGAAGGTCTTGTGGGACTTATCTATGCAAGAAGCGGCATGGCATGTAAAAAAGGACTGGCCCCGGCCAATAAAGTAGGTGTTATTGATTCCGATTATCGTGGAGAAATTATGGTAGCATTACATAATCATTCTACTCAGGATATCGTCATTGAAAATGAAGAACGGGTAGCGCAAATGGTCATTGCTCCGTATCTTTATGCCGTTTATGAAGAAGTAAACGAACTGGATGAAACGGTACGTGGGGAAGGTGGTTTTGGATCTACCGGAAAATAGGAGGTGTTGCGTATGCTGGAACAAGTGGATGTAGACAAAAAGATGTCAAAAGACGTATATGAGAAAAAGATGGAGTCTCTGTCAACCAGACTCGGGGAACTGCAGCGAAAATGTAAGGAGCAGAAGATCCCGGTTATAGTAACGTTTGACGGAGTGGACGCCGCAGGAAAAGGTACGATGATCAATCGTGTGATTCAATTTTTGGATCCCCGCGGTTACCGGGTGTTTACAACGGGAAAAGCCGGAGAGGAAGAGAAGATGCGACCGTATTTTTGGCGATTTTTTACCAAAACTCCGGAAAAAGGAAGAATGCATATTTTCGATCAAAGCTGGTACCGTGGTGTGTATGAAGGCGACATTGGGGAAAAGGATGCCACGGAGTTTGAAAAGATGCTGATACAGGATGGTACATTGATTGTAAAATTCTTCCTGCTGATCTCGGCGAAAGAGCAGAAAAAACGTCTGGAAAAGATGGAAAAAGATGAAGATACCAGATGGCGTGTGTGTAAACAGGAAAAAGAAAACAATAAAAATTATGCAGAGTGTCTGAAAAAACAGGATTCTATTTTGGTGCATACCGATACGGCAGAGTCTCCGTGGGTGATCGTGGAGAGCACCGATAAACTGTATGCTTCGTGTAAAATTGTAGCTACGCTGGTATCTCGCATGGAAGAAGCACTGGAAGCCAGTCAGGCACCTCAAAAGGAAACTGCAAAATCGTCAGAGCCGGAAGAATGTTTCCGCAATGGTGTGCTTCATGGCATTGATCTGTCAAAGTCAATGACAAAAGAAGAGTATCAGTCGGAAAAGAAAAAGCTGCAGAAAAAACTGCGCTCTCTTCACAATCAGATGTATCTGAAACGTCTGCCGGTGGTTCTTGCGTTTGAAGGCTGGGATGCCGGAGGAAAAGGAGGCGCGATCAAACGTCTTACGCAGGCCATGGATCCGCGTGGCTATGAAGTGGTTCCGACAGCGTCCCCAAATGATGTTGAAAAAGCACATCATTATCTGTGGAGATTCTGGGAAAAATTTCCAAAAGCAGGGCATATGGCGATCTTTGACCGCACCTGGTATGGAAGAGTGCTTGTGGAGCGTGTCGAAGGGTTTGCGACGGAGAGTGAGTGGAAACGGGCTTACCGCGAGATCAATGACATGGAAGAACAGATTACCAATGCAGGAGGAATTTTACTGAAATTCTGGATGCATATTGATAAAGATGAGCAGGAACGACGTTTTCATGAGAGAGAACAGACGCCGGAAAAACAGTGGAAGATCACAGACGAGGACTGGAGAAACCGTGCAAGATGGGACGACTATGAAAAAGCCGTTGATGAGATGATCCTGCGGACCTCGACGGAGTCTGCCCCGTGGATCGTGGTAGAAGGAAACAGTAAGTATTATGCCCGGATCAAGGTGTTGAAAACGGTAGTCGATGCGATTGAACAAAAATTAAAAGAAATGCAGGAATAAAAGAAAGGAACTCTTTGCCAACGTGTGACAGAGAGTTCCTTTTTGTTTTCAAGTAACTGTGATAAAAAAGTCAAGAAGCACGAAAGAAAGCGATTGTAAGAGTGTAAAAAATATGATAAAATGAAAATACTATGAGCAGGAGGACGACAGATGAGTAATTTTAAAGTAGAATTGAAAAAAGTAGTGGACGATTCCTATGAAGTACAGATCGGGAAAAATCTGATTTCGGAACTGGTGAAGGATTTAACCGGAGGTCTGGCAGGAAACATACATAAATTTGCGGTAATCACAGATTCTACCGTGGAGCCGTTGTATGGCAGACAGATCTGTGACAGATTAAATGAAGCGGGTGCGCAGGCAGAGTTGTTTGTGTTCCCGGCGGGAGAAAAAAGTAAGGTAAGAAAGACAAAAGAAATGCTCGAGGACGCTATGCTGGCAAAAGGATTTCGAAGAGACTGCTGCGTCGTAGCCGTTGGGGGAGGCGTGGTTTCGGATCTCGCCGGCTTTGTGGCAGGTACGTTTGGCAGAGGAGTGCCTTTTGTAAATTATGCGACGACACTTCTTGCGGCTGCGGATGCTTCCATCGGTGGAAAAACTGCCGTAGATACGGATCTTGCAACCAATCTGATCGGTCTGATCTATCAGCCGAAAAAGGTTTATGTGGACATTGATACGTGGAAAACACTTCCGAAAAACCACTTGGTCAATGGAATGGCAGAGACGATCAAACATGCGTGTCTGGCAGATTTTGAATTGTTTGAGTATATCGAGGAAAATATTAACAAAATTTTACAGTGCGATCCGGAAGCGTGCGAATATATTTCCGAGAAAAACTGCAATGTAAAATATCAGGTTGTCATGAAGGATGAAAAGGAGAAGAGTCTGCGCGAGGTTTTGAATCTTGGACACACGGTAGGACGCGCCATTGAGACAGTAAGTGATTACAAACTGCTTCATGGAGAGGCTCTTTCCATCGGAATGGTGGCACAGGTGACACTGGGGTGCAAACTTGGTTTCTTAACGGAAGAAGAGAGAGACCGCGTGATCGCATTGCAGAAAAAGGTAGGTCTGCCGGTAGAAATTCCGGATTATATTGACCGGGAGGCACTGGTAAAGAAATTGTATACCGACAAGAAGGTGCGGGATGGCAAACTTCGTTTTGTCTTCCAGAAGGGCATCGGCGAAGTTATGACATTTGGAGAAGATGTGTACGCGAGACCGGTAGCGGAAGAGGAAATCCGCGAAATTCTTATGAATATGTAAAAATGAGGGATAGGATTGAATAAACGACAGCTGGGCAGTGAAAAAGAAAAGCTTGCGGCCGGGTATTTGCAGGAACGGGGATATGAGATCGTCACCTGCAATTACCGATGCCGGCAGGCAGAAATTGATATTATTGCAAAAAAAGAGGAATATTTGATTTTTATTGAAGTAAAATATCGTAAGAACAAACAATGCGGGGGAAGCTTGTATGCGGTTTCCCGCGCCAAACAGCAGAAGATCTGTTATGCCGCCAGACACTTTATAGCAAGACATAACATTCCTCTTAACCACCCGATGCGGTTTGATGTGCTGGCCATCGATGGAGAAGAGATCATGCATATCAAAAATGCGTTTGAGACATACTAATACTTGATTTTATTCGGAATATTTAGTAAAATATACGGATGGAGGAATTGAAATGAGTAAACCAATTGTAGCAATTGTTGGCCGCCCAAATGTAGGAAAGTCAACATTATTTAATACACTTGCCGGAGAAAAAATATCGATCGTAAAAGATTACCCGGGAGTGACACGAGATCGAATTTATGCAGATATCACCTGGCTGGATCACAGTCTTTCACTGATCGATACCGGTGGTATTGAGATGGATAGCAAAGATGCGATGCTTTCCCATATGAGAGAACAGGCAAATATTGCCATTGAGACAGCGGATGTCATTATGTTTGTCACAGATGTCAGACAAGGACTTGTCGATGCAGACTTTAAGGTGGCAGACATGCTTCGCAAATCGGGAAAACCGGTTATCTTAGTGGTAAATAAAGTGGATAATTTTGACAAATTCATGCCGGATGTGTATGAGTTTTATAATCTTGGCATCGGAGAGCCGCACCCGGTATCGGCTTCGTCCAAACTGGGACTCGGGGATATGTTAGATGCTGTATGGGAGCTGGTAGATGCAGAGAAATTTGAGGAAGAGGAAGACGACCGTCCAAAGATTGCCATCGTTGGTAAGCCAAATGCCGGAAAATCGTCTTTGATCAACAAATTGATCGGAAAAGACCGCGTGATTGTGTCGGATATCGCCGGTACGACGAGAGATGCCATCGATACCGAGGTGGTGCGTGACGGCAAAGAATATATCTTTATTGATACCGCGGGGCTTCGCCGGAAAAATAAGATTAAAGAAGATTTGGAACGATACAGTATCATTCGTACGGTTGCAGCGATTGAACGATCGGATGTCGTCATATTGATGATCGATGCGGTGGAAGGTGTGACCGAGCAGGATGCCAAAATCGCCGGTATCGCGCATGAACGCGGCAAAGGATTGATCATCGCCGTCAACAAATGGGATGCCGTGGAAAAAGACAATCATACGGTAAAAGAGTATACCAATAAAGTAAGAGAAGTGCTTTCGTTCGTACCATATGCGGAAATTGTATTCATTTCTGCACTGACAGGTCAGAGAACGAATAAATTATTTGAGTATATTGAAAAAGTAATTCAATTTCATTCCATGCGCATACAGACGGGTGTGCTGAATGAAATTCTGATGGAGGCGGTAGCGATGCAACAGCCACCGTCAGACAAGGGAAAACGATTGAAATTGTTTTACATGACGCAGGTGTCTACGAAGCCGCCTACCTTTGTGTTGTTTGTAAATAGCAAAGAATTGATGCATTTTTCGTATCAGCGTTATATCGAAAATCGTATACGTGATACGTTTGGCTTCATCGGTACACCGATACGAATGTTCATTCGTGAACGGAAGGAGAAATAATCGTGAATTATATTATAACAGGTGTTATTATTTTAATCATAGGATATGCATTCGGCTGTTTTTCTACCGGTTATTTTGTAGGAAAGAAAAATGGATTGGATATTCGTTCGACCGGAAGTGGAAATATCGGTACGACGAATGCCTTGCGTTCGTTGGGTGCAAAAGCCGGAGCAATTACTTTTTTAGGGGATTTGCTTAAGGCATTTATCCCCACACTGTTGGTAAAATTTGTTTTTTGCCCGGCGATGGGATATGCGGATGATATTACCTATTTATTTACTCTTTTGGCAGGTCTTGGTGTTGTGATGGGACACAATTTTCCGTTTTACCTGCATTTCAAAGGGGGAAAAGGAATAGCGGTTTCTGCGGCAGTTATTGTGGTGTCAAACCTTCATCCGGTCTTTATCGGAGTCGGACTTGCAATATTCATTTTGGTGGTAGCTGTGACAAGATATGTTTCACTGGGATCGCTGATCGTTGTGTGGTACATTCCAATCTTTACTTTATTATATTATCGGGAAAGTGACCTTTTTCCGTTGATTTTGATCGTAAGTTTATTGTTTACAATTTTAGCTTACATAAAACATAAAGCAAACATTATACGATTGATTCATGGTACAGAAAATAAGTTAGGTGAAAAAAAGGAGAAGAAGAGTGAAGAAAATTAGTTTTTTGGGTGCAGGAAGCTGGGGAACTGCGTTGGCAATCTTATGTGCGAATAATGGACATAAGGTAACAATTTGGTCAAAGATCAAATCCGAGACCGATATGCTTCGGGAAAAAAGAGAACATGTAGATCGTCTTCCGGGGGTAAAACTTCCGGACAGCATTGAGATTGAAGATGACCTTGAAAAGGCCTGCACAGGACAGGATATTATTGTGTTTTCAGTGGCTTCGCCATTTGTCCGTTCGACGGCAGAACTGTCAAAACCCTTTATACGCGACGGACAGATTATTGTTAATGTGGGAAAAGGTATCGAGGATAAGACTTTGATGACACTTTGCGAAGTGCTTTCGGATGTACTTCCGATGGCAGATGTTGCCGTACTTTCCGGCCCGAGTCATGCGGAAGAGGTTTCCAAAGGAGTGCCTACTACAGTTGTTGTCGGAGCAAAATCCGAGAAAACCGGTGTGTTTATTCAGGATGTGTTTATGAGCGAATGCTTCCGCGTATACATCAGCCCGGATATGATTGGTATTGAACTCGGCGGTTCTTTGAAAAATGTAATCGCGCTGGCTGCCGGTATGTTAGATGGTATGGAACTCGGTGACAATACCAAAGCGGCACTGATGACTCGTGGTATTTTGGAGATCAGCCGTCTCGGAGTCGAACTTGGCGGCAAGATGGAGACGTTTTTCGGCTTATCCGGAATCGGCGATCTTATCGTAACGTGTACAAGCAAGCACAGCCGCAATCATAACTGTGGTTATCTTCTGGGAAAAGGTAAGACGCTGGAAGAGGCAAAAGCAGAGATCAAGCAGGTCGTGGAAGGTGTAAACTGTGCGCAGGCGGCGATGGCACTGGCAAACCGTTATCATGTATCGATGCCGATCGTAGAACAGATCAATGCGGTCTTGTTCGAGGGCAAGACGACCAAGCAGGCATTAAAAGAACTTCTTATGCGTGACCGTGTGAGTGAATACCGCACCCTTAGTTGGTAAAGTCTGGAAGAAAACGCAGGATTCTCGGAGAGGAATAGAATAAAATTAGGAAAAACAGCCATACTATCGAAAAAAGGAAGGATGGCTGTTTTTTATGTGGGGAATTATTATTGGATTGATATCCGGAACTTTGATGAGTGTGCAGGGAGTGTTTAATGCAGAAGTGACAAAACAGAGCAGTATTTGGTTGTCGGCAGCATTTGTGCAGATTACGGCATTCGTGGTGTGTGTTCTGGCGTGGTTTATTACCGGAAAAGAGGGAACCATATCGAGTCTTTTTCAGGTGCAGCCCAAATACATGCTGTTAGGCGGCGCAATCGGGGCCTTTATCACATACACGGTAATTCAGGCAATGAATCAATGCGGACCGGCAAGGGCCGTTATGTTTATTGTTACCGCCCAGTTGATCGTCGCCTATCTGATAGAATTGATGGGGGTATTCGGTGTTGATAAACAGCCGTTTGAATGGCGGAAGATCATAGGCTTGATCGTGATGATCGCAGGGATCATAACCTTTAAATGGAAATAAGAAAAAACTAAAAGTTTTTGTTGTAAAAAAATCATTTCAGTATTACAATAAAGATGTGCATTTTTGATTATTGTTCCTGGAGACAGGAGAGCAAAAATATGAAACAAAATACTATAATCTTGTTACTTGCAGTGGTCGGAATCTGTGTTTGCGGTGGTATTTGGCTGTATCAGGAAAAACAGGTGCAGCCCGCGGAGACGATCGTGTCAGAAGGGACGAACGACAGTTTGACACAGCAGACGGCAGAGACAGAGGAAGGTCAGATTTATATCCACATTGTAGGGGCGGTAAAAAAGCCCGGTGTGTATACTTTTCAGAAAAAACCGCGTGTGATCGAAGTGGTTGAGAAAGCCGGCGGTTTTACGAAAGATGCAGTCACTGCCGAGATCAATCAGGCAGAACTTGTGGAAGACGGCACTCAGCTTACGATAACTTCGCAGAAGGATTCCAAAGAAAGAGATGGACAGCAGGAAGAACAGGCAGAGACAGGAAAAGTAAATCTGAATACAGCGGCCAAAGAACAATTGATGACATTGACAGGAATTGGAGAGGCAAAAGCAATTGCAATCATAGCATATCGGGAAGAAAAGGGGAAATTTCAAAAACCGGAAGATCTGATGAATATACCGGGGATCAAAGAGGGGGTTTTTGATAAGATCAAATCCCAGATATGTGTATAAAAATAGGAATAGAGAAGATTGGAAAGGAAGAGAGCAAATGGCAAAGAAAGTTTTGGTAGTAGATGACGAGAAAATGATCGTCAAGGGACTGCGTTTTAGTCTTGAGCAAGATGGCATGGATGTGGATTGTGCGTATGATGGAGAAGAAGCATTGACGGCAATCAAGCAGAATACATATGATGTGGTCTTATTGGATGTGATGCTTCCCAAACTTTCCGGCTTTGATGTATGCCAGCAGGTTCGGGAGTTTTCGGATGTGCCGATCATTATGCTTACCGCCAAAGGCGAGGATATGGACAAGATCCTTGGATTAGAGTATGGCGCTGACGATTATATTACCAAACCTTTCAATATTCTTGAAGTAAAGGCGCGTATTAAAGCAATTATGCGCCGCAGTTCCAAACGTGAGACAAAAGAACAGGAAAATTCTTCGGTACGCGTATTTGGAAATATGAAAGTAGACATTGACAGCAGACGAGTATTTATTGATGAAAAAGAAGTGAATTTAACCGTAAAAGAGTTTGATCTTCTTGAACTCCTTATGAATAATCCAAATAAAGTTTACAGCAGAGAAAAACTGCTTAATGATGTCTGGGGATACGAATATCTCGGAGATGTCAGAACGGTAGACGTTCATGTAAGGCGGCTTCGTGAAAAGATAGAAAAGACACCAAGCGAGCCTAAATTTATACATACAAAATGGGGTGTTGGTTATTATTTCCAAGCTTAAAAACTTTTTTCATCAATTTAAAAGCACGCGTGTTCAAAGTCTCGGCGTACTGGTAATTATTGGGATTATTCCTTTGATTATCTTTTCTGTTGTTTTGTTGAATGTATTTCGTTCGCGAAGTATCAGTCAGCGGGTATCGGAGATTCAAGTGCGTGGAAATGTTATTTCCAATCTTATTGTAGGCTCCGGTTATCTGGCGGCAGGAGAACCAAGCGAAAAAGTAGATACCGAATTATCACAGGTCTCGGATATGTATGATGGAAGAATCCTTATTATTGATTCGAGGCTGAAAGTGGTACGTGATACATATGGACTGGAAGAAGACGGCATTGTCGTTCTCCCGGAAGTAATTCAATGTTTCCGCGGGGAAGCAACAAAAATTGTAAATCAGCACAAAGATAATGTGGAAATCTATCTCCCTGTCGACAGCGCAGACCATAAATCCGTTTATGGTGTAATTGTTATGAATTTTTCGTTTCAGTCGATTCAGACATTGTATGACAATATACGCACGGTAAGCATTTCCATTATTTTACTACTTGCAGTGAACATTATTGTGATTTCCTGGCTTTACTCCGGACATGTTGTAAAACCGTTAAAAAGCGTGGTACGGGCAATCGGACATATTGAATCCGGGGATTTCAGCGAACAGATGGAAGTGCGGGATAATATTGAAGTAGAACAGATTTCGGATGCCATCAATTCCATGCTTACGAAAGTACAGAACTTGGAAGATTCGCGGCAGGAATTTGTTTCTAACGTATCGCATGAGTTAAAAACGCCGATTACATCCATTAAAGTTCTGGCTGAATCTCTGACGATGCAGGAAGATGTTCCGGTGGAATTGTACCGGGAATTTATGGGAGATATCAATCAGGAACTTGACCGTATGAATAAGATCGTCAATGATCTGTTGTCCCTTGTAAAAATGGACAAATCCGCAGTTCAGATGTCCATTGAAGAAGTAAATATCAATGAATTTATTGAGGGGATACTGAAAGGAATTACTCCGATCGCCTCAAAGCGCAATATCGAGATTATCTTTGAAAGTGTGCGCCCGGTAAGTGCCCAGATTGACAGTGTAAAACTCGGAATGGCATTTACCAATATTATTGAAAATGCGGTGAAATACAATTTTGACAATGGATGGGTAAAAGTTACGCTAAACGCAGACCACAAGTTTTTCTATCTGCGCGTGGCAGATTCCGGCGTAGGAATACCGGAAGAACTTCAGGATCATATCTTTGAGCGCTTTTACCGTGTGGATAAAGCGAGATCCCGGGAAACCGGTGGAAATGGACTGGGACTTGCCATTACAAGAAATGCAATACTGTTGCACCGTGGTTCCATCAAAGTACATAGTGTGGAAAAACAGGGTACGACGTTTGCCGTGAGAATCCCATTGATCTATCAGGCACAAGGAGGAAATTCATGATGAAATCAATTCGTTTTTTGAGTGTGTTAATAGTTGTCCTCGTGTTGTGCTGTGGATGTCAAAGGACAGTGAATCCGGAACAAAAAGGCAATATTACTTTGTATCAGATGGCAGACGATGGCTCGAAACTGCAGTCAAGCAAATATGAAATTCAGGCAGATCAGGAAGATAATGTTGCCGTTATCCAGGAATTGTTAGACTGCTTTAAAAAGCGTGTGACTGTGAAAGATTTCCAATTAAAGGAAAAACAATTAACGATTACATTCCTGTCGTCTTATTATAATCAGGATAAAATTGACGAAGTGCTGAACCGCGCCGCTATTGTAAAGACACTCTGTCAGTTGAGCAGTGTGGAATATGTAGAATTTTATGTGGGCGAAAATCCTCTTATGATCGACGGGGAAACCGTAGGAATTATGAGTAAATTGTCATTCCTTGACTCTGTCGGAGGAGAAGGATATACGCAGGAAAAATATGTTACATTGTATTTTTCTTCCAATGATGGGACGAAGATGCAGGAAATTTCTACGAAATTGACGCATGACATGACAGTGCCGCTGGCACGTCTTTTGATCGAACAGCTGCTGAAAGGTCCGAACGAGATTTCAGATGCCAATACTTCAGAAGTAAGAGATACGATTCCGGCAGGCACAAAATTGAATTCATTGACAATCCGTGATCATGTGTGCTATGTGGATTTTAGCAAGGAATTTATGAATATGCAGGCAGACGTGAGCAGTGGTGTAGTGGTATATAGTATTGTGAATACGTTATGTGAGTTGTCCGATGTAAGCAAAGTGCAGTTTACGATCGACGGTGAGCAGGAGGAAACATACGGGGATATAAAGAACTTTACAGGTTCCTTTGAACGAAATTTGGATATTGTTCAGGATGCCAGTAAAGGCTGAAAAAGGGGATGAAAGAAATAAGAACAAACCGACCATTGGTGGTGTTCTTTTTCCTAGTGATGCTGGGAATTGTTATCTGGAATCAATTTCGTGACAATTCCCGGGAAAACTGGGAAGAGAAATCATTTACATGCAGCGGAATTGTCGAAGCGATTCAAATGTCGGCGTCGGGAACGAAAGTGCTGACATTATCTCAGGTAAAACCGCAAAGTACCAGAACAGATAAAAAGAATTCTTTGAGAAAAATACTTCTTTATGAAAAATCAGATCAAAATTTATTTTCCTATATCCAGATCGGAAATGAAATCCAGGTAACAGGAGAGGCAGAGAGTTTTGAACAAGCGGGAAATCCAGGACAGTTTGATGCTCGGTCGTATTATGAGGCAATGCAGGTGGATGCACGTATGTTTGTGTCAGAGATACAGATTCAGAATGCCTCCCACAATGCGGTAAAACAATTGCTGTACGAATGGCGGACTAAGGCGATGCAGCAACTGACTGTGGCAATGGGAGAACGGGATGCGGGACTGC
Source organism: Lachnoclostridium sp. UBA5890 (assembly GCA_002431395.1). Classification (GTDB taxonomy): domain Bacteria; phylum Bacillota; class Clostridia; order Lachnospirales; family Lachnospiraceae; genus Eubacterium_F. Next base: position 58,786 of record DJEU01000025.1, read on the forward strand.
TTGGGGCAATGATCTTGGGAGACAAATCTCAGCTTGACAGTGAGGTGAAAGAATTGTATCAGCAGACCGGGGTAGCGCATATGCTTGCAATATCAGGGCTTCACATCTCTCTTTTGGGGATGGTTTTGTTTGACTGGTTACGCAAGCACCTTCTCCCGATGAAAATGGCAGCAATCGTTTCGTTGGTTCTTTTGCTTTTGTATGGGCAGTTTACCGGGTTCCCGGTAGCTACTTCGCGGGCGGTCTGGATGCTGTGTATCCGCCTTGTGGCAAGATATATCGGAAAACCATACGATGGATTGACAGCGTTAGCGGTCAGTGGAAGTGTGATCTTATTGCAAAATCCACTGCAGTTATTTCAATGTGGTTTTGTATTGTCTTTTGTCGCTGCCGGCGGGATCCTGATTTATCAGGAGATGACAAAAAAGAGGCAGAAACGGATGCAAGAATGGCAGAAAACACTCCTTTCTACGATTTGGACATTTTTCCTGACACTTCCGATTATGTTCTGGTATTTTTATGAAACATGCCCGTATGCAGTCATTGCCAATCTTATTTTGCTGCCGTTGTTATCAGTTCTTCTGGGGATTGGGATTTTGGGCTGCGTGCTCTGCTTTCTGTGTCCGCTTGCTGGCGGTTTTATCCTTGCGTCGGCGCATTGGATCCTTGCTTTTTACGAATTTGTCTGCAAATGGATCCAGACACTTCCGGGCAGCACCTGGATTATGGGACGGCCGGAACTTTGGAAAGTAATCGTTTACTATATGTTTTTACTTTTATCGGTGTATATGTTAGCACTGTATAGAGATAAGAAAAAGGCATGCTTTTGTATAGCAGCACTTTGCTTGGTTCTTGGTTCTTTTCGTCCAGCATTTGAATTTTTGTACATTCAGATGGATGTGGGACAGGGCGACTGTGCCTGTCTGTTTCAAAACGAAAAAACGTATCTGATCGATGGGGGGAGTACATCGGAAAAAGAAATCGGAAAATACCGAATCTCTAAGATGCTGAAATATTACGGGCGAAATGCCGTTGATGCTGTTTTTGTTACCCACGGCGACGAAGACCATGTAAATGGGATTGAAGAATTGGCAGAGCGGCAGGAAAAAGAAGAAATTAAAATCCGTCAGATCCTTGTTCCGGATCTTCGGGAAAAAGAAGACGGACTGCAGAAGTTTATACAGACAGTAAGAGATAGAAAGATACCAGTCACCGGGATACATAAGGGACAGCAGATGATAAGCGGAAAACTGCAAATGTGCTGTCTTCATCCTTCTTCAAAATATGAATGGGAAGATGCCAATGACTGTTCGCTGGTTTTTGACCTTTCTTACGAAAATCTGTCCATTTTGACGACGGGAGATCTGGGGGCGCACGGCGAAGAAAATAGTACGCTTCCGAGAAAAGAGTATGACATATTGAAAGTGGGACATCACGGCTCGAAAAATTCTTCTACGGAAGAGTTTTTGCAAAAATGCCGACCTCGCTATGGTTTTATCTCCGCGGGACGAAATAATCGCTATGGACATCCTGCAAAGGAGACATTACAGCGCTTGGAGGAGGTTTTCTGCCAGAATTGGAATACTGCGGAGAAAGGCGCATTGTTTGCAGAATACAAAAAAGGCCGGAAACGATGCTGGTATTTTAAGCATTGAGAGAATGTTACAGATGTGTTATACTGTAACTATTCGGGATGCCCCTTCTCCACATTCGCATTTCGAACACTTCGTGTTCTTTTCTCGCCTTTGATAAGGCTAAAAATGCTCATATGTAGAGGGGGAGCCCTATTAGGATTTCAATGTATGGAAATCAAAATCTCTTACGCGCAAGCACGACGATTCATTGATTTCCATACATTGGATCCTGAATAGTTACGTTATACTTAAAAAGTGAATTTATGAAGATGAGGTGAAACGATGCTGACAATAGATGCCCAGTTAAAAAGCGGCGAGCTTTCCCGCTTCCAGCTTCTATATGGCGAGGAAGCATATCTGGTTCGCAATTATAAAAATAAATTGAAACAGGCATTGGCTGTGCCGGGAGATGATATGAATGCCTCGTATTTTGAGGGAGAAAAATTTTCTGTGGAAGAGATGCAGTCAATTGGCAATACACTTCCTTTTTTTCAAGACAAACGTCTGATTTTGATTGAAAACAGCCAGGCATTCAAAAAGGCAACGGATCTGGTCGAAGTATTGGAGCAGTTTCCTGAGACTACATTTGTAGTATTTGTGGAAAAGCAGATTGATAAGAGAAATCGTTTGTATAAATGGATTCAGAAAAATGGCTGCATTACAGAATGTACGCTGCGTTCCGAAGTGGAACTGGTACCCTGGATCGCGAGATACCTGTCCCAATACGGGAAAAAGATTTCCAAACATACGGCAGAACTTATCGTATCACGTGTGGGATTTCAGATGGATCTCTTGTCGTGTGAACTTGATAAATTAATGGGGTATACGGGAGAACGTGAGGCTGTTACGGCAGAAGATGTGGAGATGATCTGCTCGGGTCAGACCGTGGGAAAGCTGTTTGATATGATGGATGCCGTTATTGCCGGACAGCAGGAGAAGGTATTTACCCTTTATGCGGATCTGCTGGAATTAAAAGAGCCGCCGCTTCGCATCCTGCATATGTTAGGCCGCCATATCAATATTTTACTTCAGGTAAAAGAACTGGGACCGCGCATGTCAGACCGCGATCTGGCTGCGAAAGCCGGGATTCCATTCTTTACGGTAAAAAAATACCGCGGTCAAGAACGGCATTTTACCGGAGAACGACTCATGGAACTTATGGAACTTCGGGCAGATTTGGAAGAGCGGTTTAAGACGGGAAGAATGCAGGAAAATCTCATCGCAGAATTCTTTTTGACAAAAGCATTGACAAATGCTTGAAAAAATGTTACAAATATAGAGGTGCTTTTTTCAAAAAAGCACATTCGGAGACGTATCGAAGTGGTCATAACGAGAACGACTCGAAATCGTTTTGCCTTCACGGGCACGAGGGTTCGAATCCCTCCGTCTCCGCTATAAAAAATGGCAAAAAACGACGGAAAACCGTCGTTTTTTGTTTGAAAATCGAAAGAATGTTCTGATTATTCGATGGTTATTACCCCAAAATACTAGGAAAGGAAATGCTTTATGTTTATTAAAAGCAGTTTTTGAAATAGTGAAATGCAAAAATGGGGGCATTTCACTATTTTTATTGAAAAAATTTTTTTTTAGTGGTATCATAAAAGAAATATTAGTTTGACATGCAGATTTTTTTGCATGTCTTTTTTTATTTCGAGGAGGGAAAAGATGAGTTTAGACATTTATACTTCTTTATGCAAGGAAATTGATGACCTTGAAACAACGATTATGCAAATTCGCGATTCTATCGAAAATTATTTAAAGGCAACAGATGCATTTTCTGGTCCGTCATCTGACTTAAAAAGCATGGATTACTCCGCAGATCGCGTAAAAGGCGGAAACCAGAAACTATCTTTTGCAGAAGCACTAACACAGATATCCAATCAGCAAGACATCTTGCAGGAGCAATTGGAGCATCTTGCCAAATTAAAGAAAATCAAGCATTTATTTGATAAGACATATGCGAATAATCAAAGTACGATTCAGGCACGGATTTTATATTATCGAAAAGTAAAAGGATTAACACAAAGACAAACGGCAGAGATAGTGGGGTACTCAGAACGGCAAGTTCAGCGGATAGAAAAAAGTTTGAAAAAAAATGAAAAAAACTATTGACATAGGACGCACCCTATGCTATACTATAATCATAGTAGGGAAGGGAAATAAAGAAAAGGAGGTAAAACCGATGAGCGGAAAAAAGAAAAAACGCTTACGTAAAAAGTTGAAAACGGTTATCTTGATAGCAACTATTATTCAAGTAGTTGTATCGACAATCTCCATAATTGTTACAACAATCGTTTCACTTTTTAGGTAAGCGTATCGGGTGGGAGGGGCGAAAGCCCTATCCCTTAACGATATTATAACTGCCATCGGGAAAAAAAGCAATGGAAAAAATAATCATTATTTTGCAGGTTGTTTCAGTTTTAACAATGCTGGCATTGTTAGTTATAACAAAATACATGTGGCTGGCATTGGTTATGGCAATGACGTTGATTTCAATTATTATGAACATCATTGTATTTTTACAAAAGAAATGAGGTGTGAAAAATGGGAAACAGTCAGACAGAAGCATCCAAACGTTATCGGGAAAAGATGGGACTTATATCCAAATCTTATCGAATGAAAAAAACGTTGGCGGATGAGTTTGCACAGGCTTGTCAGCAAAATGGAGTTTCGCAGGCAAGCCAGATATCAAAGATGATGCAGGCATACATTGACGAAACAAATGAAAAAAAATAAAGATGTCGTGGAAATGTCGTGTTGACCTGTGTTATTATGATAGCGTGAAAAAGTTGCAGGAGAGAGCAGCCATCATTGAGGTGGCTGCTTTTCTTATGCCGGAAAGTGAGATGAGAATGTATGAACACGGTGCAGCCAATTCGTGATTTGGGAAAAGTAAATGACATATATGATTATCTCAGCAGTCAGAACAAACGTAATGGATTACTGTTTGCCTTTGGTATTTATACAGGCTTGCGAATATCTGACATACTTTGCATCAAAGTAAGGCAGGTCAGAAATCAAAAGTATCTGTCAATTCGAGAAAGAAAGACAGGAAAAGAAAAAAATATTCGCTTGAATCAGTTTCTCAAAGAAAAGATTGATGAGTATATCGCGGATATGAAGAATTATGAATATCTTTTCTATGGTGAAAAAAAAACCAAACCCATGACACGGCAGCAAGCCTATAATATTTTGTCGAAGGCGGCAGAAAAATTTGGCGTGGGTGCAGTTGGTACACACACCCTGCGAAAGACATTTGGATATCATATGTATCAAAAGACACACGATGTTGCTCTGCTGATGGATGTATTTAACCATGACGATCCGTCAGTTACATTGAGGTATATCGGTGTTAATCAAGACACGAAAGACAAGTTATATTTGGACGTTGATTTGCTTCAATAGTCCTTTTTTTATTAAAATAAACGGAAATTCGGATAATTGCGCCAAAACATTTGACATAAAAAGAAAATGTAAAATGTACATTGAAATTTTTTTGGCCACTTATTAGAAGAAAAAAACTTTTGAGCATTTGACAGAATTACAGATATGTCAAATATAAAAGAGAGCAAAAAGAGGGTCAGATTCTGACACAAAAACCCCCGATTTTTGCCAAGGTACTGTGGGACTAAAATTGGATTGCGGGTCGACGAAGGCTCGATCCTTGTCTAGTTTTAAAATTAAAAAATTGGAGGTTGCCGTTTCCGGTGGAGGTGATTTGAGTTGTCCGAAACAAAAAAGATTGATGATATATCAGCGATAACAGTGAATGCGACAGTCCTTGCGGATATCATTGGCGTAACAGATCGGCGTATTCGTGGACTTGCGGAAGAGGGGATTCTGGTGCGTGCGTCCAAAGGGCGCTACAACTTAAAAGAATCCCTGATAAACTACATACTTACATTGAAAGTGGCGAGAGAAGAGCCGGCATCGGCTGGTGATGACTTCTTAGATTTGGATAGCGTAAAGGCCAAGCACGAAGTGGTTAAGATGCAAATGTCTGAACTCAAACTTCATTTGATGGAAGGCACGATGCACAAGAGTGAAGATGTCCGGGCAGTGATGTGTGACATGCTGGTTGCTTTTCGGACTAAACTTATGAGCCATCCATCAAAAGCCGCACCGGTTCTTGCAAACATGTACGATGCGGCGCAGATTCAGACATATCTTGAAAAAGAGATGACTGATATCTTGATGGAACTGCGACAGTATAATCCAAAAGAGTTTTATAATGATGATTATGTAGATTTGGAGGACGGTACAGATGATTCATAAGATTGAGTATAAAACCGTTCATTTGTTTGAAAAGATATTTGAAGTTTTGGAACCGCCGAAGCCTTTGACGATATCTTCGTGGGCGGCTGAAAAGAGAAGACTGTCAAGAGAAGCATCGGCAGAGCCGGGGCGTTGGAATCTTGACCGGGCACCATATCAGAGAAGTATTATGGACGCAATAAGCAGTCCCGGATTAAAACGAGTAGTGTTAATGACATCGGCTCAGATCGGCAAGACAGAAATGCTGCTTAATACGATTGGCTACTATTCAGAGCATGATCCCTCGCCGATCATGGTAGTCAATCCAACAGATGCGATGGCGCAGGCTTTTTCGAAAGACAGACTGGCACCGATGATTCGTGATACAGAGTGTTTGAAAGAAATTTATGGAATGGCAAAAAGTCGTGATACGGCGAATACGATTTTGCATAAACAATTTCCGGGCGGACATATCACGATGATTGGAGCCAATGCGCCAACCAATTTGGCATCACGTCCCATTCGGATATTGCTTTTAGACGAGGTAGACCGCTATCCGGCATCGGCAGGAACAGAAGGTGATCCGGTCGATTTGGCAGACAAACGAACAACCACTTTTTGGAATCGAAAAGTGGTTCTGGTATCAACTCCAACAGAGAAGGGAGTCAGCCGGATAGAAAAAGAATATTTGAAATCATCACAGGAAGAATGGTGTGTACAATGTCCATACTGTGGAAAATATACGCCGTTTAAATGGGACAACCTTGACTTCAAGGATATGATGATGAAGTGTGATTACTGCGAGGAGAAACTGTCCGAAGATGAATGGAAAGAACAGCCGGGAATGTTTGTGGCGCAAAATCCTTCCGTCACGGATATAAGAGGTTTCCATTTGAATGAGATGGCTTCGCCGTGGAAACGATGGAAAGATATCAAGCAGGCTTATTTGGAGGCGGTAAAGGATAAAAAAGAAACCGGTTCAGATTACAAATTAAGAACATGGGTCAATACCTCACTGGGAGAGCCATATGAAGTGATGGGGGCAAAAGCAGACCTTAAGGATCTGATAAATCGGCGTGAGAAATACACGGCGGAACTCCCCAAAGGAGTACTTCTGCTTACGGCAGCAGTCGATGTACAGGACGATCGTCTTGAACTCGAAGTGTGCGGCTGGGGTGCCGGATATGAATCATGGGGAATTACTTACGAAAAATTATATGGCAATTTGGAAAAAGATTTCATATGGGAAGAACTGGAGGCGTTCCTTTCCAAGCCGTTTACGTTTGAGGACGGCCAAGCACTAAACATAGCATGCACATTCATTGATACTGGTGGACATTTTACGACGCAATCATACAAATGGCTAAAGTCGATGCAGCAAAAAAAGAAAATGATCTTTGGGATTAAGGGAATGGGCTCAAATGGGATTCCGTTGTTGCATAAAAAATCTACGAATAATCAATACAATGTACCAATTTTAATATTGGGCGTTAATGCTGGCAAAGAGACAGTGCTGGAAAGGTTGTATATCACAGAATATGGATCCGGATACTGTCACTTTCCGGAAAATATTGACCGTGGTTACGATCAAAAATATATGAAAGGTCTGACGTCCGAACAGAGGATTGTAAAAGATGTAAAGGGCAAGCCAACAGTCTGTTGGGTAAAAAGACCCGGCGCAAGGAATGAGCCTTTCGATTTGCGAAACTATAACACGGCAGCAGTAGAATTTTTGAATCCGAATTTTGCAATATTAGCAAAAAAAGTAAGTGAAGGAATTAATTATATGCAGCCACAGAGAACGGTGGCGGGAAAAAGAAAATCCGGTGTAGTGAGCCGGGGGATTCAATAATTGAGGAGGATGAGCATGAATACAAGTGAAAAGCAAAAGAGACTGGAGCGGTACCAGAGGCAGAGAGAGTTATATCTAAAAGCGGAAGAAGCCGTGCTGATAAGCCAGTCATATACAATAGGAACTCGGACTGTGACAAGAGCAGATCTGACCGAGATACGAAAGGCAATTGAGTATCTTGACGAGAAGATCGATGAATTAGAAAGCAGCGGCGGAAAGCGAAGAGTTTTCCGTGTGATTCCGAGGGATCTGTAGGAGGTAGATTATGAATGCGATTGACCGGGCAATTGAATGGATGGCTCCGGAGCATGCTTTGAGACGCATGGATGCCAGAAATCGATTGCAAATGATTCGAAGGATAAAAAACTCTGGATACGATGAATCCGCTGCAAGCCGGAAAAAGAATTATGGACGGGGATGGAACCCAGCGAATAAGTCACCACAGGAAGATATTGACAAAAATCTTCCAACCTTACGCGCAAGAAGTAGAAGCCTTGTTACTTCTGCGCCACTTGCAACAAGTGCCATCCGAACAAACCGAACCAATATTGTCGGAAGCGGCATCCGTCCGGCACCCAAAATTGACTTTGACCGTCTTAATTTATCCGAAGGAGAAGCCCAGCGCTGGCAGAAAAACACACAGCGCGAGTTCAATGTGTGGGCGGAATCGAAGCACTCGGATCTTCGAAAGTTAAATAATTTTTATGAAAACCAGCAGCTTATATTGATGAATCAGCTGGTTAATGGAGATGCCTGCTGCATCTTTACATATGCAGACAAAAGGGATAATCGGTTTATGCCATATGATCTCCGGCTGAATATCATCGAAAGTGACCGCATATGTACACCGGGGACGACAACGAATGTAAATCTTTTTTACAAAGAGCCAACCACACACAACCGTGTATACAACGGAGTGGAGATTGATGACAAGGGAGCAGTTGTAGCATATCACATCTGCTCGGCGTATCCTAATTCGAATCTGAACATAAAAAAGGAATGGGTTCGAGTGAAAGCCTACGGTGAAGAAACCGGTTTGGAAAATGTGCTGATGATTTTTGATTCCGAACGTGCAGAGCAGTATCGAGGTGTTCCGTATCTGGCACCAGTCATTGAGAGTCTGAAACAGTTGACAAGGTATACGGAAGCTGAGTTGATGTCTGCGGTAGTAAGTTCTTTTTTTACTGCATTTGTGAAAACGGAGGCAGATACCGGTGAGAATCCTTTTACAGGAATGATACCGGAGGAAGATTCCGTGTCAAATTCCCAAACACATTATGAAATGGGACCGGGAGCAATCAATGTGTTGAATCCGGGAGAGAGCGTGGAGTTTGGCGATCCGAAGCATCCAAACGGCAACTTCGATATGTTTGTATTGAGCATGGCTAAATATACTGGAGCGGCGTTGGAGATTCCGGTGGAATTGCTGACAAAAAGTTTTACAGCGTCATACTCTGCATCAAGAGCTGCTCTTTTGGAGAGCTGGAAGATGTTCCGAATGCGCAGGCAGTGGTTAGTCAATGATTTTTGTCAGCCGGTGTATGAAAGATTTTTGATGGAAGCAGTAGCTTCGGGGCGGATTGTCGCACCGGGCTTTTTTTATTCTCCAGTGGTTCGAAAAGCATGGAGTGCCTGCCAATGGAATGGACCGGCACCGGGCATGATCGATCCTGTGAAAGAATTACAGGCTGCTAAACTTAAAATTGATCTTGGCGTATCTTCTCGTGAGAAAGAAGCTATTGAGATCAATGGAACAGAGTTTAACGACAATATCCGTCAGCTGGGGAAAGAAGCTGAGTTGATTAGAAACTATATCGGAAAGGAAGAAGAGAATGAATAAATTTTGGAAATTTCAAAACAGCAAATATGCGGATAATGAAGCGGAGTTATATCTTTACGGAGAAATCTGTTCAGAAGAACCGTGGTGGGATGAGGATTATGTTGCGTATCGCCAATTCATACAAGAATTGAATGATGTGGAAGCAGATACGATTCACGTTCGAGTCAACTCACCGGGGGGTGACGTAATGTCTGCATTTGCTATTTTTAGTCAGTTAAAGGCCTGTGGAAAACACATTGTAGCGCATATTGACGGAATGTGTGCATCGGCAGCAACGATTGTCATTATGGCAGCAGACGAAATTATTGCTTCCTGCAATGCTATGGTACTGATTCACGATCCACTTGTAGGACTGGTTGGTTATTACAACGAAACGGATTTGAAAAAAATTATTGAAGACATGAGTGCGGTTAAAGAAAGCATTATTGCTTCATATCGTAGCAGAATTTCAGATATCAGTGAAGAAGAATTTTCAACGCTTATGAGCGAAGAAAAATGGTTGACGGCACAGGAGGCAGTTGACCTCGGATTGGTAGATGAGATTGCATACTCAAATATCTCGGATATTCGCGATTGCGGAAAATATATTATGGTCAACTCGGTTCGAGTGGATAAGAACCATCTGAGTAAAGAGCCAGATAAGCGTTTTACCCAAAATGCTAATCATAAAACAACAAATAAGCCTATGGAAAACAAACAGATCAAAGGAGGTAACAAGAATATGGGCGATAAAAATGTAACAATTAAGACGGTCGCTGATTTGCAGAATGCTTACCCGGAACTGTGTACAAGCATGGTTCAGGATGCCGTAGATCAGGAGCGCAAAAGAATGAAAGCACTGGACGATATCGAAAATGCGGTACCAAAAGAAATGCTGGCAAAAGCCAAGTACGAAGAGCCAAAAGATGCAAAGGAAGTAGCATATGAAGCTATTTTGGCAGAGAAAAAGGTTGGTTCAAACTTTATGGAAAGTCTACAGCACGATGCAAAAAACAGTGGTGCAGAAAAAGTACCACCGGCACCAAAAGATATCCAGGATGATGAGCCGGGAGAAAACACACCGGAAAATGATGACGAAAAGCAAGTCAATAAAAAGCGAGTTAATAAATTAGCGACCGCTTTTGAAAATGTTCAGAAAAAGAAAGGAGGAAAATAAGATGGACTTTTTTGAAAAAATCGGTGAATACAAGCCGGATCATCTGATTGCGGGAACACAACTCGGATTTATGACAAGAGGAATCAAACTGGAAGCAGGGCAGGGCGTTTTGAAGCGCGGAACACTTCTGTATGATAAAGGCGATGGAACATATGCGATGTTTGATGCTTCTATTGAGAAAATTGTTCCAAACGGCATACTGACAGATGAGGTGGATACGGGAACATCTACTTCGGGAAGTGCTGTTGTCGCAGAGGAGTACATCACAGGAACATTTAATGTGGCAGCAGTTATCGCAAAAAGCGGAACGACTGTGTCAGATTATACAGAAGAGCTTAGAAAGCTCGGTATCTTTTTAAAGGAGGTAGAGTAAAAGATGGTAGATTATACAACAAGAGAGATGATGGAAGCGATTCGTCTCTCTGTAACGAACAATAACTTTTTGGTGAGAACTTTTTTCCCACGTGTAAAAACACATCTGGCTGAAAAAATTGAAGTGGATGTAAAAAAAGGTGGACGTAAGATGGCACCTTTTGTATCGCCGCGTCGTGGAGGCAAGGTGGTTACAAGAGAAGGATTCCATACCAATCAGATCCAAACTCCGAAAGTTGCACCGGAACGTTTGGTAACAACGGACGATGTAACGAAACGTGGTTTTGGTGAGAATGTTTATACGGCGATGTCTCCGGAGGAGCGTGAAGATGAACTTTTGGCGCAGGATACTTTGGAGATGCAGGAGATGATTGATCGCAGAGTTGAGTGGATGGCTGCCAAAATTTTGACGACAGGCGGCTTTGATGTCGTTGACGAAAAAGAGGGCATTGATATCCATGTGGACTATAACTTCACAAACCAGGAAGTTCTTAGCGGCACTGCTAAATGGGATAACGAAGCTTCGGATCCCGATGGTGATTTGCTTAAATGGTCTCTTGCGGTAACAAAAGCATCTGGTGTAAAGCCAGATATGTTGTTGTGTGATTCGAAGACGATGCGGCTGTATCTGAATCATGCAAAAGTAGTAGCTAAATCCAATGTTTTGAACGTCAATGATACTCGTATTGAGCCGAAAATTATTGATCCAAACGTGACGTTCCATGGGCGGATTGCAAGCCTTGGCTTAGATCTCTATTCTTATGATGAGTGGATTGACGATGAAAGCAATCCAGGCATGCAGGTACTGCCGTACGGAACGGTTATGTTGGCAAATAGTAATGGAGTTGGAACGGTTCACTACGGCGCAGTAACGCAGACAGAACAGGGACAGGGATTTGTCACCTACGAAGCCCAGTCTGTTCCAAAGCATATCGTGGACGAAAATAACGACATCGAAAAGTTGCGTATGACATCCAGACCACTCCCGGCTCCGGATGATGTAGATAGCTGGGCTATCTTAGTCGTAGCATCGTAGGAGGTGTCAGTTATGATATATAAAGTACGAACGCACATCACAACCTCGACAAAAACATATCATCCCGGAGAGATTCTTGGAGATGAGTTTACCCCGGAAGAAATTGAAAGATTTGTTTCCTGCCGTGCAATCTGCCCGGTAGGAAATGAACCGGTGTCAGATTCTGACACAGCGGGACAGGAATCTTCCGAAACGGATGAGGATGATAAGATTGATTTGCTTGGAGAAGAGGAACTGAAAAAGTTATCCAACAAAAAAGCCATCATGCAGTACGCGGAATCTATCGGTATGGATCCGATGGATGAGGCAATGACACGTCCGGAGATGATTGATAAAGTACTGGCCTATCAGGAAGAGGTTTTTGAATAATGACATTCAAAGACCTCCAAAGACAGGATATCCTTGACATTTTTATCAATCCGGATGAGTTCGGCGAAGTGCATGAGGTGAATGGAAGAAAAGTGGCGATCGTTTTGGACGATTTTGAACTTCTAAAACGCGAGAAGTATCGGCACGGAGATACGAATGAAAAAGCCGGAATGGGAGTCAAACGTGGTTTGATGTATATTAAAGCAGCAGACTACGGCAGACTTCCTGTGTCTGGAAGAAAAATGACGATTGATAATCAGGCATTCGAGGTGGAGGATGCAGTGAATGAAAGCGGTGTGTATTCCATTCATATAAGGACGGTGAAGCAGTAATGGGCGAAAGTATTGAAGTACGTCTTGACGGCATGGAGGAGTTGAGGCGTAATTTTTCTAAATTACGGGTATCTGCTCCGGGAGTTGTCCGACTTGCGGTCAACGAGACAGCAATCAAAGCCAGACAGGATTTGTACGAAAAAGCAGATAGTACATACAAGGTTAAAAAGACAAAATTCAATAAATCGCTCAAAATCACAAAAGCATCAAACAGTACTTTGACGGCCATTATCAGTACAAAAGGACGTCCGTTGGCATTAGCAGCTTTTGATTATCGCCGGCATACAAAAGGTGGCCGTGCGGCAATGGCACATCAGTTGCAGACTACAAGACCGGTTCAGTTAGGTGAACCGGGGCATCGTGCGTTTGTGGCAAGAATGCCAAATGCAAATGGAGCAGATCATCTTGGCATTTTCGTTCGTGTGAAAGGAACTCAGATGGATGATAAGCCCAAGGAACAAGTTAGAGAGTTCTTTGGTTCCGGTGTTCCGGTTATGATCGGCGGAGAGCGTGTTTATGGATCTTTGCAAGGGAAGATTGAGGATCAGTTAAAGTATGCACTCCGAAGACACGCGGAACGCGTACTAAGATCAATGGAGGGTTAAATGTTTACGAATCACTCGTTGCTGGAAACTTTGGTGGAAATATGCAAAGATATTTTCCAGGAAGAAAGATTTCCGGATTCCCAGAAAAAAGGAAACCTGACTAAATTGAACATCTATCAGCAGAGCATACCGGTCTTAAACTCACAGCAATATAATGAGACGCAGGAAGAATTAGAGAGCGGTCTGCTCAATGATGTTTCAGACATTATTCCCTTCCCTTATTTGATTGTTGATCTAAATGAGGGAAGTTTTAGCGTGGAAAATAGTCCGGGTAAGACATCCGTAAGTATTTGGATTGGTATTTATGATGATGGCAAACTGCGGAACGGCGGCTTGTACGTCTTGCATGCTATCCAAAAGATTGGAGAGTACTTTCAAAAGAATCCGGCATTTGCCGGCTATGAAGTGCTTGATACAATCAAGTGGGTTACGGACAACGAAGAGAATTACTACTTTGGTGTCGTATCAATGGATGTTAAAATACCTGGTGTAGAAAGAGAGGAAAGTGACAGGCTATGTTAAAAGAAAACAATGAAACCAAAAAGGCAACGGCAAAGTCGCCGGCCGGAAAAAAGGCGACAGGGAATGCAGTATCTATTCCGGTAATGTATGTGGGTTCCAGCATTGTCGGAATTGTTTCTCACGGAGATATCTTCAAAGATGGTCTCCCTGGGTGCGTGAAAAATGCCATTAAAAAACAGAACGCGGTCGAATCCCTGATTGTTCCAATTACAAGAGCAGGAGATGCTTTAAAGGAAGTTAAAGAAAAGGGAAGCCGTCTGTACTGCATCAATGAAGAAGTGCAGAAAAACTTTGAAGCGAAAGGAGAATAGTTGTTATGTATTATCATGGAGTTCGAACAGAAGAGAAAGCTACATCGATGCCAACTGTGGCAGTGGTATCCTCCGGATTGCAGGTGGTTATCGGTACCGCACCAGTACATATTCTGGAAAATCCGGAAAAGGTAACCAATGTACCGGTACTTGTTGAAGATTATGAAGACGCGGTAAAAAAAATCGGGTATAGCGACGATTTTGACAAATATACTATTTGTCAGAGTGTGAGCGCAAACTTTGAGCTTTTACAGACATCGCCAATTGTATGCATCAACGTGTTGGATGTAACCAAAAACAAAAAAGCGATGGATGAGATTTCTTGGGATACGACGGCAAAAAAAGAATATACATTCGATAGCTCGGACGTAATCTTGAAGAGTATCGTTGTAAAAAAAGAAAGTGATGCGTTGGTGCGTGGCACAGATTATCTTCTGAATGTCGGAGATGATTTAAGAATCACAATTACGATTATCAATGAGACAGTGACAGGGACGCTTACGATCACGGCCGATCAGGTATCTTATGAGGCAGATGACATGGCTTTGCAGGTTATTGGTGGATATTCCGCGGAAACAGGCAAGAATAGCGGTATCTCGTGCGTCAACGATGTGTTTCCCAAATTGCAGCAGGTGCCGGGACAGATTTTGGCACCAGGTTACAGCCAAAAGAAAGAGGTGGCGGTAGCCTTGTCTGTGGCAGCAGTCAATATTAGCGACGAGTTTAACGCACAGGCACTTGTAGATCTGGATACAACATCAATTAAAAAAGTGGAAGATGTACCGGACGCAAAAGAGACTCTTGGAATCACTTCTTCACAGACCACAATCCTTTGGCCTATGGTTAAAGTGAGTGGTAAAACCTATGCGTATTCTGCATATATGGCAGCTTTATGTGTAAAGAATGATGAAGATAATGATGGAATCCCATCGGTATCTCCATCTAATCTGTCGATGAATATTTCTGCGATGGTCTTACAGGATGGTACAGAAGTGATTCTTGATAAAAAGCGCGCAAATAATTATTGCAACGCCATCGGTGTTGTTACGGCAATCAATTATGCCGGCTGGAAAAACTGGGGAAATAATACAGCCGCTTATCCAAATGTGACGGATCCGAAAGATCGCTGGATCTGCGTACGAAGATTCATGTCGTACTATCGCAATCGACTGCTTTTAACTTATGCAGAAAAGGTTGACAGACCGACAGATCCACGTCAGGTGCAGGCAATCTGCGATTCGGAGAACATCTGGTTTAATTCGATGAAGATCGATTATCGTATTGCTGGCGGACGTATTGAATATCTTGAAAAAGATAACACAACAGAAGATATTTTGAATGGAAAGGTTACTTTCCGTATTTATTTGGCGACCTATCTGCCAAGTGAAGATATCCGGTTTATTGTAGAATTTGATCCAACAATTTTGAAAGAAGCACTGGGAGGTGAATAACAATGAATAAGATTCCTGAAGTAATTAATAATTATAACGTTTATGGTGGAGCATCTGAGGAAAAACTTATCGGAATCAGTGGTGAAATCACACTTCCAAGCTTCGACATGACAACCCACACCATGACAGGAGCTGGGATTTTGGGCGAAATTGAAAACCCTGTGGTCGGACAGTTTAAGAGTACGGACATAGAGATCCCATTCCGCATGATCTGCGATCAAGCATTTAGCTTGATGAGAACTGATCAGCCAATGAATCTTACAATCCGTGGATCGCAGCAATATACGGATGCAGAATCTGGAGCAACATCCTTTACGCAAGTTCGTGTTGTGATTCGAGGTAAGTGCAAGGGATTCGAAGGTGGCAAGATGAAGATAGCCGAGGAAACGGACACGAAAGTGAAAGCAGAACTTTGGTATATCTTGATTGAAGTAGGTGGAAAGACACTGCTTGAACTCGATAAATTGAACTCCGTCTATGTGGTAGATGGTGTGGACATGCTTGCCGAAGTGAATAAATACTGTTAAAAAGTAGTTGGTTTAGGCGCAGGAGAAATCCTGCGTCTTTTTAAATGGAGGATAGAATCTTGAATAAATTGAATGTGAAACTTAGAAAACCTTTTTCGTTTGAGGGAAAAGAGTATACCGATGTGGATTTGTCGGGGCTGGAAAATTTGACCGGACGTGATATGGAGGAAATTGAGAAAACGTTAAGCCGGGAAAATCTGGATACGATCAATGCCGAATTGACACTTCATGGAACGATGATGTATGCAGCGCGTGCAACCGGAAAGCCAATTGAATTTTTCCAGGCATTGCCTGCGGTTGACTGCCGCCGCATCAAAAATACGGTGATTAATTTTTTTATGATGGCCGTTTGATACGACAGCGAGGAGAGATATTAAATCTCTGTGTCTGGTTGAGTATCAAATTAAGTACAAGTTTGGAATACCTGATGGCACTGCCGGTGACAAAACTTGTAGAGATTGAGAGGGAGGTCGAGAAGTACAGTGGCTAAAGATACCGAATTGAAAATCAAAATAAGCGGCAAAGTCGACCCCTCGCTGAAAGCTGCTTGCGACAAGACAACAGCCTCCTTGCAGCGGTCGTATACCAAGATGAAAAATACGACAAAAATTGCCGCCGCCGCGATTGCCGGAGCAGGCGCAATGGCGTTGAAGAAGTCAATTGATATCGGTTCTGAATTTGAAGCACAGATGTCAACAGTCGGAGCGATTGCCAATGCCAACGAGAGTGACATGGTACGTCTGACAGACAAGGCGAAAGAAATGGGTGCTACAACCAAATTTACCGCCGTAGAGTCCGGACAGGCGTTTGAGTACATGGCAATGGCTGGTTGGAAGACAAACCAGATGTTAAATGGTATCTCTGGAATCATGTCGCTTGCGGCAGCATCCGGAGAAGACCTTGGAACGACTTCTGATATCGTGACAGATGCACTGACTGCTTTTGGCTTGAAAGCAAAAGATTCTGCACACTTTTCCGATGTGTTAGCACAGGCATCTGCAAGTGCGAACACCAATGTAAGCATGCTGGGAGAGTCCTTCAAGTATGTGGCTCCTGTAGCAGGATCTATGGGATACAGTATAGAAGATACTTCGCTTGCTTTAGGATTGATGGCAAATGCCAGTGTAAAGAGTTCTATAGCCGGACGATCATTAAAGACTGCAATTGCCAACATGGCAGCGCCGACGGACAAGATGGCTGCGACCATGAAAAAATACAATATCAGTCTGAAAGATAGTGATGGTGGTACCAAGAGCCTTAAAAGCACGATAGATAATATCCGTGAAAGTCTGGGAAAGATCGATGACAAGAAAGAGCGTGCCGCAGCTATTAAAAATATCTTTGGTAAAGATGCTTTGGCTGGCATGAGTGCCATTATAACGGCATCGGAAAAAGATTATGATAAGCTGACGAAGGCAATTTACAACTGCGATGGAGCTGCGGAAAAGATGGCAAATCGTAAGATGGACAACCTTAAGGGGGATATGGATCTCCTGACTTCTGCTTTAGAGACGAAAGCCATCAATATCTATGAATTGACATCTGGCCCGCTTCGCGAAGTAACGCAAGATCTTACCGACTGGGTAGAGGAATTTGACGTAAACTCTGCCGCGCAGAAACTGGAGGATTTTGGATCATCAGTCATGAATGTAGCGGAACCACTTTTGAATGTGGGCGAGTGGCTGCTTGATCATCCGGATGTGGCAGTAACCGCCATCAGCGGCGTAGCGGGTGTGTTGACTGCATCCAATATAGCCGGGCATATCAGTAACATTACAGCCTCTGTAAAAACATTGAATTTGGCTTTAAAAGCGAATCCAATCCTATTTGGTGGAATTGCTGTGGCGGGAATTATTACTGGCCTAGGTGTAGCGGCATATAAGGCAGCAGAAGACGCAAAAGAAGCAAGTCTTGATGAACACTTTGGCAACATTGCTTTTTCCATGGATCAATTAAACGATGCAGCAGATCGTATCATTGGAACAGATAAATTGCAAGCGGTTAGTGAATTGCTATCTTCAACCAAAGTATCAGATGGATTCTTAAAGCAAATGCAAAAGGCAGCCAATGAGGTCAAGAAGATGGACTGGAAGGTATCTGCCGGCTTGGAGATTTCAGATGAAGATATCAGTGATTATAAAAGCAACGTAGAATCCTATGTAAAATCTGCTCAGGACTATATTAGTAACCAAGGTTATACAGTTAATATTGCTACAAATCTTTTATATGACGATGAGGATAAGAAAAACAAACTGCTTAAAGACAACAACTCTTTTTATAACGGATTGGATCAGGAAGCGAAAAAACTTTCGGATAAAATCAGCAAACGGCTGAAAAAGGCTGTCAAAGATGGAATGACACCGGATTTGCAGGAAGAGGTTAATGGATTGCTTCAACAGTTGTCTGATATAACCAATACAATCTCACAAGCGGAAAGTGATGCCAAGTGGGATACGCTCTCTGCGGAATTTTCGGGAAAAGAGATGACTGCGGATTCCTTTGATAAAATGCAGTCTGCAATCAATACGAACATTGATGAGATTAAAGAAGGCGCGCAGGAAGCATTGGAAACCGCAAATACAAATACAAATGCAAAGTATCTTCGTGGCAAAATTACCGAAGAGGAAATGAAGAAAGAAAAAGAATCCAATGCGGAGGCATACAACAAAACCATAAGTGATGCCAAAAATAAAGGGGCAGAGTTTATGTATAACACGCTTATGGATACATATGGGCGAGATATCAAGTGGAAAAATTATGGGGATGGAAATGGGACTGCGATTTCAGAGCTGGTTGAAAAGATGCTTCCTTCTATGGCGGGAACAGAATATGAAGCAAAACTCAAAACAATTGACAAAGCTGCTTCAGCACATAGTTCATATAACTTAGGAACTTGGCTTCATATAGATTCTGAGGTATCAGCGGAATCCCCTGCAGCTGAACTTGCAAAGAAATATTTAGATACAAAGGACTTTGCAAACTTAGACTTGGCAACCCCTCTTTCGAAGTCATCGAAAAAAGGGGGGAAGGCGGCAGCTACAACGATAAAAGATACTGTCAAGACAGAATTGAATTCGGGTGTTTCTGCTACGATGCCTGTTAATATCAAAGGTAACTATACAGTATCATCAGATGAAAATTTGGTAAAAAAGGACACATCAAATGGTGCTGTGGCGAAAAATTCTGTAAAGGTACCAGGCCATGCCACCGGAACAATTAGTACCAAAGAGCATCTTGCTATGGTATCCGAAAAGAACAAAGCCGAAGCCATTATCCCGCTGGATGGATCCAAACGGTCAAGATCTCTGTATCGTGAAACTGGCCGACTTTTAGGAGAAGGACAGGGGCAGTCGTCCTCGGTATTTGCACCGCAAATCCATATTACGATATCCGGATCTGCATCGAATCAGGATGCTGAAAAGATACGAAAGATTGTTGAGAAGCAAGTAGAAGCATCTTATCAAAAGATGGTTAAGAAAAACAAACGCTTGAACATGAGAGGATGATAGAAATGGAGTATCAGACCAAAGCAGGAGATACATGGGACAGCATTGCTTATGAACAGCTGGGAAGCGAAAAGTATATGGGATTGTTGATGGAGGCAAATCCAGAACTTATTGCTTACGTTGTTTTTGACTCAGGGATTTCTATACAGATTCCTGAGATTCCAAAAGAAGATGTAGCAGATTCCGCATTATGGAAAGATGACGACATCGATGATGAGACAGAACTGGAAGAATTTGAGGAAGAGGAGGACGAGTGATGGCGGCAAAGGCGAGACGGTCAACCGTTAGTATTACATATCTGCGAGCAAAAAAACGATATACCGCTGATGAACGTAAAAAAAGCCGGGAACGGATTGCCAAAGATCTGACCGGCTTTAGCTACACGGCGAATGCTTCGGGTGCGGCAGATTCTGTTGAATTGCAATTAAATAATCGCGATGATAAATGGAATGCTGCTTATATGCCGCGCAAAAAGGACAAGGTTAAGGCGGTTCTTCATACATATTACTGGGACAAAGCATCGGAGAAAAAGAAGATGACATGTGGTTTGTTTTTGGTGGATTCTATCTCTTTTTCCGGAAATACACTGGACTGTACTATTGGCGGAACTTCTATCCCGGAGTATTCTTCCTTTCGGGCGACAGATCGAAGAAAGACGTGGAAAAAGGCACATCTCAAAGAGATTGGCAAGGCCATAGCAAAGCGGTATCACATGAAGTTTTATTTTGATGGTACAGACACTTCGGTGGGTACACAAAAACAGGAATTGCAGACTGACTGTGAATTTCTTACAAATCTATGTGAATCTTATGGCTATGGTATTAAACTTTATAGTGGACGCTTGGTGATTTATAGTAAGGCAAAGTATGAGGCAAAAGCCCCTGTTGGAACCTTACATAAACGTCAATGCAGTGAACAGTTCGACTGGGAGACAAACTTGTGTGGAACATACACCGGGGCAAAGATAAAGTATACGCCTGCAAGTACTAGTTCGAAAAGCGATACAAAAGAAAAGAGTTCGAAAAGTTCTACAAAAAAGAAAAAGAAAAGCAGCACAGTCATTACAGTTGGAAAAGGCAATCGTTATCTGACGGTTACAGATTCGGCAGAAAGTGTGGCCCAAGCAAAGAAGGTAGCGGCTGCCAAAGCCAACCTTGAAAACGAAAAGGCAACAACGCTCACGGTCGGAACCAGAGGAATGCTTAAATATAGCGAGGCGGATACGATCAAACTGATTGGCGCCGGAAAACTAAATGGCAAATACTTCATCGATAGTATCACATTCACAAAAAATTCTTCCGGATTCCACACATCGATGACAATGCACAAGGTTCAGCGGAGGATTACAGCATGAATATAATTGTGATGCAGGCGGAGGTCGCAGCCATTAAGGATGGAAATGTATTAGTAGTGTATGAAGACGGGACTTCATCCGGGTACATACCGGCAGTCGAGGGAGAGTATCAGGTAGGCGATGAGGTGTTCGTGTGCGATGACGTGGTACTCGGCAAGAGGAAGGAGGACTAAAATGTCAAAGAAAAAGACGAAGTATAAAAAATTGAAATCTTTTCTCCAGACATCTGCTTTAAAAAAATTGAAGAAGTCCGCTCCTTCTGGAAAAGTTGGATATTTCGGCAAACACCTTATTTTTCAAGTGAAGTATGACGGAAATTCAATTAAAGGATATACGTTTGAAAATTTCAAACGTGAGATATCCGCGAAAACGGAGCAGGCAGAGATCCTTGGAAAGAAAGCAAAGACTGAATTTTTGGAGCCAGACCTACAGTCAATCACATTTGATGTTTACTTTTCAGCGCAAAATGGTGTATCTGTTCGAAAGCAGCTCAACAAACTTGAAAAATGCGTTGAAAAGGGCTATGTGGATTATCTTGTCATTGGCGGGAAAAGAGTTGGAAAAAACAAGTTTTTAATAAAAAGCGCAAGTGAGGCATGGGGGATGATTTTGAAGCATGGTGAACTTGTAGAAGCGACAGTGTCCTTAACGATGGAGGAATATGTATGACGGTAACTTTTATAAATCAAGAAGCTGGTTCTGAATTTTTGGATGACCTATTGGAGCAGGCAATGCTGCTTTATACCACGGTACAGGGCACTTGTCCCGGCAATCGTGACTTTGGTATCACGCCGTTAGCAACCGACGTGCCTATCCCGGTTGCAGAGCAGACTTTGACGTTGGATATTTATTCAAAAACAGAGACATATCTCCCTATGTTGCAGGTGGAGAGCGTTGAATTTTCTATTGAAAATGAGGTGCTTGTGCCGCACGTTCTGCTATCTTTAAATGAAGATTATTTTGAGGATGATGAGGAGGATGATGAGGAGGATGAAGACGATGAGTGAAGCACTTGAAAAACTGGCTGGTTTGCCAGATATATCTTTTACAGACAACATGTCTTTAGATGACGTGAAGACAGAGTTGTTTAAGGCATACAACCAGAAAATGCTTGAACTAACCGGTGAAGAATATGCCGTTGAAGATGGGGACAGCACGGTACCTTGTTTATTGCTTTGCGCACAAGCCGTACTGGATTATCAACTGATAGCATTTATTGAGAAAGCTGGGAAGATGAACTTTCTTAAATATGCAACAGGGGATTATCTTGATCATGTCGGTGCATTCAAAAATACATTGAGAAAGCAGGGAAGTCCGGCAAAGGTATATATCAAATTTTCGTTAGCGCAGGAACGAACCATTGATGAAGTGATTCCTGTCGGTATATTAGTAACCGCGGATCAGAAGTTCTTCTTTGCGACAACGGAAGAAGTAAGGATCCCGGCAGGAGAATTATCAGTTACAGCGCTCTGTACTTGTACAGTATCCGGAAGTGCGGCAAACGATTATATGGTAGATGACATTCAGACTTTGGTTACTCCGACCGGATTTATCGCGGAAGTGACGAATGTTTCAGTGCCATCCGGGGGAACAGATCTACAGAGCGATGATGACCTGAGAGAGGCCATCTTTTCCGCACCTGACCTTTATTCTGTTGCCGGAAAGGATGATGAGTGGATTGTAATGTCAAAAAACTTTAATCCGAACATTACAGATGTAGTTCCATCTACAGTAGAAGGCAGCGGTGTGGTTGATGTGATGATTCTAACGAATCAAGGGATTCCATCCGAGGATGATATCCAGACACTCCAATCATATTTGGCACGTAGTGATAAGAGGCCTACAACTACAAAAGTACATGTAATGGCACCGGAAAAGGTGGACTATAACATCGAAGTATCCTACTACATAGCCAAAAGCAACCAAGACAAAGAAGAGCAGATCAAGGCATCTGTACAAAGCGCCATCGATGAATTTGCATCTTGGCAAAGTGCTAGGATTGGACGCGACATTAATCCGGATGAACTGATCTACCGTATACGTGCCGCAGGAGCAAAGCGTGCACAGATTTCATCTCCAACATTTTCGAAAATCACGCCGGGACAAGTTGCTGGACTTGTCACGAGAACAGTGACATATGGAGGTATTGAAGATGATTGATTTAAAAGATGTGTTGTTGACAGATATCCTGCCAGATAATCTGCAAAGCAATGAATGGAAGGCCTATGCCTATGCAGAACAGAAAATGAGAGAGAAGATATTGGGGTTTGTTGAAAGAATCCAAATTTATAAAAATTTGGACAAGCAGCCGGATGAGGTTCTTGATCTGCTTGCGGCAGAAAACAAGGCTCAATACTACTCTGATTCCTTGGATAAGGAAACCAAGGTGGCACTCGTCAAAAGTATTATTCGATGGCATCAGCTGGCGGGCACGACAGAAGCGATCCAAGAACTTGTATCCAATGTTTTTGGAAAAGCAAAAGTCAGCGAGTGGTTCGAGTATGGCGGTGATCCGTATATGCTAAAAATCGAATCTGAAACACCTTATACCAAAGAAATATTAGATTTGTTTAACAATCTTATAAAAAAAGTAAAACCGACAGTAGCAACAATTGAAGAGATCAAGACCGTTTCCAGTGCCTATGCAGCACCGGATATCATGTCCGGATCTAAGCAGATGATCTATAACGAGATGGAGGTGCAATGATGGCAAAGTGGAATAAGATGATTTATACCGAAGAGGGAAGAAAACTGCTTGCTAACGCGGCGGCAGGGACATGTCAAGTGGAGTTTGTACGGGCAGCGATTGGTGATGGTACCTATTCCGAAGAGGAGAAGACGGAACAAAAGTTGAGCCTTCGAACTCAGCTCAAAAACGAACGCAATTCTTATGGATTTTCGTCCATAAAAGCGGAAGACAATACAGCATATTTAAAGGTGGCATTGCAGAATACCGATGTCGATACGGCATACTTTATCAGTGAAATTGGTGTTTTTGCCAGAAAAAAGGGAAGTAGTGAAGAGGCTGTTCTTGTGTTGATTGCAGTTGCTGAGATATCAGACTATTTCCCGGAAAAAAGTAACGCCATTACAATTGTTCAAAATATAGCAATTGAGTTCGAGGATGTGAAGCAGTTAAGTATCGCAGATGATATGGGTGCCTATGCTTTGGTAAATACAGAGTATAATGTCCCGGACACTCTTCAAAGTCTTGTGAGTGGAGAAAATATGGGAATAGCATTGGGGAAACTTGCCAAGGCAGTAGAGGAACTGTCGCAGGTAAAAACGAAGCTGGAAACGAAACCATCTTATGAAGAGGGAGTGTTTTCTCCCTCAATCATGAATGGAAGTTTTGTACCATCCTTAATCCAGGCAGAGTACAAAAAAGTGGATAGAATCGTATACATAGCAATTAAATTTTCTTTTAGTACGGCGATTGATACGACACAAATAGGAGGAATTTTAGGCCTGCCGTTTGTTGTATCTACAGGAAATGCAACGGGTGGATCCTATCCACTTTCCGCCAAAACCAATAATGGTAATTATTCTGGTATGGTAGTGTTTGATAACTATATGGATGCTTCGCCTGCTGTTGCTGGTATTAGCGATTTGCTTGGTCAACAGTCTACAAAGGTAATTCGACTGTATGGACAGTATGAAACAACAGCATAAGCATAGAGAGGAGGTCAGAAACATGGACGTGATACAAAAAGCAACTGTAGATATGCTTACAAACACAAGTGTGTCTATCCTGACGCAAAAGTTTGTCAAAGTTGATGGCAAAGAGATACAGTTAGGAGCAAACCACCGGAAAGCATATGTGAATACAGAAGAAGGAAGACAAGCCTTGATGTCAGAGCAGGAAGAGGCTACGGTACAGGCTGTATTTGCTATCTGGGGCGATGCTCCAACGGTAAGCAATGAAGAACAAGAAACGGAGAGCGAATAGCTCTTTTTTTAGTTGCGCCCGCGCAACAGAAAGGAAGGAAAACGATGAGAACAATTTATGACACTTACAACATGATAGTAGGAGCAGTAGTCACACTGTTTACGGCAATATTCGGTGTATACTGGTATGTTTTTGCCGCATACATGGTATTGAATGTCTTTGACTGGCTGACGGGCTGGTATAAGTCACGCAAGCAGAAAGAAGAATCCAGCAAGAAAGGCTTTTGGGGAATCTTGAAAAAACTTGGATACTGGGTGATGATTGCGGCGGCATTTATTGTAAGTACCGTTTTTGTGAAGCTGGGACAAGATATTTTACATATTGACTTGGAATTTTTGAATTTGATCGGTTGGTTTACATTGACATGCTTACTGGTCAATGAAGTCCGAAGTGTGATTGAAAATCTTGTACAGCTTGGTTATAATGTGCCGGCTGTATTGATCAAAGGATTGGCAGTGACGGAGCAATTAGTAAACCAAGCAACAGATTTTGTAGAAAATGAGGAGGATGACGACAATGAGTAATGTAACGGATCAGTGCAGAGATACAAAAAAATTGAATAAGCTGGTTCAGATCATGCTTGCGGCGGCGCTAGCAGAGATCAAGGCAAAAGGTGTAACTCCTCTTGTGATCGAGACCTATCGAACCAGAGAGAGACAGAACTATCTCTACGGACAGGGACGCACGCGCACACAATGCCTTGCGGCAGGGGTACCGGCGACGTATGCGCGTCCCGGCATGGCGCAGATCACTTGGACACTTAATAGTATTCATTGCTTGAAAAAGGCGGTGGATGTAGTTCCAATCCGCAAAGGGGAAGCCATCTGGAATGCTGCGGATAAAGATACGCAGATTATCATTGCGGTGATGGAGAAGTATGGATTCGAGCCGGGCGCAAACTGGGAAAAGTCTCCGGACAGTCCGCACTATCAGGTTAAAGGAGATTTTAAATCGGTATTCGATCAAAGTCACAATACTACATATGTCACCAAGACCATCCAGAAGGCTCTTAAAACCAAGGGATTCTATAATGGAACCATCGATGGTAAGTGGGGCAGCGCTACCACGAAAGCGGTCAATGCGTTTCGGAAGTCCAATAAATGGACGAAAAATGGAAAGGTCGGCAAAGTTGGTTTGAAGAAACTGCTGAAATGCTTGTGATAAATGTATAGAGGCAAAAAAGGATTCGGTGTCTGGAAACGGATGCCGGATCCTTTTTTTCGTTGTGGAAAAATGATGTGTCAGAATCTGACACAAAAAATATCTTGTGTTATTTCATAATTTGGTATATAATGGGAAATAAAGTAAATTATTGTAAAAATAATGGATGATGTTAAATACAAGATGCTAAGGAGGGTATTGAAATATGAGTGATAAAAGAAGTGTTAAGTTTTTATATTTTAGACCATATTTATTTGATGAAACTACAAATGTTAAAGACCCATTTAATTTTGCTGAATGGATTGTTAATTATAAAAAAGCTGGTAAGATTTTGGAAAAAGTGGATTTAAAAGATGGTTTTTCGGCAAGAGTTGAAGAACATATATACGACGATATAAAAGATTTGCATGGTGTTTGTTTTGTTCGTATGCGCGGAGAAAATTTACCTTCGAAAGTGGCAGAAGGACGAGCACAGGAAGATCTTGATTTGGAAGAAGATGAATATATTGGGGAGGATATGTATATACTTTACGATAGAAAATCTAATGTATTTATGATGCAGGTAAATCGAATCGCTATGACAATTACTCGCATAGCTGAATTTATAAATAAGACGCGTTTGCAAGATGGTAAATATGTTGCATTTAGTCCTATTACCAATATAGTTTCATTCAATGAAATGAAGCGAAAAAAAACAAGAACAATTGAAATATCATGTGAAAATATTCAAGATACAAGCAAGATTAAAAGTGGTATTTTAAAACGTATATGTGATGATGTGATGGGAATTGGATGCAAAATTTACGCAATCAGATTTAGTGTTGGGAGAAGTCGAAATGATGAATTATCTCCAGCCGAATCGCAAAAAATGATTGATGATATTATTAATAGATCTGTTAATGTTAATACGGCAAAGGCAACCTTTCAGGATTCAATGACAGGAGAGGTGGAATATGTTGATTTGTTACAGAATAAAGTGATGTCTAGAATTGAATTTGAAATAAGTGGTCGAGAAAGGTTACATATGGATGTTACATTTGCTAAGATGAAGCAAGAATACTTATCAAAACACATTCTCAAAGCTTTACATATTAATTAGAGATGGAGGAGTGTTTATGGAAAAAGCAATAGAAAGGGGGGGACCATATATTATTGCTACAATATTTACTGTAGCCTGGTATTTTTTAGGGGCGGATTTGACTGGAAGTCAAGGATATGATGGGGCATTAGAGGCTTCCATTTCTATGTGTTCTATTTTGCTTGGCTTTGTTGTGGCGATATTTCCAGTTGTTTTATCATTACGATCAAAAGGAAATTATATAGATCGAGTGATAGTGCAAGGCGGGAAATTATTGAAATCATATAATGTGGAAGCAGTTATGAGTGGTTTTGCACTTATAATAATTGTGATTTTTAATTTCTTTCGTTTTGATACGAGGGAGAGTATAAAAAGATTATTATTTTTTTTCTGGTTATTTTGCATTGTTCTTTTTATCGGTTGTTGTATCAGATCTATGTATTTTTGGTTTTATATTATTTTTACAAACGAGAAAAACAATAATTCTATTCCACCTGAAGGAGAAGCTGAAAGACGATATAAAGAGGAGTATAAACGTAAAAATGTGTAAGAGATGATACCCAAAATCGTGTAAAAAGTGTCAGATTCTGACACTTTTTTTATGCCATTCTATAAAGAAACAAAATAATGCTTGACAAATACTACATAAATGTAGTAAAATAAAATCATAGAAAGGAGGTAACCAATGTGGGAAAGCAAAAGAAGAAAAAGA
Organism: Lachnoclostridium sp. UBA5890; assembly: GCA_002431395.1. Classification (GTDB taxonomy): domain Bacteria; phylum Bacillota; class Clostridia; order Lachnospirales; family Lachnospiraceae; genus Eubacterium_F. Next base: position 86,807 of record DJEU01000025.1, read on the forward strand.
AAACGCCAATCAAGTGGCAAGAACTTCTGGTAAATGCACTGATTGACATTTTCGTAGGAATCATCCTAATCCTCGTCCAAAAGATTTTAGGATAGTTCCAAAAGGGATTTTCAATAGGGGGCAATAAAGCCCCCGCCCTTTTAAAACAATATAACACAAACCCACAAAGGTGTAAAGCATGATTTTAAAATTAGGCATTTTTCTAGTGGCTATCGGGCTTATTAAGCTCGTGGTGTTGCTTGTAATGCGACACAAGGAAGGAGAAGATGAATGAGCTTTTCGGAAAATCTTCGTCGTGCCAGAAAGCACGCTGGGATGAATCAGACACAACTTGCGGAGGCAATTGGAAGCAAGCAAAATGACGTGAGTCGATGGGAAAAGGCAGAGTTTACACCAAACATTGAAAAAGTGGTTAAGATCTGTCAGGTGCTGCATGTCTCCGCAGATGAGTTGTTGGAGACTGGAATTAAGTAGTAGAAGAAAGTAAAGAGGTGTCGGTTTTGATGCCTCTTTGTTTTTGTTAGCAATATTTAATTGACGAAATATGTAATTTTATAGTATAATGTTTCTTGTGCTACCAAAGATGGTAGGCGGTTAGTCCCTCCTTTCGGAGGGGATTCGACCCTCTGATTACATAAAGCATCTTCTTCGGAAGAGCAAGTGAAAGGAGGGAGGCCTATGACTATAGAGCAATTATTTGATTTTTTTATGGTAATAACAGCAGTTGCTGGTTTGTTTTATACGATTGGTAAACGAAAATAACCGCCCAAAGCCTTCCAAACTTAGCGGTTATTTCGTTTAAGTTATGAGGGGACTGACCGTCTGCTTTACGGTAGCACACCTTTTTTATCTATCTTTATTATAGTCATAATATTTTAAAATGTCAATAGGCTGGTGAAAAGAAAGCTGGAGGTGCGATGTGAAAGCAGATAAATAATATTAAGATATGTAGTTAAAAACGTAAGTTTTTGCAATAGCCGGCTTTCCCTCTGGCTTTATTTTTTTGCCCAAGAGAAAAAAGAAGAAAACACAAAAAAGTGTGTAAAAAGTGTGTATAAGTATTGACAAGTGTGTAAAAAGTGTGTATAATGCAAAGTGAGAGGTGGGAAAATAAAAAAATAGAGGAAGGAGATAATTATTATTGAAACAACGTGAGTTAGTAAAAAAGCTCGAAAGTGCAGGGTTCGTTTTTGAGCGTCATGGTAGTAGGCATGATATTTATGCCAGAGGGACAGAGAAAGAAGAAGTTCCCCGACATAAAGAAATTAATGAAAGACTAGCAAAAGTAATTTTGAGGAGAAGGGGATTGTTATAATCCCCTCCCCCAAAAAATATATAAATACAAATAAAATGGAGGTTGATAGGAATGAAAGCTGTATATCCTGTGTTTTTTACAAAAGCGGAGGATGTTATTCTAGTAGAGGTTCCAGATTTAGAAATAGTAACTGAAGGAGAAGATATGTCTGATGCAATTGAAATGGCTAGAGATGCAATTGAATTAAAATGCGTATCTTTGGAAGATGATGGTGTGACAATACCGCAACCATCTTCGTTAGAACAGTTAGATGTTAATGAAGGAACTTTTGCTCAAGACGGTCAAACCGTTATTTCTCTTGTTGATATTGATTCTACAGAATATCGAAGAAAAATCGATACAAAAACTGTGAGACGAAATGTGGCTTTGCCAAGTTGGTTAAACTATGAAGCTGAACATGCAGGAATAAATGTTTCACGGATTTTGCAAGAGGCTTTGAAAACTACACTCGGAGTTAAAAGAACAATGTAGAATAAGAGAGATTTTATTACTTCGCATGTTGCAAGAAATGGAGTGATGCTATATGATGGATAGAAGGGTTGTTACTAATTTTTAAGAAATGATTTGTGAAGAAAAAGGTGTCAGAATTTGACACCTTTTTTCACATTAAGTATATAACTTACTCGTTTTCATCCTCATCTTCATCATCTAAATCAGACGAGGAATCTTCCGGCTGTGGAATGCTCTTGTAGATTACATTGTTTTGTGATTGACGGAATTCTTCAGCAACCATTGTTTTCTTAAATTCAGCAGTAGGATCAATGTCGGCAACAATTTGTTCCAGTTCTTTGACGGATGTGTAGAAAAATTCCTTTCTTAAGTTTACTTTGTTTACACGTTTTTCATTTAAAAGTTGATGCAACTTATTTTCCAAAGCAACGGCATCATCAGAGAAGATAAAACTATGGACGTCAAATTTGAATGGAACGCTCGCACTTCCTAACTCATTTACTCTGTCTTGTGGATCAAGTCTGCGCGTCATACCGATTTTGAAAATGTTTCTTCCGAATGAACCGAGGTTACTTATAATATAGACATTTCCAGCTTTTCCATTTTGCAAATTAGAAATTTCTTCTTTTTTCAATGTAACATCCGAAAGCTGTTTTTCCAATTCTAATATTCGGCGACGGAGAGCAGCGGCTTCTTCGTCACTGCTTTGATCCAATTGTTGATTGAGTTTTGATAATTCATTTTTGTATTTTTCTTCTTCTTGCTCTACTTTTTTCTTTGCATCGGCTAACGCTTTGCGTTCCGCTGCTTCTTGCCGCATTTGTTCACGGATGGCAAGTTGTTCCTGGCGAGCCTGTTCTTTTTTTACGTAGTAATTGTATTCGATTTTTACGGCTTCAAGAAAGAAATATTCCAATTCGCCTATAAATGAAGTGAGCGTGCCGGCAATAGATTGATTTCCATTTCCGGCAATGGATAAATATTTGGCAGTCATTGCTTTAACTTTTTCAGTCGCTTCGTCGAGCTTGCTATACTTTAAGGAGTATAAAATATTTTGCAATTCTGAACGAAGAGCTATCGTCATAAGCCGGTAGATTGCTTTATTAGCTTTTGTGGTATAACGAGCGGAGTATCGTTCTGTAAGTTTTGTAATCTGTTTATCATTTTTACGGTAGGCCTTGCGCAGAGATTTGACATCCATGCAGTGAAACTCCAGAGTTTCCGAAGCCTGCAATTCAATAATTTCTTTTTCAAGTTCTTCGGTTAAGCGGGATCTATTGTCAATGCAATAAACGACACTTTTGTATAGATCTTTAATACGTTTAATCCTGTTTTTCTGCGTCTCCAATTGTTTTTGAGAAGCAATTTCTTTTTGTGTTAGTTCAATTATTGCATCTTGCAGTTCCGCTTCTGTATGCCTTTGTTCAACGAGGCGTTCGTTAATTGAAGCCAGTTCCTGTTTCATTTCATCTTTTTCTTGTGCAAAATCTTTTTGCGCTTGTTCGACTAGTTTAGTAACTTCATCGTAACGATCGCAGCCAATTTCATAGAATTTCTTTTGTGTCTTTTCAGCGGTTTGATATAGTTCCATAAATTTTTCGTCGCGTTTCTTTTGAAGATATAGTCCCAATATTCCAAATATAGGCGCAATGACTAGAAACCATAGCGCAAACATGATGGCTATAAATTCTGTCTTATATAAAAATGCAAGTTTTTCATTCTCTAACATAATATCATATAATGGTTTTCTTTTTAAAGGTATCGAATTGTCTGTGGAAGATGAAGGTGTTGATTTTTTTGTAGAATATGTATTTTGGTGTGTTATAACATATATACAAAAGAACAGCATAATAGTTACAGTAAGTAGAATAAATATAGTTACAGTCATAATGGAATCCCCCCAATAAGTTTTTTTCCATCTTATCATATATGGAATTTTTTGTAAAGACAAAAGGTGTCAGAATCTGACACCTTTTGCAATAAAAAAGAGAGAACCAGTCTCTCCCCAATACGCTTATTTATTATTTTTTGTCTTTAGAAAGCCCCTTTTTAAAGTGTTCAATGGCAGCTTTCCGGATTTCTGGATCAAGTTCAAAGTATAGTTTTATAATTTCAAGTTCTAAACTCGTTGCATTTTTATCTTTGATAAATTCATCTAAACTAAATGTATCAGCTTGTCTGTACATAGGGGCAATGCCGTCTAATAGCCATTCTTCGCGCACGTTAAAAGTACTACAGATTAATTTAAATAGGGACATTTTTTGATCTGGGCGAGCTAGTGCATTCCTTTCAATATTGTTAATCACAGATCTGCTAACACCGAGGCGTTCTCCAAATTCAGTTTGACTTAAATGGAGATGTTTTTTTCTTAATTCTCTAATTCGTTCATATGTTTCCATTTATACAGCATTCTCCTTTCTATAATGGTTTTACACTAATATACAACATATTTTTGAGCTAGTCAAGCCAAAAAAATGGCACAACTCAAAAAAATGACTTGACAGATTCAAAAAGAGACTATATAATGACTTTATCAAGTCAAAAGAAGAAAGAAAACGAACTGAACAAATCAAATAGTTTTATCGGGAGGTGAAAGGTATGGAAGAAGTCAAAACTTTTGTTCCGTCGGAATATAAACAAGAAGCTAAAGAAGTAGTAGATTTTTTGGCGGACTTAAATCAGGAAGAGAAAAAAGGATTCCTGATGTTCATGCAAGGAATCAAAGTAGCCAAAAGCATGGAAAAGAAAACCAAAACTGCATAGGAGGAGCAACATGATCAACATGACTTTGACGGTAGTAATAGTTGGCTTGGTGGCTTATAGTATTCATTTGAAAATTGTAATGAAAACCATAAAGGCTTTTTTACAAATGAAAGGCATCAAGCCAACAGATGAAGAGCTAAAGAAATGCTCTGGGATGGTTATACATCATTTTTTCAAAAGCTAACGTGACAGTAAAACTTCCCGTATGCATTCCAAAAGAATTTGACTGGCTACCTGTTCCACTATTCTTAGTGAAATGGACGAAAATCCGGAAATGACCTTTTTGGTTTTGCCCCATATCGTATTATCTCGTATGGTATCCAGGAAACGATGTCCAGCGGGAGTAAGTTTTTGTACACAAATATTGTATTGCATATCGGAATTATCGAAGATGCTTATTAAATTATCTTCGACACAGTACCATAGATGATATATTAAAGTATCATTATCGTACTTTTTCATTAAAGTACTTTGGTATTCTGAAATTGCGACTTCATCTCCAGTGAATTTTACGACTTCAGTAAGACTGGAGTCTATAAAATGGCAGGACTTTCGCAAACCGGTATGGTCTTCAATACATAAAAGCAAGTCACGGATACAATCAATATTTAAGCGCATATAGTTTCTCCTTTCGTTGTTACTTGACTTTTAGGCAGTCTGTATTTGTTATTGTAACTCAAAAGGAAAATAATGTAAATGGTCTAATTAAGCCAGATTTTAACGGCGGAAAGGAGAGCAACATGGTTACTGTGATTTTAACATTACTGACAATCGCATTGGTTATCCGTATCATTGTTATGAAAGGTGCAATCAAAACACTGACATTATCCCTAATCATGCGAGGGATTGAGCCAAGCAAAGAAGAGTTGGAACAGTGCGGCAAGATGGTCAGAAAGAACATGTTTAAGTGAGAAGCCTATGAATGAAATAAAATTCAATAAATCAGATGTATGCGAAATTGAGAAGAAAGCATCTTCCACAAAAGTAAAGCATGACAATGTGTTTTATGTCATGCCGGATGATGTGAGCAAGACAATCATTATTTCGCCATCGGTACCAGGAGTAACCTTAAAACTTGGTATAAAAGAAGCAGAGGCGTTGGTTAAAATCCTAGAGCATCAAATTCGTTTATGGAGGTGAATGTTATGCCAGTACAAAAATATTTTGTTTGCCTGCAGTGCGGCAGAGCATGTTGCTGAATGGAAAAATTACCTGCATTCGAAAATGACTATTGCACACACTGCGAGGCAAGTCTAGTTATTGCCAAAGAAGAGGCGTTGACTAGGGACCAGAAAGGTTAAACAAACTTATATTTATAGGAACTTCCTATAACGATAAGATACCATCTTCCTGTTCCTGAAACAGTTATTCGTACAGGTGTTTTGGTATAATGTGCACCATAGTAGTCAAATCGTTTATGTGCCATGAATTACATCGGCAGCATTTTTCAATTCTACTATGGCTGTTACCTCTCCTGTACTATAAACGTATGGTATTCGAGCCATATGCATTTCCTCCTTCCCTTATATACTCGACTGCTGGCACAGTCTGTACCAATAGTATAAGGGAAGAGGGAAAAATTGTAAATAAAAATAGAAAAAAATGTCAAAAAAAGAAGAAAGGAAGGATCTTATGACACCAAATTTTAATCTGGAGATACACGTTGTTGCACAGGGCAAAACAAATCAATTAGCGCAGATCATTGTAGATTATGCGGCAAAGAACGAGTTTACAGCTAGAAACATTATGGAGTCGGTTGATGTAGCACTGGCACACATGAAAAATAACGCGGTGCTGCCGAAAGAAGATTAATCAGAAGCCATCCCCCTAAAAGGTGTCAGAAACTGACACCAGAAAGGAGTTATGTTGAAAGAAACAAAAATACAAACAGGGCTTCGTATCCCTGAAAATCAGTACAACAAAATTCGTACAATATCCAATCGAATGGGAGTTTCAGCGAATACACTCATTTTGATGCTGATTGATATTGGACTTACTCATATTGAGAAGGAGCCTCAGGAATGATACCGTTATTTTTTTCGTATTCATCTAAATAGTGATGAATAATGTATTCAACAAGATTGTTTATAGAGCGGCTTTCCTTAACGCTGAGAGTTTTTAATTTATTATAGGTTACTTCGTCAATACGCAACCCGGTTTGAATTTTGCTAACTGCCATTGGTAGCACCTCCTTAGTATTTGTTAGCACATTATATCAAAAAAACATTGACTTTTCTACTAACATATGTTAGCATAATGCTAACGAAGCAAGGAAGGTGATTCAATGTTAGCAACGCAGGTTCAGGAACTGGAGCAGGAAAACATACAGCTGAAAGAGCAGATAGAACACATAAGAAAGATATATGGAGAGTATCCGGAATGTCCGAAGAAATGCGAATACTGTTCCAACTTTGTGCAGCACTACATATGTTGCGGCGATAAGTTTGTACCGACATATGACGGACATTGTTGCGCAGGCAACCGGATAACCAAAACTAGAAAAAGCACAGATACATGCAAAGCATTTGTCAAAAGAGTTTGTGGAAAAAATTATATATAAAGGCAGGAGGAAGAGAAATGCAGAATAAAATCCAGAAGAACATCGTATCTCTTTTCGGAGAAATCATATCTGAATGGGAATACGATCACGAAACAATGAATGAACGATTCGGAAGGGTATCTTTCCGAATTGAGCGCCAAAGTGGGACATCCGATGTCCTGCCATTGATGGTGTCGGAGAAGTTTTTAGAGGTAGGCGAGATCAAAGTAGGAACATTTGCTACTGTGAACGGAGCGTTCCGTTCCTACAATATTCAGGACGAAGCCGGGAAAAGCCATTTGGTTTTGGTGGTTTTCGTTGACGATTTGTTCTTGTTCACCGCGGATCATGATATGTGGTGGAAGAACGAGGCTTTATTAGATGGGTATATCTGCAAGCCAACGATCTACCGCAAGACACCATTGGGGCGAGAGGTTACAGACTTTATTCTTGCCGTTAATCGTGCTTATGGCAAGACGGATTATATACCTTGTATCTGCTGGGGCAGAAATGCCAAGTTTGCCGCCCACTTCAAGGTGGGTGACATGGTTACGGTCTCCGGCAGACTCCAGAGTCGTGAGTATCAAAAGACGATGGAAGATGGAACCGTTATAAACCGTACAGCCTATGAGTTATCCGCACGATCTGTCGATCGGATATCCATAGCGGTTTAGATAAATCCAAGTGACCTTCCCATCCGGTTGGCGGTCAAAAATATGAACTGGATGGAGGGGCGGTCGGAAATATGCAGAGAGGTTTCCACGCTTCTGAGTGGGTGTGACGCGGAGTATCTTTCGAGCATGTGTCAGGTACTGGGGTTCGAATCCTCACACACTCATAGGGCGCAGTCCCCACATTCACTTTTTTAACATACCCCCTGGTAGAATATTTTTTCCAACTGCTGCGCCCTTATTTTTTTAGAAAAGAGGTGAAACACATTGGAAGCAGTCGAATTGAAAAACATTGCCGGCGGAGCATTGCAGGCAAAGTTCAACAAAGCAATGGAGGCGGTGGTCGCTAATTTATTGGATCCCAATACTCCGTCGAAGGACAAGCGGAAGATTACGATAGAAATGACTTTCGTAACAGATGAAGAGCGGACGCAGGTGGCGTCTACCGTATCCGTCAAGCAAAAGCTCGCGCCACTTCATCCAATCAATACCCAGTTTGGCATCGGGAAAGATTTGAAGGATGGCGGAAATTTCATCGAAGAGTATGGCCAGCATCTTCCGGGACAGCTGGCACTGAACGAAAATGTAAACGAACAAACGATAAATGGACAAGTAGTAGATACCGATACCGGAGAGATATTGGAAAGTAAAGTAGTAGATTATCGCAAGAGAGGTGCTATGTAAGAATAGCACAGAAAGGAAGCAATATGATCAAAGAAGCACTACAGTATGTTGTCGGCTTACGGAAGCCGGAAGTATTGAATATCGACGGAACGTCGTATTCAGACAAAGAATTAGTGGAGATTGAGCCATTTATTCATCATGCGGATCCCCTTTCGATGCACACGCTCACTAGTTTAGTGGAGTATATACGAGAGAAAGTAGATACGATGGGTGAACATATACTCATCCATGTCGAATCACCTACAGAAGTAGGTTTGTCTGGTGCATTGGATGCGAAGCGAATGCGTGAACATCTGTGCTGTGTTCAAGCCTCTGTTCCAGGATTTCGTTTCGGACATTATTACGATTCAGAAGAGTTTATTATCGCATTGCAGTCAATGTTTATCCCTTCGGCAGACCGTGATTTGCTTTTACGATTTGCCGGAACCAGCGAAGCTGGAACGATAGCCGCTTATGGTGATGATGGTGTGACCCAGAAAGCTACGATCAAGCAGGGCATTGTCAACAAAGAAGAGGCAATCATTCCGAACCCGGTGTGCTTGCAGCCGTATCGGACTTTCGTAGAGGTAGATCAGCCGGCTTCCCAATTCATCTTCCGGATGAAGCAGGAACAGGGCATGGGGATTCGATGTGCCCTTTTTGAAGCCGATGGTGGAGCATGGAAGAATCAGGCTTGTCAGAATATTGAACAGTACCTGAAAAAAGAACTGAGTGATGTAACAGAACCACGGATCACAGTGATCTCATAAAAGAAACCTGGGCATGAAAAGATTTACGCTGGTTTGAAACTCCAGTGAGCGGGTTCGATTCCCGTGTGCCCCTTTTGACAAGAAAGGAGCAGCCCTATGAAGAAAGAGCAAAAGACGAGAAAAACAATCCTCGGCCGTGTCATTCTCTTTGTGTTATTTGTTATCTTGATGCTTAAGGGAGTGACATGCGGGGTGGATTGGAACCATGTAGACGAAGCAGAAAGATACTTAGATAATTATTATGAAGAAAGGATGAATCAGCAGTATGAAGCGCGAGAAGACATTAAAAAGAAATGCGTTGATTTACAAACAATTCCTTAAAGGAATGTCAAAAGATGAACTTGCCAAAAAATTTGACTTGACTCGTGATCATGTAATCACCATTATTTCCTCAGAAAAATCACGTAATAATGGTACGATAGAAGAAGAACGTGAGAAAAAAGCGCGAGTTTTTAATTGGCGGTTAGAAAAATTTAAGAACAGTATCGAGTTGGGTGACGTTATTGTCTTTTATAAAAAACTATTGACAGATGGAGAAAAGCAGGAAGAAATCAGAAAGCAGGTAGGCGAAGTGATTTTTAAAAACAGCCACTTTGTTACCCTGCGTGGCGAACTCTTTACAGAATCCTTTTTGTATGGAGATCTGCAAAAACAGATGATTTCTCATTTTAAATAAATAAAAAAGAAAAGACCCCAACAGTTTGGCGACCGGGAGAGTCTTTCCTTGTGTCTTATTATAGCACAGGAAAGGGGAAAAAGCAAATGTATATTCCAAAAGAATGTCCGTTCTGCGGTGCCTATCTTGATCCGGAAGAAAAGTGTGAATGTCAAACTGAGGGGCGGAAGGAGAAGATGGCAAATGAAAGTAGTTTCGATCATAAACCTGAAAGGCGGCGTTGGAAAGACATTGACGGCTTTGACGATGGCATGGACGTTGGTGTTGCGCCAGCAAAAGAGAGTGCTGCTTATTGATAACGACATTCAGGCAAATGTCAGCAAAGTGTTAGCGGTGCATGATTATGATGCCCCTTCGATGGAACATATCATGTCTGGAGCATCGGCAAGAGAAGTAAAAACAAGTACGGATTGGAAAGGACTTGATGTCATACCATCCAATACAAACTTAGAGGCTGCCAGTAATGAGCTGGCAATGGACGGTTCCAGCAATCAAAATCTTCGAATCAAAGAAGCATTGGAATCGGTACAGGATGAATATGATTATGTGATCATTGACTGTCCTCCGGGAATCGGTTTGAACGTGATTAATGCACTTTGTGCCTCGGACGAGGTTATCATCCCTATTCGCATCGACAAAAATTCTCTGGATGGAATGGAAGAATTGTTTGACTTGATTGCAGAGGTAAAAGGATATTATAACACCTCTTTGAAGTCAGCCAGATGTCTGATTACATCATATCGTGACACGGTAATGCAAAAAGCAGGGTGTCAGATTCTGACACAGAGTGACTATGACTGCTTTTCTACGAAAATTCGATATTCCGAAAAACTTATGGATTACGCATGGGATATACCGTTGTTTGAGTTTAGTCCGAACTGTGCAGCAAGTGTCGATTACAGAAAGTTCGTAGACGAATTTGTAGGGGGTGGAGAGCATGCCTAAACGTTCATTGGCTTCCCGGTTGAATAATGCCAGTAAAATGGCTGGGATTGATACCACCTCGTATAAACCGGTTCGGCTGGATCCGGAACAGTTGATTCCTTCGATGGATAATTTTTATCATGTTTCCGAAGAGGATGTAGAAGAGCTGGCGGACAGTATGCTGCACTCCGGGTTGATTGAGCCGATCATCGTGGCGCGTGTTGATGGTCACGACCGCATCGTATCCGGACACCGACGGAGAGAAGCCGCCTTATTAAATAAAAAACGCGGATATGAAGAATTCAACGAGGTAAATTGTATGATGCGCGAGATGACGCAGAATATGTTTATGATAACATTGGCATCGGCGAACGCGTTTACCCGGAAACTTACGGATTTCGAGCTGATAAAACAAGCTGAAATTCTCCGTACATATTATCAAAAAGCCAAAGAAGAGGATGGCTTAGAAATCAAAGGAAAGATGCGTGACTTTTTGGCGGCGCAGCTTGGTGTATCAAAAACAAAGATGGCACAGATCGATGCCATCAATAACAATCTTTCCAATGAAGGAAAGCAGGCTTTGGAGGCAGGAGATATCAACTTCTCAAAAGCGTACGAGACTTCAAAACTGCCACCGGAACAACAGCAGGAAGTGATTAAAAACAGAACATTGTTGTCACAGGATGTAAAAGATCTGGCACAGCAGAATCGTAAAACCGCAAATATTTCTTTCCAGATGAAAGAAGAGACGGAGTGTGTTGAGGAAGAGACTTTTACTATGCCAATCAAAAAGCCGAGGGAAAAACTCCGCCTGAGTTTCAAACCACAAGTTGCAAATTTTAATTGGGAGACAATGACGTTTAAAGATTATCAATTTTATAAACAGGTGGTAAGAAAACTGGAAGAAGTTCATCCAGAGTTTTTGACAATGAAGTAACTGGCACCAATGGCTTTTGCATCACGGCAAGCCATTTGATTTATCTATCTGCACCGGGCATTGCTGATGAGGGGTGCCCGGTGTGAAAAAGTTAGTTGGAGGGATAAAAATGTTTTGTACAGATAAAATCCACAAGATTATGGCTGGAGCGATATCTGCTTTTGCACAACACGATATCCGAAATGGCAGACTGCCAAGATATGAGGAATATTTTAGTGCAGCCAGACTGGCTGTTACGCTTTACCTTATTAGTAAAGTGAGAAAGGGAGTGAAGATACTATGATTCATTCATTTGATACAAGCATAGCCGAAGCGTATGGATTATTTGAAGCCATTCTTCTAAACAATATCTACTATTGGTTGGAACATAACCGCAGTAATGGGAGGCATTATTACGACGGTAAATATTGGACTTATAACTCGGTAGGTGCTTACGCAGAACTTTTCCCATATATGTCAAAAGGGAAGATTGAGCGTGCATTGAAGCACTTGGAAGAAGAAGGGATCCTTGTTACGGGAAATTACAACAAAATTGCCACAGATCGAACAAAATGGTATGCCCTTACGGTAAAGGGATATCAAGTTGTTCAGCATGAGAAGGAAGAAACGGAACAAAATGAGAAATGCATTTCTCAAAATCAAGAAATGGATTCCCCAGATTTAAGAAATGCAATTCCTAAAAATGAGGAACCAATACCATATATAAACACAGATAATAAACCAGATAATAAAACTACAGAATCAAAAGATTCTGTTCGTCAGACCGATGTCCGACGTTCCACAAGGACGGATCAGGATGTGGCAGAAGTGATTGCCTTGTGGAATCAATTGGCTGATATCGGGATAAATCCGGTAAAAGGTATCTCATCGAGTTCAAAACGGTATAAAAACCTAAAGGCACGGATACGGCAATATGGCATTGAGCCTGTGAAAGAAGCGGTTGAACAAATTCGGCACAGCGCATTTCTGCAAGGCAAAAACAAAAATGGCTGGTGCATTACTTTCGACTGGTTTGTTCTTCCGAACAATTTTCCTAAAGTGCTGGAGGGCAATTATGCAAACAAAGGAGTGACGAGTGATGGAAGACATAAGACGGGTGGCACAAAATATCATGCAGGAGATTACTACGGAGAGGGAGCAGTCTCGTTTGACGGATTCCAAGATATCCAGTGAGGTGTGCCCAAAGTGTCACGGTTTGGGAGTGATTTTTTATAACCGCGGCAATTATGAGTACGCCAAAGATTGTGATTGCGGCATTAATCAGCGGAAAGAAGAGCAGAGCCGCCTCACATTTGCGGAAATCCCGAAGACATTTGAAGAGGTGTCGCTTCAAAATTTCCGCTTTGATCTTTACCAGAGTGAAACTAGCAGAAATACCGCAATGGCGGCGGCAAAGGCAGTAAAGTTTTGGCTTGAAAACTGGCAGACAAACCAACAGAACGGCAAAGGATTGTACTTGTTTTCAGGCACGAAAGGCTCTGGAAAGACACGGATGGCGGTTAGTATCGCCAACTATCTTATCCGGCAAAAGAAGATATATGTGCGCTTTGCTACATCGCCCCAGATTATAAGCCATATAGCAGCATCTTGGGAAGATGGGGGAGAGGCGGCACTTCTTTCTAGCCTGGGAAAAGTCACGGTGTTGATTATCGATGATTTTGGCGCAGAACAGGTTAAGCCGTGGATCGCCGAAAAATTTTATCAGATAATCAACGAGAGGTACATAAATCGACGCATTACTATTTTCACATCAAATATGAGTTTGGACAATTTGGAATATGACGACCGCATTACGAATCGCATCAAGGAATGCAGCTATCTTATCCCATTTCCGGAAGAATCAGTCCGGGACAAAATCGCAGAAGACAACGCTAGACAGTTGCGTCTAGCAATTCAAAATTAAACCGCATCGGAAAACAATAACCCAAGAACAGAAATGAGAAGATGTTATCATGAACGATTTCATCAATGAAAGTAGCGTATCGGAAAAAGAACTGTTGAACTTCATTATGGATAATGGTATGATTGATTTAATAAACATAAAGCAACAGTTAGATATGCAAAAGAAGGAGCAAATATTACAGAATCACAAGCATAAGATCTGGCAGGGAAGCAACGGTAAGTGGCATACCTATATACCAGATCCAGTGAAAGGAAGAAAACTTATTAACCGATCTACACGAGAGGATGTTGAGCAGGCAATTATCGACAGTGAGCAGAGCGGTGATTCTTTCAAGGAAAGATTTGAAATTTGGATAAAACGGCAGGAAGACTGTGGAGTTAGTCCAAATACTGTTCGCCGATATCGTACGGATTACAATAGATTTTTTGCTGGAGAAGAAATTGAAAACATGGCTTTGAAAAACATTGATTCTGATTTTTTGGAGGCATTTTTTATTCGCAAGATCAAAGAGAAAAAAATCCCGTATCGTTCCGTACAAGGTATCTTCGGATATACGAGAGGGGTCTTTGAGAAGGCTCTTCGTGATAGAATCATCAAAGAAAATCCATGTAACTACGTTGATTTTAGATTGTGGAAAAAACATTGTTCTGACGAAAAAAAACGTCCACCAGCACGAAGTATCATAACAGAAGAAGAGATGGAGAAGTTTATGGAAGTGTTGCAGGAATCCATAAAACAAAATCCAGAGTATATCCAAAATTATGGAGTGATGCTTTCCGTTTATACTGGCATGCGTGTCGGAGAATTGGCTGCATTAAGATGGGAATGTGTATCTTTCAAGGATAAATACATTCTTGTTAATAAGTCTGAAAAAATCAATCTTGACACCAATGAGACCTATCTTGACAAAACAAAAACGGGAAAGATACGTTATGTTCCTCTAATGGATGAAGCGGCAGAACTATTGAGGCATGTTCGTAAAATCCAATTAAAAAATGGATGGAACAGTGAGTTCATTTTTGCTAATGAAAACGGGCGTGTTTCAGCAGCGGCAATTTCGGGCTGTATTCGTCGACGTTGTCATACTGCTGGACTGGGTGAAAAGAGCATCTCATCTATGAGGAAAACATTTAACTCAAAACTGCGTTGTAGTGGAGTGTCTGCGGTTGTGGCTGCATCTATCCTGGGACATTCGCCAAGAGTGAACGAAATGAATTATACTTTTGACGTTGCCCAGATGGAATATAAACTGCAACTCGTAAACAATGCGATGTTGAAAAAAAATAATTTTGCTTAAATTTTCGATTACTTTATGATTATTTGCTGATTATTCGTCGGCAAATTACCGAAATATCGTACGTTGTGGATTCGATAAAGGTTCGAATCCCTCCGTCTCCGTTGTTTAAAAATCTTGTTGACATTTGAAAAAAATGTGATATACTGATTTTTAGATAAGAAATATATCGAAACCGATGAGCAAGAGTAAGTAAAAGTGAAACATTGTTTTCAGAGAGCTGCAGGTGGGTGCGATGCAGCAGCAATATCATTTTGAATGGACTTGTGAGGGCAGCTTGAAAGAGTATCGAGTAGACGCTGACGGAAACCTGTACCGTTAACAACAGGAGTGCATGGTGGTGCATGATGAGTGGGTTATACCGATTAGCCAATAAGGGTGGTACCGCAGAAGTTGATAGCTTTTGTCCCTGTTCTAGTGATAGAACAAGTGACAGAGGCTTTTTTTATTGCTTTAGCGTAACTATTCAGGACGCCTCAGGTATCGCACAATCGGACAATCTCTTTTGCACACATCGTAGCAATAAACAAAAAGGAGATGTTTACGATGTTGTTAGAAAAAATTGAAAAATATGTGGCGGATTATGATGTGATTCCGGTAAAAAAAGAAATTTATGCGGATCTCGTGACGCCCATTGCGTTATTGCAGAAAATTGCAGCAAAGAAAAAACGTTTTTACCTTCTCGAAAGTGTAGAAGGAGGAGAAAAGTGGGGACGTTATTCTTTCCTTGGCTACGATCCGGTGATGCGGGTATCCTGCTTCCGGGATAAGGTCGAGATCGAAGAAAAGGGAGAAAAAAAGACAATCACCACAAACGATTCGTTTCAGGTGATCCGGGATATTTTAAAGCGGTATCGTTCGCCGAAGATTGAAGATATGCCGCCGTTTACGGGAGGATTTGTTGGATATTTTGCCTATGCCATGATTGAGCATGCAGAGCCGGTGTTAAATATCAAGCGAGGCGAATTTAACGATTACGATCTGATGCTTTTTGATAAAGTGATTGCGTACGATCAATTGAAACAAAAGATCATTGTCGTAGGAAATGTAAAGACCAAAGGGGATTTGCAGCAAAATCTGCAAAAGGCAGAAAAAGAGATTGATGACATTATCACTATGATTCAGGAGGAGACGAAATTACCGGAATTTCCTTCTTATGACAAAGTGAAATTTGAATGTAATGTATCTGAAAAAGAATATGAAGATATCGTCGAGAAGACAAAAGAATATATCCACGATGGAGATATTTTCCAGGCAGTAATTTCCAGACGATTTGTCAGCCCTTACGAGGGAAGCCTGATTCAGCCGTATCGTGTGCTTCGAACGACAAATTCTTCCCCGTACATGGTTTATATGAACTTAGATGATGTGGAAATCATGAGTACCTCGCCGGAGACGCTGGTTCGTTTGCAGGATGGAAGATTGACGACATTCCCGGTCGCAGGATCCAGACCGAGAGGAAAAGATGAAGCGGAAGACGAAGCTCTTGTTAAAGATCTTCTCAGTGATGAAAAAGAATTGTCAGAGCACAATATGCTCGTGGATCTGGGACGAAACGATCTGGGACGTATCGCAGAATTTGGTACCGTGGATGTAACAAAATATATGATGATCCACAAATATTCGAAGATCATGCATATTTGTTCTCAGGTGGAAGCCGATATCCGAAAAGATGCGGATGCTCTGGATGCTGTAAAATCCGTGCTGCCGGCCGGAACGTTATCCGGAGCACCAAAGATCCGAGCTTGTGAGATCATTGACGAACTGGAAAGTGAGCCGCGTGGAATTTACGGAGGAGCACTTGGTTATCTTGATTTCAGCGGAAACTTAGATACCTGTATCGCCATTCGTATGGCAGTAAAAAAAGACGGAAAAGTCTATGTGCAGGCAGGAGGCGGTATCGTCGCCGACAGCCAGCCGAGACTGGAATATGAAGAGTCCGGCAACAAAGCAAGGGCAGTGATCGACGCAATACAAAATGCAGGAAAAGATATGACAGGAGGTTTGATGATATGATTCTCTTAATTGACAATTATGACAGTTTTTCCTATAACCTCGTTCAGTTGATCGGGGAGATCAATCCGGATATCAAAGTAATCCGAAACGATGAAAAGACCGTGGAGGAAATCCGGGCGATGAAACCAAGTCATATCATTTTATCGCCGGGACCGGGATATCCGAAAGATGCCGGTGTATGTGAAGAGGTGATCCGCAGTCTTGGCGGCGAGATCCCTATTCTGGGCGTGTGCCTGGGACATCAGGCAATCTGTGAAGTATTTGGAGCCACCATCTGTCATGCCAAACAATTGATGCATGGAAAAAAGAGCAATGTAAAAATTGATACCGAAGATCCTATTTTCCAGAATCTTCCGGAACGGATCGATGTGGCGAGATATCATTCCCTGATTGCAGACATTGACACAGTTCCGGAGGAACTTAAAGTCATTTCGGTGGATGACAATCAGGAAGTAATGGCAGTAAAACACAGAGAAAAAAAGATTTATGGATTACAGTTTCATCCGGAATCAATTCTGACGCCGGATGGCAGAGTGATCTTAAACAATTTTTTAAAAACAATATAATTTCAAGGAGGCATTTATCATGGTAATCAAAGAGGCAATTCATGAAGTGATTAATGGAAAAGATTTAAGTTATGAGATGGCACAGGGTGCGATGAAAGAAATTATGTCAGGGGAAGCATCCCAGATATTGATGGCAACCTATCTTACGGCACTTCGTATGAAAGGCGAAACCATTACAGAGATTACAGCATCTGCGCAGGCCATGCGTGATCTTGGTGTACATTTGACACCGGACTATGATGTCCTTGAAATCGTAGGAACCGGCGGAGATGAAGTGGGAACATTTAACATTTCCACCACATCCGCATTTGTTATCGCGGCGGCAGGAATCCCGGTGGCAAAACATGGAAACCGAAGTGTATCCAGTAAAAGTGGTGCCGCAGACGTGCTCGAAAGCCTGGGAGCAGATATTACGATTGATGATAAAAAAAGCAAAGAAGTTCTTGATAAAGTAAAAATGAGTTTCTTATTTGCGCAGTATTATCATTCTTCCATGAAAAATGTCGGCCCGGTTCGTAAAGAAATGGGAGAGCGTACGATATTTAACATCCTTGGTCCACTTACGAACCCTGCAAATGCAAGCATTCAGCTTTTGGGTGTATATAACAACGATCTGGTTGAAAAACTGGCAGAAGTATTGAAAAATCTTGGCGTAAAACGAGGCATGGCAGTTTGTGGAAACGACGGACTTGACGAGATCACGCTTACCGGTCCGACACATTGCTGCGAGATCCATGACGGCGGCTTGACATCCTTTGATATCACACCGGAACAATTCGGATTTGAAACCTGTGATCTGAAAGAACTGATCGGAGGAACGCCACAGGAAAATGCACAGATTACAAGAGATATCTTGTCCGGAAAAGAAACCGGCGCAAAGAGAAATGTAATCTTGATGAATGCCGGAATTGCTATTTATCTTGGAAAAGAGGGCATTACGATGGAAGAAGGAGTCGCTATCGCAAAAGAAATGATCGACAGCGGAAAGGCTCTTGAGAAACTGGAAGAATTTGTAAAAGAAACCAATGCCTGAGTAAGGCAGGGAGGAATCTTATGATTTTAGATGAGATCGCAGCAAAGACAAGAGAGCGGGTAGCGCGGTGCAAAGAGAACGTCAGCCCGGAAGAGATGAAAAAAAAGGCACTTTCTCTGCCGGCAGAGACGGGTTTTCCTTTTGAAAAACAATTGAAAAAGGACGGTGTTTCCTTTATCTGCGAGATAAAAAAAGCGTCTCCTTCCAAAGGCGTGATCGCAGAGCAGTTTGCTTATCTTGACATTGCGGCTGAATACGAGAAAATTGGTGCTGACTGCATTTCGGTATTGACAGAACCGGATTATTTCATGGGAAGTACCGAATATTTGAAAGAAATTCATGAAAAAGTAGATATTCCTCTGCTTCGGAAAGATTTTACCGTGGATGAGTATATGATTTATGAGGCAAAGACGATCGGAGCGAGTGCAGTGCTTTTAATTTGTTCTCTTTTGGACGAGGAGACTCTTCGCGAGTGGATCGCACTGAGCCATAGTCTGGGACTTTCGGCATTGGTGGAGGCACATGACGAAGAAGAGATTCAGATGGCGGTACGCACCGGAGCAAGGATCATCGGCGTCAATAACCGCAATTTGAAGACGTTTGAAGTAGACATCAATAATTGCATTCGTCAGAGAAAGCACATTCCTTCGGATATTTTATTCGTGGCAGAAAGCGGAATCAAATCCAGAGAGGACATTGCCGCGTTGGAAAAAGGCGGTGTCGATGGTGTTTTGATCGGGGAAACACTGATGCGGAGCCCGGATAAAGCAGCGACACTGCGTCAGCTGAAAGGACGGTAATGCCATGAAATTAAAGTTTTGCGGCATACGCAGACCCGAGGATGTCGCCTATGTGAACGAAGTAAAACCGGATTTTGCGGGATTTATCTTTGCCAATACCCGGCGAAAGATTACGTTGGAACAGGCAGTCAAGTTTCGGTCCCAGATATTGCCGGAGATTCCGGTGGTTGGTGTATTTGTCAATGAGACTCCGGAAACAATCATTCACTACATTAAAGAAAAAGCAATCGATATGGTTCAGCTTCACGGAGATGAGACCAATGATGAAATTCTTAAGATTAAGGAAGCGACAGAGGCTGAGATAATTAAAGCCGTCCGTGCCAAAGATGTGGAAAGCATTCGAAAGGCCGATGCGATGGATTGTGATTATCTGCTGATCGATGCTTACCAGCCCGGAGTGTATGGTGGAACCGGGAATGTTTTTGACTGGACCATGATTCCGGAAGACCTGCATCATCCGTTTTTTCTGGCAGGTGGTCTGAATGCCGCCAATGTACGGCAGGCGATGCAGCAGGTGCCGGCCTATGCTCTGGATATCAGTAGTGGAATTGAAACAGAAGGATGTAAAGATTTGGAAAAAATGAAAGAAATTAAGAAGATTGGAGATGAAAGTAATGTCGAAATCTAGAGGACGTTTTGGTATTCACGGGGGACAATATATCCCGGAAACACTGATGAATGCCGTAATCGAATTGGAACAGGCATATCGAAAATATAAGGAGGATCCGGATTTTGTACGAGAGTTCAATGAAATGCTGGCAACTTATGTAGGCCGACCATCCCTTTTGTACTATGCGGATCGTATGACAAAAGATCTGGGAGGCGCGAAGATTTATCTGAAACGAGAAGATCTGAACCATACCGGATCTCATAAATTGAACAATGCTCTTGGCCAGGCGCTGCTGGCAAAACGAATGGGTAAAAAACGCCTGATCGCAGAGACAGGAGCCGGACAGCATGGTGTGGCAACAGCTACGATCGCAGCCTTTCTAGGAATGGAATGTGAAGTGTTTATGGGAAAAGAAGATACCGAGCGACAGGCATTGAATGTATATCGTATGGAGCTTTTGGGCGCGAAGGTGCATGCGGTGACAAGTGGAACACAGACACTGAAAGATGCCGTGAATGAGACCCTTCGTGAGTGGACTAACCGCATCGACGATACACATTATGTGATTGGTTCGGTTATGGGACCGGCACCGTTTCCGGAAATTGTAAGAGATTTCCAGAGTGTTATCGGAAAAGAGATTAAATCCCAGTTGATGGAACGGGAAGGAAAACTTCCGGATGCTGTCATTGCCTGCGTCGGTGGCGGAAGCAATGCGATGGGAGCCTTTTATGATTTTATTCCGGATGAATCGGTACAGCTGATCGGATGTGAAGCTGCCGGACATGGGGTAAATACAGATAAGAACGCAGCGACGATCGCCAATGGAACATTGGGCGTATTTCATGGTATGAAATCTTATTTCTGCCAGGATGAATATGGACAGATCGCACCGGTATATTCGATCTCGGCCGGACTGGACTATCCGGGAATCGGGCCGGAACATGCACATCTTCATGATATCGGACGTGCCCAGTATGTGCCGATCACAGACGAAGAAGCCGTTTCTGCCTTTGAATATTTGTCAAGAATCGAGGGAATCATCCCTGCGATCGAGAGTTCCCATGCTCTGGCATATGCGAGAAAACTGGCTCCGACGATGAACCAAGATCAGATTATTGTAGTAAATATTTCAGGACGTGGCGACAAAGATGTGGCAGCCATTGCAAGATACAGGGGGGTCGAACTTTATGAGTAAGATAGCACAGGCTTTTGATCATGGAAAAGCATTTATACCATTTGTAACAGCAGGAGATCCGGACTTAGATACCACCAAAGAGCTTCTTCCGGTTCTGCAGGAAAGCGGCGCAGATCTGATTGAGATCGGAATCCCATTTTCGGATCCGGTCGCAGAAGGTATTGTCATTCAGAAAGCCGACGAGAGAGCTTTGGCGGCAGGAACGACGACCGACAAAATCTTTGATATGGTAGAATCCATTCAGGATAAAATGCACGTTCCCATGGTGTTTATGACATATGCAAATGTAATTTTTGTTTACGGCATTGAAAAATTTGCCAAACGTTCCAAAGAAATCGGCATGAGTGGCGTAATCATTCCGGATGTTCCGTTTGAAGAGAAAGAAGAAATGGATTCCGTCTTTTCCCAATACGATCTGAATGTCATTTCCCTGATCGCACCGACGTCTCATGACCGTATTCAGGCGATTGCAGCAGAGGCGAAGGGATTCGTATACTGCGTATCGAGTCTCGGCGTAACAGGTATGCGCAGCACGATCAATAAAGGTGTTGCGCAGATGATCGAGCAGGTAAAGAAGACAAAAGACATCCCATGTGCCATCGGATTTGGAATTTCCACGCCGGAGCAGGCAAAAGAAATGTCAGAATTTTCGGATGGCGTGATCGTAGGAAGTGCCATTGTAAAACTGGTTGAAACCTATGGAAAAGAGTGCATTAAACCGGTTTCCGAGTATGTGAAGAGCATGAAAGAAGCAATTTCTTAAAATCGTGAACAAAAATTCACTTTTATTTTCTCAAAAAGTGTGATAGAATGAGTATTAACGTTAAGTTATTAGGAGGAAAACGAAGTGAAAAGACGAGCAGTTATTTTAAGTATGGTATTATCCGCTTCTTTGGTGCTTACAGGATGTTCCTGGAGCGAAATAAAGAGCAAATTTACAGGAGAAGATTCCAGCACGACATCAACCGCATCGCAGGACGATGATTACGTTGCGTCGGAGTGTGTGACAATTCCTGAATATAAAGGAATTGAGGTAGATTGTACTGTGTCGGATGATGAAGTACAGTCCCAGTTAGATTCCTTTGTAAGTCAGAACTCTACGGAGAAGAAGATTAAAAAAGGAAAATGTAAAAAAGGTGACACGGTAAATATTGATTATGAAGGAAAGACCGATGGCAAAGCTTTTGAAGGCGGAAGTGCTTCCGGAAGTGCCATTACGCTTGGATCTTCCGGATTTATTGATGGATTTGATGATGGTGTGATCGGTATGAAGCCGGGCGAAACCAAAGATCTCAACCTCAAATTCCCGGATGACTACACCAATAATAAAGATCTTGCCGGAAAAGCAGCGGTATTTACGGTGACTTTGAATTACATTTCAAAGACAAAAACACCAAAACTGACAGACAAGCTGGTATCTGAAAAGACCGAGTACAAAACGATTGAAGAATACAAAAAGTCTATCCGTGAAGACTTGAAGAAGGAAAAGAAAGATGGTGCAGGATCTACCGCTTATGGTCAAGTGGAAGATAAAGCTGAAGTGAAGAAATATCCGGATTCTCTCGTGAATACGGCAAGTTCCCAGCTCGATGCTTACTATCGTTACACGGCAAAACAGTATGGTTTTGATGATTTTAATACGTTCCTGACACAGGCCGGTATGACAGAAGATACCTATAAAGAGCAGTTAACACAGGCGGCGCAGGGCATTGCAAAAACGCAGCTTTTGACAGAGGCGATTGCAGAAAAAGAAGGCATCACGGTTACCGATGATGAGATTACGGAAGAGATGCAGAAAGTGGAAGAGCAGGGAGGAACCGTAGACGAATTGAAGAAAAACTTCAAAGAACTTTACGGTGACGTGATCTCGATTGAAAAATATTATAAGATCACATTACTTACCAATAAAGTCATCGATATGGTCGGCGAAAACGCTAAGATCAAAGAATAATAGAAAATCAACGAAGAGATTTCAAACTGTCTAAGCAAAAATATTTTGTTTAGGCAGTTTTTTTTATAAACAAACTATTGCAGGAAGTTCAAAAAAATGATAAAATGAATCTGTATATTTTATAAATAAAAAGTAACTGAATTGTTACGTAAAATGTTAATTAACAAGAAAAGGAGACTGACTATGAAAAAGAAACCGAGAATTGTGAAGCGGATTCTCAGTGTTGCGCTGGCGGCAGCCCTTCTGACAACAAGTGCACAGATCGCTGCGATTCCGTCTCATGTCGTTCTGGCGGCACCAGGTAATATTGAAACGGGAGTTCCACTTGGGGACACAAATGTAAAGGATCAAAATGTACTTACTTTTTACAAGATTATTGCCAATGCTGTTTTCTACGCAGGAAATACGGAGGCGGATAATCAGGAGGAAGCAAAACAGGTTCTTGAGTATATCGGAACACATACAGCAGAAGAGGTTCTTGCTCAATACAAAAATAATGCTACCTATACAAGAGCAGTAGCCGGAACATTTTTGAGTGCATACACCGGAAAGATTGATTTTGGTAACATGAAGGTTTCCAGTATTGAGGGAATCGGATGGGCACAGAAGGCAAGTGAGATTAACTTGTCCAAGGTTACTTTTTCAACAGGAGCAGATATTAAAGTGATTCCGGAGGGCGAGTTTAAAAACTGTACGGGACTGGTGAAAATTGTCCTTCCGGGAACAATAACTACGATAGAAGCGAATGCTTTCGAAAATTGTTCCGCCCTTACAACATTAGGAATTGGGACGTCAAATGATGAGGTGGTTGATCTTACTAAGGTTACTAAGGTAGGAGTCACCGCGTTTGGAAACTGTTCTGCAATTGAAACGGTAGAGTTTGGAAAATATGCCACACGTTCTACAAAACTTGAATTAAAAGGACAGGCATTTGTAAACTGTACTTCCTTGCAAAAAGTGGAAATTCCAATTCAGGATGCATTGAAAATCGGTACAGGTGCGTTTGAGAACTGTTCCGGATTGATGGAAGTTGGACTTGAAGAGGGTCTTCAATATATCGGAAATTCCGTTTTCAAGGGTGCAGGAGCTGATACAGCGGATGGAGATGCAGCGAAGTTTTATGTCATTGGAGAGGGAACCAAAGATTATTCCTATCTTCCAAAGACCATCACCTATATCGGGGATAATGCATTTCAGGAAAGTTTTATCAAGAAGATGAATCTGTCTCCTTGTACAAAATTGAAAAAAATTAACAAATCGGCATTTACCGGAGCTAATTTTCAGTATGGCGACGATATCGATTTAGAGAATCTCACGGACAATCAGAAAGAGAATCTGTATAAGGAATATACGATTGTGCTTCCCGAGTCGCTTACAAGCATCGGAGAAGAAGCATTCCATAAATGTGGAATTACGTATATAGATATTCCAAAATCTTGTACAGATGTAGGAAAATCAGCATTTTCCGAAAGCTATCTGATTGGTATGAAACTGCCGAATACCATCACAACGATAAAAGAGGGAACATTTTACCGTTGCCACTATCTGTATGGCACAAAAATCGAAATTCCAGCGGATGCAAAACTGCAGACGATTGAAACACTTGCCTTTTCAGAATGCTGGAAATTGTATACAACGTCGTTTTTGAAAAATTTGAAAAATTTGAAAACAATTGGAGAAAAAGCATTTTCCGCTTGTTATGTTTACAATATGGTTGGAACAAATTATATTACAAATAGCTGGAGTGAGCGGGAGGTTCTCTCCGGACTGAAAGAAGTAATCCTTCCGGATTGTGTTACAGAACTTGGAAAAGGAGCATTTTCCAATAACTATTATATGCAGACGGTTACACTGGGAAGTGGAATTGGAAATATTCCGGAATTGTGTTTTGGAAATGATTCCAAAGATAAGAGCAGTGGTGCACGTTTGGAAAAGGTGATTGTTTCAGATAAATTGGAAACAATTGGAGACAATGCGTTTGCAAATCAGTACAAACTGACAACATTGGGAACAAAAACAAAATTGGAAGAAGGAACGGTGCAGTTTGCCAATGGACTTGTATCTATTGGGGACAATGCATTTTTGAACTGTGGAAAATCATATGACAGTGCTTCCATGACGGCAGTCCGCATTATGGTTTTGCCGGGAAATGTAAAAACTAAATATAGTAACGGCGACTATGAATTTATTGTTGTAAAAAATGGTGAGCAGAAGTCAGAACATATCTATGTAGCTCCAAATGCAATCGTAGATCCGGCAACCGTGACGGATGCAGAGGGTTATGAGGATTACTATGTAGTGGCACAGCGTAAATATTATAATCCAAATGACGTTGTAAGTGCTTTGGACTCAAATAAAACCAATATTTCCGTTACCAATGTTTACGATACGACACAGTCGGCCTATGAAAATCGTCTGGTTGGTACGGGAAGTGTTTTTGATACTATGTATCTGGCAAAAGGAAGTGCCGTATCGGTGACACCGGAAACCGGAATGGTTGGAGCTTACATGCCGCCGGTTTTGAAGGAAATATATACAGAGGGAAATAATACAAATCAAAAGAGTGTTACTCTGGCATATGTTTTCGGAATGAAAAAACTGGTTATTCCGGATTCGTTAAAAGAAGATAATATCGGGGAAGCTGCATTTATGAACTGCTGCCGCCTCGAAAGTGTAAGACTGCCAAAAGCACTTACAGAGATTAAAAAAGATACATTCAATGGCTGTGGAGGAGAACAGGTTAATATTTTAGACCGATCCGATAAAGCCAAATTTAATGATTATTATGGACTCCGTACGATCAACATTCCGAATACGGTAACAAACATCGGAGATTCCGCCTTTATGAATTGTACGAATCTTGTTCTTGCGAATCCGCAGGGCGTGGGAAGTTCCTTCGGAACAGAAATCAAAACCATTGGAAAAAGTGCATTTTCCGGATGTTATTCTCTGGATGAAGTGGTATTCCCATCAAGCCTTCTTTCCATCGGAGCCAGCGCATTCGCAAAATGTGCCTTGATCGATAATACGAATCGAGAGATTTCGTATGCGAATAGTACAAAGAAAGTAAATTATAAAGTAAATTATAGTCAGTATGGAACAAAAGAAGTAAAAAAAGGTCTGCGTACCGTGGATTTTGTACGCGCCAGCAAATTGGAGAAAATCGGAAATAATGCATTCGAGCAGACAAATATTACTCAATTTGATATTTCCAAGACAAAGGTAACGGCGATTGAAACCGGACTTTTGAAACAATGTACCTTCCTGCAGAATGTTACGTTTAGTGACCTTACGGAGAGTATGGCTGCGGATGTTATGAAAGATGACCTTTATCTTGCGCAGCTGACAGCGCCAATTAGTTCTACACTGCAGGGAACTACAGTAAGCGGTCTTTATGGTACAGTAGGCGGAAGAGTGAGCACCTATCCGGCACTGATATTGAGACAGCCGGACGGAGAGGTCCAGCCGCTTCCGATTGACCGTGATTATGAATTGAAAATCAATGCGGTAAACGAAAAAACTCTTTATCCGGGAAGTACACCGACGATTTCTGTAATCGATGGTTCCAAAGAGACAGAGATTTATTCTGTAAAGGATGGAGAGGTTGTAACAAATGAATATCGCGGACTGAGTGCCAATGTGACGAAAGATACAAAAGGCAAGTACCATTTTGTTGTGAATGGGAAAGAATATATTGATAAGGAGAGCCCGGTTACTCTTCGCGTGAAGTTTACAACAGGACTTCAGATTCTTGAATCCAGTTCTTACTGGCAGAGTGCACAGCAGATTGATTATAAAGTCAGTGTTACAGATGTCATCACAGAAAAAGTATCATTGTCTGCTGAAGGAGATACTGCAGTAACGCAGAATCCAAATATGTTTGTGGAAGAAAATAATGAAAAAGTTCTGTACATTCCATCTACCGGTCAGGCAGCGACAAGTGGTGTCACTTTGACAGCGACGGTAGAACCGGCTGAGACAACGCAGGGATATACATGGGAGTCTTCTGATCCGGCATTGGTTGACTTTGTAGAAGGGACAGACAGTTTCAAGGACGGAAAAGCAGTTATTAAAATTAAGAGAGCGGATGTTTCAAGCAATGGAACGGCATTTATTACGATAAAATCAGGGTCAAAATCCGATCGTATTACTGTCGTATGCCAGACGTCTGCATCCGGTTTTGATACGGTTAAGACAAAAGGAGATAACCTGCCGGATAACCTGGTAACCAGTGCAAACAACCCATATGTCCTTCCAAATGGAAACGGTGGAAAAGACCAGCTTGACATTAAGCTGAAATATCCGGCTGGAACAGATCCTGCTTCTGAAGAACAGTTGATCTTTACTTCCTCGAACCCGGATATTATCTCCGTGGATCAGATGGGAAATCTGACAACGAAACAGGCGAGTGATGAGATTGTTGTGATTACGGTAACCGGCCGGGCAAGTGGAATCAGTAGAAAATTCTATTTCATGGTAACGGATGACCAGAATGTAAAAGCATCCGCTATCGAAATTGTCGGCAGTAATACGGTAAATGTTGGCGAATCCACTCAGTTGAATGTTAAAGTGAAACCGATCAATGCGGGTAATAAAGAAGTAGAATGGAAAGTAA
Organism: Lachnoclostridium sp. UBA5890; assembly: GCA_002431395.1. Taxonomy (GTDB): domain Bacteria; phylum Bacillota; class Clostridia; order Lachnospirales; family Lachnospiraceae; genus Eubacterium_F. The sequence continues at coordinate 114,498 of DJEU01000025.1, forward strand.
CTTACGGAGCCCAAGTTGTATCGGTGGATGAGCATGGAAATGTGACAGGCTTGAAAAAAGGAACCGCTAAGATCGTAGCGATTTCAAAAGAAAACAGTAATGTAAAGTCTTCTGAATTTACGGTTACCGTTTATGCACCGGCAAAATCAATTCAGATTTTGGATGCGCCGATTACATTGGAAGAAGGAAAAACGTATACCATTAATAAAACAACCAATGCTGCTTTGACAAGTGGTTATGTTGTAACACCAAATGATACAGAAGATACAGTGAAATGGGCAACAAGCAATCCGGGGGTTGCATCCATCACGACTTCCGGAACCCGTTTGACAATAAAAGCAGTATCTGCAGGAACCGCTGTTTTGACAGCAACGGCGACCTCAGGTGTTTCCGCTTCGATCAATGTAACCATTATTCCAAAGAAGGTAAATGTAACAGGCATCAGCATTACCAAAGAGGTAACCTTGAATGTTGGTCAGACACATACCTTGACACCGACCGTTCTTCCGGCAAATGCGAATGAAACCATTACGTATACGTATTCTACGAACAATGCCAAAGTGGCAATGGTAGATGCCAATGGTGTCATTCGTGCAGTTGGTCCGGGAATGGCGACAATTACAGCAAAAACAAATACAAATCGTTATGCAAGTTGTACGGTAACGGTAAAACAGCCGGCGAAGAGCATTCGTATTTACCTGAATAAACCAAATGTAAAGAAAGTGTATATGGCAAAAGGCCAGACGCTTTCCATAAAAGCAGAGAAGAATCCGCTGACAAGTACGGATACCATTTCTTATAAGACGAATAAAAAGAAAGTGGCTATTGTTTCTACATCCGGAACGATCACTGCGAAGAAGAAAGGAACGGCTAAGATCACCGTACAGGCTTCTTCCGGTAAAAAGGCAACGATTACAGTGGTGGTTTCTAAGAAACAGGTGAAAGCAAAGAAAGTAAAAGTAAAAGGACCTTCTACGATGAAACGGAAACAGATGAAGAAATTGACTGTTTCTCTTGTAAAAGCAAATTCTACCGATACGATCAGCTTTAGCAGCAGTAATTCGGCAATTGCTTCTGTAGATGCTTACGGAAATGTAAAAGCCATTAAAAAGGGTAAAGTAAAGATTACCGTACAGGCTTCTTCCGGAAAGAAAACTGTTAAGAAAATTAAAATTAAATAAGTAACATATCAGAAAACCTCCTTGCATATACTGTAACAGTTTAGCAAGGGGGTTTTTTTATGGACAATGAATATAATGTATATGAAGATATCAATACAAGAACCGGCGGAGAATTGTATCTGGGTATCGTAGGTCCGGTTCGCACCGGAAAAAGTACATTTATCAAAAATTTCATGGAACTGATGGTCATACCGGAAATGCAGGATGAAGCGGAAAAAATGCGTACCAGAGATGAACTGCCACAGTCTTCAGACGGAAAAACAATTATGACGACAGAGCCCAAATTTATTCCGAAAGAGGGAGCACAGGTCCAGATGCCAAGCGGGGAAAGTGGAAAAGTGCGTTTGATCGACTGTGTGGGTTTTGTTGTAAAAGATGCTGCCGGGTATCGGGAAGAAGAGAAAGAGCGGATGGTAAAAACACCGTGGTACGATGAAGAAATTCCGTTTACAAAAGCAGCGCAGATTGGAACAAGTAAAGTAATTCGCGAACATTCAAATATCGGAATTATCGTGACGACCGATGGGAGTTTTACAGAATTATCCAGAGAACAGTATATAGAGGGCGAAGAAAAAACAGTGGCAGAATGCAAAGCGGCAGGAAAGCCGACGATTATGATCTTGAACACCAGCGTACCACATCAGGAATCCACCAGAGAACTTGCTAAAAAATTACAGAAAAAATATGGAATCGGTGTTTTGGCAATGGATTGCAAAAATCTGAAAAAAGATGATGTATTTTTCATGATGGAAACAATATTAGCTGATTTTCCAATTGGTCAGATTCAGTTTTATTTTCCAAAATGGGTTGAATTTTTAGACCGCGATCACTGGCTGAAAAAGGATCTGATGACAAAGTGTCTGGAAATGCTTAAAAATATGCACGTCATGCGCGATGTCAATAAAGATACGGTAACACTGGATGCCGACTATGTAAAAGGAATCTATATTCAGGATAAGCAGATGCAGAATGGTGAAATCCATGTCGCCATCGAGTTTGAAGAACAATATTATTATGAAATTTTAAGTGATTTGATCGGCACGCCGATTTCCGGTGAATATGAGCTGATTGCGACGTTAAAAGAACTTGCCGGAAAGAGAGCGGAATATCAAAGCATAGAGACAGCGTGCCAGCAGGTAAAGGGCCGTGGTTATGGCATCGTCACTCCGACGATGGAAGAAATTGAGATCGCCGAACCGGAACTGATCAAGCATGGAAACAAATACGGCGTAAAGATCCGGGCTATCTGTCCGTCGCTGCATTTGATCCAGGCAAACATTGAGACGGAGATCGCACCAATCGTGGGAAGTGAGGAACAGGCAAAAGATCTGATCGAGTACATCGAAAAAAATGGAAAAGAAAATCCCGATGGGATTTTTGATACCAATATTTTCGGAAAAACGATCCGTCAGCTGGTGGATGATGGAATCCTAAATAAGGTAAATCGTTTAACGGAAGAAAGTCAGGTAAAGCTGCAGGATACGATCCAAAAAGTGGTAAATGATTCCAATGGCGGTTTGGTGTGCATTATTATATAAAAAAGGTAACCGGCGGTGCAGGATAGTAGTTTCCTGTACCGCCGGCTTCTTATATTTATTATTAAGAGAAAATTGGTTTTATTTGTTGGAGCGTCTCCAGATATGCATACTTTCGGCTTCTTTGATCAGCTCATCGCGGAAATCCGGATGAGCGACGGAGATAATAGCCTCTGCTTTCTGCCAGGTAGAAAGACCTTTCAGGTTTACTTTACCATATTCCGTAACAAAGTAGTGGATGTTTGCACGTGTATCAGTAACAATAGATCCATTGGCTAACGTTGGACGGATACGGGAAACTTTTTCACCCTGTTTGTTTGTGAATGTGGAAGAGCAGCAGATGAAACTCTTTCCGCCTTTGGAGAGGTAAGCACCAAGAACGAAATCAAGCTGTCCACCGGCGCCGCTGATATTTTTGATCCCGGCACTTTCTGCATTTACCTGTCCATAGAGGTCAATGTCTACGGTATTATTAATGGAGATAAAGTTATCCAATGCGGAAATGGAGCGGATGTCGTTTGTATAATCGACGGGAGCACTCATACATTCCGGATTGTCATTTAAGTAATCATACATTTTCTTTGTACCGGCACCGAAAGCGTAAGTTTGACGATAGCGGTCAATGTTTTTCTTTGCTCCGGTAATCTTTCCGGCTTTTGCAATATCGACAAAGGCATCAACGTACATTTCTGTATGTACACCAAGATCTTTCAGATCAGATTCAGCAATCATCGTACCAACAGCATTTGGCATACCGCCGATACCGAGCTGGAGACAAGCACCATCCGGAATTTCTTCTACAATCAATTTGGCAACAGCTTGATCGACATTGGTAGCAGCAGCGCCGCCGCCCATTTCAGCGATAGATGGGTTGTCACCTTCCACAATCATATCAACATTGGAAATATGAATGCCGTTTTCAGAGCCGCCAAGACAGCGAGGCATATTTTCGTTGACCTCGACAATGATCACTTCTGCACGTTCACAGCAGGCAGCCAGATGAGAAGCACTTGGACCAAAATTAAAATATCCATGTTCGTCCATCGGAGATACCTGGAAAATTGCTACACGGGAAGGACAACTCAAGTCGCGGTAATAACGTGGAAGTTCCGAATAACGGATCGGAGAGTAGAAAGAAAATCCTTGTGCAACAGCTTTTCTTTCGATGCCTCCCATGTGCCAGGAATTCCATGTCATATGCGCAGCAGGATCTTCAATCTGAAAAATTTCAGGAACCCACATCAAGATTCCACCGCGGAAATTTACATTCTCAAGGGATGGCAGCCGTTTTGCTACTTCTTTATCCACGGCAACCGGGGTGTTGACACACCAGCCGTAATCGACCCAGTCACCGGATTGAATAACGTTTGCAGCAGAAGCTGCTGTCGTAAGTTTGTTTTGATACATCTGTTGGTAATCCATAATAAAGACGCCTCCTAATTATTTAAGTTACATGGTAACTAAGACTTTGATATTATTTTAACATTTATGAAAAGGAGGGTCAAGGGGAAAGATTTGCAAAAAAAGATTGATAATTATTTGACAATAGGGGGGATTGGTGTTATTATGTATTTGTTGCTTGGTAAGATGGATTGTTAAAAAAATAACAATGTAGTCGTTTTTTGCCAGGTTCAAAATACAATTCGATGCAGAATGGAGCATATTATGGTAAAAGCAGTTTACCCCGGAAGTTTTGACCCGGTTACTTATGGACATCTGGATATTATTGAAAGAGCTTCGAAAGTAGTGGATGAAGTGATCGTTGCTGTTTTGGTTAACAGTGGAAAAAATCCATTGTTTTCGATGGATGAGCGGGTAGAGATGCTCAAAGAGGCGACGAAAGATTTTGATAATGTTCGTGTTGAGACATTTCAGGGACTGACCGTAGATTTTGCAAAGGATGCCGGAGCCAAAGTGATGGTTCGCGGACTTCGGGCGGTATCGGATTTTGAATCGGAAATGCAGATTGCACAGACAAATCACAGTCTGAATCCGGAAATCGATACGATGTTTTTTACCACTAGCTTGGAGTATGCATTTTTGAGTTCGACGATCGTGAGGGAAGTAGCATCCTATGGTTCGGATGTTTCACAGTTTGTGCCCGCGGTTGTTGAAAAAAAATTAAAAGAAAAGTTTCATAAATAATAATTCATGTTTATAAACCGGATTTTATCCGGCTGCAATATAAAAAATCAAGAAATGACAAAAACAAGGAGGATACATATTATGTCTAAAAAAGTAGTATTAGCAGGCGCATGTCGTACTGCCATCGGTACAATGGGTGGAAGCCTTAGTACAACACCAGCACCAGTACTGGGATCTATTGTAATCAAAGAAGCTTTGGAGAGAGCCGGAGTACCAGCAGATCAGGTAGATCATGTTTACATGGGTTGTGTAATCCAGGCAGGTCTTGGACAGAACGTTGCACGTCAGGCGTCTATTAATGCAGGACTTCCAATTGAGACACCTGCAGTAACTGTAAACGTTGTTTGTGGTTCCGGTTTGAACTGTGTAAATATGGCAGCACAGATGATTCAGGTAGGAGATGCAGATATCGTAGTAGCAGGTGGTATGGAAAACATGTCCATGGCTCCATATGCTTTGAAACAGGCTCGTTTCGGATATCGTATGAACAACAATACCATTATTGATACAATGGTAAACGATGCTCTTTGGGATGCATTCAATGATTATCATATGATTCAGACAGCAGATAATATTTGTAAGGATCCAAGATGGAACCTGACACGTGAAGAACTGGATGAGTTTGCTGTAGCAAGCCAGGCAAAAGCTGTAGCTGCTCAGGAAGCTGGTAGATTCGATGATGAGATCGTACCAGTTGAAGTTAAGAAGAAAAAAGAAACAATTATCTTTAACAAAGATGAGGGACCACGTCCTGGAACAACGATGGAAGGACTTGCAAAACTTCGTCCAATCAACAAAGACGGTTTTGTTACCGCTGGTAACGCTTCCGGAATCAATGATGGTGCAGCAGCTATCGTTGTTATGAGCGAAGAAAAAGCAAAAGAACTTGGTGTAAAACCTATGGCTACTTTCGTAGCAGGTGCTCTTGGCGGTGTTGATCCTAAGATCATGGGTATCGGACCGGTTGCATCTACAAAGAAAGTTCTTGCTAAGACAGGCATGAGCATCGATGACTTTGATCTTATCGAAGCAAATGAAGCATTTGCAGCACAGTCTGTAGCAGTAGGAAGAGAACTTGGTTTTGATCTCAGTAAATTGAATGTAAATGGTGGTGCGATTGCACTTGGACATCCAGTAGGAGCTTCCGGATGCCGTATCCTTGTAACACTTCTTCATGAGATGCAGAAACGTGATGCAAAGAAAGGTCTTGCAACACTTTGTATCGGTGGAGGAATGGGATGCTCTACAATCGTAGAACGTGACTAATTTCTGAAAAAACAGTACAGAAAGGAGAGTTCCCAAAATGGAATTCATTACGTATGAAGTAGAAGACAAAGTTGGTATTATTACCATTAACCGTCCGAAAGCATTGAACGCTTTGAACAGCCAGGTGCTGGATGAGCTGGGTGCTACATTGGATGGTGTAGATCTTGATGTGATTCGCTGTCTGATTCTTACTGGTGCCGGAGAGAAATCTTTTGTAGCCGGTGCAGATATCGGAGAGATGAGCACATTGACAAAAGCAGAAGGAGAAGCTTTCGGTAAAAAAGGAAATGATGTATTCCGCAAACTTGAAACTTTCCCTATCCCTGTTATCGCAGCAGTAAACGGATTTGCCCTTGGTGGTGGATGCGAGATCTCCATGAGCTGTGACATCCGTATCTGTTCTGAAAATGCTGTATTTGGCCAGCCGGAAGCAGGTCTTGGTATCACTCCTGGATTTGGTGGAACACAGCGTCTTGCTCGTGTCATCCCTGTAGGAATGGCAAAACAGATGATCTACACAGCACGCAACATTAAAGCTGAGGAAGCATACCGCGTAGGTCTTGTAAATGCGGTATATCCTTTGGAAGAGCTTATGCCGGCAGCAAAGAAAATGGCTGCAGGTATTGCTATGCAGGCTCCGATCGCTGTTCGTAACTGCAAGAAAGCAATCAATGAAGGACTTCAGGTTGATATGGATCAGGCAATCGTGATCGAAGAGAAACTCTTCGGTGACTGCTTCGAGACAGAAGACCAGAAAGCAGGAATGGGTAACTTCCTTGAGAAAGACAAAGAGAAAAAACTCAAAGTAGTTCCTTTCCAGAATAAATAATTTAGCATGAAATAATAACTTTCCGGACCGGCTCTGTCCGGTTCGGAGAATAAAAAAAACGGAGGTATGTATCAATGAAAGTTGGCGTTATTGGTGCTGGAACAATGGGTTCCGGAATTGCTCAGGCATTTGCTCAGACAGAAGGTTATGAAGTTTGCTTGTGTGATATTAATGATGAATTTGCTGCAAACGGTAAAAACAAAATTGCAAAAGGTTTTGAAAAACGTATTGCAAAAGGAAAAATGGATCAGGCTGCTGCAGACAGCATCCTTGCTAAGATCACAACAGGTACAAAAGAAATCTGTACAGACTGTGATTTGATCGTAGAGGCAGCTCTTGAGGTAATGGATGTTAAGAAACAGACATTCAAAGAACTTCAGGATATCGTAAAGAAAGATTGTATGTTTGCTACAAACACATCTTCCCTTTCTATCACAGAGATCGGTGCAGGACTGGATCGTCCGGTTATCGGTATGCACTTCTTCAACCCAGCTCCAGTTATGAAGCTGATCGAAGTTATCGCAGGTGAGAATACACCAGACGAGATGGTTGAGAAAATCGTTGCAATTTCTAAAGAAATCGGCAAAACACCGGTAGAAGTAAAAGAAGCAGCTGGATTTGTTGTAAACCGTATTTTGATCCCTATGATCAACGAAGCAGTTGGCATCTATGCTGACGGTGTAGCTTCTGTTGAAGGTATTGATACAGCAATGCAGCTTGGTGCAAACCACCCAATGGGACCTCTTGCACTTGGCGATTTGGTAGGTCTTGATATCTGCCTTGCTATCATGGAAGTACTTCAGGCTGAGACAGGTGATCCTAAATACCGTCCTCATCCATTGCTTCGCAAGATGGTTCGTGCAGGAAAACTCGGAAGAAAAACTGGTATCGGATTCTACGATTACAGCAAATAATTTCGGTGGATATAGGATCCATCAAATATACAGAAAGGCGGTTCATTAATAATGGATTTTACTTTAGATCAGAAACATGAAATGGCGAGAACGTTGTTCAAAGATTTCGCTGAAAATGAAGCAAAGCCGTTGGCACAGGAAACAGATGAAACAGAAGTTTTCCCACAGTCTACGGTAGACAAAATGGGTAAATATGGATTTATGGGAATTCCGGTGCCAAAGCAGTATGGTGGACAGGGATGCGACATTTTGACCTATGTAATGTGCGTAGAGGAACTTTCAAAAGTCTGCGGTACAACAGGTGTTATCGTATCTGCACATACAAGTCTTTGCTGTGATCCAATCCTTACTTATGGTACAGAAGAGCAGAAGCAGAAATACCTTCCACCTCTTTGCAATGGTGAAAAACTTGGTGCTTTCGCATTGACAGAGCCAGGTGCCGGCACCGATGCTCAGGGAGCACAGACAAAAGCTGTTCTCGATGGAGATGAGTGGGTACTTAACGGAAGCAAATGCTTCATTACCAATGGTAAAGTAGCAGATGTTTACATTGTAATCGCTATCACAAGCGTAACAGAAGACAAACGTGGAAGAAAGAAAAAGAACTTTTCCGCATTTATCGTAGAAAAAGGAACTCCTGGATTCTCCTTCGGAACAAAAGAGAAGAAGATGGGTATCCGTGGATCTTCTACATACGAGTTAATCTTCGAAGACTGCCGTATTCCAAAGGAAAATATCCTTGGACCACAGGGAAAAGGATTCCCTATCGCAATGCATACTCTGGATGGCGGACGTATCGGTATTGCTGCTCAGGCGCTTGGTATTGCAGAAGGTGCTCTTGAGACAACCGTTGCTTACGTAAAAGAGAGAAAACAGTTTGGACGTTCTATCGCTGCACAGCAGAACACACAGTTCCAGCTTGCTGATATGGCTACAAAAGTAGAAGCTGCAAAATCTCTTGTATATAAAGCTGCATTGAAGAAACAGGAATTTGCAGATGGAGCAAAAGTTTCTTACTCCGTAGAAGCTGCAATGGCTAAATTATATGCTGCCGAAGTTGCTATGGAAGTAACAACAAAAGCAGTTCAGTTGCATGGTGGTTATGGTTACATCAGAGAATATGATGTGGAACGTATGATGCGTGATGCTAAGATCACAGAGATTTACGAAGGAACATCAGAAGTTCAGCGTATGGTTATCTCTGGAAACTTGTTGAAATAAGGAGGTTCATATCGTGAAAATAGTAGTATGTATTAAACAGGTACCTGATACAAAAGGTGGAGTAAAATTTAATCCGGATGGTACACTTGACCGTGGTGCAATGCTTACAATTATGAACCCGGATGACAAAGCTGGTCTGGAAGCAGCACTTCGCATCAAAGAGCAGAATGGTGCAGAAGTTACCGTTCTTACCATGGGACTTCCAAAAGCAGAAGAAGTTCTTCGCGAAGCTATGGCTATGGGAGCTGATAATGGTATTCTTGTTACTGACAGAGTTTTGGGAGGAGCTGATACATGGGCTACTTCTACGACCATTGCCGGTGCACTTAGAAACATTGATTATGATTTGATCATTACAGGACGTCAGGCAATCGACGGTGATACCGCACAGGTAGGACCACAGATTTCTGAACATCTTGATATCCCTGTTATTTCATATGCAAAAGATATTAAGATCGAAGGCGATTCTGTTGTTGTAGAACGTTTGTATGACGACAGAACTCACGTACTGAAAGCAAAGATGCCATGTCTTATCACAGCTCTTTCTGAATTGAACGAGCCTCGTTATATGACACCAGGTGGAATCTTCGATGCTTATGACAAAGAGATTACCGTTTGGGGAAGAGCAGACCTTAAAGATGTAGATGATTCTGATCTTGGTTTGAAAGGATCTCCAACAAAAATCGCAAAAGCTTCGGATAAAGTACGTAAAGGCGCTGGAGAAAAAGTTACTCCTGAGGATGCAAATGCAGCAGCATCTTACATCGTTGAGAAGCTGTTGGAGAAACACGTAATCTAAGCGAAAACAAGGAGGATCCATAAAAATGAATTTAGAAGAATATAAAGGTGTATTTGTCTATGCACAGCAGGTAGACAATGAAATCAGCAGCATCGCACTTGAGCTGCTTGGAAAAGCAAATGAACTTGCAAAAGACCTTAATACAGATGTAACAGCTGTTTTGATCGGTTCCGGAGTTGCCGGACTGGTTGATACATTGGCTGAGTATGGTGCAGACAAGGTTATCGTTGTAGACGATCCTGAATTGAAAGATTACAGAACAGAGCCATATACGCATGCGCTTGCTTCCGTAATCAATGAGTACAAACCAGAAATTATGCTGGTAGGTGCTACGGCAATCGGCCGTGACCTTGGTCCTCGTGTTTCCGCACGTGTGAAGACAGGTTTGACCGCTGACTGTACGGTACTTGAGATTGGTAACTTCCCAATCAATGCTGTTCCTGGAAGAGAAGATCAGCAGAAGCACAATCAGCTTCTTATGACTCGTCCTGCATTTGGTGGAAATACGATCGCTACGATCGCATGTCCTGACAACCGCCCACAGATGGCAACCGTTCGTCCGGGTGTTATGCAGAAGATTGAGCCAAAGGCTGGTGCAAAAGCAGAAGTGATCAACTACAATCCTGGATTTACACCAAACAACAAATATGTTGAAATCCTTGATGTAGTAAAATCTGTAACAGATACCGTAGACATCATGGATGCAAAAATTCTTGTATCCGGTGGACGTGGTGTTGGTTCTAAGGAAAACTTCAAACTGTTGGAAGATCTCGCAGAGGTAATCGGCGGAACCGTAAGTTGTTCCCGTGCCGTTGTAGAGAATGAATGGCTTCCTGTAGAGCGTCAGGTAGGACAGACTGGTAAGACAGTACGTCCAAACGTATACTTCGCTATCGGTATTTCCGGAGCAATCCAGCATACCGCAGGTATGGAAGAATCTGACATCATCATTGCCATCAACAAAGATCCGGATGCACCAATCTTTGATGTAGCGGACTATGGTATTGTTGGAGATCTGAATAAGATTGTTCCACTTTTGACAGAACAGTTGAAAGCACAGATCAAGTAATAATAACGTATGATTTTTTGATTCTCCCACTGATTTTTAATTGGTGGGAGAATTTTTTATAAGGGGAAACGGATGAAAAAAATAGGAATTGTAATATGTAATTATAATAAAAAAGACTATGTATTAAATTGTATCCAGAGTGTATTAGAATCCAAAAATCAGGATTTTGACCTGTATGTGGCAGACAATGCCTCGACGGATGGTTCCGTGGAAGCAATTAAGGAAACATATGGCGATGCCGTTACGGTTTTAGTTAATCCAGAAAATTTAGGGGGATCCGGCGGATTTAATCTTGGGATAAGGAAAATATTGGAAGAAGGATACGAATATTTATGCTGCCTCGACAACGATATCTTAGTGGATGAAAATGCGCTTGGTGCATTGGCAGACTATCTCGATGCACATCCGGATACCGGTGTGTGTGGTTCGATCGTTTATCATATGGATTATCCGGACTATGTGCAGCAGTACGGACTGGATCTTGATTTTGAAAACTTTACGGCAATTACTCATTATGCGGATTATCTGGATGATGGAAACATTCCGGAGGTCAATGAATGCGATACGGTAGCGACCTGCAGTGTTATGTTGCGGACTCGTTTTATCAAGGAAAGCGATATCGGAATCATGCCGGAAGACAACTTTATCTACTGGGATGATATGGAATGGTGTTATCGGTTTCATCTCGCCGGCTATAAAGTCGTAACGATAAAGGACAGTGTCGTGCTGCATAAAATGGGTTCCAATGCGAAACCGGTCAATACGTTTATCAATTATTATATGTGGCGCAACCGGATTCATTTCTTCATGAAATATACGCCGGAAGAAAAACTGGATCGTATGAGCTATTGTATACTAAGCAGTGTATTCGATGCGATGTATGAGAGCATGTACCGCGAAGAACACAATATCATGCAGACCATTTCTTATGCATATTATGATGCCATCCGTGATGTGAGAGGAAAAGCATCCGATGGAAAAATCATGGATAATGATGCCGGTGACAGCCGTTTTCAGTCGTACCTCCAGACGAAAAAAACATATTATCTGAAAGCCGATACGACAGAGGAAGAGCAGGAGGCGCAGGCATTTATCGAGGCACTGCAGACAAGATGTGAGCGTGTGACAAAGAGAACGGATGCCGAGGTAACCATTGCAGTCTGTCCGTATATCATGCGGTGTAAACGAGAACAATATCCTGAGAAAGATCAGATTATTTTGGATTCTTATAAGAACGTCATTTTGAATGAAAGTGACTGGGAGGTCGTGGCGCAGTACGATTATGCCAAATCTTTGTTTATTTATATGAACCAGGGAGCCTTTTTAGATGCGACAAAGGCATTGCGTGAAAGATGAGAATCTGATACAATAGAAAAAGACACGATTTGATTAAATGATTTGGAGGGTAACTATGAAACAGTGTTATATGAGATTTCCGGGTGGAAAGAAAAAAGCGTTTACCATCAGCTATGACGACAATATTACGCAGGACGAGCGGTTGATTCAGAAAATGGAACAGTATCATATCAAGGGAACGTTTAACATTATTCCCGGCTGGTTTTCCAAAGAAGATGCTGTATTTCCGGAAGGAGAAACGTATATCAATGTAACCAGAAGAAAGGCAGAAGCGTTGTATGATAATTCGTTGGTTGAAGTGGCAAATCATGGATATGATCATCAAAAATCTACAACTTTACCGCCAATGCAGCTGATGGAAGATATTATCAAGTGCCGTCAGGAATTGGAAGCGATGTATGGCCGGATCATTACCGGATATGCATATCCATATGGCTTGTATAATGAAACGTTGATTCAGATATTAAAAAATGCAGGAATCCGTTATGCTCGTACGGTAGAGAGTACGTATGAATTTCACTTGCCGGAAGACTGGCTGATCCTCAATCCGACCTGCCACCATGCAGAACCGGAATTAATGGAACTGGCAGAGAAATTTTTGAATGATACCGTGGCAGATGATTCCTATTTGTTTTATGTATGGGGACATACCTTTGAATTTGATCAGCAGGATAATTGGTACATTGTGGATGATTTGTTCGGAAAAGTTGCAGGAAGAGAAGATATCTGGTATGCAACGAATGGAGAAATTTGTAATTATCACAAAAAATATGAACAATTAATTTTTTCACAAGACGGGAAAAAAATCTACAATCCAACAGATACCACCATCTGGCTGGAAGTTGACAATGTGGAAATGTCCATAGATTCGGGAGATATCAAAGAATTGTAAAAAATATACATATAACATCAAAGTTATAGTATTTATAACAAATTCTAATTTGCCTTTTTCGAAAAACTGTGTTACAATGTATTTCAGTAAGATAAATAACGTTAGCAAGGTATTTTTGATAATCCTTTTTCATACTTTTTTCTGGTGGTACTATAGCGATATAGTGCCACTTACTTTTATATAAAAAAATAGGTAACAATTCAGGATCAATGTATGGGAGAAGAATGGATAGTTACAAAAATGGAATGATTTAGGGCTATAAGGTATTGAATTGTTGCGAAGATAAGGAGAAATGAGATGAAGCAGTATATCTACATACAGTCGGAAGCATTGGAGCGGGCGAATCTTCAGCCAATCCGAGAAATCATAGAGGCCGGAATGCGGGGAGAACAGAAAAAAATTGCGGTGCTGGGAGCTTCTGTATCAAAAGGAGAAGCGGTAAAAAAGGGAAACGCCTTTTTAAATAAAATGGAAGAAAAATGGGAGAACTATTTTCCGGGAAGTGCCGTACCGGAATTTATTAACGCCAGTGTCTCTGGAACATTCTCTGCCAATGCCTTGTTTATGATGGATGAATTGATGGAAAAAAAACCGGATCTTGTTTTTTTGGATTACAGCGTCAATGATCCGGGACAGTATTATCTTCAGGAAGCATTTGAAGGCCTTGTACACCATTTTTTGGAAAATGGAACCTATGTCTGTGTCCTTTTGTTTTGCAATCAAAATGGGAACTGCACTCGTGGGGCGATGACCAGGATCGCGCATTATTATGACATTCCTCTTTTGGATATCGGAGGTGTCGTAATGGAAAATATTCGGGAAAACCGATTTTCTTGGGATGAGTATGCAAGTGATTATGTGCATCCACGCATCGAAGGACATGAATTTATCGCTGACAATATTTTGCATTGTTTTCGGTATGCATTAGAAAGAAACGAGGAAATTCCACATGTAATTCCGGAGGAGCCTTGTTTTGACGGTTCTTTTTGGAAACTTGAAAAGTTGGAAGATTTAAATTACGATGATAATCAAGTGTTTGTGACAAAAAAATATTGTTCCGTGATTGCGGCAGAATTTTTACAAATACCACAGGAAAATGATTTTAAAGTGGAAGTTTTGATAGATGGTGAAGTGAAAGAATGTTTGGAATTGTATTGGGAGTTTGCTTGGAACAATCGAATGGTTCGAATGATTCTTTCTGAACAAAAGGCCGGCTGGCACACCATCGAAATACGGCCAGCCGGTGGTAAACAGAATGATTGGAATTTGTTAAACCAATTTGATATCAAATTGGGAATCGGTTGTCTACAGGAAGACTGATGCGTTAAGCAGTCAGCCAGGTTCCTAATCCGATCAGTTTTTTCAGCTCGATAATATATTCTTTGGCCGCTTTTGTCAGGAAGTGGTGTTTGTTGTAAGCGACAACGATCTCTTCCTGGAAAAGCTGGCTGGAACGTTTCGGTTCACGAATCTTATAATAATTTGGGTGCTCTTTGAAATTTCCAAAGCGGATCAGCGTGTCAGGAATGAAGCCGGCACCGAGGTTCGAAGTCACCCAGTGGAATTTTGTCTCAATGTTAGAAGCACGGAGAGTGATATCCGGTTTCATATTGAGGTTTTCAAAAATACTTGCCGAGAGATCCTGATATTCACTTTTGGAATCCAGCAGAATAAACGGAAGTTTTTCTGCCTCTGCGGCACTGACAGCGCAGTCTTCATATAATTTCTCGCTATCTTGTAAAATATCATCGACGGTCAGCACACTTTTTTCTTTTCCTTCATTCCATGGATTGGAAGGATTTACCGCCAGATAAAATGTCTCCGTTGACAAACTTTCGGACGTGAAAAACTGTGGCTGGAAGACATCGTTTTCGATGCAGATGTCAATGTCACCATCCAAAAGATATTGTTTCAAAATCTCGATCGGCTCGGAGATGATATTGATCGAAATTCCCGGATATTTTTCTTTAAAATAGGCAATGCTTTTTGGAAGCATGCAGGCAGCGCGGAATGGAGAAGTCCCAATCGTCAATGTCCCAAACTGGAGATCGTTGATCTCCGATACACGGTTTTGCAGTTCGCGGTTTACATTTTCAATTTTTTTTGCTGCTTCATAGTAGGCGATACCTACCGGTGTCAATTTGATCGGCTGTGTTGTTCGGTCGAACAGTGGTGCGCCAATCGTATATTCCATATTTTTAACCAGCTGGCTGATCGATGGCTGGGTAACAACCAGTTTCTTTGCAGCCGCGGAAAAACTTCCCTCTTCTGTAATGGCAATGATGTATTGAATCTGTTGTGTCGTCATAAGTTTCAATCCTCTTTTTCATAATTATAGTATAATAACAGTATACAATATTTGTCTTCATTCTTCAACAATTTCTCGAAAGGAATTGAAAAAAAGAGTGAAAAAAGTTATAATGGAACAAAAAAGTATAGGAGTGTTACGAAAATGAAAAAATGGATTTGGTGCAGTCTGATCGCAGCAGCTTTTCTGGGAGTGATTTTCCATGCGGATGCGGGGCGGGCAGCAAAAAAATGCGAACCGCTTCAGGTGCAGGGAACGAAAATTGTGAATTCCAAAGGAAAAACCGTCAATCTGCGCGGCGTGAGTACGCACGGGATTGCCTGGTTTCCGCAGTATGTAAATAAAAAAGCCTTTCGAAGTTTCCAAAAAATGGGAGCCAACACCATACGTCTTGCGTTATACAGTGATCCGGGAGCCGGTTATCAGAAATCTCTCTACAGTAAAGTAGAAGAGGGGGTAAAGGCAGCGACGGATCTTGGAATGTATGTGATTCTGGACTGGCATATTTTGTCGGATGGTAATCCAAAGACAAATCAGTCAAAAGCAAAAGAATTTTTTACTTATTTTTCTAAAAAATATGCAGCACAGACGAATGTCATTTATGAGATCTGCAATGAACCAAACGGAAATGTAACCTGGAAAAAAGACATCAAACCTTATGCGGAGTCCATGATTTCCCTGATCCGAAAGAACGATAAGGATGCGCTGATCATTGTCGGCACACCGACGTGGTCGCAGGACGTAGATGTTGTGGCGGACGATCCGATTCGGGAGCAGACCAATATATTGTATGCCCTTCATTTTTACGCGGCGACACATGGTGACGGCATCCGCAATAAACTGATTCAGGCGCACAAGAAAAATCTTCCGGTCATCGTAAGTGAATTTTCAATCTGTGACGCTTCCGGTAATGGTGTCATCAACAAAAAAGAGGCTAAGAAGTGGATGCGCCTTTTGAAAAAGTACAATATCGGAAGAGTGGCATGGAGTCTCTGTAACAAAAATGAGACGTCGGCACTTTTGAAGCCATCATGCAAAACGACAACGAATATTAAGAAAAGCCATTTGTCCAAAAGCGGAAAATGGATCGTGAAGAACTGGTAATTTCATCTTGTGAAATTGTACAAGTCATTGTATAATATAAGTAATAAAATTTATCACATAGGAGGGTATTTTAATTATGAGTATTCAGATTCAAAAAGTAACGGATGCATCTTTCAAAAGATATGGACGTGTTCTGACAGGCGAGTACGATGTAGATGCATTGATCGAGAAAATGCAGGAGATGCCTTGCCCGGATGACGAAGTTGTTTATGTGCCATCCGAAAGCGCATTGGAGGCACTGCCGGTGATGAAAGATTTTACAGATAGTTTGTACGGTGGACTTCCGATTCAGATTGGATACTGCAATGGTAACAACCATCTTTTGAATGCAGTAGAATATCATCGTTCTTCCGAAATCAATGTCGCAGCTACCGATTTGATCCTTTTGATCGGAAGTGAGCAGGACATTGAGGAAGATGATACCTATGATACTTCTAAAATCGAGGCATTTTTAGTACCAAAGGGAACCGTGATCGACGTATATGCAACGACACTTCACTATGCTCCATGCAGCGTAGACGGTGCAAACTTCCGCTGTGTAGTCGTGCTTCCAAAAGATACGAACCTTGATCTGGTGGTAAAACCGGAGGGAGCAAAAGAAGACAAACTTTTGGTAGCCCGCAATAAATGGCTGATCGCCCATCCGGATGCAAAGATCGAAGGCGCATTCAATGGTTTGAAAGGCGAAAATATCTCTGTAAAATAAGAAATAGAATAACGATTGCGATAGAAGCCGGATTTCTCCCGATGAGATGTCCGGCTTCTTTTTATGAAAAAAATTGCATTTTGGTATTGACAAATTCAAAACATATGAATATAATTAAATATGTAAATATGAATAAACGTTCATATGATAAATTTTGAGAAAGGAGCAGAACATATGAAACAGCAAGAAACAAATGGTGATTTTCTGGCAGTACATGCCGATGTGGTAAAACGGGTTTTAGACAAACAGCCGGCAGAAGAAGAATTGTACGATCTCGCAGAGCTTTTTAAAGTATTTGGAGATTCGACCCGCATCCGTATCCTGCATGCTTTGCTGGAAACGGAATTGTGTGTAGGCGATATGGCACAGATATTGAATCTGTCCCAGTCCGCAGTCAGCCACCAACTCAAAATTTTGAAAGACGCGAAACTTGTTCGATTCCGAAGAGAAGGAAAGATTATTTTTTATGCATTGGATGATGAACATGTGAGAAACATATTGAGTATGGGCGTAGAACATGTTGAAGAAGAACAAAAATAATTTAGTAAAAAATGGAGGTCATTATCATGAAAAAGACATACAAAGTAGACGTAGATTGTGCAAACTGTGCAGCAAAGATGGAAGAAGCAGTAAAAAATACAGCAGGTGTAATAGATGCTGCGTTGAGTTTTATGACATTGAAATTGAAAGTGGAATTTGAAGAAGGCGCCGATGTAAATGCAGTTATGCAGGAGGCTTACAAAAACTGTAAAAAAGTAGAGGACGATTGTGAAATCTTCCTGTAAAGGAGAGAATGTTTATGTCGAAGAAGCAAAAAAAAGTATTATACCGGATTATTATATCCCTCGTACTTCTTGTCGCCGTATCCATTGTAGATACATTGGTGGAACTGCCGATGATCGCGCAGGTGGTTCTGTATCTGATTCCTTATTTTATCATTGGATATGACATTTTGAGAAAAGCAGGAAAAGGAATTTTGAACCGACAGGTTTTTGATGAAAATTTCCTGATGGCGGTTGCGACAGTAGGAGCGATTCTTCTCGGTGATTTCCGGGAAGGCAGTGCCGTTATGCTTTTTTATCAGATCGGCGAGCTGTTCCAGAGTTTTGCGGTTGGAAAGAGCCGCAAAAACATCACCGCTTTGATGGATATTCGTCCCGATTATGCTAATATTATCGTGGATGGGAAGTTGGAACAGGTAGATCCGGATGATGTGGAAATAGGAACAGAAATCGTTGTAAATCCAGGCGAGAAAGTGCCGATTGACGGCGTGATCACAGAGGGAAATACAACGTTAAATACAAGCGCATTGACAGGAGAAAGTGTTCCAAGAAATGCGAAATGCGGAGAAGAAGTCATCAGTGGATGTATCAATCTCACCGGTACGATTACATTGAAAACGACAAAAGAATTTGGAGATTCGACAGTATCCAAGATTTTGGATCTGGTAGAAAATTCAAGCATGAAAAAGTCAAGATCCGAAAACTTTATTACAAAATTTGCCAAATACTACACGCCGGCAGTTTGTTACAGTGCGCTGGCATTGGCAATTTTGCCGCCACTCATTTCCCTGCTGATGGGAAGTTCGCCGGCATGGCAGCAATGGATCGTGCGTGCACTTACGTTCCTTGTAATCAGTTGTCCATGTGCTCTTGTGATTTCCATTCCGCTTAGCTTTTTCGGAGGAATCGGCTGTGCTTCGACAAACGGAATCCTTGTAAAGGGATCGAATTATCTGGAAGCACTGGCAGATACAAAATATATTGTGTTTGATAAGACCGGTACACTTACTAAAGGTGTTTTTGAGGTAAGTGGTATTTATCCGGAACAGAATATCAGCAAAGAGCAGCTGATCGAATACGCTGCATATGCGGAGAGCGGTTCCAGCCACCCGATCAGCGTGAGCCTGAAAAAGGCATATGGCAAAGAAATGAGTCTGGAACGCGTCAATGACATCGAGGAAATTGCCGGACATGGCGTGAAAGCCGTTGTAGACGGAAAGACGGTATATGCCGGAAATCTTCGATTGATGAACAAAATGGGAATTTCTGTCAGTCGGGAATACGACGAAGGAACCATGGTATACGTGGCCGTTGATAATAACTATACCGGCTGCATTACGATTTCGGATGTGATCAAAGAGACATCGAAAGATGCCATTTCCGGATTGAAAAAACACGGTATAAAACAGACCGTAATGCTGACCGGAGATGCAAAGAAGACTGCAGAAAAAGTTGCAAAAGAAATCGGAATGGATAAGGTGTGCAGCGAACTTCTTCCGGCCGATAAAGTAAATGAAGTTGAGAAACTTCTTGCTCAGAAAAATGCAAAAGAAAAACTGGCATTTGTCGGAGACGGAATCAACGATGCACCGGTTCTTTCCCGTGCAGATATTGGTATCGCGATGGGAGCCCTTGGTTCCGATGCGGCGATCGAAGCAGCGGATATCGTTTTGATGGACGATGATCCTGCCAAGATTTCTCTGGCAATGAAAATTTCTTTAAAGACATTGAAAATTGTCAAAGAAAACATCGTATTTGCCCTTGCTATAAAGGCAATCTGCCTGATTTTAGGAGCACTTGGTATCGCAGGCATGTGGCTTGCTATCTTTGCTGATGTAGGCGTTATGGTATTGGCGGTTCTTAATGCAACACGGGCTTTGAAACTGTAAATAAGAAACTATAAAATCCCCCTTTTTATGTTGACAGATACTGGGATAAAAGGTATGATAAAGTCAAGATGAAAAGGGGGTTATTGCAATGATCGTGCCACGTTATTATGAAGATCTTACGGTGCTCCATGAAAATACCATGCCGGCAAGAGCATATTATATTCCGGCATCGGTCAGAATGGAGGATCTGGTAGAACACAGGGAGCATTCTGACCGTTTTCAATTATTGAACGGGCAATGGAAGTTTAAATATTATGAGAGCATCTATGATATAATTGAGCCATTTTATGAAAAAGACAGAGAACTTTCTGATTTTGATTCAATTCCTGTTCCGAGTGTGTGGCAGATGGAAGGGTACGATACGCATCAGTATACGAATATCCGTTATCCTTTTCCGTTTGATCCTCCATACGTTCCACAGGATATTCCGTGTGGCACGTATGTACATCATTTCAATTACCAAAAAGTGGAAAATGCGCCCGAAGTCTTTCTGAACTTTGAAGGAGTCGACAGTGGTTTTTATGTTTGGCTGAATGGGGGCTATGTGGGGTATAGTCAGGTCTCACATGCCACCAGCGAATTTGATGTCACATCTTTTTTGCAGGAGGGCGAAAATACACTGGCAGTTTTGGTGGCGAAATGGTGCGACGGATCGTATCTGGAAGATCAGGATAAGTTCCGTATGAGTGGAATTTTTCGCGATGTCTATCTGTTAAAACGGCCGGAGAAGGCAGTAAAAGATTATTTTATAAGAACAAATGTAAATGCAGACCGCGCGATAGTGCAGATCGATCTGTCTTTTTATCATCCAATAACCACAAAAATAAAAGTGGAAAATAGAGAGGGACAATGTGTAGCAAATGCCGAAATATCCGATGATGGACAGGTGGAATTAGAAGTTAAAGATCCGATTTTATGGAATACGGAAAATCCCTATTTATATACGGTTATTTTTGAAACAGCCGAGGAAGTGATCGTTGACCGAATCGGTTTTCGTACGATTGAAATTAGGGACAAAGTTTTATATTTTAATGAACAGAAAATCAAGTTCCGCGGGGTAAATCGGCATGATTCCGACCCGGAAACCGGAGCTGTGATAAGTATCGAGCAGATGAAAAAAGATTTTATGCTGATGAAAGAACATAATTTTAATGCAATCCGCTCCAGTCATTATCCCAATGCTCCGTATTTTTACCAGTTATGCGACCAATACGGGTTTATGGTTATTGACGAGGCTGATTTGGAAGCTCATGGTCCTTTTATGATCTACCGCAAAGAAGATACCGAAGCAAACCGGTTTCAACGCTGGAATGAAAAAATTGCCGATGATCCTGCCTGGGAGAAGGCGATTACGGACCGTGTGCAGCTGATGGTGCAGCGAGAGAAAAACCGTGCCAGTATTGTGATGTGGTCTATGGGAAATGAAAGTGCATATGGGTGCAATTTTGAAAAGGTCTTATCATGGACAAAACAGTTTGATCCCAGCCGAATCACCCAATACGAAAGTGCAAGATACCGCAATTATGAACGCACATATGATTTTGGAAATCTGGATCTATACAGTCGTATGTATCCGTCATTGGAAGAAATTACAGAGTATTTGGAAAAAGATGGAAATAAGCCATTTTTGCTGGTGGAATACTGCCACAGCATGGGAAATGGCCCGGGCGATTTTGAAGAGTATTTTCAGAGGATTCAAAACGATGACCGAATGTGTGGCGGTTTTGTCTGGGAGTGGTGTGATCACGCAATTGCACATGGCAAAGCGTCAAATGGAAAGACCATGTATTATTATGGCGGCGACCACGGCGAACAGATTCACGATGGTAACTTTTGTATCGATGGACTGGTTTACCCGGATCGCAGACTGCACACTGGTATTTTGGAGTATAAAAATGTATACCGCCCGGTGCGGATTGTTTCGTACGAGGAGAAAACCGGAAAACTTGTACTTCATAATTATATGGATTTTGATGATATGAAAGATTTTCTGGAAATCCGCTACGAATTGACACAGGATGGGAAGATGTTAGAAGAGGGCATACTTACAGAGGTTTCGGCGGCACCACATCAGGACACCGTGACAGAACTTGTATTGAACATTCCGGAAACAGGGCGTGTCTACCTGAAACTGAAATATTATTTGAAAAAGAAAAAGCCTCTTTTGCAGCCGGGGCATGAACTTGGTTTTGAAGAGTGGAAACTCCATAATAAAGATGACAGAAACCAAACCGTAGCACAATATTTGCAAGGCAGCGAAATGTCTGCTGCAAACCAAATTCATGTGACGGAAAATCATGTTTCCTTTATCTTTAACTCCGATAAATTTACGTACGTTTTGGACAAACGTACCGGTTTATTTACGGAACTTGAGACTGCTGGCAAGAGACGCATGAATCATCCGATGGAGTTAAATATCTGGCGTGCACCGACAGACAATGATATGTTTCTCAAAGAAGAATGGAAAAAGGCACATTATGATGAAGCATATACGAGAGCCTATCAGATAGAGATTGTTCCGGGGAGCGAAAAGATTCAGATTCGGGAACATTTGGCTGTCGTCGCGGATACGGTACAAAAGATTTTGGATATCAAACTGACATGGGAAATAGACAATTCCGGAAGAATAAAATCGTCTATTTCTGCGGTGAAAGATCCGGAATTTCCTGTGCTTCCACGTTTTGGACTCCGCCTGTTTTTAGATAAAACATGGGATGAAGTTACATATTATGGAATGGGACCGCAGGAGAGTTACCGGGACAAGCATCAAGCTTCCAGCCACGGATTGTATCATTCTAAAGTGGCAGACTTGCATGAGGATTATATCCGTCCGCAGGAAAATGGAAGCCATTATGACTGTGATTTTGTCACAGTGGGCAATTCAAACTCCGGGATTACCATTGTGTCGGAGAAGCCATTTTCTTTCAATGCGTCTGTGTATACACAGGAAGAATTGGAACGTGCTGCGCACAATTACGAACTGGAAGAATCTGACAGCACAGTGTTTTGTATCGATTATGCGCAAAATGGCATCGGCTCCAATAGCTGCGGCCCGGAAGTACAAGAGAAGTACCGGCTTGACGAAGAGCAATTTGAGTTTGGCATTGAGTTGATATTGTAATAATGATACTTTTATGATACGATTTACGTATATCATTAAAACTAGGAGGAATGAGTATGAGTAAAAAAGTAACAAGAGGGATACTAGCAATCGTTTTTATGGCGTCTTGTCTTATCATGGCACAGCCACAGAAAGCACAGGCAGCACAGGAGATACCGATCAGTTCGGCAGAAGATCTTCAGAAGATGGAAGAGAATCCGTCCGGCAGTTATTATTTGACAAAAGATATTACGGTTCCGGCAAACACCGTTTTGTTTAAAACTTATGAAGTACAGTTTACGGGAACCTTAGACGGAAAAGGACACGCAATTAACGGCTATACATATTCTGACGATAAGTGGACGGATGCTGCAAGCCTTTTTTCCTATGCGAATAAAGCCACTTTTAAAAACTTAAAGATGAGCAATGTAAATATCTCGCTAAGAGGAGGTGGAAACGCATCTGCGCTTGTATCAACCGCGACGAATTGTATGTTTGAAAATATTACAACGAGCGGAAAAATAACGGTTGGCGGTACGGCAAGTAATGCAGCAGGAATCGCAGTAGGTGCAAGCGAAAAATGTACGTTTATTAAATGCGTAAACAAAGCAGATATCACGGCTAATGCGTATGATATTACAAAGAGTGAAGAACAGGACAACATAGACTCAGCGGGTGGTTTTGCATGTGGAATTGCCGGCTTTGCAAGTGACAGCACAGCAAAACAATGTTCGAATTCAGGTAAGATTACGATAAATGGTGATCTTCGCTGGGGAAGTGATGGGATTACGGCAGTTGGTCTGTTTAATGGAATCAAAAGTATTACCGCAAGTAAAAATACCGGAACAGTTATAGCAAAGAACGTAAGTGGCGCAGGTTATGTGAACGGAACCGTATTGGCATGTGGTGTGGCAGGTCAGATTAACAGGATAACATCTTGTTATAATACCGCATCAATTACTGCATCAAATAATAATAAGCAGGTTGGTGTTATTGCGGTCGGAGTCACAAACAGTGCAAGCGGGGCAAAGACGAATGTTCTTAGATGTTACAATAAAGGAGCTATTCAAATATTTGGAGTTGCCGGATCAAAATCGAAATCAAGCATTATATCCGCTGCAGGCGGTGTCGGCGGCTTAGATATATATTCGGTCACAGAAAGTTATAATACCGGAAAGGTTACGGCAAATGTAAGCAGTGGCGACGTAATGGTAGGCGGTGTTGTAGCAGCTGTCGTTAATGTACGCAACTGTTATAATACCGGAAAGATTTCCGCATCGACTGGTGCGCGCGGATATATAGGTGGTATAGCAGGCCAGCAGTCTTCTCCTGCAAAAGGGAAGAGCTCAGACGCGGCGGCATGTAACTATAATACTGCAACAGTAAAAGCAGGAAGCAAGATGTCAAAAGGAAGCATTCTGGGACGTTACGAAATCGCCGGAATCTACGCCAAAGCGGCTGTTTATGATAACTACTACAAGTCTGGTAAACCATACGGCAGTATGAATATCACATGGAAACCTTTCTTTGCAAAAGCAGTAAAAACGTCTTCCATGAAGCCAAACAAGTGTAAGAAGTTATCTTCAAAATACTGGGTATACTCTTCAAAACATAAGAGAATGATCTTGAAGAAAAATAAAGAGAAATAGAAAAAATTAATAAGTGACTTTTATAGCAGCCGTATACGATTTGGAGTATGCGGCTGTTTAAAAAAGAAAAATATGAAAAACATTTTGAAAAGCATATTGTTTGCAACCCGTATAAATGATATAATTGTATTCATGAAGGAGAGCTTGGTTATGATGTGCAATGAGAAAATAAAAAATTCGGATCAACTGGAATTTGTTGTATTTTGCATTGAAAATGTTGCAGCAAAACTAGGCGTAGGTGCTGAAAAAGTATATGAGGCATTTACTGTAAAAAGCAATATTCTTAATGGTTATATTGTGCCTGAATACGAAGTGCTGCATACCCAGAGTCGGGATTATATCGTAGATGATCTTCTGGATGTGATGAAAGAGAGAGGGGTGGAAATATGATTCTTTATCATGGTTCGTATTTAGAAATTGATACTCCGGATTTACGTCATTCTCGTCCAAATGTTGATTTTGGTCGTGGATTTTACGTGACACCGTTGTATGAGCAAGCGTTGAAGTGGTGCAACAAGTTTAAACGGCGGGGACAAGATGGCATTATATCACATTATAAATACGATAAAAGCCGAGAAACTGAGTTGAAAATTTTAAAGTTTGACTCGTATTCAGAGGAATGGCTTGATTTTGTCTTGAATTGCCGTAGTGGAAAAGATACATCAAATTATGATCTTGTAGTGGGCGGTGTTGCCAATGATAAAGTTTTTAATACAGTAGAATTGTTTTTTGATGGACTAATTGATAAGAGGGAAGCAATTAAACGTCTGCGTTATGAAAAGCCTAATCAGCAAATTTGTTTTCGGACAGAAAAAGCACTATCTTTGTTGCATTTTGAAGGGAGTGAACAGATATGACAGCAAATCCCATTTTACTTCAAAAAAAATACAGCCGTGTTGTAGAATGCTTTGCAAAAAGACAAGCAATTTCACTGGATGTGGCATTGGATTTCTTTTATCACTCAGAAGTTTATCTGTTGATGCGCGATGGTGTTTCTGATATGCACTGTATGAGTGATGACTATTTAGCGGAAGAACTGCAACAGGAATATACTGAGAAATGTATTTGATTATATCGCGAAAGGAAGTTTAATTATGTATGAAATGAAACCGGAATATTATATTGGAATAGAAATGATCGATGAGGAACATAAACAGCTGTTTCAATATGCGGATGAAGCTTATGAACTGCTTCATGATGAATTTACCCCCGATAAATATGACAAAATGGATACGATTTTGCAAAATCTTCGTGATTATACGGTAAAGCATTTTGCTGACGAAGAGGCGTATATGGAATCCATTCATTACAATAAAATATTTACGCAGAAAATCCAGCATCAGGAGTTCGTTCAAAAATTGGACGAGTTTATGGAACACCATAAAGAAGAGGTAGAAGATCAGGATAAACAGATCATGGATATTCTTGAGTTTCTCACGGAATGGCTGGTGAACCATATTTTGCATGTGGATGGACAGATTCCTAAAATGGAATAAATTATTTGTAACTATTCAGGACGCCCCTCCCCACATTCGCATTTCGAAGACTTCGTATTCTTTTCCCGCCTTTGACAAGGC
>DJEU01000025.1:140896-219058 GCA_002431395.1 Lachnoclostridium sp. UBA5890
AATGTATGGAAATCAAAGTCTCTTACGTGCAAGCACGGCGATTCATTGATTTCCATACATTGGATCCTGAATAGTTACAATTATTTATGGAATTACGGCGACGTGTTTGTTATAATTTTGATGTAGGGGATGAGAAATTTGACTAGAAATTATGATATGACAATGTTTAAAGAAACAGGAATTCGACAACAGGTAATTGAAGAAATAATTCAGATCGCCAAATTGAATCACGTTGAAAAAGTAATCTTGTTTGGTTCCAGAGCAAGAGGAGATTACAAAGAACGAAGTGATATTGATTTAGCATTTTCAGGTGGCAATAGCAGCGAATTTATTTTAACAGTAGATGAGGAAACTTCTACCTTGTTAAAATTTGATGTAGTTGATCTGGAAAAGCCTGTTAGGAAAGAACTGCGGGAATCCATCGAAAGAGAGGGGATGGTAATTTATGAAGAAATATGAGAATTTCAAAGCGGCTTTGAATAATTTGAAAGATATTTATGATTATGAAGAGCCATACAGTAATGTTGAAACAGCAGGAATTGTTGGTTTGTATGAAATTTGCTTTGAACAGGCGTGGAAAGCGATGAAAGAAATACTGGGAAATAATGGATATGCTGAGGGAGCAACTGGGTCGCCCAAAACGATATTGAAGACGGCTTTCTCAGCAGGAATGATAACAGATGAGTCTTTGTGGTTAGACGCACTTGTTTCAAGAAATAATGTTGCTCATGCATATAATCAGGACATTGCAATGGACATAATCAACCGAACAAAAGAATGCTATTATGATATGTTTGTTGAGTTGAGTCAGATGCTAGAGAAGAATTGGGTGTAAAAAAAATATATGAATTGCGAGGGAAATATGAGTAAGATACATAGGATTTGAAGATTTTGTTAATCTATTTGTTAATGGAAAAGATAGATTTGTACGTCCTATTTCGTGGGATGATAAGTATGAAGGGGTATTTATTTTCACACATAAAGACAAAAGAAGATATTTATAAATTGTACATGAAATGTATTTTCATAAAAGAGAAGTATTTGAGAAAATAGTGCATATAAATTTTACTGAATAAGGAGTAATAATATAATGAATATTAATGTTTCAAGACCTGTTATAAAACAAATTAAAGACAGTAGAGATTCGTTGGATTATTTTGAAACAGTATCATTGCCTGCAGAAGACGAAAAAACACAAGAAATTATTATGAATTTTCCAACTGTTTATATTCACAATTGGAAAGATTCAGAAGATTTTGAGGTTTACATAGGCGAGTCAAATGATATTTTCAAAAGAACTCGACAACATTATGATGCTGCCTCGGATATAACAAAGTGGCAAAGTAAGTTAGTAGGAAATGATGCGAGGCTTTTTATAATAGCGCATGAACATTTTAATAAATCATTGACATTAGATATTGAAAATAGATTGATGCATTACATGATGAGTATAGATTGTGTGAAACATGTTCATAATTTAAGAGATAATCCACAGACAAATTATTATCCTATGGAAGAATTAGATGTTATATTTGGTAAAATCTGGAGAGGACTGCGTAAGGAAAATAAGGAACTATTTCCAACGGAAAGTAAAATTAAAGATTCGGCCATATATAAGGCATCTCCATTACATAAACTAACAAAGGAACAAGAAAAGGCTAGGGAATTAATAATTAATAAGGTTTATAAAGCCGTTGAAAATGGTGAGTCAAATCAATTGATTTTTATTGAAGGAGAAGCAGGAACTGGAAAGACAGTTCTTAACAGTAGCACATTTTATGAATTGTACTGTTTGGCGGAGGAAGAAAAAAGAAAATTGAATTGTCAATTAATAGTTAACCATGATGAGCAGATTATTGTTTATAAACAAATTGCCGATAAATTGGGGTTGGTTGAAAAGTATGGTAATGTTGTTAATAAACCAACAAACTTTATTAATACACATTCAGAAGAAAATCCTGTTGATGTTGTGTTTGTAGATGAAGCACATTTATTACTAACTCAAGGAAAACAGTCATATCAGGGCAAAAATCAACTAAAAGATATAATTGATAGAGCAAAGGTTACAGTTGTAATGTTTGATGAATATCAGATTCTTACAACGGAACAATTTTGGGAGGCGCAAATTCTAGATAAATATCGGGAACAAGCAAAATTAGAAGATAATTATATTGTGTTGGATAAACAATTACGTATGCAGGTTAATGAAGAAACGATGGATTGGATTGATTCATTTACAAAACAAGGACAATTAAGGAAAATTCCAAAAACTTTAGGGGGATATTGTCTTAAAGTGTTTAACAGTCCAGAGAATCTTGATATAGAAATTCGAAAAAGAGCGAATGAAAGTAATTCAGAATTATCTCGAGTAATTGCTACATACGATTGGGAATATAGTAGGATTAATAAGCCTAAAGACCATTTATTGAAATATTGGGAAGTTTTAATTGGAAAATGGCATAAGCCATGGAATCGAGAACTTGAATGCGAACTTTCAAAAAAGGAAAAAAGAAAAAATCGCGGACTCTCGTGGGCTGAGCAACCTCAGACGATAAATGAGGTGGGGTCTACATTTACAATTCAAGGTTTTGATTTGAATTATGCAGGTGTGATACTTGGACCATCAGTAAAATATCGTAATGGACAAATTATTTATGATCCAACAGCCAGTTATAATAAAAAGGCAATAAGAAACAGAACTTTATCAGATGGAACAAAACAAAAATTTGGACAGACATTAATTCAACATGAAGTAAGAGTGCTTATGACACGTGGTGTAAATGGAATGTATATATATGCGTGTGATCCTGAATTACGTCAAGCATTATTAGAGGCCGCACAATAAAGGAGGCAAATTATCAATGAAACAGGAAACAATAAATAGAATTAGAAAATTTTCACTGGACAGAGATTGGAATCAATTTCATTCGCCGGGTAATCTTGCTAAATCAATTGTCATTGAGGCTGCAGAGTTATTGGAGTGTTTTCAATGGTCAGATACAGAATATGATTTACAACATGTAAAAGAAGAACTAGCAGATGTTATGGTATATAGTCAAAATTTGTTAGATAAACTTAATCTAGACGCTGATGAAATTATTAATATGAAAATGTCACAGAATGAAGCTAAGTATCCAGTGGAAAAATCTAAGGGTAACTCAGATAAATATGACCGACTTTAGATAACCTTCATTATATTATTTGTATCACTTGGAGCAAATTTTATCCGTTAATGGGTTCAGAACATGTTCCATATATCGAAATAATTTTTTAGGAGAAAGAAAACAATGCTAAACATACTTTTCATCTGCCACGGCAATATCTGTCGCTCCCCTATGTGCGAATTTATTTTCCGTGACAAAGTTCAAAAACTAGGACTGGGAGAGCAGTTTCATATCGAATCTGCGGCGACCAGTACGGAAGAAATTGGAAATATGCCGCATCATGGCACACAGCAGATTCTGTCGAGGCTTGGCATCAGCTGTTATGGCAAGCGGGCGAGACAGATCCGTAAGAAAGATTATGAAGAATATGACTATTTGATTGGGATGGACGACATGAACATCCGCAATATGAAACGCGTCTTTGGCGAAGATAAAGACAAAAAGATTTACAAATTTTTGTCTTTTGCCGGGGAGGAAAGAAGTATTGCGGATCCGTGGTATACCGGGGATTTTGAACGGACTTACCGCGATGTGGACGAGGCGTGCGATGCCTTTCTTTCCTATTTGATTCAAAAAGGAGAGGTCGTGACCCGGAGTTGATTTACAATAGAAAACAATTAAAGGCATTGATCCTGCCGCTGATGTTTGAACAGTTTTTGAATGTTATGGTAGGAATGGTCGATACGCTGATGGTATCGAAAGCCGGAGAAGCCGCTGTGTCGGGTGTAGCATTGACAACCAATATCAATCTGCTTATCATACAGGTGATGGCGGCGCTGGCGACCGGAGGGGCCGTCGTCTGTAGTCAGTACAATGGACGGAAAGATACCGAAGAGGCGACATTTGCGGCGGCACAGCTGGAAACCGTGCTTCTTGTGTTTTCGGTGGTGGCTGCGTTGATCTGTGCCGTATTTGGACATCGGATGCTGCCGGCAATTTTTGGAAAAGTCGAAGAGACGGTAATGCACAGTGCATGGATTTATATGTTTGTGACGGCGTTATCTTATCCGTTCCTTGGTGTCTATAATGCCGGTGCGGCCATTTTTCGAAGTGTCGGAAACAGTAAAGTCAGTATGATCCTTAGTGTGGTCATGAATGCGATTAATATTGTGCTAAATGCCGTGCTTGTTATGATGGGGTACGGTGTGCTTGGTGTGGCACTTGCTACATTGGTGAGCCGTATTGTGTGTGGAATATGCATGGTCATTTTGGTGATGAAACCATACAATCCATTGCAGCTGAAACGATTGCGGGAACTGCTGCCGAATCGAAAAATGATAACGAGAATTTTGCGGATTGGAATTCCAAGTGGAATCGAAAATAGTATGTTTCAAGTGGGAAAACTGATGGTAGTAAGCATGATCACGAGATTTGGAACCGCAGCGATCGCGGCAAACTCGGTTAGTTATTCAGTCATTGAATTTCCGAATATTCCGGGAATGTCGATGGGACTTGCCTTGATCACGGTTGTTGGAAATTGTCTGGGAGCCGGAGAAATAGAGCAGGCGAAGAAATATACAAAGAAATTGATGATGCTTGCGTATGCCGGCGACTGGATTATGAACGCCTTATTGTTTGTCTTCGCACCGCAGGTGGCTGGCGTATTTTCACTGTCAAAAGAGGCGACCGATATGGCGGTAGAAGTGCTTCGCTGGTTCAGTTCCGTCGCAGTCTTTATCTGGCCGCTTAGTTTTACGCTGCCAAATGCATTGCGGGCGGCGGGAGACGTCAAATATACGATGCTTACCGGAATTTTGTCCATGTGGCTGTTCCGCGTACTTTGCAGTTATTTTCTTGCCGTGGTATGCAATCTTGGGATTTTGGGAGTGTGGTATGGCATGTTTATTGACTGGGGCGTGCGATCCCTGTTCTTTGTCATCCGTTATTTATCGGGAAAATGGCAGACAAAAAAAGTTATTTCATAGAAAGAGGGTTGCCCGTTTTGGACAACCCTTTCATTTTATTCTTCTACATTTTCGCCTTCGTTTGCTTCTTCCGGTTTTTCATTTTCCTTAGAATCTAAATATTCGCCGTAGCGTTCATCCACCAGCTGATCGATGTAGCCTCGGCTGAACAATGGAAATGCTTCGGTCAATTCCTCTTTTAACCGGTCTGTGATCATCAGGAAATTTTCCTCGTCACTCAGGCTTTCATCCGATGGAAGAGCAGCAAAATAGTCATCGGTAAAATGTTCTGCGATGTAATTTTCAACATCTTCGAGTACATTTTCTTCTTCGGAAACAAGTGTTTTGATGCTGTTTGCTTTATGAATTGAAGAAATTCCGATAATCATAAAAATGGTAAATACAATCGTTAAAACAACAACAGAAAATGTGTTAAATATTGTCAATACACCTAAGCCGTTTAAAAGTGCAAAAAGATAACCAAGGACAGCAAACACGATAAAACTGATTCCGCTGAATTTAAAATCCGAATAGGTATCTTTTTTATTGACATAAACGGTACTGGCTTCCGTACGAAGGTCGGAGAGAAGTTTATTTGCTTCCTCATCCTGAATCTCAGCATATTTTTCTTCGAATTTCGGAAGCAGAAGTTCCAGATCCAGAGGTTCGTCGTCATCTGCATTTTCGGTCAGACCATCAAAGAGCTGATGGATATAAACCAGTTCTTTTCCGGCGACGATAATATCGTAGGCAGGGATTTCACCCTCTTCATTTTCCGGCTGTGGACGTACAGCACAACTGAGCAGTCCCGCGCGGTTTAAGTAACTGACAAGTTTAGCAGCTGTTTCTTCTTTGGCGAGAGAGCCGATGGCAACCGGTTCATTTTCATCGATTTCTTCCGGAAGTTCCTCGACCAGATCACAACCGCAGTCTACACAAGTAGTAACTCCATTAATATATTCATTTCTACATTTTGGACACCACATAAATAAGCTCCTTTCTTAAAGCATAATTCTAGACATAATTTTAGCATAGCAGGCAAAAAAAAGCAATTTATTCTTGTAGAGAATTTTCAAGAATGTTATAATGAGAAAGTGACGAACATTAAGAACAGGAGCAGATACCATTATGGCTTTGAAAAACAGACGTTTTTTGGCACTTTCGGATGAAATTCTGATGAGTGTAGAAAAACCTGCCAGATATACAGGAAATGAAATTAATATGGTAAAAAAAGACCCGGCATCGGTAGATGTCCGGTTTTGTATGTGTTTCCCGGATGTGTATGAGATTGGAATGTCGCATCTGGGAATCCAGATATTATATGATATGTTTAATCAGTGGGAAGACACGTATTGCGAGAGAGTTTATTCTCCGTGGCCGGATCTTGACAAGATTATGAGGGAAAAACACATTCCGTTGTTTGCGCTTGAGAGCCAGCAGCCGATCAAAGAGTTTGACTTTTTAGGAATTACACTGCAGTATGAAATGTGTTATACCAATATTTTGCAGGTGTTAGATCTGTCCGGGATTCCGCTGTATACGAAAGACCGCACGATGGAAGATCCGTTTGTCGTCTGCGGGGGACCTTGTACGTATAATCCGGAACCGATCGCGGATTTTTTTGATCTGGTTTATATCGGTGAGGGCGAGACGTCGTACCGTGAACTTTTGGATAAATATAAAGAATGGAAAAAATCGGGAAAATCAAGACGGGAATTTTTGAAGATTGCGGCGACAGTGGATGGAATCTATGTGCCATCTTTGTACGATGTTACGTATAATCAGGATGGAACGATCCATGCCATGGTGCCAAACTGTGAAACGGCGCCGGAAAAGGTGAAAAAACAGGTGGTCAATGATCTGACTCATACGTATTATCCGAAAAAGCCATTGGTCCCTTATATCAAGGCGACGCAGGACCGCGTTGTGCTGGAGATTCAGCGAGGATGCATCCGTGGATGCCGTTTCTGCCAGGCGGGAATGATCTATCGTCCGATCCGTCCAAGAGACATTGATTATCTGAAAAAAATGGCAGTTACGATGCTTGATAATACCGGATATGAGGAAATTACACTGAGTTCATTGAGCTCCAGTGACTATAAAGAATTATCGGAATTAGTGTATTTTCTGATTGATGAATGTGATGAGCGAAAGATTAATATTTCGCTGCCGTCACTGCGAATCGATGCCTTTTCGCTGGATGTTATGAGTAAAGTGCAGGATGTCAAAAAGAGCAGTCTGACGTTTGCGCCGGAGGCAGGATCCCAGCGAATGCGTAATGTGATCAATAAAGGTCTTACCGAAGAAGTGATCTTGTCGGGTGCATGGGAGGCATTTCAGGGCGGATGGAACCGTGTAAAATTGTACTTTATGCTTGGACTCCCGGGCGAGCGGGAAGACGATATCGAGCAGATTGCGGTATTGGCGGATAAAATTGCTGCCAAATATTTTGAACTGCCCAAAGAAGAACGTCATGGACGGCCGGAGATCGTGGCAAGTTCGTCCTTTTTTGTACCGAAACCATTTACGCCATTCCAATGGTCGCCGATGAATACGGCAGAACAGTTTGAGACGAAGCGGCGTTTTCTGCTTGGAAAAGTGAAAGAGCAGTTAAACCAGCGTTCGATCCGTTATCAATGTCACGACGCGGTTACTTCCGAGTTAGAGGGAATTTTTGCCAGAGGAGACCGCAAACTGTGTAAAGTGATTGAGGATGCGTATCGCAGAGGCTGTATTTTTGACGCGTGGACGGATTATTTTAAAGAAGATGTATGGGAACAGGTAATGGATGAAAATGGTGTTTCGCGCTATTTTTATAATTACCGGGAGCGCGGCAAAGATGAAATTTTCCCATGGGATTTTATTGATATTGGAGTTTCCAAGAATTTCCTGTACCGCGAATATGAAAATTCCCTGCAGGAAAAAGTGACCCCGAATTGCCGGGCAAAATGTAGTGGATGTGGAGCCGCCAAATTTGGTTCAGGTGTCTGCATGGAATGGAGGCAGGCATGAAAACAAGATTTCGTTTTACAAAAACCGGTTCGATCAAATTTATCGGACACCTCGACTGTATGCGTTTTTTCCAGAAAGCACTTCGGCGAGCGAAGATGGATGTGGCATATTCACAGGGGTTCAATCCGCATCAGATCATGAGTTTTGCTTCTCCGTTAAGTGTCGGATTGACGAGCGATGGAGAATATATTGATATTGAATTTGTCTCCCTTCCTTCGGAAGATCCGAAGGAGATTGTAAACTACTTAAATACGTGCATGACAGACGAATTGTTTGTGACTGAAATGAAAGTTCTTCCGGATAAATCAAAGACTTCGATGGCATTATTGCACGCTTGTGATTATATGATCACGGTGAAAAAAGAAGACCGTTTTTGGCAGAATATGGAAAACAAAGAAGGCGGCGCTGCCAGTGAATTTTCGTTGCCGGAAACATTTGAAGCATTTATGCAGCAGCCACAGATCATTATTTTGAAAAAGACAAAAAAGAGCGAAAAAGAGATGGATATCAAGCCGTATATTAAACAGTACGCATTTACCCGTGAAACCTTTGAAGAAAAGACGGGCGAGGCACTTCCGGAGCTTCACAATGAATTTGACAGTGAAGACTGCCTGTTTTTGCAGCTGACTTCCGGCAGTTCGATCAACATCAAACCGGAACACGTTCTGCAGGCATTTGAGCACTATGTGCAGGCGCAGTTTCGGCCGTTTTCTTACCAGATTCACAGACTTCAGATGTATTTTATGGATGAGGAAGGAGCCGCTTCCAAATGATAGAGAGACATCTTGCTGTAATTCATTACAAAAATCATCTTTTGTCCGCTGTTTTTCAGGGAAACGAACTGTATGATATTATCGTGGAACCGGCAGAGGCAGAGCAGACGATCGCAACCGGCGACATTTATCTTGCTAAAGTAAAAAATGTGGTTCCGAATATTCAGGCGGCGTTTTTGGAAGTGACCAAAAACAATATGTGTTATCTGCCGTTAAAGAAAGAAGAATTTTCAGAGGTTATGCAGGGAATGGAATTTCCGGTTCAGATCATAAAGCCGGCGGTGAAAAGCAAACAGCCGGTCTGTTCGCGAAAACTGGAACTGGCAGGGATGTATGCGGTCATTACGACGGATATTACGACAAAAAATATTTCAAAAAAGATAACCGATTCTTCGCAGCGGGAGAGGATGGAACGTATTCTTTCGCAGTTTGCCGGAGAAGAATATGGAATGATCCTGCGGACGACGTGTCAAAATGCGAGCGATGATGCGATTATAAAAGAATGCCATGCCTTGTTGGAACAGATGCGGGAACTTCGCAAAAAGGCACCTCACCGCACGTGCTTTTCAAAATTATATGGTGCCGAGCGGGAATTGGTGAAATACATCAAAGCAAGCGGTAACCATTATTTTGACCGTATTATAACCGATCAAAAAGGTATTTTTGAGGAGTTAAAAAAGGATCCGCAGCTACAGGAAGAAACAATCTGCTTCTACGAAGATAATTACCCTTTGGATAAACTGCTGGGAATTTCTTCCAAGTTGGAAAAGTGTTTCAAAAAGCATGTCTGGTTAAAAAGCGGTGGTTCTCTTGTTATTGAGCCGACAGAAGCATTGACGGTGATTGACGTCAATACGGAAAAGGCGGTTCAGGGAAAACGGAACAAAGAACATACCTTTTTTAAACTCAACAAAGAAGCAGCTGTCGAGGCGGCGAGGCAGATGCGGCTCCGCAATCTGTCCGGGATCATTTTGATCGATTTTATTGATATGGAAGAAAGCGGCCATGTCGAGGAATTGCTGAAATTGCTGAAACAGGAGATGGAAAAAGATCGTGTGCCGGCAAAAGTCATTGATATGACAGCGTTGGGGCTGGTAGAAATTACCAGAAAGAAAGTAAGGAAACCATTGTATGAACTTTTGGGAAAGGAAAAAGGAGGAACCTATGAATCGTTGGAAAACTTGGATTCAGAAGAAAGATAAAAAACAGATGACAGCGACGGCGAAGGATCTTGGGATCATTGCAGCCGTGATCAGCGTGGTCGTTCTGCTTGCTTACGCGGCAAACGGAATCTTTCCTTTTGGAGAGCAATCGATCGCGCGAGGGGATATGGTGCAGCAGACGATTCCCAATGGAATGTACTATATGTGGGATGTGCTGCATGGAAAAGCAAGTCCGTTTTTTACGTGGAATTCCGCATTGGGAATGGATATTTCCGGGGCAGCATCGTTGAGTTCTATATTGTGTCCGCTGAATTTACTGCTGTATTTTTGCCCACGCGGGGCATTGTATTATTATGCCAATATCTTTATCTTATTGAAAATGATCGGCCTTGCCTTTGCGATGTATTTTTATCTCCGCAAATATAAGATGCCGTCGATCGTTCCGATTTTGGGAAGTGTATTGTATGCCTTTGGCGCAGCCAGTCTGGTTCATTTCCAGATCATGCTCGTTATGGACGCGGCCTTTTTCCTGCCGCTCTTAATGATTGGTCTTGACCGGTTGATGGAGAAAAAGAAAAGCCGCTTTTTCATTATTGTGCTTGCGTGGACGATGATCAGCAATGTGTATACCGGGGCGATTCTTTGCATTTTCCTATTTTTTACAAGCGGACTTCGTATCTTTTTTGCGGCGGAAGGAAAACGTTCGGATCAAAAAGAGACCGTTCTCCGATTGTTTGCAGCTGTCGTGGCGGGATGCCTTTTAAGTGCGGTCATTACGATTCCGGCATTAAATGGCATTTCCAATACATCAAGAACGCAGACCGGCGGGCTTTTGCAGACGTATCAGACGGCGGTTAAGGCGACCTGGAGTGAAACGGAATGGAAAGATGTGCAGCGGCTGGTGGTCAATATGGCGCTTCCGCTGGCGGCGATTCTATTTCTTCTCGTCACCGGAAAGGGAACAGCGAAAGAGAAGTGGAAACGCTACAGAGCGCAGATCCTTCGTGTGATTCTGCTGGCAGTTTCTGTCATCGTGCCGGGAACGGAACTTTTGTGGCATGGGGGAAGCCGCGCCTGTTGGCCGGTAAGATTTATTTTTGTGATTACATTTTCCCTCATTGATTTTGCCGTCTGCCTGCTCGCGGATAATTATGAAAAGAGCAAGATTCAAGCGGTCAAAAAAGTTCGGCAGAAGAAGGGAATTTTGCTGGGTGCAGCCGCTTTGGTGACGACCATCATCATGACCTTGGTATGGAAAAACCGGTATGCGTCTTACTGCGCAAATCCGGATTATGAAACATTAAAAGATGGTTTTTTATGTGTGGCATTGGAAATTGTTTTTCTGATCGCGTACATCGTCTTTTTCAAAGTAAAAAAGGGAAAACCGGTCATTGTCCTGCTTTTGTGTGCGGAGTTGATCGGAACTTCTCTGATCAGTTTTGCGCCGAATAAAGATAACGTTACGGTTTACGATGCACAGTATTTGGAGGCGGCAAATTCTTTGTCAAACAGTCTTGATACCGAAACAGAGCCGTTTGAACGCATTAAAAATATGGATTATAAAGTGGATCATATCCAATATTCGATCGTTCTGGGAAGACAGGCGATTTCCAATTACTGGCATGTGCTGAATCCAAATCTGCAGCCGATGTATTCCGCCCTTGGGTATACGATTAACTGGACGCAGTTGTTGGACACCGGCGGAACCGTATTTAGCGACAGTTTATTTCAGATTCGTGATGCCTTTAGCGAGAGAGAACTTCCACCGCTTCTTTATGACAAGGTAAAAGATGTGGATGGGGGAAAAGAAGATTCCCTGTCATTGTACAAAATGAAACTTCAATTTCCGTTTGCTGTTCAGAGCAATGTCGAGTCATTGGAGGCTTCTTATGATAAATTTGCGACACAAAATGATCTGTTCCGCGCTGTCTCCGGAGAGGAACAGCCATTGATCACTGATATCAGCGGGCAGATTCAAAATGGGACAGCGACGTTGACCGCAGGAGAAAATACACAGGTATTGTACTTTTACGGAACAAATACGGGGGAGAACCCGGTGACAATTTATGTCAATGGTACACCGGTTAAAATCCCGGCTTCGTATTATTATGAAAATGAGCAGTATCCAAGCGATTTCTGCAATGGACTGGTTTGCCTCGGTGCATTTCAGAATGAAACGGTCACGGTTCAGTTTGCGACAAATGCAGCCGCGACGGATCTGCATCTGGGAACATTGGATTATTCTTTGCTGGAACAGACCGCCGATACGTTGAAAAACCAGGGAATGCAGGTGACGAATCTGAAGCAGAAAAACAGTGGGGCGTCCTTTACGGTGAAAGATGCCAAAGCCGGCACGGTATTTATTCCGGTTCCGTATGACGAAAACTGGAAATGTAAAGTAAACGGAGAGGATGTGTCGGAAAAAGTGACTTCGATCGATGGAATGATGACGATTCCTGTGAAAGAGGGCACCAATGAGATTTCCATTCACTATCAGACGAAAGGGCGCGTGCCGGGCGCTATTATTACCTTTGCAGCACTTCTGCTTTGTTTCAGTGCATGGCTTCTCCGGCGAAATGGATTTTTCGGACTTCATTTACAGAAGGTGCAAAATGTGGCTGCCTGGATCATATATATATTATTTATGCTGGCGTTTGCAGCATTTGTCCTGCTTATGTTTGTAATCCCGGCAGGTTATTATATACAGACGTTATCGTCGCTGGATGAGGTGAATTAGCTAAAATGTACAATTTTTTTCAAAAAGACGACAAAATTTGTGCATTTTACAATAATTTTGATAAAATCTCAAAAAAAACTTGCTGAAAATGAATTATATGGTATAATGGAAAGCGGTGTAGTGAAAGACCATTGCGGTTTTTCTACTCAAAAAGCTATCGAAACTGCCTTTTTTCAAGTGTTACATAACTCATACAAAGAGAGCAGATCGAATAAAAACAGAATTTGGAAGGAGCAAAATGAAAATGGCAAACATGAATGATTGTCCAGAAAAGCTGCCATTGACTGATGAGTATTTGGAAAAAATGAATGCTTATTGGCGTGCAGCAAACTATTTAGCAGCAGCTCAGCTTTACATGCTTGACAACCCTCTTTTACGTGAGCCTCTCACAAGAGATCAGGTAAAGAAAAAAATCGTAGGTCACTGGGGTACAGTTCCAGGACAGAACTTTGTTTATACGCATTTGAACAGAGCTATCAAAAAATATGATTTGGATATGGTATTGATTTCCGGTCCTGGTCACGGTGGAAACTTCTTCGTAGCAAACTCCTACTTGGAAGGACACTACAGTGAGATTTATCCAAACGTAAGTGAAGATATTGAAGGTATGAAGAGACTCTGCAAACAGTTCTCTTTCCCAGGCGGTATTTCCAGCCACGTAGCACCTGAAACACCTGGTTCTATCAACGAAGGTGGTGAGCTTGGTTACTCCATCGCTCATGCATTCGGTTCTGTATTTGATAACCCAGGTCTGATCACAGCTACTATCGTAGGTGATGGTGAAGCTGAGACAGGTCCACTTGCTACAGCTTGGCATTGTAATAAATTCTTGAATCCTGTTACTGACGGTGCGGTTCTTCCAATCCTTCACTTGAACGGATACAAGATCAGTAACCCTACTGTATTCGCACGTATTTCTCATGAAGAAGTAGAAGACTTCTTTAAGGGATGCGGATGGGAACCAATCTTTGTAGAAGACAACAAAGATGATGCAAACTATATCATGAACATGCACCGCAAGATGGCAGCTGCTCTTGATAAAGCAATCGAGAAGATCAAAGACATCCAGAAAGATGCTCGTGAAAATGGTAACACAGAGCGCCCAATCTGGCCTATGATCGTTCTTCGTACTCCAAAGGGATGGACAGGTCCTAAATTTGATGATGACGGAAATAAGATCGAAGATTCTTTCCGTGCTCACCAGGTACCTATCACAATGGAGAAACCAGAACATTTGGAACAGTTGAAAGAATGGTTGCTCAGCTACAAACCAGAAGAGTTGTTCGATGAGAATGCTCAGTTGATCCCAGAATTGAAAGCACTTGCACCAGTTGGCGATGCACGTATCAGTGCAAACCCACATGCAAACGGTGGTCTTTTGCTTAGAGATCTTCGTCTCCCAGACTTCCGTGAGTATGGTGTAGATGTACCAAAACCGGGTTCTGTTGAAAAACAGGATATGATCGAACTTGGTGCATTTGTACGTGATATCTTCAAATTGAACGAAGAGACAAAGAACTTCCGTATTTTCGGACCAGACGAGACAATGTCTAACCGTCTGTATCATGCATTTGAAGCTACAAACCGTGACTTCATGGCTGAAAAATACGATGATGATGATAAACTTGCAAACGATGGACGTATCATGGACTCTTACCTGAGCGAGCATATGTGCGAAGGATGGTTAGAGGGATATCTTTTGACAGGTCGTCATGGATTCTTCGCTTCTTACGAAGCATTTATCCGTGTAGTAGACTCTATGGCTGCTCAGCATGCAAAATGGTTGAAAGTCACATCCGAACTTCCATGGAGACAGAAGATCGCTTCCTTGAACCTTCTTCTTACATCCAACGTATGGCAGCAGGATCACAACGGATTTACACATCAGGATCCAGGATTCCTCGATCACATCGCTAACAAAAAAGCAGATGTTGTTCGTATGTATCTGCCACCAGATGCTAACTGTCTGCTTTCCTGCTTCGATCACTGTATCAGAAGTAAGAACTATGTAAACGTAATCGTAGCATCCAAACATCCAAGTCACCAGTGGTTGACAATGGATCAGGCTGTAAAACATTGTTCTCAGGGTATCGGTATCTGGGAATGGGCAAGTAACGATCAGGGCGAAGAGCCGGATGTAGTTCTTGCATGCTGCGGTGATACACCTACAAAAGAGGCTTTGGCTGCTGTTACAATCCTTCGTGACAACATTCCTGACCTCAAGATCCGTTTTGTAAACGTAGTTGACCTTATGAAGCTGGAATCCAACTCCAAACATCCTCACGGATTGACAGATGCAGAATATGATGCTATCTTCACAAAAGATAAACCAATCATCTTCGCATTCCATGGATACCCAACATTGATTCATGAGTTGACATACTATAGAACAAACCGTAATCTTCATGTATTTGGATATCAGGAAGAGGGTACGATCACAACGCCATTCGACATGAGAGTTCAGAACAAGATCGACCGCTTCAACTTGACAAAATCTGTCATCGAGAACCTTCCACAGCTTGGAAACAAAGGTTCCTTCTTGATCCAGAAGATGAACGATATGCTCGTAGCTCACAAACAGTACATCCACGAAGAAGGTATCGATCTTCCGGAAGTGCGTGACTGGGTATGGCATACACCAGAAGATAAATAATTTGAAAATTATTTTGAAATTCAGATCCCCGCAGGCAGTTGTCTGTGGGGATTTTAAAATATTTTGTAAAAACTGATATTTTATAAAGAAAACCCCTTGACAATACCAAAACACAATGGTATATTATAGAAGTATGCCGCACAACGAGGTTATAGTTCTGCCCATTTTTACATAAGGCAGGCACCGTAGTTGGCGAGTAAATTTATAGGAGGTGCTATATGTACGCAATTATAGCAACCGGTGGTAAACAGTATAAAGTAGAAGAAGGCGACGTGATCAAAGTTGAGAAACTTGGCGTGGAAGCTGGACAGACTGTTACTTTTGACCAGGTATTAGTAGTAAGTGACAAGGAGACTAAAGTAGGTACTCCTACCGTAGACGGTGCTTCTGTTTCTGCAACAGTAGTAGCTGAGGGCAAAGGTAAAAAGGTTATTGTTTACAGATATAAGAGAAAAACCGGATACCACAAAAAGAATGGTCATAGACAGCCATTTACTCAGGTAAAGATTGATAAGATCAATGCATAAACTAGGAGTAGACACTTTTTAAAAAGAAGGTGAGTCTATGATAGAAGTTCGAGTAAAAAAGTCTGATAGTGGTAACATTATTGGATTTCATATGTCCGGTCATGCAGGGTATGCAGAATATGGTTTAGACATTGTCTGCGCAGGCGTTTCAACGCTTGCCATAAACTGCATTAATTCTATCGAAGAGTTTACCGACACCAAGTTTGATCTGGTGCAGAATGACAACGATGGATTGCTTGATTTTACCTGCAAGGAACCGCTGGACAGTGGTGCCGTGTTACTGCTGAAGTCCTTATTTAAAGGAATTCAGGGGATACAGGAGTCGTATGGAAAACAATATGTTACATTTCATTAATTTTTGTTAGGAGGGAAATGTCATGATGAAAATGAACCTTCAGTTGTTCGCTCATAAAAAAGGAATGGGTTCTACAAAGAACGGCCGTGACTCTGAGTCCAAGAGACTTGGTGCAAAAAGAGCAGATGGACAGTTCGTTTTAGCTGGTAATATTCTTTACAGACAGCGTGGTACTAAGATTCATCCGGGTACAAACGTTGGAATCGGTGGAGATGATACACTTTACGCTTTGGTTGATGGTGTGCTTCGTTTCGAGAGAAAAGGAAGAGACAAAAAACAGGCTAGTGTATATCCAGTAGATGCTGAATAATTTTGACAATTTCGGGGCTGTCATGAAATGTGGCAGCCCCTTTTACCTTTTATACTCAATTTGAAAGGGAGATACGTATGTTTGCAGATCAGGCAAAAATTTATATTCGTTCCGGAAAAGGCGGCGATGGCCATGTCAGTTTCCGAAGAGAATTGTATGTACCAAATGGTGGACCGGATGGCGGCGATGGCGGCCGCGGGGGAGACCTTATATTTGAAGTGGATCCGGGAATCAATACCTTAAATGAATTTCGTCATATTCGTAAATATTGTGCCGAGGACGGCGAACCGGGTGGCAAGAGACGATGCCACGGAAAAGACGGCGCAGACCTCGTAGTAAAAGTTCCGGCGGGAACGATTGTAAAAGAAGCAAATTCAGGACAAGTCATCACCGATATGTCCTATGACAATACAAGAGAAGTGATCTTAAAAGGCGGCCGCGGCGGCAAGGGAAACCAGCATTATGCAACGCCGACCATGCAGGTGCCAAAATATGCCCAGCCGGGGAAACCGGCGATGGAGCTGGAAGTTATTTTGGAATTAAAGACGATTGCGGATGTCGGACTGGTTGGATTCCCAAATGTTGGAAAATCCACATTTTTGTCCCGTGTAACCAATGCGCAGCCAAAGATTGCCAACTATCACTTTACCACATTAAATCCGAATCTTGGTGTGGTAGACCTGGAAGGAACCGATGGTTTTGTCATTGCAGATATTCCGGGATTGATCGAAGGTGCTTCCGAGGGGATCGGATTGGGACATCAGTTTTTGAAACACATTGAGCGTACCCGTGTTATGATTCACATGGTAGATGCGGCTTCGACGGAAGGACGTGACCCGATTCAGGATATCAATGTCATCAATCAGGAGATCCGTGCTTACAGTGAGGAGATCGCGGCTCGTCCACAGGTTAT
Source organism: Lachnoclostridium sp. UBA5890 (assembly GCA_002431395.1). GTDB lineage: Bacteria > Bacillota > Clostridia > Lachnospirales > Lachnospiraceae > Eubacterium_F. Next base: position 158,408 of record DJEU01000025.1, read on the forward strand.
CGCAGCCAATAAAATTGACTGTTTTTACGGCGATGAAGAAGAAACGGTTCTGACGTTATTAAAAGAAGAATTTGAGCCGAAGGGAATCAAAGTATTTCCAATTTCTGCCGTGACCGGAAAGGGCGTAAAGGAACTTTTGTATTACGTCAAAGGCATGCTGGATGAGATCAAAGAAGAAAAGGTTGTCTTCGAGAAAGAATATATGATAGAAGAACCGGATTTCCAGAATGAACCATACAATGTGTATGCGGACGAGAAGGAAGAAGGCGTATATCATATCGATGGTCCACGCGTAGAACGTATGTTAGGATATACGAACCTGGATTCGGAAAAAGGATTTGAATTTTTCCAGAAGTTCCTTAAAAATAACGGAATGCTGGAAGAACTGGAAGCCCTTGGAATCGAAGATGGCGACACCGTAGAGATTTACGGATGGAGCTTTGAATATTACAAATAGAAATGAGGAAATACGATGACAAGCAAGCAAAGAGCTTATTTAAAAAGTCTGGCAATGAAGATCACGCCGATCTTACAGATTGGAAAATCTTCGGTAACGCCGGAACTGATATCTGCAGTAGATGAGGCATTGGAGGCAAGAGAATTGATCAAAATGCACATCTTAAAAAACTGTTTTGATGATCCGAAAGAGATCGCACAGGTGATCGCGGAGCGTACCCGTTCGGAAGTGGTACAGGTGATTGGAAAGAAAGTCGTGCTTTACCGCGAGTCCAAAGACAATAAAAAGATTGAACTTCCAAAACCATCAAAGAAAGCGTGATAAATGATGAAAATTGGTATTATGGGAGGGACATTTAATCCCATTCATAATGTACATTTGCTGATGGCAGAGGAAGCTGCGAGGCAGTTTGAACTGGATGAAGTCTGGTTTATGCCATCAAAAAATCCACCGCATAAAAAGAGGACGGATATTGTTTCAGCTGAACACCGGAGCCGCATGATCTGTCATGCGATCGATGGAAATCCAAAGTTCGTGTTTTCAGATCTGGAACTTCGTCGGGAAGGAACCACGTATACGAGCGATACACTGGAAATTATCGAAAAAGAAAATCCGGATTGCAAGATCTATTTTATTTTAGGCGGAGATTCCCTGCGTGAGATCGAAACGTGGCATAAGCCGGCGTTTGTGATGAAACACTGCCATATTCTGGCAGCCGACAGAGAAGATGAAACAGGAAAACAACTGAAAGTAAAAGCGGAAGAGTTAAGGAAAACATATGGTGCAAAGATTTCTTTTATCAAGATGCCGTTGATCGACATTTCTTCCAGTGAACTGCGCGCGCAGCTGCAAAAAGGAAAGTCTGTCGATTACCGAATTCCGGATGCGGTAATGAAATATATCCGTTTCCATAATTTGTATGGTTATGAAAAACCGCTTTTTAAGAAAAAGGTTACAACGCCAAAGATTTTAAGCTATTTAAAAGCAACCCTGCGTCCCAAACGTTTCCGCCATACATTGGGTGTGGCGTACACCGCGGCAAATCTCGCTGCTGTTCATAATGCAGATGAGGACAAAGCGTTTCTTGCCGGGCTTTTGCATGATTGTGCCAAATTTTACGAAATAGAAGAGCAGATTACACTTTGTGAAGAAGCAGGAATCCCTCTGACGGAGATGGAACGGCTCAATCCCGCTCTCATTCATGGGAAATTAGGTGCTTTTTATGCGAAAACAAAGTATCAAGTAGAGAATGAGGATGTTTTATCCGCTATCCGTTATCATACGACAGGGCACCCCGATATGACGGTATTGGAAAAGATTATTTATCTTGCCGATTATATTGAACCCGGACGTGCGATGGACTGCAAACCGCATTCGTTGCAGGAAGTCCGGACTGCATGCTTCCAAAATCTAGATGACGGACTGCGCTTTGCACTGGAAAACGGAATTTCCTATCTTCGGGAACAAAATCAGCCCATTGATACGATTTCGCTGGAAACGTATGAATGGTATCAGAAAGGAATAACACTATGACATCAAAAGAAATGGCACGCATCGCATATGATGCGTTGGATGAAAAATTAGGAGAAGATATTCGAATCATACAGATCGACGAGATTTCCGTGATTGCGGATTATCTGATCATTGCCAACGGAAAAAACAGCAATCAGATCGCTGCTTTATCCGACAATGTAGAGATGCGTATGCATCAGAATGGCATTCATAATGAACGGATCGAAGGAAATAAAAATTCTACTTGGATCCTGATGGACTATAAAGATGTTATCGTCCACGTATTCTCGCCGGAAGACCGCTTGTTTTATGACCTTGAGCGCATCTGGCGTGACGGTAAAAAGATCGATCGGGATCAGTTATAAGAATTCGGATCCACCGTTGTCTGCGAAGATAATTGAAAGACATCGGTGGATTTTCCTATGACGACAATATGATCTTCCGGTCCGAATACATAATCGCCTGCCGGCATCGGGTCAATGACCGTGCCGTTTTTTATTGCAATAATATTGACTTTATATTTCTGCCTTACATTAATTTCCAGTATGCTTTTTCCTGCCCACGAAGGAATAATCGGAATCTCGAAGATCGAGCAGTCGGATGTTAATTCGATATAGTCAAATATATTTGTAGCATTATAGCGGACTGCCAGTTTTTCGGCAATTTCTTTTTCCGGGAAGAAGACTTCATCCGCTCCGATCTTTTTCAGAAAATCTGCCTGTCGTTTCCGTTTTGCTTTGGAAATAACACAGCGCGCGCCCAGTTCCTTTAATATGGAAGTGATTTCCAGCGACGCATAAAAGTCTTCGCCAATCGCCACAAAACAGTAGTCAAAATTGTTGACACCGATAGATTTTAAAACCGCGGGATTGGTACAGTCGCCGGACAGGGCATCCGGGAAAACCGTTGACAATTCCTGGATTTTATCTTCGTCGCGGTCAATTACCATAACATCGTTTCCAAGTTCCTGCATCCGGGCTGCCAGACATTGTCCCAGCATTCCCATTCCAATAATAAGAATTGACTTCATAATAATCTCCTTTATCCAATCAATATGTTTTCTTTTGGTCTTCGAAGCGGTGGCTGCTTGTTTTGCTTTCCGAGGATGAGCATCAATGTAAATCCGCCGATTCGTCCACCATACATTAAAATGATCAAAATAATATGTGACATGGCGCACAGATGTGGGGTGATCCCAGTCGTTACGCCAACCGTGCACACAGCCGAAATAACCTCAAAAAGCACATTAGACATCGGCAGTCCTTCAATGTGGCAGATAAGCATGGTTCCTGTCAAGATATAAACGGCATATACCAAAATAATAACTGCGGCCTGCTTGATCAAAATGGTGCTCACCCGGCGTTTGCCAATCACGGTGTCCGATTGTCCACGCAGCATCGAAACCATCGAGAGAAACACAAGCGTAATCGTTGTGATCTTCATTCCACCGGCGGTCGAACCGGGACTTCCGCCGATCATCATCAATACATCAGAGAGAAGAGAGGCAGAGGGAGACATGCTGGCATAATCAATCGTATTAAAGCCGGCTGTGCGCATGGTCGTTGAGGCGAAAAACGATTTTAGGATCTGTTCGCCGATGCCATTTCCCTGAAGGGTATAATTCTGCTCAAATACAAAGTAGCCAATGGCTCCGCCAATCAGCAAAACCGGTGTCGTCACAAGAATGATCTTTGAATGAAGAGAATAATTCTTAAAGGACAGACGGTATTTCAATATATCATCCCATACTAAAAATCCGATTCCGCCGATTAGAATCAAAAGCATCACAGTAACATTTACAAGGACATCGGAAGCATACCACGTCAGCGAAGAGAAGGGGTCGTATCGTCCCATGAGATCAAAGCCGGCATTGCAAAAAGCGGATATTGCGTGGAACACGGCATAGTATAATCCCTGCCCCAATCCCATGCGCGGGATAAAACGGATGGCAAGCAGCAGAGCGCCGCAGCCTTCAATCAAAAACGTACCCGATACAATACGGCGAACCAGTTTTACCATACCACTCAGCTGCGTATTTCCGGCAGCCTGCATCAAAAGCATACGGTCCTGAAGCGACAATTTTCGTTTCATAAATATGAAAAACATGGAGATAAAGGACATGAGTCCGATGCCTCCGATCTGAATCAGAATGAGAATGACAATCTGCCCGAAAAAGGACCATTTGGTAAATGTATCGGCGACAATAAGTCCTGTTACACAGGTGGCGCTTGTCGCCGTGAATAGGGCATCCAAAGGGGATGTGAAATTACCGTCCCGTGCGGAGACCGGCAGACATAATAAAAAGGCGCCGGTAAGTATCAAAACAAGAAAACTCAGTGCAATTAACCGGGTAGGACCAAGTTTTCGTGACCATTTTCCTAACATAAATAACTTCCTTTAAATATTGATAATTTTTAAATTCTGTGGTACGCTTTCTATTATACAAAAAAATGGAAAAAATACAATTATATTTTGAAAAAAACTTTACAAGAAAGTTAAATTGTGTTAAACTAATTCCGTCAGACAACCAATACTCAGAGCGTGGAACACTCCAACCCGTTCTTGGTACTTGGCTTTTAAAAAATTTTATGGAGGTACATCGATCATGATGACAACAGAAAGAAAAGCAGAAATCATTAAAGAGTATGGAAGAACGCCAAATGACACCGGATCACCTGAGGTTCAGGTTGCTCTTCTTACAGAGAGAATCAATGTTTTGACAGAGCATTTGAAAGAGAACAAAAAAGATCATCATTCCCGCCGCGGTCTTTTGAAGATGGTTGGTAAGAGACGTGGTCTTCTTGACTATCTCAAAAAGAATGACTTGGAAGGCTATCGTGCTTTGATCGCAAAACTTGGAATTCGTAAATAATGATGCTGCTCGTTATGAGCTGAATGAAATGGTACTGCTGATATGCTTTTACCCGATATCAGTAGTATCATTTTTGACTATGTGGAGGATAAATTATGAAGAGAGATCGAAGTCAGTCCATGGTGATACGTGGCAACCGCATCTTATTAGTAGAGCATCAACTGTTTGGAAGAGATTTCTTCAATCTGCCGGGTGGTGGAATCGAGGAAAATGAAACGCCGGAGCAGGCAGCTCTTCGTGAATTGGAAGAGGAGTGTCAGGTCAAGGGAACCTTAGTAAGACCATTGACGGTGGAATATAAACCGGATCTGGAGAGCCGGGTATTTACCTTTTTGGTGGAGATTCCGGAAGATGCTGTAGCAAAAACGGGGATAGATCCCGAACTTCCTGCGGACGAACAGTCTATCATCGATGTAAAATGGATGCGTCTGGATGAGATTGCAGAACGTGACCGTGCCTATCTTTTTGGTGCCGGTCTGATGCGTGTTCCGTATTTTCATGATGAAGTGCTTATGTGGGATGGAGAAGACATCAGCTATCCAATCAAAAAAATGATATAAAAAGAGGTTTGATTTATACCAAAGATATGTTATAATGTAGTGTGTTGATACACACGCAGGTCATCAAGCTATGCTTGGTGACAAATGGTATAATGAAATATGTGTATTAAAAAGAGCATTATCCGAGACTTCTGAAAAGCCGATTTATCATAGGATAAGTAGGTTTTTCAGTTGTTTCGGATGCTCTGTAAAAAGATAAATAAAGGAGAATATAAGTATGTACAAGACATTTTCAATGGAACTTGGCGGACGTACTCTTTCCGTAGATATCGGACGAGTTGCCGCTCAGGCAAATGGTGCTGCTTTGATGCATTATGGAAATACCGTTGTTCTTTCCACAGCGACAGCATCAGAGAAGCCAAGAGAGGGAATTGACTTCTTCCCACTTAGTGTAGAATATAGTGAAAAGATGTATTCCGTAGGAAAGATTCCTGGAGGATTTACAAGAAGAGAGGGAAAACCTTCGGACAACGCGATCCTTACAGACCGTGTTATCGACAGACCGATGCGTCCGTTGTTCCCAAAAGATTACCGTAACGATGTAACACTAGAAAATCTTGTTATGTGTGTAGATCAGGACTGCAGCCCGGAACTTACGGCGATGCTTGGTTCCGCTTTGGCAACCTGTATTTCTGATATTCCGTTTGACGGTCCGACTGCAGCGACACAGATTGGTCTCGTAGATGGAGAACTTGTAATCAACCCAACTTCTGCACAGAGACAGGTTTCTGACCTTGCTCTTACGGTAGCTTCGACAAGAGAAAAAGTTATCATGATCGAAGCCGGCGCCAATGAAGTGCCGGAAGATAAGATGATCGAAGCAATTTACAAAGCTCACGAAGTCAATGGACAGATCATCGAATTCTTTGATAAGATCGTAGCAGAATGTGGAAAAGAAAAACACGAATATGAGCATTTTGATATCCCGGAAGATATGTTTGAAGACATGGTGAACTTCATTACACCGGAAGCAATGGAAGAGGCTGTATTTACCGATGTAAAACAGGTTCGTGAAGAGAATATCCGTCAGATCAAAGATAAATTGGAAGAGCGCTATGAAGAAGAGCATCCGGATTGGTTTGCTCTGATTGATGAGGCTGTATATAAATTCCAGAAAAAGACCGTTCGTAAGATGATCCTGAAAGATCACAAACGTCCGGATGGCCGTGAAGTAACACAGATTCGTCCATTGTCCGCAGAAGTCGATGTACTTCCTACCGTTCATGGTTCCGGATTGTTCCAGAGAGGACAAACACAGGTTCTCAATGTTACGACATTGGCTCCTCTTTCTGAAAAACAGAAGATTGATGGATTGGATGAAAATGTAACTTCTAAGAGATACATTCATCACTATAATTTCCCATCCTACTCGGTTGGTGAAACTCGTCCAAGCAGAGGCCCGGGACGTCGTGAGATCGGACATGGAGCTTTGGCAGAGCGTGCCCTTCTTCCGGTAATTCCTTCGGAAGAGGAATTCCCATATACCATTCGTACCGTATCTGAGATTATGGAATCCAATGGTTCTACTTCTCAGGGAAGTATCTGTGCTTCCACATTGTCACTGATGGCTGCCGGTGTACCGATCAAAGCACCTGTTGCCGGTATTTCCGTAGGACTTGTTACCGGAGAAACGGACGATGATTATCTGATTCTTACCGATATTCAGGGACTGGAAGATTTCTTTGGCGATATGGACTTTAAAGTTGCCGGAACACACAAAGGTATCACAGCCATTCAGATGGATATTAAGATTCACGGTCTGACTCGTGAGATCGTAGAAGGTGCGATCCGCCGTACAAAAGAAGCAAGAACCTATATCCTTGATGAGGTTATGAGCAAAGCAATCGCTGAACCTAGAAAAGAAGTAAATGAATACGCTCCAAAGATCAAACAGATTATGATCGATCCTGCGAAGATTGGAGAAGTAGTTGGACAGCGTGGTAAGACGATCAACACATTGATCGAGCGTACCGGCGTGAAGATTGATATTACCGATGACGGTGCAGTTTCCGTATGCGGTACGGATAAGGCGATGATGGATGAGGCTATCCGTCTGATTCAGATTATTGTATCTGACTTTGAAAAAGGACAGATTCTGGAAGGAACTGTTGTAAGCATCAAAGATTTTGGTGCATTCATCGAGTTTGCTCCTGGAAAAGAGGGAATGGTTCATATTTCCAATATCTGCCAGAGAAGAATCAATCATGTAGAAGACGAGCTTACTTTGGGTGACAAAGTCAAGGTTGTATGTCTTGGAAAAGACAAGATGGGAAGAATTTCTTTCAGCATGAAAGATGTGAAACAATGATCTTGGAGATGAGAAAAGAGTGAAGATTGCACTTACCAATATGGACATTATCTGGGAAGATAAGTCTGTAAATCAGGATAAGTGTTTGGAATTGATAAAGCGAGCTTCGGAATGTGGAGCTCGCCTTATCCTTTTTCCGGAGATGACACTGACCGGATTTACGATGAATCCGCAAAAATATGGAGAGACAGCAGGCGAAGATTCTGAGACTGTGAAATTTTTTGAACAACTGTCAAAAGAATATGCCATTGCGATCGGCTTTGGTTATATTGAAAAAGGGGAAAAGGACGGTTTCGCGAAAAATCATATGGCTGTCGTAGATGCCGGAAAGATTCTTGGAGATTATACGAAAATTCATCCGTTTTCTTATGGAGAAGAAAATCAGCATTATTGCGGTGGTGACCGACTGGTTACGGTATTGATCGATGGAGTGACATTCGGGTTATCTATCTGTTATGATCTGCGTTTTCCGGAACTTTATCAGGCGATGCGAAGCTGTGATGCGATTGCCGTGATCGCAAACTGGCCGAAAGGGCGTGTCACACATTGGAATACACTGCTCCCGGCAAGAGCGGTTGAGACGCAGTCGTATGTTTTAGGTGTCAACCGGATAGGAAAGGATGTGTCACTCGATTATGAGGCTTCCAGTGCTGCGTATGATTATGAGGGCAGACCACTTTCTGTCGCTTGCAAAGCGACCTCTTATGGAGATCAATGCCTTATGATAGAGATAGAACCGGATCACGTCCGACGCTGGAAAAAAGAATTTCCGGCAGCTAACGATCGGAACCCTGCCTTATATGCGTCCTTTCTCCAAAAAGACGTATAGGATCTGCAAAAAACTGTCATACTATTTCTTAACAGGAGGTATGACATATGAATACAGAGCAGATTAAAGAATTTGGAGAATGCCGTATCGGAGGCATTGAGATCATTACGATCATTGGAGAGATTGAAGGTCATGAAGGCAGTTCGGGAACTGCCAAAACGACAAAATATGAACATTTGCTGCCGATGTTGGCAGCTTATGATGAAAATAGTGAAATTCAAGGGATATTATTTATTCTTAATACGATTGGCGGCGATGTTTCCTGTGGACTGGCACTTGCTGAGATGATCAGCGGATTAAAAACGCCAACGGCATCTTTTATCATAGGAGACAGTCATTCGATCGGAGTTCCCCTTGCGGTAGCGACAGATTTTTCCTGTATCGTACCGAGTGCGACGATGATTCTTCACCCGGTGAGGATGAGTGGCATGATTCTTGGGGCACCACAAAGTTATGATCAATTTGAAAAAATTCAGGCGAGAATCGTTGATTTTATCGTCCGAAAACGTGGGCTTACGAAAACACATGTGGAAGAGTTGATGATGAACACTTCCATGTTTGCAAAAGATCTGGGAACGCTCCTTGTGGGCGGACAAGCTGTGGAAGAGGGGCTTGTAGACAAAGTCGGAACTCTTTCCGATGTAATGGACTATTTGAAACAATGTTCACAATAATCCCGGAAAATAAAGAGAGGTTTGAAAGAGTATGGCGTCAAAGACAAAAAATTCGAAAACAAAAAAGAAAAGACAAAATTCAAAACAAACAAGTTCTCCATTGGCAAAAGAAATTACTTTGCTTGCGATCATTATATTTTCCTTACTGGCACTGCTTAGTTTATTTGGAATGTGTGGTCCGGTAGGAAATTTGATCGGAAGTCTTTTGTTTGGATTATTTGGAGCCACCGCTTATATTTTTCCGTTGGCATTTCCTATCGGAAGCGGTTTTTTTATTTCCAATCCGGAAAGACCGGAAGTACGGCGCAAGATTATTTATCTTGCCCTCCTTTACATATGTTTATGCGGTATTTTCCAGTGGGTGGTCGATCCTGAAATATCAAACTTGATTGATATTTTCAAGGAATCCAGCTCCGAACATATCGGCGGTGGATTTATGGGAGGGATTCTTTCCACGCTATTTGGCACATTGCTTGGAAGAGCCGGCGCGATTATTATTATTTTGGGACTGACCCTTTTGTTTGTTATGTTGGCGACGAGAAAACTGATCTTTTCGGCAATCCGCGAATTGTATGCAGAACACAAGGAAGACCAGGAAGAATATATCGAATATGAAGAACCGGAGATCCGTTATCCGGAAGATCACGCGCGTACGATGCAGACGCACACTTTTGCGGATAGAAAACGCCGCAAAAAGGCTGATAAAGGCAAGATGAAAGAAATCTCCGAGCCGCAAAAAACACCTGAAAAACCGGCAAAAGAGATGCCAAAGAAAGAAGAAAAACCGGTGAAAGAGGAGATCCCGGAAATCTCCATCATCCGCGAAGGCCAGCAGGAGCCTACCGTTTACAAAGAAGAATTAGAGACAAAATTTGGAAAAGGTAAAAACGAAAAACAGGAAGCGAAAGCTGCTACTGAGAAAAAGGAACCGCCAAAACCGGAGAAAAAGACGTTGGCTTCTGCTGTGGCAGAGCCTGTACAAAAGCAAGCGGTACCAAAGCCGGTTTCCTCTCAAGATTCCGAATATCAATTTCCATCACTGGATCTGCTTTCGAAGCCGAAAAAGGGAAGCGGTGGACAAAGTGACCGCGACTTGCTGCAGACGGCGAAGAAACTTCAGGATACATTGGATAGTTTTGGCGTTAAAGTAAAAATGGGAGATGTCAGCTGCGGCCCAAGTGTCACCCGGTATGAACTGGTTCCCGAACAGGGGGTTAAAGTAAACAGTATTACCCGTCTGGCAGATGATATCAAACTCAGTCTGGCGGCATCGGACATCCGAATCGAGGCTCCGATCCCCGGAAAAGCGGCTGTAGGAATAGAAGTTCCAAACGCGAAAAGAAACACGGTTACTTTGCGTGAACTTCTGGAAAGTCCGGAATTTATCAATGCAAAATCCAATGTGACGTTTGCTGTCGGAAAAGACATCGGAGGAAAGACGATTGTGACCGATATCGCAAAAATGCCGCATATGCTCATTGCCGGTGCCACGGGTTCCGGTAAATCAGTATGTATCAATACACTGATCATGAGTATCTTGTATAAGGCAAACCCAAATGATGTCAAATTTATCATGGTTGACCCGAAAATGGTTGAATTGACGGCATATGCCGATATTCCGCATATGCTGATCCCTGTCGTGACGGATCCGAAAAAGGCATCTGCCGCATTAAACTGGGCAGTTCAGGAAATGACGGTTCGTTATGAAAAATTTGCTGCACTTGGTGTCCGTGATATCAAGAGTTATAATAAAAAGATCGCCGGTTTGAAGCACAATGAGGATAATACGTATGAAAAGATGTGTCAGATTGTCATTGTGGTTGACGAGTTTGCGGATCTTATGATGGTTGCCTCCAATGAAGTGGAAGATGCGGTATGTCGTCTTGCACAGCTTGCCCGTGCAGCGGGAATTCATTTGGTTCTTGCTACGCAGCGTCCGTCCGTCAATGTTATCACCGGACTGATCAAGGCAAATATCCCATCACGTATCGCCCTTTCTGTATCCTCCGCGATCGATTCACGTACGATCATCGATGGTTCCGGAGCAGAAAAACTCTTGGGAAATGGGGATATGTTATTTGCTCCGCAGGATTATCCAAAACCGGTTCGTGTGCAAGGTGCATTTGTCTCTGATGAAGAACGTGATCAAGTCGTTGCGTTCCTGAAAGAGCATATGAATGGCCCGGCTTACGACGAAGAAATCAGCAAACATATTGAAGAAAATCCGGTTGGTACGAAATCAGCCGGAGCTTCCGGCGCTGTCGTAAGCGGTCCGGAGCGCGATGAACTATTTGTTGAAGCTGCCAAGTTTATTATTGAAAAAGACAAGGCCTCGATCGGTATGCTGCAGCGAGTGTTTCGCATCGGATTTAACCGTGCTGCGAGAATTATGGATCAGCTTTCCGATGCCGGTGTCGTAGGACCGGAAGAAGGCACCAAACCTCGTGTGATCTTGATGTCCATGGAGCAGTTTGAAAATTATCTTGAGGAAGAAGGCTAAATTATGTATGGCTGGATCATTGTAAACGGCTTTTTATATACGTCAAAGTTTTCCGAATTAACGGATCTTTTTATGGACGCAGCCAAAGAACATAAGATAGATCTTTTCGTGAAAACAAACAGTGAATGTTTCGTGGGAATGTTTGAACGGACAACGGAAAAAAAACCGGATTTTGTTCTCTTTTGGGATAAAGATATCCTTTTGGCAAAATACCTTGCGTCATGTGGCATTCCGGTCTATAACCCGGCCGAGGGGATTGAAATCTGCGATGACAAACGAAAGACCGCATTGGCACTTTCGTTGCAGAATCTGCCACAGCCATTGACTTTTCCGGCACCTATGACCTACGAAAATATTGGTTTTCCACATTTGGATTTTCTATCTCAAATAGAAAAAGAATTAGCGTTTCCAATTATTGTAAAAGAAGCGTTCGGTTCTTTTGGACAGCAAGTGTATATGGCAAAAGACCATAAAGAATTGTCTGAATTAACAAAAAAATTGGAAACCGTGCCGTTTTTATATCAGCAATACATTCGTGAGAGCAGCGGACGAGATATCCGTCTGCAGGTCGTCGGAGACGAGGTCGTCGCTGCGATGGAGAGGACTTCGGAAATCGATTTTCGTGCCAATATTTCCAATGGCGGAAAGATGCATGCCTATCAGCCGGATCAAGAAGCGGTTTCCCTTGCTGTAAAAGCCTGCCGTGCGGTAAAATGTGATTTTGCGGGGGTGGATCTCTTATTTGGACCCGAAGGCTATTTGGTATGCGAAGTAAATTCCAATGCGCATTTTAAAAATCTTTTGGATTGTACGGGGGTAAATACTGCCTGGTATATTCTACAATACATAAAGAAACAAGGAGAACAGCGGCATGTCAAATGAATTATGGATGATTTATGACAAGGCAGGTCTTGATCGAAATTCTACATTTGTCGAAATGTTTGCCGAACGAGGAAAGCCTTATAACATTGCAGTAAAAGCGGTTCTTGATACCGAATATCTTTCGCTGCTGAAAAAAGGAATAAGGCCATGTGCAGTTCTTGTCCGTGCGATTTGTCCGGCGATCAATGCCGAATTTGAAAACCGGGAGATTCCTGTATGGAATTCCTCATTTGTCAGTGGGATCTGTAATCACAAAGGAAAGACACGAGAGTATTTGAAAGATATGGTGTTCTGCACTCCGACGGTTACCTGTAATAGTGACAAGGTTAATGAAATTTTAGATTGTTCTGTGGAAGAAGTCAGACAGTATTTATTAGAAAATATGGATTTTTCTTCCAAATTTAAGGAGCAGGAAAAAGTAAGAATCCGTTCTGCCAAAGATTTTGTCATTAAGACAGCAGATGGACACGGTGGAAGCGAGGTCTATTCGTTCCGAAACGAAGCTGCCAAACTGAAAAAGGCACTGAGAGAGACGGATTATATTATCCAGCCTATGCTTCCTGTCGGAAAAGAGAGCCGGGATATGCGTGTCTATATTTTGAAAGATCAGATTTATGCTGCCATATTGCGGCATTCCGATGAAGATTTCCGCGCTAATTTTTCACGCGGCGGCAAAGTGGAGGCGGTTTCCCAAGAGCAGATTCCGCAAAAAGAGGTCGAAGCCATTTTAAAAAAAATTTCCTTTGGCATGGCAGGGATTGATTTTATTTTTGAGGAAGATGGAACCCCTGTTCTCAGCGAAATTGAGGATGTCGCCGGTACACGGATGCTTTACCGGTGCTGTCCGGAACTGGATATTGTGGCAGATTATATGAAAGAAATACAGAAAATGCTTTTCGATAAATAAATATTATGTTATACTTAATAAATACGATTCTTTTAGGAGGAAGTTGAAATGAAATCAGATATTGAAATCGCTATGGAAGCAGACCTGCTTCCGATTCAACAAGTAGCCGAAAAATTAGATATTACAATGGATGATCTGGATCTTTATGGAAAATATAAAGCAAAGATTACCGATGACCTCTGGAATCAGATCAAAGACCATCCGGACGGAAAATTGATTCTTGTGACAGCGATCAATCCAACACCGGCAGGAGAGGGAAAGACAACGACGACTGTAGGTCTCGGTCAGGCGATGGCTAAAATTGGAAAGAAAGCCATCATTGCCCTTCGTGAGCCATCTCTCGGACCATGTTTTGGATTAAAAGGTGGTGCTGCAGGCGGCGGTTATGCGCAGGTTGTACCGATGGATGAATTGAATCTTCATTTTACCGGAGATTTTCATGCCATTACTTCTGCCAATAACCTTCTGGCAGCGATGCTTGACAACCACATCCAGCAGGGAAATGCCCTTCGTATCGATCCAAAGCAGATCGTATGGAAACGCTGCGTCGATATGAATGACCGCGTTCTTCGCAATATTACTGTTGGTTTGGGAAGAAAAGTAGATGGTGTAACTCGTGAAGATCATTTTATCATCACAGTAGCTTCAGAGATTATGGCGATTCTTTGTCTGGCAGATAATATGAAAGATCTGAAAGAACGTCTTGGACGTATCATCGTTGCTTATAATTATGACGGGGAACCGGTAACAGCCAAAGAGATCAAAGCCGTTGGTGCGATGGCAGCTTTGTTAAAAGAAGCATTGAAACCAAACTTGATCCAGACATTGGAGCATACACCGGCACTCGTACATGGTGGACCATTTGCCAATATTGCGCATGGATGCAACAGTGTGAGAGCGACAAAAACAGCTCTTAAATTAGCAGATTACACAATCACCGAAGCTGGATTTGGTGCAGACCTCGGAGCTGAGAAATTCTTTGATATCAAATGCCGTATGGCAGGTCTGAAACCGGATGCCGTAGTTCTTGTAGCTACGGTACGTGCCCTGAAATACAATGGCGGTGTGAAGAAAGAAGACCTTGGTGCAGAAAACTTAGAGGCGTTGAAAAAAGGAATTGTCAATCTTGAAAAACACATTGAAAATGTATCCAAATACGGTGTACCTTGTGTCGTGACATTGAACCAGTTTGTGACCGATACCGAAGCGGAATTGAATTATGTAAAAGAATTCTGCGAAGAGAGAGGCTGTGAATTTGCCTTGTCACAGGTATGGGAAAAAGGTGGCGAAGGCGGTATCGAACTGGCAAATAAAGTGATCGATACCATTGAAAACAAGGAAAGCAATTTCCACTGCCTGTATGAAGATTCCAAATCTCTGTCAGAAAAAATCGAGACGATTGCCAAAGAAATTTATGGAGCAAAAGATGTGGTCTATGATAAAGCGGTAGAAAAAGAACTGGCCAGACTGGAAAAATTAGGATTTGGCAATATGCCGGTCTGCATGGCGAAAAATCAATATTCGCTTTCCGATGATCCAACACTGCTTGGCCGTCCGCAAAACTTTACGATTCATATCCGTGAAGTTTACGTATCGGCAGGTGCCGGATTTGTCGTAGCTATTACCGGAACGGTTATGACTATGCCTGGACTTCCAAAAGTTCCAGCAGCAGAGGGCATTGATGTCGATGACAATGGACAGATCACAGGATTGTTCTAAAACAGAAGTTTGAATACTTAATATAAAAAAGGACTGCTACGCAGTCCTTTTTGTATGGAAATAATGATTTAAATCGCCTTAATAAATGCTTTGGTTCTTTCATGCTGAGGATGTTCGAAAATTTCTTCCGGCGTACCTTCTTCTAAAATTACACCATCTGCCATAAACAGTACACGATTGGCCACTTCTTTCGCAAATCCCATCTCGTGAGTTACGACGACCATTGTCATCCCTTCTTTGGCAAGATTTTTCATAACATCCAGAACTTCGCCGACCATCTCCGGATCAAGGGCGGAAGTCGGCTCATCAAACAACATCACCTGCGGATTCATGGCAAGGGATCTTGCAATGGCGACACGTTGTTTTTGTCCACCGGATAGGGTAGAGGGATATACCGATGCCTTATCTTCAATCCCGACACGGCGAAGAAGATCAAGTGCCGCATCCTCCGCCTCTTTTTGCGGCATTTTCTTTAATTTGATTGGTGCGAGCGTCACATTTTCCAATATTGTTTTGTGAGGAAACAGATTAAAATGCTGAAATACCATTCCAATCCGTTGGCGCATTTCATTGATGTCCGTGTGAGGAGAGAGAAGATCCGTTCCTTCGATATCAATTTCACCGCCATCCGGTTCTTCAAGACGGTTCAGGCAGCGAAGAAAGGTGCTTTTACCGGAACCGGAAGGACCGATTACGACGACACATTCACCCTTTTCAATCGTTACATCAATTCCTTTTAATACGGTGAGATCACCAAAATTTTTCTTGAGATTTTTAACGGTTATCACTTTGACGCAGCCTCCTTTCCATATACTGTAAAGCCTTTGTCATAATCTTAACAATGATATAGTAAATTATGGCAATCGCAATCAGTGGTAAAAATGTTTCATACGTTCTTGATATGATAAAGTCGGATGCCTTTGTCAGATCCGCAATTGCAACATAACCGACGATGGATGTCTCTTTTACGAGAGTGATCATTTCATTTCCAAGGGCAGGCAGAATGTTTTTGATCGCCTGCGGAAGAATGATATAGCGCATCGTCTGACGGTATGTAAAGCCAAGAGAACGTCCGCCTTCCATTTGGCCGGGATCTACGGCAAGAATACCGGCGCGGATATTTTCAGCGACATAAGCACCACTGTTAATTCCAAAGGTAAGGATGGCTGCGACGATTCCCAGTTTGTTTTGGAAAATTACCATATAAATGATAAGCAGCTGAACCATAACCGGTGTACCACGCAGTATATCAATATATATATTTGCAACGTGGGAGAGGAATGTTTTCTTCTTTTTGCGGACCTCGGTCAATTTCATCAAAGCGACCAGGAAACCGAGCACGATGCCAAGCAGTGCTGCCGCAAAGGAAATTCCTAAAGTGACACCAAGACCTTTTCCTAAAAGGGCATATCCTTTGGTATCAATAAATACATATTTGAATTTATTGAAGAGATTGACAAAGAAATTGTCGGATTTTACACTGGCACCATTGGTGTTTCCGTTGATATATTCTTCGAAAATTTGATCAAAAGTACCATTTTCTTTGATTTTTTTCAATCCTTCATTGATGTCATTTAACAGTTTTGTATTGCCTTTTTGTACCGCAATTCCATATACTTCACTGGCTTCGGAATCCTGCACGCATTTCAGGCTGTCCTCATTCAGCGAAACAAAACGTTCTGCAGGTGCCTTGTCGATAACAACCGCATCGACACCGCCGTTTTTTAACTCAATGATCGCATCGGAACCTTTCTTAAAACGTTTTACCGTAGAATCTGTAAGGACAGAGTCATCGGTTCCGGGAGTTACCATCAGGTCACCGGTCGTTCCTTCCTGAACGGCAATCTTTTTGCCTTCCAGATCTTTCATGGCAGTTACCGGACTGTCTTTGGGAACAACGATACACTGTGTCGCTTCATAATATCCATCGGAAAAATCAACGGATTGTTTGCGGTCTTCGGTAATCGTCATACCGGCAGCGACGGCGTCAAGTCCACCGGTTTTCAGAGAAGCGGTGAGAGATTTGAATTCCATATTGGTAAATTCAACGTCATATCCCATTTCTTCTCCGATGGCTTTCATGACTGCGACATCAAAGCCGGCAATCTCACCATTTTCGTCAATATACTCAAACGGTGGAAATTCTGCATTCGTTCCTACATGAATCACAGAATCTGCCGCCTTCTTTTCCTGACCGCATGCCGTAAAGACAAACATGCTGAGTACGAGGAAAAGACTGAGCAAACCTATTTTGCGTTTTTGTTTCATTTTCTAAAACTCCTTTTCCTGGGCTGGTTTAAATTTCTGCTCACAATACAGACAACGGTAAATACGATGTTTCCGGTCTGTCAATTTAAAGCGGTGTGGAAGTTCCTGCTCGATGGAAGTAATACATCTTGGATTTTTGCACTTGATGATATTCGTAACCATCTCAGGGAGTGTGAGAGTACGTTTTTGTACAATCTTATCATTTTCAATCATATTGATCGTGATATTGTCATCCAGCACACCAAGGATATCAAGATCTACGCAGAGAGGTCCTTCGATCTTGATGATATCCTTTTTTCCCATTTTGTTGCTTTTTGCATTTTTGATAATAGCTACACTACAGTCAAGTTTTTCCAGATTCAGGTAATGATAAATCTGCATCGCATGACCTGCCTTGATATGATCAATGACAACTCCCTGATTCAATCCACCAATATTTAACATAATTACGTTCTCCTTTCTTTAGGCAAGCTCCAATAACCGAAGTATCAAAGCCATGCGGATGTAAACACCAAATTTTGCCTGCTTGAAATATACGGCACGAGGATCGTCGTCCACTTCTGTGGCAATTTCATTGACACGTGGGAGAGGGTGAAGTACGAGCATATCTTCCGGTGCCATCGCCATTTTCGCCTTGTCGAGGATAAAACTATCGCGCAGACGAATATAATCTTCTTCATTAAAGAAACGTTCTCTCTGTACACGGGTCATATACAGAATGTCGAGATCTCCGATGACCGAATCCAGATCGGAAACTTCCTGAAATGGAATATTGTTTTCTTCCAATGTTTCTTTTCTCAGATAATCCGGGATGCGAAGCTCCGGAGGGGAGATAAGGACAAATTCGATGCCCGGATAACGAACCATCGCGCCAATCAGGGAATGAACGGTTCGTCCAAATTTCAAGTCTCCGCAAAAACCAATTTTCAGGTGGTCAAGACGTCCTTTCAGATTTTTGATCGTAAGAAGATCGGTCAATGTCTGCGTCGGATGATTGTGTCCACCGTCACCGGCATTGATCACTGGGATAGAAGAGTGCATGGACGCTACGAGCGGTGCACCTTCTTTGGGATGACGCATCGCGCAGATGTCCGCATACGAAGAGATGACGCGGATCGTATCGGATACACTTTCGCCTTTGGACGCTGAACTTGAATCAGCAGAAGAAAAACCAAGAACACTACCACCCAGATTTAACATTGCTGCTTCAAAACTAAGTCTGGTTCGTGTGCTTGGTTCATAAAAACAAGTTGCTAATTTTTTTCCTTTACAGATTTCTGCATATTCTTCCGGATGCTTCATGATTTTCTGAGCAAGTGCGATCAGATCATCAAGTTCATCTACGGATAAATCCAATGCATTCATTATGTGTCGCATAAGTACCTCCCTTGTCGGTTGCATATTTTTATCCATTGTACAACAATTTATAAGAAAAAACAATAATATATTTGCAAAAATCTGCATTTAGAAGTATAATATTAAATTGGGGTAATCATTTTGACACAAACCCCCGTTTTGAAAGGAGAGAAACCAAATGGTAAAATTACACGAACAGGGAGCTTACCTGGTAAATGGAACCGATCTGATTCCAGACAACGCAGAAGCTCTTTCCGCAGTGAAAAGTAAGACAGGTGTGGATACAACACAGGCAGAAGCAGCCAAAGGGACAATGGCATATCGGATTTTGAAAGCCCATAACACATCCGATAATATGGAACAATTAAAGATTAAATTTGACAAATTAACATCCCATGATATTACTTTTGTAGGTATTTTGCAGACCGCCAGAGCATCGGGACTGGAAAAATTCCCAGTACCTTATGTATTGACAAACTGCCATAACAGTTTATGCGCAGTAGGGGGAACCATCAATGAAGACGATCATGTATTTGGTCTTTCCTGTGCAAAGAAATACGGTGGAATCTATGTACCACCTCATCAGGCAGTGATTCACCAGTTTGCCCGTGAAATGCTTGCCGGCGGCGGTAAAATGATTCTTGGATCCGACAGTCATACCCGTTACGGTGCCCTTGGTACGATGGCAATGGGTGAAGGTGGTCCGGAGATCGTAAAACAGCTTCTGGAGCAGACGTATGATATCCCTATGCCGGGTGTCGTAGCGATCCATCTTACCGGAAAACCGGAAAAGGGTGTCGGCCCTCAGGATATCGCACTGGCAATCATCGGTGCTGTATTTGAAAATGGTTATGTTAATAATAAAGTAATGGAATTTATCGGCGATGGAATTGACAATCTGAGTGTAGATTACCGTATCGGCGTTGATGTTATGACAACCGAGACAACCTGTCTGTCTTCCATCTGGAGAACCGATGATAAAGTAAAAGAATTTTACGATATTCATGGCAGAAGCGAAGATTTCGCTGAGATCAAGCCGGAGCAGGTCGCTTACTATGACGGCGTGGTAGAAGTAGATCTTTCGACGATCAAACCAATGATCGCAATGCCATTCCACCCAAGTAATGTATATTCTATCGAGGAATTGAACAACAACCTGGAAGATATTTTACGTGACGTAGAGAAAAAGGCACTTGTAAGCCTTGACAATAACAAAGACATTAACTTTACATTGACAGACAAGATCCACAATGGAAAATTGTACGTAGAGCAGGGTGTTATCGCAGGATGCGCCGGTGGTGGATTCGAAAACATCTGCGATGCAGCCGATATTCTCCGCGGCAAATACATCGGTTCGGATGAGTTCTCACTGAGTGTATATCCAGCCAGCCAGCCGATCTTTATGGAATTGGTAAAAAATGGTGCCATCGCAGATCTTATGGAGACAGGTGCTACTGTACGTACCGCTTTCTGCGGACCATGTTTTGGTGCCGGCGATGTGCCTAGCAACAAAGGACTCAGCATCCGTCATTCGACACGTAACTTCCCGAACCGTGAAGGTTCTAAGGTTACAAACGGACAGATTGCTTCCGTTGCCCTTATGGATGCCCGTTCCATCGCAGCAACCGCCGCAAACAAAGGATATCTTACGGCAGCAACTGACGTGGATGTCAACTTTACAAAACCGAAATATTTCTTTGATAAGAAGATTTACGAAAATCGTGTATACAATGGTGTCGGAAAAGCCGATCCATCAGTTGAGATCAAATTTGGTCCAAATATCGTAGACTGGCCGGAAATGTTCCCGCTTACCGACAACGTGCTTTTGAAGACGGTTTCGATGATTCATGACCCGGTTACTACAACGGACGAATTGATCCCATCCGGAGAAACTTCTTCTTACCGTTCCAATCCACTTGGACTTGCCGAATTTACTCTTTCCCGTAAAGATCCGGCATACGTTGGAAAAGCAAAAGAAGTGCAGAAGGCTGAGAAAGCCCGCCTTGCCGGAGAAGATATCTACGCCGTAGATCCACAGCTCAAAGACGTATATGAGACAATTCAGAAATCCTTCGACGTAAAACCGGAAGAAACGGAAATCGGAAGTGTCATCTTTGCCGTAAAACCAGGAGATGGTTCCGCTCGTGAGCAGGCAGCAAGCTGTCAGAGAGTTCTCGGCGGTATGGCAAATATCGCGCGTGAATATGCGACAAAACGTTATCGTTCCAACTTGATCAACTGGGGAATGCTTCCATTTATCTTTGATGGCGACCTTCCATTTGATAAAGATGACTACATCCTTGTTAAAGACGTAAAAGATGCCATTGCCAATAAAAAAGACAGCGTAAAAGCTTACGTTGTAAACAAAGGTATGAAAGAGATGGAATTCAAACTTGGCAGATTGACAGATGACGAGAGAGAGATCATCTTGAAAGGCTGTCTGATCAACTATAATAAGAAATAGGATGAATTATAGCATATAATTACATGACGGCAAATCTAAAATCAGACTTTAGGTTTGCCGTTTTTATCCATAGTGAGGAGTAAATATTATGAAAAAACTAAGAACCATTTTCCTACAATCCCTGTTACTGATCAGTATGATCCTGACGGGATGTGCAGATTCTGCGCAAAAACCAAAACCTTCCGAAGAGACCACCACATCTGCAATTAGTACCACATCTTCTGCAATTAGCGCGTCATCCTCTGCGATGCAGCCGGTAGATCCATTATCGGTAGAAGGGCAGTTAAAAACCATCGCCGAAGCAAAGGATAAGATTGTGACTTATGATAACGAAGATGAAAATTATCATTATGCCGTAACCGATTTGGATCAAAATGGCCGTTTGGAATTGATTGTATCGACCGGAATGATTGGATCGGCGCATATTACAGGCAACTGGTACTACGAGATCAGCAAAGATGGTTCTAAGCTAAAAAAATGCAAAGGAAAAGCCTTCGGAAACGAAGGCCATGATATTTGTGATGACATTGATACTGTCTATATTGATCAAAAGAAACATAATTATTACTATATAGTGCATGGCATCACTCACGTGTCCGGTGCCGAAAATTATGACTCTGTCGGCTTCCTGCAATTAAAAAATGGTACTCTTACCGATAATTATCTTGCGGGAGGCTCTCATTTTGTTTCTAAAAAAGGAAAATTAAAAGACAGTTACTATAAGCTGACAAAAAATGCAAATAAGAGGACCGCTATAATAACAAAAAAGCAATACTTGGATATTGATTCTTTGATGAACGAAAAATATGGGAAATTGGAAAAAGAAACCGTTGCAATTCAATGGTTTTCTTATGAGCAGCTAATGTCTGAGGTGTCAGAATCTCAGTTTCTGCATAAATTGCAAAAATCACAGGAAAATTTTGCGATTGGCAAAAAAGTAAAAAAATCCAAGGAGTATAACTGGTATGATGACTCTCTGAAAAACCTGAAAAAAGTTGACTGGGAAGAACAACAGTATAACATGCGTTCGGAAGACTATACCATGCTTACCAAATATTTTCCGATGTTGAAAAATGAGCAAAAGATTCATTTTCCGGATGGAACAGAACAAACATTAGATGAATATTCGGCAGGAAAGGAAGGATTCTATCGTCAGGTACAATTGGTTGATCTGACCGGAGACGGAATCAAAGAATTAATTCTTGATGCTTCGAAATATGTTATTTTTTCCTATCAAAATGGAAAATACGAAGCATTTTTACCGTCCGGTAATGAGGGATTTAACGTTACCCCCGGGGGCTATTTTTGCTATAATATTGATAATGAAGCTGATGAGGTTTATACCGAATTTACCAGCAAATTACAGTATAAAGATGGAAAACTGCAGGAAGTTATCGTTGCAAAGGGGGAAAGTGACTATAAAAATGATACAGATACTTACCATATTAATGGGTTGCTTGCCTCTGAGGATACCTACTGTGACTGGCAGGATGAGGAACTGCATCCGGACAATGAGCCATATGAGGTGTATAAGTATGTACTGGAGGAGAAAGAAGAGTAGGAAAGTGAAACTTTATTGACGAAGCAGATACTTTTGTTTGTTACAAAAACTTTACATTTTGTTCGGTTGTTTGTTTGTGCTGACTAATATATAATAATACCATAAAATATTTGTCGCCACCTGTAAGGCGAATCATAAAAGCACAGGAACAAAATATTCATCGCCACCTGTAAGGCGAATCACAAAAGCACAGGAACAAAATATTAGAAAGATTCCTTTTTGAAAGGGATCTTTTTTCTTATACGGAGGGATATATGACACAAGAACATTTTTATTTTTTAAAAGACGAATATTGTGAAAAGTACGGAACATATGGTGTGATGAAAAATAAGGAAAATATTGATGGTCAAGAACATAAACGACCTTGTTTTTATGCAATAAAAGATAGGGTGGATGATATTTATTGGATGATTCCTATTTCATCCCAAATAACAAAATATCAAAACGTTTTGAATCAAAAACTGCAAAAATATCCTGTCTATGATGGATTGGAATTTGGATATGTCCGTGGAAGACATGCGGCATTTTTACTCCAAAATCTATGCCCGGTAACGGAAAAGTATATCGCGGAAGAATACATAGATAGTAACAGCAATAAACCGGTCATGATAAATAGCAATGCCATTAAAAACAAAATAAGGAAAAAGGCAAACAAATTAATCCAATTGACAAAACAAGGTAAAAAAGTAACGATAACAAATGCCTCTGAAATATATAGAGATTTACTAGGGGAGAAATAACATATTCAAAAACTTTTTTACTTGCATTTTCTATACATTTAATATATAATAAATCGAGAAAAATAATTTACAAAAATATCCAAACATTAATAATAGGAAATATACAGATGTAACAATAGGAGGTAATCGATTTGGAGTATTTATTGGATGAATGGGCATTGCAACAATTAATAAAATTGCTTTTACCATTTATTATTTTCATTATAGCTATAGTAATTATCGTAAAAATTTTGCAATCACCATTTAAGTATCCATATTTTGTTCATGTTTTCGATGTATCCGGGAAAAGGAATCCTAAAATTGAAAATTTGTTAGATGATTTTTTAATTAATGATGGTTTTGAAAAAATACTAAATTACAGAAAAATAATTGAAAATTGGAAAGATAAGAGCAAAAATAAACTTAATAAAAGCTTGTTAAAAAAATTACGTACCAAACAATATGAAAGATGTTTAGATGATGCACACGCTTTTCAGTTTCTCTTAATGAGAAAGCAAACTAGATATCGTCAAAAAAATTATAGAAAAACAGCATACAAAGTTATGCAGACTATTGGCGAATACGATTATTCTTATGAACAAATTGAAGAAAGGGATAAAAAACTAAGAGAAATCAATTATGAATGTACTTTAAATAAATATCATAGCAAAAACCAAAGAAAATTAGTAACCCAAAATCTTCGTAAAGAAATTATGGAAAGAGATAATTATACTTGTCAAAAATGCGGAAAATATATGCCAGATGAAGTGGGCTTACATATAGATCACATTATCCCTGTATCAAAAGGTGGAAAATCTATTCCATCTAATTTGCAAGTTCTATGTTCCAAATGCAACGGGAAAAAATCAAACAAAGTATAATGTACAACCACCAGCTCGGCCGGTGGTTGCAATTCTCGTTACATCGGATTTGCCACGCGGATTCCATTGACCTCTACCTCGTCACTGCATTCAATGACGATACAAGGTACACCGTCGATAATCTGCGTATTGACAAGGTCGGTCCGGTCCGGATTTACCTGAATGGTGACATTTGGAGTTCGTACCTCAAATTTGCGGAGATTGGCGATGTTATCTGCGACCAGTTTCTGATCTTCCCCGATATTTTCCGTAAATTTTTCTTCAAAAACATCGATTTTTTCTTCTGAAACTCCACACGAGGAGAGGATCTTTTTGACATCTTCTTTGTCCAGTTCCAGCGGTTCCGGATTTTCCTTGTTTTCCTCGATCATTTCATTTAAGTTTTCATGCAGGTTTTTCACCATCTCGTAATCGCACGTTGTTCCGAGAGATTCCTCCACCAAAGCATGGAACGTTTCCTTTTGTTCCTTGGCAGGAATTGGAAATGTACAGCCGAGCAGATTGTAGGAAAAATCGATATCGACTTCATCCGCATTTTTAGCATAATAAAGCAGGCTGTGGATGTCTGTGTTTCGGTCGTTGAAAGCAGGGAAGAGGAAGCCGTTTGCCGGCGCCTGTACGATCCAGTCACGGTCACAGTCTTCAATGCTGTTATTTTCCGGATTGTAGCAGAGCCCGGCCTTGGATAATTTTACCGGACATATACTACAAAGGATAAAATTATATACATAATCGGATGCGTCTTCGTTTTCGATTCCATCCGCTGTGATCGACGGAATATCGTAAGCGGTATGGATCAGAACGATAAGATAATTTCCGGTATATTCGTACGTTTTGATCACCATATCATAGAATTCATCCAAAAGGACGTCGTCTTGCAGACCGCTGTCTACGAGCTTCATCATAAATTTCTGCTTACCGTCGTCATTGGTTTCTTCATCCATTGGAAATTCCATATTCATAAGATTTTTGCCAAGTGTGCCGGACATCGTTTTTCGAAAAATATCCACGTATTTAAACATTTCCTCTTCGGGAAGAGAGTAAAAGGCCTCTTTTAACTCGACACGCTTATTCTTTTCGCCATCTACATAGCATCCACAGATCCTTGTGATGCCATTGTCGTCTTTTTTGAAAATTTTCTTTATTTCCGTAACTTCTGTTTTATTCATCTTTATTCTCCATTTCTATTATCGTTGGGTTCCTAATATCACACGAAAAGATTATATCATATTTTTTAGAAATGTGGTATAATCTTTTTTAATAAACAAGAAAGAAGGTATACGTATGTCACTCAATGATACTCCCTCTGCCAATCGGATCCACATCGGATTTTTTGGCTGCCGCAATGCCGGAAAATCCAGTGTTGTCAATGCGATAACCGGGCAGGAACTGGCAGTCGTGTCAGATGTTCTCGGAACGACGACCGATCCGGTACAAAAAGCGATGGAACTTCTTCCGTTAGGACCGGTTATGATCATTGATACTCCCGGCTTCGATGATGTCGGCGAATTGGGCGAAAAACGAATCCAAAAGACAAAACAGATCTTAAACCGAACCGATATTGCCGTCCTTGTCGTCGATGCAAAAAAAGGATTCGCAGCGACAGACAAGCAGCTGCTTGCGTTGATTCAGGAAAAAGAGCTGCCATATCTTATCATTTATAATAAATCCGATCTTTTGGAGAAAATTCCGGAAGAAGAGGAGCATAGTATCTATATCAGTGCTTTGCAGAAACAAGGCATTCAGGAGTGTAAGGAAAAACTTGCTCATCAGATTCCGACAGAGGATATGACGCTTCAGATCGTGGGAGATCTTTTGAGTCCAGGGGACCTTGCTGTGCTTGTCATTCCGATCGATTCCGCTGCGCCTAAGGGCCGTCTGATCCTGCCACAGCAGCAGGTGATACGTGATATTCTGGAGGCGGGGGCTGCCGCAGTGACGGTAAGAAATACGGAACTTGCTGGGGTGTTACAAAAATTGGAAGGAAAAGTCCGTATGGTGATCACCGACAGTCAGGCATTTGAAGAGGTGGCGGCGATTGTGCCAAAAGAGATTCCATTGACTTCATTTTCCATTTTAATGGCGCGTTTTAAAGGGTATCTGGAAACCGCTGTCAGAGGGATTCAAGCGGTAGATTCGCTGAACGATGGAGACCGCATCCTCATTTCGGAGGGATGCACGCATCACCGCCAGTGTGAAGATATTGGAACAGTAAAACTGCCAAACTGGCTTTTAAAATATACCGGGAAAGATTTGAAATTTGAATGGAGTTCCGGCCGGGAATTTAAGGAAGATTTATCTCCTTATGCGATGGTCATCCATTGTGGAGGGTGCATGCTCAATGAGAGAGAAGTGAAGTATCGCATGAAATGTGCCGTTGACCAGGGAATCCCATTTACGAATTATGGAATTGCCATTGCATATATGAAAGGGATTTTACAGCGGAGTATCGAGCCAATCCCTAATCTTCCTCAATAACGTGGATCTCAAGATAATCAAATTCGATGCCGTCGATAAAATTATCGCTGCGAAAGCGGGTTTTGTCGACACGTTTGAATTCTTCGATATTGTGTTCCAGCCAGATCGGTTTGGAAAGATCAAATTCGTAGCACACTTCTTCCAGTGCTGCAAATACTTTTTTCGTTCGGGACATCTCAGGGGAATCATTTTCCACGACCATGTCCCGGATCATTCGATTGCTTTTAAATTCTTTTGCCCATAAACGAAACATCTGTTAAATTTCCTTTCTTTTGTCATTTCCGTATCCATACTTTTTACTGATTATACTTTGATTTTTCGAAAAAGTAAAGAATTATTTGACTTTACTGTCATTTTCTTATAAAATTATATTGTATGCATAAATGGATTTTTATGCATGGAGGTAAGGAGAAAGGTTGGCGAATAAACGATGTTAGAACAAGAAGTTGACACCTCTTTGTTAAATCAGATATATATACCGGCAGATGCAGGACACGTTTTTATTGATCAAGAGACCGAATTTCGGCAGATGATGATGATGTATAGTTGTGCGATCAAAGAGATTAAGACAAAATTACAAGTATTAAATGATGAATTATCCATAAAAAGACAGAGAAATCCGATTGAATTTATCAAAACCCGTGTAAAACAGCCGGACAGCATTGCGAGCAAGCTTCGCAGAAAAGGTTATCCCGTGACGGTACAATCGGTATTTGAAAATCTTTCGGATGTGGCAGGGGTTCGTGTCATCTGTGCTTTTATTGATGATATTTACAAAGTGGCAGATATGCTTACTGCGCAAGATGACATTGAATTGATCAAACGCAAAGATTATATTAAAAATCCGAAGATGAATGGTTACCGCAGTCTTCATTTGATCATTGAAGTTCCGGTCTTTTTCTCGGATCACAAAGAGCAGATTCGCGTGGAAGTGCAGATCCGAACCATTGCGATGGACTTCTGGGCAAGCCTGGAGCACCAGTTGAAATATAAAAAAGATATCGATGATGCGGAAAGTATTATGTATGAACTGCGCGCCTGCGCCGATGTAATCAATCGAACCGATTACCATATGCAGTCCCTGCGTGACCGTATCGTAGAAAATTCATAAAAAACTATTAGGAGGTTGCTATGAGCATTCGAATTGATGGAAAACAGATTTCCGCACAGATAAAAGATGAGTTAAAAGAAAGAGTAGAAAAAGAGAACCTCGAGGTAACCCTGGCCGTGATCCAGGTGGGAAATGATCCGGCCTCGACCGTTTATGTCGGAAATAAGAAAAAAGCTTGTGAATATATTGGGATTCGATCCCTTGCTTATGAATTGCCGGAAGAAACACCGGAAGAAGAACTGCTGCAATTAATCAAAGAATTAAATGACCGAGACGATGTCAATGGCATTCTGGTACAGCTTCCATTGCCGTCGCATATGGACGAAGACAAGGTAATTCAGACGATTTCACCGAAAAAAGATGTCGATGGCTTTCATCCACAGAGTGTCGGTGCCCTCAGTATCGGACAGCCGGGATTTGTTTCCTGTACACCAGCTGGTGTAATTCAGTTATTAAAACGTACCGGGGTTGAAATCGACGGAAAAGAATGTGTGATCGTCGGACGAAGCAATATTGTAGGAAAACCGATGGCACTTTTGATGCTTCGTGAAAATGCAACCGTTACGGTCTGTCATTCCCATACCAAAGATCTGAAAGAAGTGACAAAACGGGCAGACATTTTGATTGTTGCGATTGGAAAACCAAAATTTATTACCAAAGAATATGTCAAAGAAGGCGCTGTTGTTATTGACGTCGGAATTCACCGTGGTGCAGACGGCAAACTTTGCGGAGATGTGGATTATGATGACGTGGCTCCGATTACGCATGCCATTACCCCGGTACCTGGCGGCGTCGGTCCGATGACAATTGCCATGCTTATGAATAACTGCGTAGAAGCGAAAGGATTACAAGAATGATGCACATTTATTTTGTCTCTTTAGGTTGTGACAAAAATCTGGTTGACAGTGAAAAAATGCTTGCCCTTCTTACTAAAGAGGGCTATGAATTGACCGATGAGCCGGAACAGGCAGAGATCATCGTCGTCAATACGTGTGCGTTTATCCACGATGCCAAACAGGAGAGTATTGAAACGCTGTTAGAACTGGCAGAATACAAAAAGACAGGAAAATGTAAAGTACTGATTGCTTCCGGATGTCTTGCGGAACGCTATCAGGATACCATTTTGGAAGAAATGCCGGAAATTGACGGCGTGATCGGAACGACGGCCTACGATGATATCGCTGTCGTTGTGAAAAAAGCACTCGGTGGCGAACATGCCGCACTGACCAAAGAACTGGATTATCTCCCGGTTCACTTGACGGACCGTGTTACTTCCGGTATGTCGCATGTCGGCTATTTAAAGATCAGCGAAGGCTGTAACAAAAACTGTACGTATTGTATCATTCCTTCCATGAGAGGACATTACCGAAGTGTCCCGATGGAAGATTTGGTTGAAGAAGCCGAAAAACTTGCGGAAAAAGGAATCCGGGAATTGATTTTGGTAGCTCAGGAGACTACATTATATGGTGTAGATCTCTATCATGAGAAAAAACTTCCGGAACTGCTCCGACGTTTGTCCGAGATTCGCGATATTGCCTGGATCCGAGTTTTATACTGTTATCCCGAAGAGATTACCGTCGAACTGGCACAGGAGCTCCGCGAAAATCCAAAGGTATGCCATTATTTGGATCTTCCGATCCAGCACTGCAATGACGAGGTCCTGAAACGCATGGGACGCCGGACGACAAAAGCAGAGTTGATGGAAAAGATAAAAATGCTCCGTAAAGAGATTCCGGACATTGCTCTGCGAACCACACTCATCAGCGGATTTCCGGGCGAAACAAAAGAGCAGCACGAAGAATGTATCGAATTCGTGCGGGAGATGAAATTTGACCGCCTTGGTGTCTTTCCGTATTCGGAAGAAGAGGGCACAAAAGCAGCGGATTATCCGGAACAGATTGATATGGAGACACGCCGTCGGTGGGCAGATGAGATCATGGAAGCCCAGCAGGAAGTGATCTTTGCTCAAAATGAAACGCTGGTCGGAAAAACTTACAAAGCGATCGTAGACGGCTATCTGCCACAGGATAACGTGTATGTTGCCCGAACGTACCGCGATACTCCGGAAATTGACGGATGTATCTTTTTTCAGGTGCCATATGAGATTGTATCCGGTACGATCGTAACCCTTTTGGTCACGGATGCAAAAGGCTACGATCTGATCGGTGAAATATGTAGTGAGGAGGATGATGAATGAATAACATACCGAACAAATTAACCATGATTCGTGTGATTTTGATTCCATTCTTTATCGTATTTATGTTATGGGACGCGGTTCCCTATGGCGAGTATATTGCTGCTGCAGTATTTATTCTCGCCTGTATTACAGATTTTTTTGACGGCTATCTTGCGAGAAAATACAATGAAACAACGACTTTTGGAAAATTTATGGATCCGTTGGCAGACAAACTGCTTGTCTGTTCAGCACTGATCTGTTTTGCCGCCGATCCGGAATGTGTGATGCCGGCCTGGGCAGTCATTGTTATTATCGCCCGCGAATTTATTATCAGTGGATTCCGGTTGATTGCCGTAGAAAAGGGCGTTGTTATCGCTGCTAATTATTGGGGAAAAGTAAAAACGGTGGTACAGATGGTTATGTCCATCGTGCTTATCCTTAATTTTTCTTTTTCCGGTGCAGAAATCCTGGAATGGATATTGATCTGGGCGGCGGTTGCACTGACTGTCATTTCACTGCTGGATTATATTTATAAAAACCGTGCCGTATTAAGCGATGCGGAAACCAGGTAAAAGGATGGCGATATCGATGGAAACACTGGAACAATGGCTTGTCAAAGAATTGACAAAAAGAAATGCTACGATAACAACTGCAGAGTCATGTACGGGAGGTTTGATCTCTGGGCGCATTGTAAATGCCAGTGGTGCTTCCGGCGTGTTTCACCAGGCATTTGTAACCTATTCCAATGAGGCGAAAAAATCCCTTCTTGGGGTAAAAGAAGAGACATTGGATACCGTAGGTGCTGTCAGTGAAGAAACTGCCAGACAGATGGCAGAAGGAGCAGCAAAAGCCGCAAAAGCTGATGTGGCACTAAGTGCTACGGGAATTGCAGGCCCGGATGGTGGAACCGAAGAAAAACCGGTTGGACTGGTTTATCTCGGTTGCTATTGTATGGGAAACACTTACGTGGAACGACATGTTTTTAAGGGAGACCGCAGCGAAGTACGTAATGCAGCCGTTGAAGCCGCATTGACTCTTGCAAAAAAAGCATTGAAGGAGTGAATCCAATGAAGCATTGGTTCTCTTTAGCGTGTATTTTGCTGGTGGCATTATGTTTGTCTTCTTGTTCGATGATTCCGTTTGAGGATACGTCCGATATGGATCTGACGCAGGAAGAGATTGATTCGGTGCAGGATACGACTCCTGCCGCAATTGCAACTCCCAAAAAGCGCAATATAAAGACGATTTCGATCTATACGGTCGATACCGTCAACGAAGAACTTATGCCGATTTCTGTTCCTTTATACGATAATGAAGTAACTCCGGCATTTATTACCGATGAGGTGATAAGCAATCTGGAAGATACGATAAAAGTAACCGAACTTACGGTAGAACGGCGACAACTTTTTGTAACACTGGATTCTCACTACGCTCCGGTAAAGAATTGTTCGAAAAAATACGAGACCCTTGTGTTAGACTGTCTGGCAAACAGCCTTTTAGACAATCTTTCTTATGTAGATGATGTGATTTTCCGCTGTGACACGGGAGCTTATCATTCTGCAAACTACGATTTTGAGGAAAATGAGGTCTATCGCTCCAAATAAACGGAAAGCAGGAACGAAACATTGAAAAAATATGATGTGATCGTAGTCGGCGGCGGTGCTGCCGGCATGATGGCTGCGATTGCGGCAGCCAAAGAAGGTGCAAAGACCGCCTTACTTGAAAAAAACGAAAAATTAGGAAAAAAAATATATATTACCGGAAAAGGACGCTGCAATCTCACGAACGCCTGTGAGACAGAAGAGTTCTTTTCTGCCGTCAATACCAATGCCAAATTTATGTATAGCAGTCTCTATACATTGACAAATTTTCAAACGATAGAATTGTTTCAGGAGTGGGGGCTTTCTACGAAAGTAGAACGTGGAAATCGTGTATTTCCGGTTTCTGATAAATCTTCCGACGTCATTCAATGTCTGGGAAAAGAGTGTAAACGAAGCGGCGTTGACATTCATCTGAACACCCCCTGCCAGCAGATTTTATATGACCATGAGACAGCGTGTGCTGTGCGGACTGCCGATGAATTGTGGCAGGCAGACAGTATCATTCTGGCAACCGGCGGACTTTCGTATCCGTCTACCGGCTCTACCGGCGATGGCATCCGGTTTGCAAAGAAATCCGGCCACCGCATCGTTTCCTGCCGTCCGGCACTGGTTCCGATGAATGTAAAAGAATCCGATGCCATGCAAATGCAGGGACTTTCTATGAAAAATGTAGAAATGACGTTTTATGTAGAAAAAGAGAACGGAAAAAAGCAGGAGATTTACCGCGGTTTCGGGGAAATGATGTTTACCCATTTTGGTATCACCGGTCCGATCGTACTTTCTGCTTCTCATGAAGTAGGAAAAAGGTTGGAAAATGACAAGATTTATGCTATACTAGATTGTAAGCCTGCGTTATCTGATGAAAAATTAGATAAACGCCTGGTGCGGGACTTTGAAGAAAGCCCGAATACTTCTTTGAAAAACTGCCTTGGGAAACTACTTCCGAAAAGTATGATTCCTGTCGTGTTAAAACGTACTTCGCTGAATGGCGGGGCGGCAGTAAATCAAATTACCAAAACAGAAAGACACCGCCTTGTGTCGGAGATCAAAGGGATGCGTTTTACGATTCTGTCACTGCGTGACTGGAAGGAAGCGATTATCACCTCCGGCGGCGTATCCGTCAAAGACATTGATCCTTCTACGATGGAGAGCAAAAAAATCAAAAAATTGTATTTTGCCGGAGAAATGATCGATGTCGATGCGATGACAGGCGGCTACAATTTACAGATTGCCTGGTCCACCGGTTATCTTGCCGGAAGATCCGCAGCTGAAAAATCAAAAGAAAGAAAGGAATAAAGGAGTTATGAATATCGCTCTCGACGGCCCGGCAGGAGCAGGGAAAAGTTCGATCGCCAAATTGGTGGCAAAAAAATTATCATTTGTTTACTTGGATACCGGTGCAATGTACCGTACCATCGCACTGTATGTATTGAAAAACCAGATTGCGCCATCTGACGAAGCGGCAGTTGTCGCCAGACTGGATGACATTGAGATCACGTTATCCCATGAAAATGGAGAACAGCAGATTTTTCTGAACGGAGAAAATGTTTCGAAAGAAATCCGCAAGGAAGAAGTAGGAAAGACGGCTTCCACTGTGGCAAAATATGGAAAAGTCCGTGAGAAACTGGTTTCTCTGCAGCAAAAGATTGCTTCCGAAAACGACGTGATCATGGATGGAAGAGATATTGGAACGGTCGTACTTCCGAATGCAGAAGTAAAAATCTATCTGACCGCCAGCTCCAGAGTGCGTGCGGAGCGCCGTTATAAGGAATTGCAGGAAAAAGGAGAGACCTGTGATCTGGATCAGATTGAAAAAGACATCATTCTCCGCGATGAGCAGGATATGAATCGTGAAATTTCACCACTTCGTCAGGCAGACGATGCGGTTTTGGTCGATTCTTCCGATATGTCCATCGAAGAAGTGGTAAATTGTCTGATCGACATTGTCGAAAAAGCAAAATAAAAATGGAACGCAGGAGAGATTATGAACGTATCACTTGCCAAAACAGCCGGCTTTTGTTTCGGCGTCAAACGTGCCGTCGATATGGCATACACCGAAGCGGCAAAAGGAAAACCGGTTTACACCCTGGGACCGATCATTCACAATGAAGAGGTGGTTGCGGATCTGAATCAGAAAGGAGTTCTTGCCCTGAGCGAAGAAGAACTTTTTTCCGGGAAATATCCACTTGAGGATGCTACTGTCATCATTCGTTCCCATGGGATATCCAAAGAAATTTACACAAAATTGGAAAATTTGAGTGCCAATATCGTGGATTGTACCTGCCCTTTTGTAAAAAAAATTCATACAACAGTTGAAAAATATGCAGAAAAAGGGTATGATATTGTCATTATAGGCAGCAAAGCCCATCCCGAGGTGCAGGGTATCCTCGGATGGTGCGAAGGGCACGGAAAAGCCCTTGAAACCGAGGAAGAAGCGCTGAATTTTACCTTAGATGATACGACAAAAAAAGTGTGTATTGTCGCCCAAACGACATTTAATTACAAAAAATTTAAAGATTTAGTTGAAATTCTTTCAAAAAAAGGTTATGATATAATTGCTGTGAATACTATATGCAATGCCACCGCTGAGAGACAAAAAGAAGCTGAGGAGTTAGCAGCTGTTTCGGATGCGATGATTGTTATAGGCGGGAAAAACAGTTCAAATTCCAGAAAGTTATTTGAAATCAGTAAAAATCAGTGTGAAAACACTTATTTTATACAGACATTAGAAGATTTGAATCTGGAGCAGATTCAATTTTCGTCAAGCCTAGGTATTACTGCAGGGGCATCCACCCCAAAAAACATTATTCAGGAGGTTCTAGAGGCATGTCAGAAGAAAGAAGTTTTGAGGAATTATTAAAAGAGGAATCATCAGTAACAATCCATAATGGTGCGATTGTAGAAGGGACAGTTATCAGCGTTAATGAGAATGAAATTATCTTGAATATCAGATATAAAGCAGATGGTATCTTGACAAAAAGCGAATACAGCAATAATCCGGATGTTGATTTGACAAAAGAAGTTAAAGTTGATGATAAGCTCACTGTAAAGGTTCTAAAAGTAAATGACGGAGAAGGTCAGGTTCTTCTTACTTACAAGAGATTGCAGCAGGATAAGATGAACAAAGTGTTCGAAGAAGCGATGGAAAGCGGTGAAGTTCTGAAAGGAACAGTAACAGCAGCATTGAAAGGCGGCTTGAGCGTTTCTTACGGAGAAGGCCGTGTATTCATCCCGGCTAGTCTTGTATCCGACGTATATGAGAAAGATCTTTCCAAATACGAAGGACAGGAAATTGAGTTCGTTCTTACGGAGGTAAATCCTCGCAAGAGAAGAATCATCGGTGACCGCAAACAGCTCATCGTTGCACAGAAGAAAGAGGCGCAGGAAGCACTTCTTGCTCGTATTGAAGTAGGTATGATGGTAGAAGGTACTGTAAAGAATCTTACCGATTTTGGTGCATTCATCGATCTCGGCGGAGCAGATGGTCTTCTTCACATCTCTGAAATGAGCTGGGGACGTGTAGACGATCCTAAGAAATTGTTCAAAGTTGGCGACAAAGTAGAAGTTATGATCAAAGACATTTCCGGTACAAAGATTGCCCTTACGATGAAATTGGATTCCAACAATCCATGGAAAAACGCATCTGAGAAATACGAAAAAGGACAGGTTGTTACAGGAAAAGTTGCCCGCATGACCGATTTTGGTGCATTTGTTGAATTGGAAGAGGGAATTGATGCTCTTCTTCATGTATCTCAGATTTCCATCGATCATGTAGAAAAACCATCTGACGTATTGAGCGTTGGACAGGAAGTTACTGCAAAAATCGTTGACTTCAACGAAGAAGCAAAGAAAATCAGCCTGAGCATCAAAGCTCTTGAGATTGAAAAACAGAACGAGGATGCTGCGGAAGAAGACGCAGAATAATAAATTCGACTGAGGTTTTGAATAGGTATGCTAGATGAGTATGAAGGATTTAAAAAAGATTTTTTGCTATTATCCGGAATTGACTTAAACTCTTACAAAGAAACTCAGATGAAACGGCGTATTCTCAGTTTTATGGGAAGACATCGGTGTGAAAACTTAGTGGTGTTTTTTCAGTTGTTAAAAAGAGACCGCGAGGTATATAATGCATTTATTACATATCTCACAATAAATGTGTCCGAGTTTTATCGCAATCCGGCCCAGTGGAAAACATTGGAAAGCATTATCATTCCGCACATTATGAAACATTCCGGATCCGGTATCCGGGTGTGGAGTGCCGCTTGCTCTACGGGAGATGAACCGTATTCGCTGGCTATGGTTCTCAGTGAGTTCTATCCATTGGAACGCATCGAGATCATCGCTACCGATATGGACAAAGAAGTGTTAGACAAGGCCAAACAGGGTTGTTATCACGAAAAGAGTTTGAAATCGCTTCCGGAAAAGTATCAAAAAAGATTTTTTGAAAAAACGGACTCCGGATATTATCAGGTGTCTGATTCTTTGAAACGATGCATTACCTTTCGAGAACATAATCTGTTAAAAGATACGTATCCCGGAAACCTTGATTTGGTTGTGTGCAGAAACGTTTTGATTTATTTTACCGAAGAGGCAAAAGATCGAATATACAAAGGCATTTCGCAATCATTAAAAAAAGATGGTGTGCTTTTTGTAGGAAGTACCGAGCAGATTATAGGTTCGGATGTTTATGGTTTGGAAACCTTTCAATCATTTTTTTATAAAAAAATTTGATGGATGCTAGAAGCCACCCTTGTTTTTAGGGTGGCTTTCTATCCGAATAAAGCTAGTTAAAGGAGAATTCAAATGGAAAAAGTTGTTATTGCATTGGATGCAATGGGCGGAGATTACGCACCGGAGCAGACAGTTAAAGGCGCTGTAGAAGCAGTTAATTCAAGTGATGAGATCCATGTTATCCTTGTAGGAAAACAGGACATGATTGCGAAGGAACTTGAAAAATACGAATATGCCAAAGAGGATATTGAAGTAGTACATGCCTCTGAATTTATTGATATGGGAGATGTCCCAACCGTTGCGATCAAAGATAAAAAGGATTCTTCTTTAGTTGTTGCGATGAAACTTGTGAGGGAAGGCAAAGCCGACGCATTGGTTTCTGCCGGAAGCACCGGAGCAGTATTGGTAGGCGGTCAGCTTGTCGTTGGTCGTTTGAAGGGAATCAAACGTCCTCCATTGGCTCCGTTTATTCCTACCACAAAGGGATTTTCTCTTTTGATCGACTGTGGTGCCAACGTAGATGCCAGACCGGAACATTTGGTGCAGTTTGCGCAGATGGGTTCTATTTACTATGAAAATGTTATGGGCAAAAAAAATCCTACGGTCGCTCTGTTAAATATCGGAACCGAAGAAGAAAAGGGAAATCAGCTTGTAAAAGATACCAAACCATTGATGAAAGAGTGTAAAAATATCAATTACATCGGCAGCGTGGAGGCACGCGAACTGGTAAGCGGCGCAGCAGATGTTATTGTCTGCGAAGCATTTGTCGGAAATGTTGTATTGAAATTCTTTGAAGGATTAGCTTTGACATTATTTGGAAGCCTGAAAGAAGGGTTGATGTCCAGTACGAGAACAAAACTGGGGGCACTTCTTGTAAAACCGGCTTTGAAGGGATTGAAAAATCAATTTGACACAAGCAGTCAGGGTGGTGCTCCTTTACTCGGCTTAAAAGGACTTGTCGTAAAAGCACATGGAAATTCCAGCAGCAAGGAAATTGAAATTGCATTAAAGCAGTGCATCTCCTTTAAAAAGCAGAAAATAAACGAAAAAATCAAAGAAAGTATATGTGATTAAAATGACGAAAAAAGATCTCTCAAAATTTGAGGAAAAAATCGGTTATCGATTTCAGGAGAAAGATTTGCTGCAAAACGCATTGACACACAGTTCCTATGCCAATGAAAAGCATCTGCCTTATGAGAAAAATAATGAACGTCTCGAGTTTTTAGGCGATGCGGTACTCGAACTTGTCAGCAGTGATTTTATCTTTCATGAGCAGGCAACTGCGATGGAAGGAAAAATGAGTAAATTCCGCGCAAGCCTTGTGTGTGAAAGAAGTCTGGCGCAGAGTGCCAGAGAAATCGACCTTGGTTCTTACCTGTTTTTAGGAAAAGGCGAAGCGGCCACAGGCGGTGCCGGACGGGATTCGATTTTGTCCGATGCGTTTGAAGCCGTGATCGGTGCCATTTATCTCGATGCCGGAATGGAAGAGGCTTCGCGGTTCATTCATCAGTATGTTCTTTCGGACATTGAACACAAAACGCTCTTTTATGACAGCAAAACCATTTTACAGGAAATGGTACAAAGTCATGGTACCAACACGCTATGTTACCATTTATTGGAAGAAAAAGGACCGGATCACTGCAAGGAATTTGTGATCTCCTGTTGTCTTGGTGACCGTCAGCTTGGAGTCGGAACCGGACGCAGTAAAAAACTGGCAGAGCAGGAAGCTGCCTATCAGGCCATATTAGCATTAAGAAATAAATAAGGAATGGTATAACGGAATGTACTTAAAAAGTATTGAAGTGCATGGATTTAAATCCTTTGCCAATAAATTAGTATTTGAATTTCATAATGGAATTACCGGAATCGTCGGGCCAAACGGAAGTGGTAAAAGTAATGTTGCCGATGCTGTCCGCTGGGTTCTCGGCGAGCAGAGTGCAAAACAACTTCGTGGTGCCAGCATGCAGGATGTCATCTTTGCCGGAACCGAACTTCGTAAGCCACAGAGTTATGCTTATGTGGCATTGACAATTTCCAACGAAGACCACAAATTGAATGTTCCGTATGAGGAAGTCAAAGTGGCGCGCCGCGTTTATCGTTCCGGAGAAAGTGAATACCTGATCAATGGGGCAGCCTGCCGTTTAAAAGACATTCAGGAATTGTTCTTCGATACCGGTATCGGAAAAGAAGGCTATTCCATCATCGGACAGGGACAGATTGACAAAATCCTCAGTGGTAAGCCGGAAGAGCGCCGTGAATTGTTCGACGAAGCAGCCGGAATCGTGAAATACAAAAAGCGAAAAGCCACGGCAGAAAAGAATTTGGAGGTTGAACGCCAGAATCTCGTTCGTGTCAACGATATTTTGACCGAATTGGAAAAACAAGTCGGCCCACTGGAAAAACAGTCCGAAAAAGCACGCGAATATCTGCGTTTAAAAGAAGAATTGAAAAAATACGAGATTTCTTTGTTTATTCAGGACTATGATAGTTTTAAAGAAGAACTGACAGAAACCGGAAATAACATCTCCAACGCGGAAAAAGAACTCGATGCTTTGAAGCAAAAACAGGAAAGTACAAAAGAAGAGTACGAAACCGTTGAAAACCAGATCCGTGAATTTGATGAGAACATTGAATTTAAGAAAGAGAAAAAGAACCGCGATAATGTAAATCTGGCAAATCTCGAAAGTGAGATCCGTGTAACAAAGGAAAAAATCGCTGCCTTATCACAGGGAAAAGAATTTCACGAAGAGCGCATGGCGGCAGTAAATGCCGAAATGGAAGAGGCCAGAAAAGAGAAAAAAGAATACGAAGAAAACCAGAAAGAATGGCTTACAACCCTTTCCACAATGGAAAAGCAGGAAACAGAAAAACAGGAAAAGATAGAATCTCTGAATGCTGCGATTGACCAGATGAATCAGACCATTTCTTCCCAGAACGAGATTCTGATGTCCAATATGGAAATCAAATCCGAGATTGGGCGTGAGCAGGAAAAAGTGCAGTCGATGATGGAACAGAACTCCATCCGGAAAGCAGAATTAAATCAGCGTATTTTATCCAACAAAAGTCAGGTTTCTTCTGCCATTGAAGAGATGCAGAAAGAAGAAAAGGCATTGGAAGAAATCCGCGAAAAATTAGATGCGGAATATATCAAGCAAAAAGAATACCAGAAGAAATCGTTTGAAACCCGCGAATTTATCAAAGGGATCGAACTTCAGATACAGGAACAGCAAAAAGAGTTTCATATGAAAACCTCGGAACTTGCGACATTGAAAAACATCGCCGAGCGTTACGACGGCTACGGACAGAGCATCCGCCGCGTCATGGAGCAAAAAGAACGAAATTCAGGGATTGTCGGCGTTGTAGCAGACATCATTCAGGTAGATAAAAAGTATGAGACAGCTGTAGAAACCGCACTCGGGGGAAGCATTCAGAATATCGTAACCGAGGATGAGTCCACCGCCAAAGAGATGATTCAGTTTTTGAAAAAGAACCGCTTTGGCCGTGCTACCTTTCTACCGTTGACTACCGTATCTGCCTCGGGCGGCCGGATCAAAGAAGAAATTCTTTCGGAACCCGGTGTCATTGGCAGAGTATCAGAATTGGTAGAAAAAGAATCAAAATTTGAGGGATTGATCAAATATCTCCTTGGCCGCTTTGTATTGGCTGACACGATCGACCATGCGATGGCTTTGGGAAGAAAATACAAACATTCCCTCCGCATTGTAACGCTTGAAGGAGAACTTCTCAGTCCGGGAGGTTCCATGTCCGGTGGTGCTTATAAAAATAACAGCAAACTGCTTGGCCGCCGCCGCGAAATGGAAAAACTGGAAGAGACCATTGATAAACTGAAACAAACGATGGCCAAATCCCGTGATAAGATTGAAAAACTGCAGGAAGAAGTCGCAAAAGCCGAGAAAAAGGCAGCGGACATCTCCGTTATCAGAAAAGAACTGGAACTGCAGGAAAATACAGCAAAAATCAAATATGAACAAGCCGTTTCCATTAAAGAAAAACAGGAAACCGAATACAATTCTATCATAAACGATGGAAAAGAACTGGAAACCCAGAAACAGGCACTGGCGGAAACACTGGCGCAGATTGATGAAAAACTGGGATCCAGCGAGGAGCAAAATGAGCAGGCAAAAAAACTGGTGGAATCTACTACACTGGATCTGGAGCAGAACCAGCAGGCATTGGACAAACTTCAATCCGAACTTTCCGAATTGAAATTAGAAATTGCCTCCTGCACCCAGAAAAACACGTTTGCTTCCGAAAACCTGTCACGAATCGATGCGCGAATCAAAGAACTGGAAGAAGAGTATGCCACACATACGAATAATCAGACGGATTCGGATGAGCAGGAAGCGCAGATGAAAACGCAGATTGAAGAATTCGAAAAACGTATGGTCCTCTGCCGGAAAGAAATCGAAGACCTGGAAAAAGAAGTGGAAGAAGCTTCTGCCGAAAAAGAACGTTTGATGGTTTCCCGTAAAGATTTCTTCGAACGCCGCAATGCGATGATGGAACAAATTGGAAATTTGGACAAAGAATGTTTCCGTCTGCAGTCTCGAAAAGAAAAATTGGAAGAGCAGCTTGACTCCCGCGTCAATTATATGTGGTCAGAATACGAGATCACATATCACAACGCAAAAGAAAATGCGGAAGATACCGGTCTTACTTACACGCGTATGAAAAGCCAGGTTTCCGATACAAAAAATCAGATTCGTTCCCTCGGAGATGTCAATGTCAATGCCATCGAGGATTACAAGAGTGTAAGCGAACGTTATGAAGTATTGAAAACACAGCACGACGACCTGATTGAATCCGAAGAAAAACTGACAAAGATCATCGCCGAATTAGATGAGGAAATGCGAAAACAGTTCAGTGAGAAATTTCAGGAAATCAAGTCTCAGTTTGATAAAGTGTTCCGCGAATTGTTTGGTGGCGGAAAAGGTACATTGGAACTGGTCGAAGACGAGGATGTGCTTACTGCAGGCATTCGAATCATCGCACAGCCACCTGGAAAAAAATTACAGAACATGATGCAGTTATCCGGTGGTGAAAAGGCTTTGACAGCCATTGCTCTTTTATTTGCCATTCAGAATCTGAAACCATCGCCATTCTGTCTGCTTGACGAGATTGAAGCGGCACTTGACGATTCGAATGTAAAGAGGTATGCTAAATATCTACATAAGTTAACGAAAAACACTCAGTTTATCGTTATCACCCACCGACAGGGTACCATGTCAGCTGCCGATGCTTTATACGGTATTACGATGCAGGAAAAAGGAGTTTCGACATTAGTATCCGTTAAATTGATTGAAGAGCAGTTAAAAAATGAGAATAAAAAAGGAGAACTTGCATGAGTGAAAAGAAAGGATTTTTTGGAAGACTGAAAAGTGGTCTGTCGAAGACCAGAGATTCTTTTGTATCCGGTATGAATGCCGTTTTCTCCGGTTTTTCTGAAATCGACGACGATTTTTACGAAGAATTGGAAGAACAGCTCGTTATGGCCGATATCGGAATGGAAACGACGACACGAATTATTGAGGATCTTCAGGAAAAGGTAAAAGAACAGAAGATCAAAGAAGCTTCTATGTGCCGGGAATTGTTAAAAGATTCCATCAAAGAACAGATGCGTGTCGAGGAAGATGCTTATGATTTTGAAAATAAAAAATCCGTTGTATTATTTATCGGCGTAAATGGTGTAGGAAAGACAACCAGTGTGGGAAAACTTTCCCATCAATTAAAAGATTCCGGAAAGAAAGTTCTTTTAGCTGCCGCGGATACGTTCCGTGCCGGAGCGATCGATCAGTTAAAAGAATGGTCCAACCGCGCCGGTGTAGAGATCATCGCCGGACAGGAAGGCGCCGATCCTGCCTCCATCGTTTACGATGCGGTTGCAGCGGCAAAAGCCAGAAAAATCGACTTACTTTTGTGCGATACTGCCGGACGTCTTCACAACAAGAAGAATCTGATGGCAGAACTTCATAAAATATATAAGATCATTGAGAATGAATATGCCGATGCCCATCTTGAAACCTTTATTGTTGTCGATGGAACAACCGGCCAGAATGCCTTGGTACAGGCCAGACAGTTTAGTGAAGTAACCGACATTACCGGCGTTATTTTAACCAAACTCGACGGAACAGCAAAAGGTGGTATCGCAATCGCCATCCAGTCCGAACTGGGGATTCCTGTCAAATACATTGGAATTGGGGAAGGAATTGAAGATTTACAAAAATTTGATGCTGACGCTTTTGTCGATGCATTATTTGAATAAAAACGGAGGACACAACAACCATGATGACATTAGATAAATTTGAAGAAGCAAGTGAACGTGTGAAGGAAGTCATCCTTCCTACGAACTTGATCTACAGTGAATATTACAGTGCCCAGACAGGTGCAAAAGTATATTTTAAGCCGGAAAATATGCAGTATACCGGTGCCTATAAAGTACGTGGTGCGTATTATAAGATCAGCACACTTTCGGAAGAAGAACGTGCCAAAGGACTGATCACGGCCTCTGCCGGAAACCACGCACAGGGCGTTGCTTATGCGGCAAAAATCTTTGGTGTAAAAGCCGTGATCGTAATGCCTACGACAACCCCATTGATCAAAGTAAATCGTACGAAAAGTTATGGAGCAGAAGTTGTTTTGCACGGAGATGTTTACGATGATGCTTGTGCTTATGCCATGAAACTGGCAGAAGAGAACGGATACACTTTTGTTCACCCATTCGATGACGAAGTCGTTGCTACCGGACAGGGATCGATCGCAATGGAGATCTTTAAAGAACTTCCAACCGTCGATATCATTTTAGTACCAATCGGCGGCGGCGGACTTGCCTGCGGCGTTTCTACCCTTGCGAAATTATTGAATCCAAACATTACTGTGATCGGGGTAGAGCCGGCGGGCGCAAATTGTATGCAGGTTTCTCTGAAAAACGGAGAAGTCACTTCACTGCCTGGTGTAAATACGATTGCCGACGGTACTGCCGTAAAAACACCGGGATCCAATATTTTCCCATACATTCAGAAAAACATCGATGATATTATCACCGTAGACGACCATGATTTGATCGTAAATTTCCTGGATATGATGGAAAATCATAAAATGGTTGTTGAAAATTCCGGTCTGCTTACCGTAGCGGCCTTGAAAAAATTAGA
The DNA here is from genome assembly GCA_002431395.1 of Lachnoclostridium sp. UBA5890. GTDB lineage: Bacteria > Bacillota > Clostridia > Lachnospirales > Lachnospiraceae > Eubacterium_F. The sequence goes on from DJEU01000025.1 coordinate 202,143, forward strand.
TATCCGTGGCAAAAAAGTCGTTTCCATCCTGAGCGGTGGAAATATGGATGTTATTACAATTGCTTCTGTTGTTCAGCATGGATTGATCCAGCGAGGACGTGTCTTTACCGTATCCGTTGAACTTCCGGACCGCCCTGGTGAACTGCTTCATGTCGCTGAAGTGATTGCCAAAGCACAGGGAAATATCATTCGCCTGGAGCACAACCAGTTTGTCAGCATCAACCGAAATGCCGCGGTAGAACTTACCATCACGATGGAAGCCTTTGGCCACGAACATAAAGAATCCATTATTGAGGCTCTGAAAGATGCCGGATATCAGCCGAAAAACCAGATGCCTACAGCGATTTATCAATAAAAGAACGGAGAATACCATCATGAGTTACGAACAAAGTTTATTATTTACTCCCGAAGGAGTGCGAGATATCTACGGAATCGAATGCGAAAAACGAAGAAAGATCGAAGCAGATATCCATAAAATCATGAAATCCTATGGATTTAAGGACATTCAGACCCCGACTTACGAATTTTTCGATATTTTCAACCGGGAACGTGGAACCGTTGCTTCGAAAGATATGTTTAAATTTTTCGACCAATACAATAACACACTGGCACTCCGCCCGGACATCACCCCTTCCATTGCGCGCTGCGTTGCCAAATATTATGAGCAGGAAACGATGCCGATCCGCTTGTCTTATTGTGGAAGCACCTTTATCCACCGCCGCGGCTATCAGGGTAAAATGTCTGAGATTTCACAGATTGGTGCGGAATTGATGAATGACGGAAGTTCCGATGCCGATGCTGAAATGATCGCACTTACCGTAGAATGTCTGGCAAAATCTGGATTGAAAGAGTTTAAGATCGATGTCGGACATGCCGGCCTGATTCGGGGAATTTTGGAAGAAGCTCATTTTAACAAAGAGGAGATTGCAGAATATAAAAAATATGTTGCCAATAAAAATATTTTTGCCGTGGAAGAAATGATGGAATCCCAGAATATTTCTGCAAATTTGAAAGAATTTTTGATTCGCCTTCCGGATCTTTTCGGTGGAAAAGAAGTTTTGGAATATGCGAGAAAATGTGTAACACGTCAGGAAGCAATCGAAGCACTTGACCGCTTAGACACCGTATATGATATCTTGGTTAGTTATGGTCTGGAGCAGAATATCACTTACGATTTAAGTATGCTCAGCCACTATGATTACTATACCGGCATCATTTTCAAAGCCTATACCTATGGTACCGGCGAAGCCCTGGTAACCGGCGGCCGCTACGATAACTTGATCGAGCAGTTTGGTAAAAAAGCCTCAGCCGTCGGTTTGGCGATTGTCCTTGATCAGCTCATGAATGCCCTTGCCAGTCAGGAAGTAGATATTGAGACTGACAAATCCGGCATTCTCGTTCTGTATCGTTCTGCCAACCGGAAAGAAGCGATTCAGTTAGCAAACGAAGAACGTGCCAAAGGCCATTGTGTCCTTACTATGCGGAAAAATGCTGCCACGCCGATGGATCTCTATGAAGACTATGCAGTCCGCAATCAGATTTCCCGGATACTCTATGTGGAAGCCGGAAAATGTACACAGTTTGAACGCGAAAATACCAATTGGAGGGAAACCAAATGAAATATATAACGATTGCGCTGGCAAAAGGGCGTCTGGCAAAACAGACGTTACAATTATTGGAACAGACCGGCATAACCTGTGAGGAGATGAAAGACAAAGATACCCGTAAGCTTATTTTTGTCAATGAAGAATTGAAATTGAAATTCTTTCTTTCCAAAACTTCTGACGTGCCTACATATGTAGAATACGGTGCCGCAGACATCGGTGTTGTCGGAAGTGATACCATTTTGGAAGAAGGACGCAAAATTCTGGAAGTGCTTGATCTTGGGCTTGGAAAGTGCCGTATGTGCGTCGCAGGGCCGGCAAGTGCCAAAGAGTTATTGAAGACAAACCAGATTATCCGCGTAGCTTCTAAATACCCTAAAATTGCAAAAGATTATTTTTACAATAAAAAGCATCAAAACGTCGAAATTGTGAAACTGAACGGATCGGTCGAACTGGCTCCGATCGTAGGTCTTTCCGAAGTTATCGTAGATATCGTAGAAACCGGATCTACCCTTCGTGAAAACGGATTGGAAGTCCTTGAAGAAATCTGTCCGCTTTCCGCGCGCGTCGTCGTAAACGAAGCAAGTATGAAAATGCAGCGCGAACGAATCACAAAAATTGTAAAAGATTTAAAAAATACACTGACAACATCCGAAAACTAAGAAAGAAAGGTGACAGGATATGAAATGCATGAAACTGGAAGAATCTTCCATTGATAACATTTTGGAAAATCTCTTAAAACGTAGTCCAAATCAATATGATACCTATCAGGATACCGTTGCTGAGATTTTAAATGACGTAAAAGAAAATGGGGATAAAGCGCTTTTTGCTTACACTGAAAAATTTGATAAAGCAGTGATCACAAAAGATACGATCAAAGTGACAGAAGAGGAGATCAAAGAAGCTTATGATCAAGTGGACGACTCTTTGATCGAAGTGATGAAAAAATCGCTGGCAAACATCCGTGATTTTCACGAAAAACAGCTCCGTAACAGCTGGTTTGAGACAAGAGAAGATGGTGTTATTTTGGGACAGCGTGTCACAGCACTCGAAAGTGTCGGTGTCTATGTTCCGGGTGGAAAAGCTGCCTATCCATCCAGTGTACTGATGAATATTATTCCGGCTAAAGTAGCTGGTGTAAAACGTATTGTTATGACAACTCCACCGGGAAAAGATGGAAAGGTAACCCCTGTTACACTGGTAGCCGCACATCTTGCCGGTGCTACAGAAGTATACAAAGTCGGTGGTGCACAGGCAATCGGAGCGCTTGCTTATGGAACCGAGTCCATCAAAAAAGTATGTAAGATCTGCGGTCCCGGCAACATTTTTGTTGCACTTGCGAAAAAAGCCGTTTATGGACATGTCAGCATTGATTCCATCGCAGGACCAAGTGAAATCCTTGTACTGGCCGATGAAACAGCAAATCCACGTTATGTGGCAGCGGATCTTTTGTCACAGGCAGAACACGACGAACTGGCATCTGCCATCCTCGTTACCACAAGCGAAACGCTTGCCAAAGAGGTAGAAAAAGAAATCGAAGGCTTTTTGCAGACATTGAGCCGTGCAGATATCATCCGTAAATCTCTGGATAATTACGGATACCTTTTGATCGCGCCGGATATGAAATCCGCCATTCACACAGCCAACGAAATTGCTTCGGAACATTTGGAAATTATTACTAAAAATCCGTTTGACACCATGACACGCATCCAGAATGCCGGTGCTATTTTCCTTGGAGAATACAGCAGTGAGCCTTTGGGAGATTATTTTGCCGGACCCAACCATGTCCTTCCGACAAACGGAACCGCAAAATTCTTTTCCCCATTGAATGTAGATGACTTCATTAAAAAATCAAGCGTAATCTCTTATTCAAGAGAAGCTTTGGAGCCAATCCACAAAGATATCATCGAATTTGCTACCGCAGAACATTTGACAGCGCATGCCAATTCCATCGCGGTACGTTTTGAAGATCAGGAGTAATCGATGAATAAAAAATTATTTTTGTTTGACTTAGACGGTACGTTGTCCGATTCCAGCGAAGGCATTACCAAAGCCGTTTCCTATGCGTTGGAATCCTTTGGCATCGAGGTTCCGGACCGCAAAGAGCTGAGCTGCTTTATCGGTCCTCCATTGCCGGAATCCTTTCAGAAATTTTATGGATTCAGTGAAGAAGAAGCGGCACGCGCCACAGAAGTTTACCGCTCCTATTATAACGTAACCGGTAAATTCGAAAATACCCCTTATCCGGGAATCCGTGAATTATTGGTGCACATGAAAAACCAAGGCATTCCGGCTATGGTGGCCACTTCAAAACCGATTGTGACAGCAACGGAGATATTGGAGCATTTTGACTTCCTTCCTTATTTTGACAAGATTGCCGGAAGTGTTCCGGAAGAAGGACGCTACAAAAAGACAGAAGTGCTGTCCTGGCTTTTGTCCCAGATTGATCTGCCCAAAGAACAGATTGTTATGATCGGCGATCATCCGGATGATATCAATGGCGCCAGAGAAAACGGGATTGACTGCATCGGCGTGCTGTATGGATTTGGCAAAAACGACCAGATTGAAGCTGCCAGCCCTGCCTGGACAGTCAAAACAGTGGAAGAGTTGGAAAAACTCATTTTAAGTGCCTGAAAAATGCCGAAAAGGACAAGAAAACACTTGACGAAGACAAAAATATATGATATATTTTTCATGTTGTTAAAAAATAGATGGTCCTCTGGTGCGTTATGCAGGACATAACAGAAATGGCATTAAGAACATCAAAAACAAGTAGGAGGAACAACAATGAACGAAATTATTAAGAAAATCGAAGCAGAACAGATGAAAAGTGAAATTCCTGAATTTCACGTTGGCGATACTGTAAAAGTATACGCAAAAGTTATCGAGGGAAGCCGTGAAAGAACACAGGTTTTTGAAGGCGTTGTATTGAAGAGACAGGGCGGAAGCAGCCGTGAGACATTTACTGTTCGTAAGAGCTCAAATGGTATCGGTGTAGAAAAGACCTGGCCACTTCATTCTCCAATCGTTGAGAAGATCGAGATTGTTCGTCTTGGTAAAGTTAGACGTGCAAAATTGAACTACCTTCGTGACCGTGTCGGAAAAGCTGCTAAGGTAAAAGAATTGGTTCGCTAAGAATTACAAACATGTTTATTGTTAATAGTGTATGTTATAGCATTTGCCGTAGCATACACTATGTTTCTATATAGGATAATTAGAAAGGGAATTTGTTTTGAATTTAAATTTTGATGAAGAGATCAAAAAACAAAAACGAAAAAAATTGATCAAAACTTCTTTGATCTGGCTGATAGAAATTATAATTGTAATTGCTGTCGCCTATTTTTTGATACATTTCTGTTACCGCCGTACCAGCACAATCGGCTCCGCCATGGAACCGACCCTTTACAATGGACAGGAAGTATTTATTAATACCAAAGCCTATCTTCTTACTTCCCCCAAACGGGAAGCTGTAATTGCGTTTTATGAAAAGGAAAAACAAGAAGGAGAAGATGAGCCATTGATCAGCATTCGACGTGTGATCGGACTGCCCGGCGAAAAAATTAAAATTACCGATGGAAAAATCTGGATTGATGGGGAAGAATATCAATCAAAATATACGTATTCTGCTATGGCAACCGGTGGAATTGCGGAGCAGGAACAGACACTGGGGGAAAATGAATATTTTGTACTGTGTGATTCCCGTTCCAACACCGATGACAGCCGAAATTCAGCCTTTGGCATGGTGAAAAAATCGCAGATTATCGGAAAAGTTTCATTCCGGTTAAAACCATTTTCCCGAGTAACAAGACCGGAACAGAAAACGACACAAACACAAGAAGAGGAGAATTGATCATGCATTTTCAGTGGTATCCGGGACATATGACAAAGGCAAAACGTGCCATGCAGGAAGATATCAAATTGATTGATGTCATCGTGGAACTTGTAGATGCACGTATTCCAAGGAGCAGCAAAAATCCAGACATTGATGCCTTGGCAAATGGAAAATCCCGTATTTTATTATTAAACAAAAGCGATATGGCAGATCCGGCCCAGACTGCTCGGTGGAAAGCCTATTACGAACAGCAGGGCTTTTTTGTACTGGCCGTAAATTCGACCAAACGGAATGAATTAAAAGCAGTCAATCAGCTGATTCAAAAGGCCTGTAAAGAAAAGATCGAGCGGGACCGCAAACGTGGCATATTAAACCGCCCAATCCGTGCTATGATTGTCGGTATTCCGAATGTAGGCAAATCGACATTTATCAATAGTTTTGCCGGAAAAGCCTGCACAAAAACAGGCAATAAACCGGGTGTGACAAAGGGAAAACAATGGATCCGTATTAATAAACAGGTCGAATTGCTGGATACTCCGGGAATTCTCTGGCCGAAGTTTGAAGATCAGACCGTCGGTCTGCGTCTTGCTTTTATCGGTTCCATCAAAGATGAAATTCTGCAGCGCGTAGAAATTTCCCTGGATCTTATCGAATACTTGAAAGAGGCATATCCGGGAACATTAGCGTCCCAATATGGCATTGAGGAAGCAAACGATTCCGCTGCAATACTGGAAGAAATCGGAAATGTTCGCAAGTGTATAAAAAAAGGAACGGAGATTGACTATGAAAAAACTGCGGCCCTTATCCTCGACGATTTCCGCAGCAGTAAACTGGGGCTGATCTCCTTAGAGACACCTTCCGAAACAGAGAATTAAACGGACAGAAGAGAGGTTTACCATGGAAAATAAATTAGACACAAACGAAATAGAAGAAAGTCTACGCATCTGCGAAGAACTTTTTCAAAATAACCCGGATTTTAATCGAAGAGCACCACGACCGGTAGAAGCATTGGAATTGGCAAAAAATGTGAAATCCGGTACAGAAGAGAAACCAGCTGCTCCCGTACAAAAGCCGGAGGAGCCCCCAAAGGAACCAGCGGAGAAGCCTGTGATGCCGGTAGCACCTGTGGCTGATCCCGTGCCTGCTGTCAAACCGGTATCCGTAACAAAACCGGTTCCGGAAGAAAAAACAGAACCTGCAAAAACGGTCCCGGAAGAAAAAAAGGAAACTCAGTCGGATGAGTCGGAACCGGATTCAAAAAAAGAAAAATCCAAACCAAATATAAAGAAAAATCTGATCGCACTGGGAATCTGCGTTGTGATTGCTATTGTGATCGCGCTGATCATTACCAATTTTGTCGCCAGTCACACCAAAGTGGAGGGAAATTCCATGGAATCGACTCTGGAAAATGGCGATGATATTATTGTGGAAAAATTTTCTTATTTAACAGGTGACCCGGAACGTTATGACATCATTGTGTTCCGTGAAAGTGAATCTGTCAATTACATCAAGCGTGTAATCGCATTGCCGGGGGAAACGATTCAGATTACAGAAGGGAAAATTTATATCAACGAACGGGCCGTTTTTGATGCCTATGGAAATGCCAAAATGGAAGATGGCGGAATTGCCGAAAAACCAATTAAACTCGGACAAGATGAATATTTTGTCCTGGGCGATAACCGCAATGCCAGCAAAGACAGTCGTGACAAAGCCGTTGGTGTCATCAAACGTGACCAGATCATCGGAAAAGCATGGCTGCGAGTTCTTCCCTTTGACAACTTTGGAAAATTAGAATAAAAAGGATGCAGACAACATGGAAATTGAACGCAAATATTTAGTAAAACAATTACCGGAAAACTTGGAAAATTACCCGCATTTTGTCATCGAGCAGGGGTATTTATGCACCGAACCAACCATTCGGATCCGCCGGAAAAATAACGACTACATTCTAACTTATAAATCCAGGCAGAATGTATCGCCTGCGGTCGACACCTGCGTCAATGCAGAAGAGGAGTTTCCGCTTTCCAAAGCGGCTTATGAACATCTGCGGGAAAAGACGGATGGAATTCTTGTCCGCAAAACAAGATACTGCATTCCTTACCGGAAATACACCATTGAACTGGATCTTTTTGAGGCGCCTTATGATACGCTGCGGATTGCCGAAGTTGAGTTTCCAACGACAGAAGAAGCGGTCAAATTCTGTCCCCCATCCTGGTTTGGAGAAAATGTAAGCGGTGATTATCATTATTCTAATTCTTATTTAGCAACAAAAAATTAAAAAAATGAAAAAAAAGCTCTTGTAAATACTCCTAAAATATTATATAATTTTTTTGATATTATTATAAGGAGGTATGACCCATGTCATATGTAGATGAGGTATTGGCGCAGTTGATTGAAAAAAATCCTGCAGAGCCAGAATTCCATCAGGCTGCTAAGGAAGTTTTGGAATCCCTTAGACCTGTTGTTGAGAAAAACGAAGAAAAATTCCGTAAAGACGCTTTGTTGGAGCGTTTGACAAACCCAGAAAGACAGATTAAATTCCGTGTACCTTGGGTAGATGACAATGGTAATGTACAGGTTAATACCGGATACCGTGTACAGTTCAATAGTGCAATCGGACCTTACAAAGGTGGTTTGCGTTTCCATCCATCCGTAAATCTTGGTATCATTAAATTTCTTGGTTTTGAGCAGATTTTCAAAAACTCTTTGACCGGCCTTCCTATCGGCGGAGGTAAAGGTGGTTCAGACTTTGATCCTAAAGGAAAATCAGATAGAGAAGTTATGGCATTCTGCCAGAGCTTTATGACAGAACTTCAGAGACACATCGGAGCAGATACTGACGTTCCTGCTGGTGATATCGGAGTTGGTGGACGTGAGATCGGTTTCTTGTATGGACAGTACAAGAGAATCCGCAACTGCTATGAAGGCGTTTTGACTGGTAAAGGTCTTACCTTCGGCGGTTCTTTAGCTCGTACAGAAGCAACCGGTTATGGTTTGTTATATTATACACAGGAAATGTTGAAATGCAACGGCATCGACATCGCTGGTAAAACAGTTGCAATCAGTGGTTCCGGAAACGTAGCTATCTATGCTGCACAGAAAGCTCAGCAGCTTGGTGCAAAAGTTGTTACTGTATCCGATTCTACCGGCTGGGTATACGATCCAGAAGGAATCGATGTTGAATTGCTGAAAGAAGTAAAAGAAGTACATCGTGCAAGATTGACAGAATATGCTGAGAAGAGATCTTCCGCACAGTATCATGATGGAAAAGGTGTATGGACTGTTAAAGTTGACATCGCTCTTCCATGTGCTACACAGAATGAACTTTTGATCGATGATGCAAAAGCACTTGTTGCAAACGGCGTTATTGCTGTAGCAGAAGGAGCTAACATGCCTACATCTATCGAAGCTACTGAGTATCTTCAGGCAAATGGTGTATTGTTTGCACCTGGTAAAGCTTCCAATGCCGGCGGTGTTGCAACATCCGCTTTGGAAATGTCACAGAACAGCGAAAGACTTCACTGGACATTTGAAGAAGTTGACAATAAACTTCAGGGCATCATGGTTAACATTTTCCATGCTTGTGATGAGGCTTCTAAGAAATATGGTTTCGAAAAGAACTATGTAGTAGGAGCAAACATTGCTGGTTTCGAAAAAGTTGCAGAAGCTATGCAGGCTCAGGGTATTGTCTAAAATACATTTGTTATAAAAACATATTGAAATCAAAAATAGGCAGTCGGATTTTTCGCTGCCTATTTTTTACAATCCAAAGCAGCTCCGCAACTGCCAATCCATCGTTCCCGATTACGACTCTAAATGCCTTATATTGATTGTTGCACTCTTCAAATTTCCCTGTTAGAATAAGCATCAACAAACAAAAAACATTAAAGGAGAGTGAAGAAATGACATTAAAACATTTCATTAACGAAGTTGCACAATTGCTGCAGGAAAATCTGGGGGAACATTACATTGTAGAAACTGCTACCACATTAAAAAATAATTCTGTGGAATTATCCGGTGTACAGATTCGTCACGAGAAAGACAATATCTTTCCTACGATCTATCTGAATGATTTTTATGAATTGTACGAGAAAAATAGTGTTACCATGGAGGAAATTGTCGACAAAGTTGCAGAAGGATTTCAGGAAAGCCGGAAATCTATCAAAAAGCTTGCTCCTTTGGACAGCACAACCTTTGAAAACTGTAAGGATAAGATTGTATACCGGCTAGTTTCGCAAAAGCAAAATAAAGAAATGCTGGAAAATATGCCCTACATTCCCTTCATGGATCTTGCTATCACTTTTCACGTAATTGTATCTATGGATCCGCCGTCCCTTCATTCCATAAAAATTACCAATGAACTTCTGGAGACCTGGGGCAGCACTACACAGGCATTGTTCCAGATTGCTTCCGAAAACACACCTCGTTTGATGCCGCCACGCATCGTCAATATTCAAGATATGCTTATGGAGAACCTTCCCCTGAAAGCACCGGAATCGGATTTGACAAATGAAGAAAAAACCGATATGATAGTAATCACGAATACACTTGGTGTAAATGGAGCCGCCGTGATCTTGTATCCGGATATGCTGGCTTCTTTGGCGAAAGAGTACAATACGGATTTTTATGTAATTCCGAGCAGTATCCACGAAGTGATCTTGGTTTCAGCAGAAGATGATTCGATGCTGGCTGAATACAGGTTAATGGTACAGGATGTCAATAAACGGTTTGTGGATCCGGAAGAGATACTGTCCGATCAGGTTTATTATTATGAACAGAAGCTGAAAAAAATGAAATAAAAAAATGCACCTGGAGGGATTCGAACCCCCGACCAACGGCTTCGGAAGCCGGTACTCTATCCACTGAGCCACAGATGCATCAATTGTTATTATATACGACTTTACCCAAAAAGTAAAGAACAAAATTGAAAAGAGGTTATTTTTCTATGGATAAAATAGTACGCGGCATAGCAGGAGAGGGGCAGATTCGTTGTTTTGCGATGGAATCTACCCAGCTTGTGGAAGAAGCAAGACAACGTCATAATACAAGTCCGGTTGTAACAGCCGCCTTAGGACGATTATTAACCGGAGGCGCCATGATGGGTGCCATGATGAAAGGGGATTCGGATCTCTTAACATTAAAAATAGACTGTTCTGGTCCGGTGAAGGGCTTAACCGTAACTGCTGATGCCAAGGGAAATGTAAAAGGATTTCCACTTGTTCCGCAAGTTTCGCTTCCGGCGAGCCCAGCGGGAAAATTAGATGTCGGACGTGCCTTAGATCTTGGGGTGCTGACAGTAATCCGTGATACCGGATTAAAAGAGCCTTATAGCGGGACCATCAATCTTGTTTCCGGCGAAATTGCAGAAGATCTGACCTATTATTTTGCAGCTTCTGAGCAAACACCATCTTCGGTAGCACTCGGCGTTTTAATGAACAAAAATAACACGGTCAAAAAGAGTGGTGGATATATTATCCAGCTGATGCCGGATGCTTCGGATGAACTCATTGATACGTTAGAAAACCGGTTGAAACACCTGGATCCTGTCACTACGCTTTTATCAAACGGTCATACACCGGAGTCCATGCTGGAATTGATCTTAGAAGGTTTGGATCTGGAATTGATGGATGAAATGCCTTCACAGTTTTACTGTAACTGCTCCAAAGAACGTGTCTCCCGTGCTTTGATCTCATTGGGAACAAAAGAATTGGATGAGATGATCAAGGACGGCGAGCCGGTTGAAGTAAACTGTCATTTTTGTAATACAAATTATAAGTTCGATCTCGAAGATCTGGAACAATTAAAAAAATCGGGAAAGCAATAGACAAATCTGTCGAAAATTGATATAATTGTCCTATAGCAAAAGTGAGGTTGAATATTATGAAATTAAAATATAAAAAATTAATTATTATTATTACCGTAGGCGCATTGTTACTTGGCTTCTTTATCTTGACATTGATTCCAACCGGCGGAAATTCATCCAATCCGGTAGAAGATGCGGAACTAGTAAAGTGCACAAATGAAGATATCAACAATCTAATTACCAGTTACTATCAGGCAAAACGTGATGTCAATCTGGAAGCACTGGAACCATTAGTCAGCGATATTAATCAGATTGATCAGGAAAAATTGATTGCACAGGCCGAGTATGTGGAAGATTATCAGAATATTACCTGTTATCTTCTTGAAAATGAAGACAATGGGGCCTATCGCGTCTACGTACGATTTGATATGAAACTGAAAAATATTAATACACTGGCTCCTTGTCTGAGTGCCCTTTATGTTACAATGGGATCTGATGGCAAAAATGTCATTTATCTCAGTGCCTTAGACAAAAACGAGGAAGACTTTATCCTTGCAGCAGACAAGAATTCTCATCTTGCCGATATGCAAAAAGAGGTTAATGATAAGCTGCAGGAAGCAATTAATGCAGATGAAGCATTCCGGCAGTTGTATCAGACGATGGATCAGGCGATCGCAAACGTTTCTTCCACACCGGAACCACAGGCAGATGCTGCACAGCCAACGGCCGAACCAGCCGCTGACCCAAATGCCGCTGCAACTACTGATCCAAACGCTGCTCCGGCCGCAGATCCGAATGCCGCTGCGACTACCGATCCAAACGCTGCTCCAGCTGCAGATCCAAATGCCGCCCCGGCACAATAATCTGCTAATTTAGCAAGAAAGAAAGATAATTTATGGATGAACAATTACGTATAAATAAATACTTAAGTTCTATTGGTTACTGTTCCCGGCGAGAAGCAGACCGTCTCTTGGAGCAGGGAAAGATTCAAGTTGACGGACATACCGCTCTTGTTGGAGAACGTGTTACCAAGGAACAGAATATTACAGTAAACGGAATCCCTGTTGGTGAAAAGCCAAGAGAGATTGTGATTGCTTTTAACAAACCCAAAGGGATTGTGTGTACCAGTAGTGTCAAAGAAAAAAATAATATTGTTGATTATTTACATTTTCCAACACGCATTTATCCGGTAGGAAGACTTGACAAGGATTCCACCGGATTGATTTTACTAACCAATGATGGAGAATTGACAGATCGTATCCTTCGCGGAAAAAACAACCACGAAAAAGAATATCTTGTCACCGTTCAAAAACCATTACGTCCGGAAATTGTACGTGCCATGGAACAGGGAGTTCCTATTTTGGACACCATGACAAGACCATGTCAGATCATTCAGATTGATTCCCACACCTTCCGGATTATACTAACTCAGGGATTAAACCGGCAAATCCGCCGTATGTGTGAATATTTTGGCAACAAAGTTATCACACTAAAAAGAGTTCGTGTAATGAATATTCATTTAGGAGAACTAAAAGAGGGAACCTGGCGAGAGATTACAGGCAATGAATTGGAAGAATTAAAAAACGCATTGAAAGGACAAAAATTCTACAATGAATGAGATGGAACGTATGCGGGATTTAGTTGCCCGGTTAAATGAAGCAGCTAAAGTTTATTATCAGGGTGAAGATGAAATTATGACTAATTTTGAATATGATGCTTTATATGATGAATTGGTCGCTTTGGAAGAGAAAACGGGTGTCATTCTCTCTGGAAGTCCTACGGTTCAAGTTGGATATGAAACCCTTAGTGAACTGCCAAAAGAAGCGCATATAGCCCCGATGCTTTCGCTTGGAAAGACAAAAGAACGGGAAGAGCTGGTGCAATGGCTTGCTTCACGTGAAGGTTTATTATCCTTAAAGTTAGATGGTTTAAGTGTTATTTTAACCTATCAGAATGGTTCCTTAGTAAAAGCGTTAACCCGAGGAAACGGCGAAATTGGTGAAGTGATTACTAACAATGCTAAAACATTCAAAAATATTCCTGCTAAAATTCCGTACACCGGAACATTGGTTATTCGTGGCGAGGCATTAATCCGATATTCCGACTTTAAAGTATTAAATGAATCTTTTTCTGACATTCAGGAGAAATACAAAAATCCGCGAAATTTGTGCAGCGGCACAGTTCGTCAGTTAAATAATGAAATTACCGCGAAACGAAATGTTCATTACTATGTTTATAACTTAATTCAGTCCGATCCGGAAATCAATTTTGCTTATAAAGAAGAAGAGTTGATTTGGCTTGACAAGCAGGGATTTGACATCGTGCCCTATAAAAAAGTAATCGGAAAAAATATTCTTTCCGCTATTGATGGTTTTTCTGAAACAATTACAAATGGTTTTGATTTACCAAGTGATGGACTTGTTCTTACCTATGACGATATTTCTTATAGCCAATCATTAGGTAGGACTGCGAAGTTTCCAAGAGATTCCATTGCTTTTAAATGGCAGGATGAATTAGCAGAAACAACCTTAACAGACATTGAATGGAGTGCATCTCGTACAGGACTTATTAATCCGGTTGCGATTTTTGAACCGGTTGAATTAGAGGGAACCACTGTAAGCCGTGCCAGTGTCCATAATGTAAGTATTTTAAAAGATCTGCAATTAGGAATCGGTGATAAAATTACAGTATATAAGGCCAATATGATCATTCCGCAGATTCAGGAAAACCTGACAAAGAGCAATGCGTTGTCAATTCCGTCCGTTTGCCCAGTATGTCATCAGGAAACAAAACTTATCAATGAAAATGGTTCCGAATTTTTGTTTTGTCCAAATCCAAAATGTTACGCAAAAAAAATCAAAGCATTTACCCATTTTGTAAGCCGTGATGCTTTAAATATTGATGGATTTTCAGAAGCTACTTTGGAAAAATTTATTGATCACGGCTGGTTGCAGAAAGTTACCGATATTTTTTCGTTGTCGCAGTACAAAGATGAAATTCAAAATTTAGATGGCTTTGGTGAAAAATCATACACAAATTTGATTCAAGCAATAGAAAACTCTAAACAGGTTACTTTAGAGCGAGTCATCTACAGTCTTGGAATCAAGGGAATTGGATTAAGTATGGCAAAATTAATCTGCCGAAAATATCCACTTTCACTTACTGAATATAAAAATTTGTCAGTTGATGATTTACTTTGTATAGATGGAATTGGAGAAAAGTTAGCAGAGTCTTTTGTAGAATATTTTGCTGATCCGGAAAATCAGGATCTCTTACAGCAATTAAGCAATATTCTTACCATTGCTTTGCCGGAAAAAATCGAATCCAATGCTTCCTTCGAGGGGAAAACATTTGTTATTACAGGAAGTCTAACTCACTTTACAAACCGTAACGAATGTAAAGAAAAAATTGAATCTCTTGGCGGAAAAGTAAGTTCTTCCGTAAGTAAAAATACTGCTTTTCTGGTTAATAATGATATTACTTCAAGTTCTTCAAAAAACAAGAAGGCCAAAGAACTGGGCGTTCCTATTATCACAGAAGACGAATTACTTGAAATGATTCAATAAAAATCTTGTTTTTGTATCATTTTGCCTTTATAAAGAATAATAATGGGAATGACGAGAAATGTTCCCATTATTAGGACAAGGCATACTGTCGAAGGAACATACTGCAATATTTCATTGATGGAAAACAATTTTTTTCCAATGTAACCTGAACTTATAAATAATATTGCCGGGCAAACCAGCCATTTTATCAAATCAATCTTTGTATATTTTCTTTTCACAAGATAATATCCATCTAAAATACTTATGAGAATCTGGCTGACCAGCATCCCAAGTAAATACCCGTATATACCAAAATATGGGGTTGCCATAATCAGAAAAGCAATTCTCAGAACCAAACCAATAACCGTATTTCGAAAAGTTATCGAACTTTTTGACAATCCATTTATGATGCTTGCCAGTGTCGTAGAAACATAAACAAAAGGGCAGATCATAGAAAGAAGAGAAAGTAATTTTCCGGAACGCGGATTATGAAAGAACATAGTTCCTATCTGAGGTCCCAAACATACGAAGACTGCCATGGCAATACAGCCAAGCAGAAGAGAGTATTTTATAGTTATTTGTGTTGTCCGCATTATTTTAGAGTTATCCTTTTGATAATATGCTTTTGATACTTCCGGAAGAAGCAATACCGACAGCGAATTTGTGATTGTTCCAGGGAACAAAATAAATGGCAGCACAATCCCCGTGGTTATTCCATATAAAGCAAAAGAATCGGTTCGATTCAATCCGGAAAACTGCAGCATAATAGGGATTAAAACTGCTTCTGCCGCCGACAAAACAGAGATAGTAAGGCGCGTAGCACTTAATGGGATTGCCTGACCAAGCAGTTTTTTTATCAATTCACCATACCTTGATTTAGAATTTTCTTTTTTTCCAGAAAATTCTTTTCGAATATTCCATAAATTGTATAGGTTAGATGCCATTTCCCCTACAATTAATCCCAGCACAGCAATTTCGCACGATATTGATTCTTGAAAGCAGAAAAAAACAGCAATAACAAAGCCTACTCTGCAAATCTGTTCAATAATTTGTGTGATGGACGGTACTTTCGCATGACGTTTTCCATAAAAATAACCATTGATAATACTCGTAATTCCGCAAAAAGGAAATATAACCGATAGTATTCTTAACAATGGTGCAGTTTCTTTTGCAAACAGCAAATGAATGCTTATCCAATCCGAAAAAGAAAATAAGAGAACGGACAATGTAATCGAACAGCAAAGCGAACAGAAAATTCCACACTTTAATACACGTTTTGAATTTTTCAAATGGGGATCTGCAACCAATTGGGAAACAGCAGTCTGTAGACCGGAAGCATATAAAGTAAAGCATATTCCATAAATTGGAAATATCATCTGATATATTCCCAATTTTGTATCTCCAAGAAGATTTGCCAGAAATATACGATATAAAAATCCGATCACTCTGGTTATCACTCCGGCAACGGTCAGAATAATCGTGCCTTTTAGCATTTTATTTTTCATATTCTGCTCCTTACTCATTTCCCATCATTTACTTACATGATTTTCTGTATAAAATGTATATGATTGTAAAATATTTTATATGAAAAATTTTTAGATATTGTATTTTACAGCATTTTGTTGTATTATAGTTATAACTGTATGTGTACGAAACCAATTCATATAAAGGGGACGATAGCAAATGTCAAAACGAAATAAGATTTCCCTTGGGACTCCGACAGAAGAACTGCCAGAATGGACGCTTTCTCTGGATTTCACCGAGTCTCAAGATACAATAAAAGAGGAGAAAAAGCCCGAAAGTACCATTTCATCTGAAGGTACATTTTCTGAACCATCACCGCAGCCTGCTCAACCCGCAGCTTCTGGTCTTAGTTCCGGACTTGGTGGTGGCTTGAATACAGAATTTGTAATCGGAAATGAGGATTCCACATCGGAGGATAACTCTTTTTCCGAGCCACTTCCTGCACAAAATAATTTTGCCACAGAAAATGTATTGGATTTTGGTGGGGATACTTTATCAGCGCAAGACACGGAAAGCATTACAACACTTGATATCTCAGATGATACGGAGAAGGCAGATAGCATCTTAAATATCGAACAACCAGCACCTCAACCAGAGCCAGAGCCTGT
>DJEU01000041.1 GCA_002431395.1 Lachnoclostridium sp. UBA5890
GCTGGATTGGGTTTCAAGTGATATCGGTTTGAAAAATGGGGAAACTCAAAATAGAGAAGTTGCTTGACTTTCCCTTAAAATGTGGTAATATTTAAGGAAAAGGAAAGAATCTCCCAATAACATATTGATTTTGGGAGAAAGGGATAATATCTGGGAGAAAGGAGAAGGAGATGAAAGAGTTTGATTATTCCAAACTAAAAGACAGAACCTGGGATAATGAGATCTTGACATATGTTGCTCAGATTCATGAATATAAAGGCAAACAGGAATTATATATGCAACAGAAACCAGTTGAATTGAAGCGGTTAATTGAAATCGCTAAGATTCAAAGTACGGAAAGTTCAAATGAAATTGAAGGTATTGTTACGACAAATGCCAGATTAAAACAATTGGTGGAAGATAAAACAACACCAAGAAATAGAGATGAGGAGGAAATTCTTGGTTATCGCAATGTGCTTAATATTGTTCATGAAAGTTATGACGCAATTCCCATTAGAAGCAATTATATTTTACAGCTTCATGGAGAACTGTTAAAATATACTGCGTATTCTTATGCAGGTAAGTATAAGAATACTCCGAATGAGATTGATATGGTATTGGAAAGCGGAGAAAAGATAGTTTTATTTAAGCCGCTTGAACTGTATGAGACTCCTGATGCAGTAGAACGTCTTTGTAATGAGTTTGAGAAAGCAATTGATGAGAAAATTGTGGATCCACTTATTTTAATACCGAATTTTATTTTGGATTTTTTGTGTATTCATCCTTTTAATGATGGCAATGGAAGAATGAGCAGACTGATACCGCTATTACTTATGTACAGAAGTGGTTATTTTGTTGGACAGTATATTAGTATGGAAAAAGCTATTGCAGATACAAAGGAAGCTTATTTTGTAGCTTTACAGAAAGCGAATCAAAATTGGTATGAGGGAGAAAATGATCCTAAGCCATTTATAAAGTATATGCTTGGTATTGTATTATCTTGTTACAGAGATTTGGAAACAAGAATTATGTTAACCGAAAAAAGTGGTAAAAAAAGTACTGCATATGATATCGTTAAGGCATACACAGATGGTACTATTGGTAGGTTTTCTAAAAAAGATGCGTTAGTATCATGTCCAAGTCTTGGAAGTTCGTCAATAGAAGCCGCATTAAAAAAACTTGTTGAAGAAGGTGCTATTATTAGAACTGGTGCAGGACGTAAAACTATGTATATGAAAAAAACAGACTAGAAAATTTATTATCAGGAGGATACAAAAATGAACGAAAATATGAGAAAAAGAAATGAGATTTTGGCGCAGACGGTGATCAAAGGATTAGAGTCCAGAAATATGACAGGTTATTATGCTGCAGACAAAGAAGAAGCGGTGAAAAAGGCACTGGAAGTAATTGGAAAAGGAAGCACCGTGGCGATGGGCGGCTGCCAGAGCGCACATGAAATCGGACTGATTCAGGCGTTGGAAGAAGGCGACTACAACTATATTGACCGCTCGAATATGACACCGCGTGAAAGCCTGATGGCAGCTTATGATGCCGATGTTTTTCTTTCGAGTGCCAATGCAATGACCAATGACGGAATTATGGTAAATATTGATGGAAATTCGAACCGTGTTTCCTGTATTGCACAGGGGCCGAAAAAGGTTGTATTTATTGTCGGTATGAATAAGATCTGCTCCGATCTGGATGAGGCGATGAAGCGCGCCAGAAATGTGGCAGCACCGGCAAATGCGCAGCGCTTTGATGTGAAGACTCCATGTAAAGTAACTGGGAAATGTGCGGACTGCAAGTCCCCGGATACGATATGCTGCCAGTTTTTGATTACGAGATATTCCCGTCATGAGGGCAGAATCCATGTGATTTTGGTAAATGATACGCTGGGGTACTAGGAATATTTGAAAATGTAAGAAATTCAAACCAGAAGTCGCTTTCGAAAAATCAAAAAAATTGAATTTTTGAAAGCGGCTTCTTGCATATCTTGTGAGAAGAGGGTATAATAAAGGTAAAATACGATTTCAAAAATACAAAAAAATTTATTTCTTGAAAGTGGGGTTGAAATGTGAAAACGATTATAAGAAAAAAATATTTGGATAGAATTATTGGTTTGAACGGCACACCGGACATCAAAATCATTACCGGGATACGTCGATCCGGGAAATCAAAATTGATGCAGGCCTATATTCAATATTTGAAAAGCCATTGTGAAAATATCAATATTATATTCATTGATTTTATGGATTTGGATTATGAAAATATAAAGGAGTATCATGCCCTTCATTCTTATGTAGAAGAGCATTTTCAAGAAGGAAAAACAAATTATCTCTTTGTGGATGAAGTTCAGATGTGTCCGCAGTTTGAATTGGCGATAAACAGTTTGTATGCGAAAGGAAAGTATGATATTTATATTACGGGGTCGAATGCTTTTTTGCTTAGTGCGGACCTGGCTACTCTTTTTACGGGAAGATATATTGAAATACATGTATTCCCTTTTAGTTTTCAAGAATATTGTCAGTATTTTGATGGTATTATGGACAGAGAAGCATTGTTTGAAGAGTATACGACGAAAGGTGGTCTGGCTGGATCTTATGCTTATAACACGGAAAAAGATAGAATAAATTATATTAAAGAAGTTTATGAAACGATTGTGACCAGAGATCTTGTGCAGAAATATGCGCTGCCGGACACGCTGATCTTGCAGCGACTGTGTGAGTTCCTTATGGACAATATCAGTAATTTGACATCTCCCAATAAAGTCAGTAAATTGCTGACAGCGAATAGTATCCCTGCCAATCATGTTACGATAGGAAGATATATTAAGTACTTATGTAATGCATTTGTGTTTTATGATATTAAGCGTTACGATATTCGAGGTAAAAAATATCTTGAAAGTACTGAAAAGTTTTATTTGTGTGATACGGGAATTCGATATGCAATACTTGGAAACCGAAATATGGATTATGGAAGAGTTTATGAAAATATGGTTTGTCTTGAATTACTGCGTCGAGGATATGATGTTTATGTAGGGAAACTATACGAGAAAGAGATTGATTTTGTTGCTCAAAGAGGAAGTGAAAAAATTTATATTCAGGTAAGCGATAATATTTCGGCAGAGGATACGTTTGAAAGAGAATGTTCACCTCTTCTTCGTATTCGAGATGCTTATCCGAAAATGATCATTGCGAGGACGAAGCATCCGAAGTATAGTTATGAAGGAATTGAAATCCATGACATAGCAGACTGGCTGCTGTTGGAATAGTTTTTGCAGGAGGATAGCATATGACTTGTAACTGGTGTGAACTGTCAGAGGAAGAAAAAAAGTATTTATTGTTTCGATATATCAACGGATGAAGAAATTTATCCGAAAAATATAAAATAAAAGTGCCGAAAAACACAAAATAAAATAGCCGAAAAAAGTAAAATAAAAGTGCCGAAAAACATAAAACGCTCTTGCATAAAGCCTATTGAAAATGGTATAATAAGTAATAGAAAAGGAGTGTACGTGTTATGAAATATATTCGAAGAATTGTCGATGATGTAATAGATCGAAGAACAGAAGCATTTAATGCAATCAGTATAACAGGGCCGAAAGGATGTGGAAAGACAAGAACAGCCAGGGAACGCTCGCAAACGATTATTGAGTTTCAGGATGAAGATAAAAGAGATGGGTATCTCGCGGTAGCGGAAACGGCTCCTAAATTATTTTTGAAAAATCCAAAACCAATTTTGTTTGATGAGTGGCAGGATGCGGTAAAAATATGGGGAACGATAAGGAAAGCATGCGACGATAATCCTGAAAATGTGGGAGAATTTTATTTGACTGGTTCTGCAAGCAAAAAAATCAATACTCCTCATACAGGAACCGGAAGAATAACCGAAGTAACGATGTATCCGATGACTTTATTTGAAACCGGTGAATCAAATGGCAAGATATCCTTATCGAAAATTCTTGAAGATGAAAAGTATGATATTGACGGAATCCTGTCGGAAACAGAGTTGGAACATTTGTTTTTCGCTGCTTGTAGAGGTGGCTGGCCCAGATGTATGGCATTGACAAAGGATAGTGCAAAATTAGAAATTGCAAAAGATTATTATAGACAGATCTATCAAAAGGATATATCTGCCATTGATGGAATAAATAGAAATCCAGAATGGGCAAGAACATTATTGTGGTCATATGCAAGAAATATGGCAACTACAGCAAAAAGGAAGAATATTTTTGCGGATGTAAAAGCTACGCAGAATGTTACAGATGTGACGCTGGCATCCTATGTTGAGGCGTTAGAGACGTTATTTGTAGTCAGGGATATTGATGCATGGACACCACATCTTCGCTCAAAAACGGCAATTCGATCTGCTAAAAAACACATATTTATTGATCCGTCTATCGGTCTGGCAGCTCTTGGAATTGAACCAAACTATTTTATCAACGATTTAGATTTATTTGGTCATGTTTTTGAAAATATAGTTTTAAGGGATTTGCTGGTTTATGCCGAAAAACACAACGCACGATTACTGCACTATACCGATGATACAGGATTAGAAGCAGATGCCGTATACCAAATGGCAGATGGCAGGTATGCGCTGATTGAGGTGAAAGTGGGAGTAAATAAAATACCGGAAGCAGAAAAATCATTATTAAGATTTAAAGAAGTAATACGAAAATATAACGACACTGCTTTACAAAATGAGAAACACCCGCGTGCTGTATATCGGGAGCCGTCTGCCTTGATTGTAATCTGTGCTAATGCCAATATGGCATATACAACCGATTCGGGAGTTAAGATTGTTCCCATCGGCTGCTTGAGAGACTAGTGTTTCAAAGGAAGTGGCAAAATGATTATTCATACAGGAATGAGAACGGACATACCGGCATTTTACTCCGAATGGTTTTTGAATAGGATTCAAGAGGGCATGGTATGTGTGAGAAATCCTTACAATCCCAGTCAGGTAACGAAGTACAGGCTTTCGTCGGAAGTTGTAGATCTGATTGCATTTTGTCGTAGACTAGAGAAGCGGGAATCAGTACAATTCCCGCTTCTCTGATGCTGTATAATCCTGAAATAATTTCAAACATTGTTTCCGTTCCAATTCTTCCAAGTCAAGTAATTTTGTCCTGCCTTCCAGATAGTCATAAAAGGCGTCATCGCGAAAGCCGATATCCGCGGTATCTTTGCGGTTGCAGCCGTAGTAAACCGTTTTGATGTTTGCCCACAGAATGCCGCCAAGGCACATTGGGCAGGGTTCTGCGGTTGTATATAGTTCACAGCCGCTCAGGTCGTGAGTCCCCAGATTTTTACAGGCATCGCGGATGGCTTCCATTTCGCCGTGGCAGGTGGGATCCTGCTTGTAGAGAACGCGGTTATGACCGCGTCCGACGATTTTGTCGTCTTTTACAATAACCGAGCCAAAAGGACCCCCGTGACCGTTTTCGATACCGGTATAGGCTTCCTTTGCGGCCTCTGCCATATATTTTTCTTTCATAAAATCACCTACAGATCTAAAAAGTTACTGAAATCATAACGCCCTTCCAAAATCATATCAACCGCTTCGCGGACAGGAGCCTGCCCTGCCGGTTTGGTAAGAATGATATCGATATAAGGGCGGAGAGCCTTGCCGCAGTCTGCCGGGGCAAATGTGATGCCGGCGGTTTTGATGGCGCTCAAGTCATTCATGTCATCGCCGATATAAGCCACTTCGCAAGCATCGAGATGATATTTTTCCATCAAAGCAGTTAAGGTAGCCGCCTTGTTTTTTACGCCCTGATAAAGTTCTTCGATGTGAAGTTCTTTGCAGCGGTTCTCCACGATCTTAGAGGTGCGGCCGGTAATGATGGCTGGCACAATGCCGGAATCTTTCAGCAGTTTGATGCCAAGTCCGTCTTTTACATTAAAAGCCTTGCACAGTTCGCCATCATTTCCCATATAGATATTGCCGTCTGTCAATGTACCATCGACATCCATGGCAAACAGTTTTATCTTTGTCAAATCTTTCATATCGGTACCTGCCTCTTAGTGATTGAGTTCAAAACGGGATGGGGTGATAAAGGAAAGCGGGCAGTCCGATTTTCTGGTATTCAGATAATCTTCCAGCATGCTCTGGACATCACGGTTTGCCTCATCCGCGTTCAATGTGTTTCTTGTTTTTTCCATTTCTTTCTGCATATAGTTTGTGCTGGAAGCGTCGTGGCTGTAGCCGTCAAAACCAGCCATAGCAATCGATGCGACATCCAGTTCATCCAACAGACGAAGCAGAAGGATACCGGAGTTGTCAAGCTGATCCCAGCCACATTTTACGAGACGTGTAAAATCGAGGATTACTTGATTTTTGTTCTCTTCATTTGTGACATTGGAAGTGACGATCTTTTTGTATTCGCTGAAGCGGCTTGAACTCTTCCAGTAATTGTAACGTTTTTTGTTACTGAAATACGCATAATTGATCGGATAATCGTGTGACAAAAGGTTTACACTGATTACGATCGGATGCCGTTCTTCGCAGTATTTCAAAATCTCTTCTTTGTGTGTAACAATACTGTGTCCCGGAAGGAGCATAAGGATGTCCTTGCCTTGGAGAGATTCGCGGAGTTTCGTGACTTCTTTTTCGTCGTCGCGGATAATTCCGACATACTCCATGTAAGTTTTTTCCAAAAGATCATAGTCGTAACGTTTTCGCGCCTCGCTGCCGATACGGTTCAGGATATAGTTGATATCGCGGCTGGAAATGCCGGCCTTTGCCGTAAGGTAGGAAATGTTATTTACATGCGCGCTGTACGATCCGGCGAGATAATACGGGATTGAATATCCCCATGTGCAGGTGTTTCGAATACCATCGATATAGTTGTCGATCAGATCGAGTACCGTGTCGATATCGTAGCCGGAATTGTATTTGCGGTTCATATACTGCATGATCAGTTCCGTATTGGTATTGCCGGCACCACGTCCCATACCTGCCATCGTTCCGTCAATGACAATTTTGCGGAGTCCCTGCGTCATGTCAATAAATTCCTGTGACAAAGAGAAGGACATCTGCAGATTGTTGTGCGAGTGGAATCCGATACGGGATGCCGCATTCAGATTCTGATTTACCAGATAAAATACGCGGCGCAGATCCTCTTTGTACATCGAACCGAAGGTATCTACAAGAGAAAATGCGTAGGGCTCCAGCGGATTGATCATTTCGATCAATTCCAGAAGTTCTGCGTCCGTGTAGCCGAGTACATCAACCGGCTGAACATAAAGTTTGTAGCCTTTTTCTACAATGCTTTTGCAGAAATCAATGACATCGTAGCGCTCTTTTTTGAAAAAGCAGGCGCGGACACCATCGATCGAAGTGCCGTCAAACGGCTCCAGATTGGAGATGGTATAACGGCTGTAGTCAGCGAGACAGACATACGAAGTCTGGCGGCGGTCCTCCGGCAGAAATGGACGAATCTGAGCCGCATTATTGAAAATCGTGCTGCCCTTCTGGTGTGGTTCGTCTTTCAAAAATCCGCATTCTACGACATCAATGCCACTTTCCGAAAGTCCCTTGATCATTCCTTTGATCACTGTATTTCCAAATTGTGCATCTACGAGATAGCCCCCATCACGCAGTGTGCAGTCAAGTAATTGTACTCGTTTCATAGTAACCTCCTAAATGATAATCATGATATCAATCTAATGTATCAATTCCTTTAATAACGCGCTCGACCTTTTCAATGTGTTCCGGCAGGTCCACACCGATGGAAGAGTGCTTGGTTTCTTTTAATCTCATTTTGTAACCGCGTTCCATGGCACGAAGAGGCTCGATGCCTTCGCCAAGTTCCAGTTCCGTCTGCGACATTTTGGAAAATTCTTCCAAGAAATCACGCTTGTAAGCATAGATTCCGACATGACGGAATACGCGGGCAAGTTTTCCGTCTTTTACATTGGAAGGAATGACAGAGCGGGAAAAATACATCGCATCGCCTTTCTGGTCGGTGACAACTTTTACGGTGCTTGTCGCCTTGATTTCGTCCGGATCGGTAATCTCTTTTTTCAGACTGCCAAAAGTAACGGTCTCATCTTCAAAGAAGATGGAGATGACTTCCTGAATCATTTCCGGATTGATGACCGGCTCGTCGCCCTGAATATTGACGAAGAGATCACCTTCGACTTTTGTCGCTACCTCTGCGACACGGTCAGAACCGGTTTCGTGTTTGTCGGAAGTCATGATAACTTTCATGTCATGTTCCTTGCATGCCGCTTCGATACGGTCATCGTCCGTAGCGACGTAAACTTCGTCAAATTCCGGCACTTTTTTTGCCTGTTGGTATACCCACCAGATCATCGGTTTACCACAGATATCTACCAATGGTTTCCCCGGAAAACGGCTTGATTTGTATCTTGCTGGAATGACTCCTATTATTTTCATTTTTACTCATCCTTTCTGTTTGTGTGGCGGGCGTTCGGAGGCTAATACATCTTCCAGTTTGACACGAGGGAAGATCTCCAGATTTCCGCCACGGGTTGCATTATATATTTTAATGCCGTGTTTATCAGCATATTTTTTTAACAGTCGGTATACATCCATGGATCGGTCAATGATATGTTCGCCGATCTGCTCCGTCGTAACATTTTCCTTATTCATACGTTCTTTGATACGGGAAATGTCAGTCTGGGCAATTTCTTTGGTTGTATAATTATCCGTAAAATGACCGCCGGCGGCGTGAGGATTGGTACAGTCTACGCCGAGCAGGTAAATTTCGGAAAATCCCATATGAAAAGCAAATTCTGCGGCGAGGGAAAGAACCGTTGCCTTTACCATACAATAGGCAAAAATATTTCCTTTGACTTTGTATCGCTCGCTGGCAATCGTGTGTACATACGTGGTTTCTAACGTTCGTTTTGTCATTTTCCGATAGGTCTTTTCAATGGTAAAAAGTGGTGATTTTACATTGTTGTAAAGCTCATCACGCAGTTTTGTCGCATAAATACTGTCGGAGACACAGTGGAAACTTGGCCGCCAGTCCGTGCGGTCAAAAATCTTATACACCATATTGGTTCCAAACGTGTATTCGTCGATCAGCATATGCAGATCATCCGGACTAAGGCTTGGACCATTTCCAATCAAAAAGCAGCGTTCTCCCTTGTGAGAATCTTTCATTTTGAGCAGACGCCGGCTGTTATTGTCAAGAAAGAGTCCGTGTTTGTTGAAAAATCCGCCGATATTGTATTTCACGATCAGATAAACAATATGCACGCGATTCAAGGTACGTTTGTAATTCAGTACCAGTTTTTCCCAAAGTCCCTTTTTATGCGGTGGGATCTGGATGCACTGCTCCACGACACGTCTGGCAGCATGTCCATCTTCCCATGGGTTAAATTTATCGTGAAATGCCTGATATTTTTTATTATGGTCATAATCAAAATTGGTTATGCCGTCACGGATCGCTTCCGCCAGTTCTTCTTCGGTTTTGGTGATCGGACCGGGAAGCTCGTCAAGGTCAAAGTAAAATCCGCGGATCTCACGCTCATACCGCTCGAGATCATACATATGAAATACCATCGGACGCTTTAACACGCTGTAATCAAACATCGTAGAAGAGTAGTCCGTGATCATAAGGTCACTGATCCGGTATAGGTCATTCAGATCGTCTACGTCTGTTACATCGAAAATACGATCCGTTTCCTGAATGACTTCGGAAGTTCCTACCTGATGATGCGCACGGAATAATAAAATGTAATTTTCCGGCAGAAGCTCCATCAGTTTTCCGAGATTTACCGGACTTTCGTATTGGAACCCATGTCCATTCTGGTATTCATTGTCGCGCCACGTCGGAGTGTATAAGATTACCTTAGCATCTTCCGGGATGCCAAGTGATTTCTTAAATTCCGCTGTTTTTTCTTCGGATGGTTCCAACAATGTGTCGTTGCGCGGATATCCGGAGTTAATGAACAGCCCGTCCTGCGACGGATCTACATCAAATGCAGAAGCAATCTTTTCCGTATAATAAGGCGAAGGGGACAGAAAATGTGTCACCTTTTTCCCTTTTGTCCGATATCTGCGGTGCATCCGCTCTTTGGACTGTCTTGGGTCGCTGTCTGTCGTAATGTCGCAGCCAAGCCGTTTTAGCGGGGTGCCATGCCAGGTTTCGATGTACACCTGATGCCGTCCCGGAATCAGAAAATCCGGAATGCTGACATTATTGACCCAAAAACGGGCAGCGGCATAATACCGGAAATATTCTGCGCTTCCTTTTTTTACGACAAGGGTGTGCGGATTTTCCAAAAGATCCGCATGTTCGGAAGGCTTGGAAAATGCCCATACAAAAGTATAATCGCGAAATGTGTCATCTTTGAGCATTTCTTCATAAATGGCACGAACACTGTCGCCACAGCGTTTTCCGTGATAGGATTCGAACATTACCATTTTGTCCTGCGTCATAAAAAAGATACGGTTTATTTTAAATTTAATCCTGTTTTTGAGCCAGGATAAATCTTGTTTCCATTTATATTTTTGTCTTTCATTCATGATAGTTTTGTTCTCCAAATTTACTGTATAACCATACCGTATTACTTACCAGAATCTATTTTACCACACCCGTTACATTCTTGCAAATATATTTGACTTTTTTACATGTGATAGGTACAATAGAAGTACGTGACAATGTGTGGAGATGGAGGAAAACTATGAATGAAAAATGTACCTTGTATCTTGTGGTGCCGTGCTACAATGAGCAGGAAGTGCTTACGGAGACAAACCGGCAGCTTTTGGAAAAGATGACGTCGCTGATGGAGCGCGGAGTGATCCATGAAAAAAGCCGGATTCTTTATGTCAATGACGGTTCCAAAGATCAGACGTGGATATTGATCCGCAAATTCCATGGGGAAAATGTGATCTGCAGCGGATTGACCCTTTCCCGTAACCGGGGACACCAGAATGCGGTGCTTGCGGGGCTGATGTATGCGAAAGAACATTGCGATGTGGCGATTACATTGGATGCGGATCTTCAGGATGATATCAATGCGATCGACGAGATGCTGGAAAAATTTAAAGCCGGAAATGATGTCGTTTACGGAGTGCGGAGCAGCCGGAAAAAGGACACATTCTTTAAGAAAACGACCGCAGAAGGCTTTTATCATATGATGAAATGGATGGGTGTGGACATTGTGTTTAACCACGCCGACTACCGCTTGATGAGTAAGCGTGTGCTGGATGAATTGGAAAATTATAAGGAAGTTCATCTGTTTTTGCGTGGAATGATCCCATTGATCGGATTTCCGTCCGATAATGTATATTATGAAAGAAAAGAGCGCATGGCGGGTGAGAGTAAATATCCGTTAAAGAAAATGCTTGCGTTTGCGTTTGATGGAATTTCTTCGTTTAGCGTTAAACCGATCCGCTTTATCGTGTGGCTTGGTTTTGTCATTTTTATTGTGAGTATTGGGATGCTGATCTATTCGATCGTGGAACATATGCTCGGCGATACGGTGCGTGGATGGAGCAGTTTGATCGTGTCAATCTGGGCACTTGGCGGGCTTCAGCTGCTGGCGATCGGAGTCATCGGGGAATACATCGGAAAGGTGTACATGGAAACCAAAGGCAGACCTCGCTACGCAGTGGAGGAAGTATTGGATGAATAAAAATTATACGCGGGCTTCTCATGGATTCGGACCGGTTTACGATGAGAAGTCCCGTATTTTGATTTTAGGCAGTTTTCCTTCTGTGAAATCCCGCGAAGAAGGATTTTTTTACGGACACCCGCGCAACCGCTTTTGGAAAATTCTGGCTGTCGTATGCGATGCACCGGAACCGGTTACAATAGAAGAAAAGAAACAGTTTCTTTTGGAACATGGCATTGCGTTGTACGATGTCATCGAGGAATGTGAGATCGTGGGTTCAAGCGACAGCAGTATCCGGAATGTAATTCCGGCAAACCTGAATCGGATTCTTGAAGTGTCACAGATCAGCGCGGTGTATACCAATGGACGGCTTGCCGGAAAATTGTACCGGAAATATCAGGAACCGGTAACGGGGCTTTCCTGCGTGGAACTGCCGTCTTCCAGTCCGGCGAATGCGGCATTTTCGCTGGAACGATTGATTGAAATATGGCAGGAAGCACTGCCGGAATTTAGAAAAGGAGGCTGATATCATGTGTACAGCAGCGACATATAAAACCAAAGATTTTTATTTTGGACGGACACTTGATTATGAATTTTCTTACGGCGAGCAGGTAGTGGTTACGCCGAGAAATTATGAATTTACGTGGCGTGACGAAAAACTAGCCGGGAAAAAATGTAACTACGCCATGATCGGGATGGCGCATGTGGCAGAAAATTATCCTTTATATTATGAAGCAGTCAATGAAAAAGGGCTCGGCATGGCGGGGCTTAATTTTGTGGGAAATGCGGTCTATCACGAGCCGAAAGCTTCTTGCGATAATGTGGCATCGTTTGAATTTATTCCGTGGATCCTCGGCAGATGCGCATCGGTAAAAGAAGTGCGGGAGGCGGTTTCTTCCCTATGTATTACCAGCATTCCGTTTTCTACCGGACTGCCATCGTCGTCTCTTCACTGGATGATCGCCGATGCGGCCGAGTGTATCGTCGTGGAATCCATGCAGGACGGAATCAAAGTGTACGACAATCCGTTTGGCGTGCTTACGAACAATCCACCGTTTGAACAGCAGTGTTTCCAATTGAATAATTATCAGGGATTGTCGCCAAAACAGCCGGGAAATACATTTGCTCCGGGAATCCCATTGCAGACATACAGCCGTGGCATGGGCGCGCTCGGCTTGCCGGGAGATCTTTCGTCGTCGTCCCGTTTTGTCCGCGCAGCATTTACCCGATTACATTCCAAAACCGGAGATTCCGAGGTGGAAAGCGTGGCGCAATTTTTCCATATTTTAGGAACTGTTGCCCAGCAGAAAGGCTGTTGTGAGGTAGAGCCGGGAAAATATGAATATACGATCTATACTTCCTGTGCCAATGCGTCAAAGGGCATTTATTATTATACGACGTATGAAAATCCACAATGGAATGCGGTGGATATGCACCGCGTCGATCTGAATGCGAAAGAATTGTTCTGTTATCCGCTGCGAATGCAGGGAGAAGTGTGCTGGCAGAATTAGAAGAATATAGTAAAAAAGAGAGGGGCACCCTGAGGGTGCCCTTTTTGTGGTCTGGTGGTAAAAAGCGCTGGTTTGGTCAAAGGAAAATGTGATGAAGTGTGGTCTGGCAAGAAAAACTGTTGCCCGGGTCAAAGGGAAAGCCGTGGGAGTGTGGTCTGGTGGGAAAAAGTGCTGGTTGGGTCAAAGGGGAATGTGATGAAGTGTGGTCTGACAAGCAAAGTTGTTGGCAGGGTCAAAGGGAAAGCCGCCGGAGTGTGGTCTGGAAAGAAAAACTGCCGCCTGGGTCAAAGAGGAAGCCGCCGGAGTGTGGTCTGGAAGGAAAAAAATGCCGCTAGGTCAAAGAAACTCCGCCCCTAAAAGCCGGACAATAAAAATGAAAGAAAATGAAAGAATTTGAAAGAAAATGATTGACAATGGAAGAAAATGGCGTTATAATAACAATAACAAAAACGAAATGATCCACGAAAGGAGTGGTGAAAGTGCTGACAGAAGAGCGTTTGCAAGGGATTTGGCGGATTGTGACGGAAAAAGGAAGCGCATCGATCCAGGAACTGATGGATGCACTGAATATTTCAGAATCCACCGTTCGGCGAGATCTTGCCGTATTGGATGAACAGGGTCGGATCCAGAAAGTCCGCGGCGGGGCGATGGTTGTCGGAGATGCTTACAGCACGAAGGAAGACAGCGTGACCCAGAAAAAGGATAAAAATCTTGCAGAAAAGAGAGAAATTGCAAAATATGCAGCTTCGTTGATCAAAGAAGATGATTTTGTCTATCTGGATGCGGGAACGACGACGGAATTGATGATTGATTATCTGACGACGAAGCAAACCGTATTTGTAACCAATGCGGTGGCACATGCAAGAAAACTTTCCCAGGCAGGATATACGACATTTATTCTTGGTGGCGAACTGAAAGCGACGACGGAAGCGATCGTCGGACCGGAAGCGGTAGAAAGTCTTCGCAAATATAATTTTACAAAAGGCTTTTGGGGAGCGAACGGAGTTCACCGGAAAAATGGATTTACAACTCCGGACCTGAAAGAAGCAAAGGTAAAGAAGACGGCGATGGAACATTGTGCCAAACGATATATTTTGAGTGATGCGAGTAAATTTTCTCAGATCTCATGTGTAAAATTTGCAGATTTTGCAAATGCTTGTATCATAACCACAAAAGTAAGTGATCCGGTATTTGCAGAATGCGATAATATCATAGAAGTGCAGGGAGGTGAAGCAAAATGATCTATACCGTTACCTTAAATCCATCTTTGGATTACATCATTGATGTCAAACATTTTGAACCCGGGATGGTGAACCGGACAACGGCAGAAAAGATTTTTGCCGGAGGAAAAGGAATCAACGTATCCATGGTGCTTAAAAATCTTGGATTTGACAGCACAGCACTTGGATTTCTGGCTGGGTTTACCGGCAAAGAGATTGAACGACAACTGGAAGAAAAAGGAATTTCCACCGACTTTATCTGCTTGGAGGACGGGATTTCCCGAATCAATATGAAGATCCGTTCCGAAGTGGAAAGCGAGATCAATGGCTTAGGACCAGAGATTTCATCGGAAGCGATCAAAAAAATATTTGACCGATTGGATGAGCTGCAGGAAGGCGATATTTTGGTTCTTGCGGGAAGCATTCCGGCGAGTATGCCGGAGTCGATGTACCGCGATATCATGAAAAGACTGGCTGACCGGAAATTGAAAATTGCCGTCGATGCGACGAAAAGTCTGCTGCTCAATGTACTGCCGTTTCATCCATTTGTCATTAAACCAAACAACCACGAGTTGGGAGAATTGTTTAATGTCAAAATCAAGAACAAGGACCAGGCAGTAGAATATGCAAAGAAACTGCAGGAGATGGGTGCGCAGAATGTCATTGTTTCGATGGCAGGGGAAGGCGCCGTATTTGTAGGAGATGACGGAAGCGTATTCCAGAGCGAGGCCCCAAAAGGAACCGTGGTAAATTCCGTGGGTGCGGGAGATTCCATGGTGGCAGGATTTTTAGCCGGGTATCTCGGAGAAGGAGATTACAAAGAGGCATTTAAACTGGGCGTTTGTACCGGAAGTGCCAGTGCATTTTCCGAGCAGCTGGCGACGAGAGAACAGGTAGAGGCGATTCGAAAGACACATCATTTCGAATTTTAATACACGGGAATGTAGCGAAGAAAGGAGCAAAACGATATGAAGATTATTGATTTATTGGATGACAAAAGCATTCGTTTGAACGCAGAAGTCCATAGCAAAAAAGAAGCATTGGACACACTGGTTGATCTGATGGATGCAAGTGGAAAACTGAACGATATCGACACTTATCGCAAAGGGGTTTACGCAAGAGAAGAAGAGGGTTCGACCGGAATCGGAGAAGGAATTGCCATTCCTCATTGTAAATCCGCGGCGGTAAATCAGGCAGGTCTGGCGGCAATGGTTGCTCCAAAAGGAGTGGAGTTTGATTCACTGGATGGTGAACCGGCGAATCTGTTTTTCCTGATTGCGGCACCGGATACCGCGGACAATGTACATTTGGATGTGCTCAGCCATTTGTCCGTATTATTGATGGATTCGGATTTTACCGGAAAGCTGCGGAAAGCAGAGACGGTAGAAGAATTTAAGAAAGTCATTGAAATGGCGGAAAATGAGCCGGAGGAAGAAAAGGAGCAGACGGAAGTCGATGCCAATGTGCCATATGTATTGGCGGTGACCGGATGCCCAACCGGAATCGCACACACGTACATGGCGGCAGAAGCGCTGGAGCGCAAAGCAGAAGAACTTGGCTACCAGATCAAGGTAGAGACAAGAGGGTCAAGCGGAGCAAAAAATGTACTTACGGCAGAAGAAATCGCGAAAGCAGACGGAATTATTGTGGCAGCGGACACCAAAGTGCCGATGGAACGTTTTGACGGAAAACCGGTCATTATTACGAAAGTAGCGGATGGCATCAATAAACCGGAAGAATTGATCCGAAAGATCGTGGACAAGCAGGCACCGGTTTATGAAAGCGAGGAAGCACAGGAAACGGTTTCGGAAAACACGGAAAAGAAAGGAATCGGACATGCGGCGTACCAGCATCTGATGAGTGGAGTTTCCCACATGTTGCCATTTGTTATCGGTGGTGGTATCATGATGGCAATCGCCTTTTTGATCGATACTTTATGCGGCTATGGTTCGACGGGCGGAGCGGATTTTGGAAGTTGCACCCCGCTTTCCGCGTTGTTTAAATACATCGGCGGACTTGCCATGGGACTGATGGTGCCGGTTCTTTCCGGATATATCGCCTATTCGATCGCGGACCGGCCGGGGCTTGCGGTAGGATTTACCGGCGGACTTCTGGCGGCAAATGGAAATGCGATACTGGGAAGTTATGTATTTGCCGATAAGGTTGGCAATCTGGGAGGATTTTCCAAATTTGTTGCACAGTTTGCTTTTGTCGGCGAAAACGGTGGAAATACGGTATCCGGTTTCCTTGGAGGTATCGTAGCCGGATTTTTAGCCGGATTTATCGTACTTGGCTTGAAGAAATTGTGTGAAAAATTACCGGATTCTCTGGATGGAATCAAACCGACACTCATTTATCCACTCGTTGGTATTTTTATCATCGGCGTGTTGATGTGTATGATCTTTAACCCATTGATCGGATTGATCAATACGGGACTCAGCAACATGTTAAAGGGCATTTCGGATGCCGGAATGATCACGGTTCTCGGACTTATTCTCGGAGCGATGATGGCGATTGATATGGGAGGCCCGATCAACAAAGCGGCGTATGTATTTGGTTCCGGTATGCTGGCAACCGCTTCCCAGATGATGGCACAGGGAGCGCAGGCAAGTGATCCGGCGGTGCAGGCATGCTACATCGCAATGGCGGCAATC
Organism: Lachnoclostridium sp. UBA5890; assembly: GCA_002431395.1. Taxonomy (GTDB): domain Bacteria; phylum Bacillota; class Clostridia; order Lachnospirales; family Lachnospiraceae; genus Eubacterium_F. The sequence goes on from DJEU01000041.1 coordinate 16,959, forward strand.
ATGGTTGGTGGAATGGTTCCACCGGTAGGAATTGCGGTTGCCTGTAAATTATTTCCAAAGAAATTTACGCAGGCGGAGCGTGGTTCAGCCGTTTCCAATATCGTAATGGGATGTTCGTTCATTACCGAAGGTGCAATCCCATTTGCCGCATCGGATCCATTGCACGTAATCCCATGTACGATGGCAGGTGCAGGCGTTGCCGGATTTTTATCGGCCTTGTTTAAATGTACCTTGATGGCACCACATGGCGGAATTTTTGTATTTGCCACGGTAGGACAGCCGCTGCTTTACATCGTTGCCTGGCTGGCAGGTTCGGCAGTGACGGCAGTAATGTTAGGATTGATCAAGAAAGATGCAGTAACTCAATAATTGTTACTAAAAAATAAAAATTAAGGAGGACACTATCATGAGAGAATTTCATTATGTAATCAAAGACGCACAGGGGATCCACGCAAGACCGGCAGGTTTGTTTGTGAAAGAGGCAGCAGCGTGTGAATGCAAAGTGACAATCGCAAAAGACGGCAGAGAGGTAGATGCAAAACGAATCCTCGGTGTTATGGGACTTGGTGTAAAACAGGGACAGGAAATCGTATTGAAGACAGAGGGAGCAGATGAAGATGCCGCAATGGACAAATTGAGTGCATTTTTGGAGGCAAATCTGTAAAAACCGGGAGGTGTCAGCATGAACGTATGGGAAGGTAAAAGCGTTTTTGGTGGAATTGCAATCGGTCCTGTCGCTCTTTTTGAAAAAGAGGAAGACCAGGTAAAACGCTATTCGATCGAAGATGTGGAAAAGGAAAAGAAACGTTTTGAAGACGCAAAAGAGAAAGCCAAAGAAGAGCTTGCGGGTCTTTATGAAAAGGCCTTAAAAGAAGTGGGCGAATCGGGTGCTATGATCTTTGATGTACATCAGATGATGTTAGATGATCTTGATTATGTGGAGTCAATCTTAAATATGATCGACACCCAGAAGATTAATGCAGAGTTTGCAGTAGCGACGACAGGTGACAATTTTTCCCAGATGTTTGCTGCAATGGATGACGATTATATGAAAGAACGTGCCGCCGATGTACGGGATATTTCCAATCGTGTGATCCGTATCCTGCAGGGAAAAGAGCTGGGAGGGATTACTGGAAATCAGCCGGTTATCCTGCTTGCCGAAGATCTCGCTCCAAGTGAGACGGTACAACTTGATAAAAGTCTGGTTTTGTCCTTTGTGACAAAACTGGGCTCGACCAATTCACATACAGCGATCTTAGCGCGGACGATGAATATTCCGGCGCTGATCGGAGTACATTATCCGGCAGATATCTCCGGAAAAATGGCGATTGTCGATGGCTTTGAAGGAAAACTTATCGTGGAACCGGATGCCGAGACGCTGGCTCATTATGAGGCACTGCAGGCAGAGGAGAAGAAAAAACAGCAGCTCCTTCTGGAATTAAAAGGAAAAGAGACGGTCACAAAGGATGGCCGAAACATACATCTGTACGCCAATATTGGCGGAGTTGCTGATGTTGCCGATGTGTTATCAAATGATGCCGCCGGAATCGGATTGTTCCGAAGTGAATTTTTGTATCTGGAAAAAGATACGTACCCAACGGAAGAGGAACAATTCAAAGCCTATAAGACAGTCGTGGAAATGATGGCAGGAAAGAAGGTAATCATCCGTACTCTTGATATCGGAGCAGATAAACAGGTAGATTACTTTGAACTTGGCAAAGAAGAAAATCCGGCGATGGGCTACCGCGCGATCCGCATCTGTCTGGAACGGCCGGAAATTTTCAAAACTCAGCTGCGTGCTATTTACCGGGCAAGCCATTATGGAACGATTGCTATTATGTTCCCAATGATCATCTCGGTTTCCGAAGTGAAAAAGATCAAGGAAATTGTAAATGAAGTAAAAGCGGAATTGGATGCCCATGGGATTCCATACGGCGAGGTGGAACTTGGCATCATGATCGAGACGCCGGCGGCGGTAATGATCAGCGACCTTCTTGCGAAAGAAGTGGATTTCTTCAGTATAGGAACAAACGATCTCACGCAGTACACGCTGGCAATCGACCGCCAGAATCCAAGACTGGATAATTTTTACAATTCTCATCACGAAGCCATCCTGCGCATGATTCAGATGGTGATCGACAATGGCCACAAGGAAGGCTGCTGGGTCGGCATCTGTGGCGAACTTGGCGCAGACACGACACTCACTAAAACGTTTGTGGACATGGGAATTGATGAATTGTCCGTGACACCATCGATGGTCTTGAAGGTAAGAGAAGCAGTGAGGGAGATCGGTTAGATCGGCCAGCATCTTCCTTGGCGGGGACGAATTTCTGCAAAGGAGAATGCGTGGTTTTCTATCGAAGAAGGAAAGCAGACACTTCATGCAGAAAACTTGATAAGGTGATAAAGGAAAAAGCATCGATTGCTGTGCAATCGGGCTTTTTCTTCTTTCTAACCTTATCTTCAGACAGTTCTGCACTCCGTGTCTCCTTCTTCTTCAAGAAAATCGGGCATTCTCAACTCCGCAGAAATAGTCCCGCCAGAAAAGATGCTAACCGATTTGTAGTGGCGACGGGGCACCGCTGAAAAGAGGAAAAAGGAGAAAAAGCGAGGTGCCCGTCTGCCGCATCCAAG
>DJEU01000018.1:0-79899 GCA_002431395.1 Lachnoclostridium sp. UBA5890
CGGGAAGAAGAAAGAGAGGAAGGACGACGTGAAGAAAGAATGTTTGCCAAGCAGGTTATTAAAGGTTTATCAAGCGGAAAAACACCAGAAGATATTGCGAAGGAGCTGAATGTTCCGCTGGAGAAAGTGAAAGATTTGGTGTTGTGATCAACAGAATAAAATTTGTAGACGATAAGGATGCGGAAATTTGTTTGTTGTTATTCAATGAGCAATTTTTGCGTCCTTTTTTGAAATGCAAGGGAAAAGAATACGAATAATTTCAAGAAAAATGAACCGAGAAAAGTAAAATAGAATGTTGTATAATTAAAAAAGATTATGTGTTTGTAAGTAACTATTGCCTAAAAAGGGGGAAAACAAAAATGTTGAAAAGAATTTGGAAAGCAGGTGTAGTGCTTGTATTCATGTTATGTATTATGATGACAATGAACACAGTGGATTTATCAGCTAAGAATATACACTATGGAGGAGTGTATAAGCAAAAATCTAACAAAGCTAAATATTATCTTGAACTGAGAGAATATGATTTTCCGGATAGCAGTGGTATGGTTGGAAATTATAATTTTGTACCAAGAAAGTGCGGATATGTCTATCAACATGCTGAATTTTGGAAAATCGGAAAAAATACATATATGGAAGAATGCGGTGAGATACAAAACGGTGGCTACAAACTTATTTTCAAAGTTTATAAGGATAGAGTTGTAGTGAAGCAAAAAGGAACTGTTTTGCGAGGTGTTAATTTTTCAGGACTTTATAAATTGAAAAAACGTTTTCCCCGAACATAGAGTGGATTGCGAATAGTGATGAAAAGGAATCATGGATGAAATAGCTGTGGTTCCTTTTTTAATGCACAGGATAAAAATAAGAACTTTTTCAGGGAGAAAATCACAGGAAAAGTGAAAAGGGTTATTGTAAAATATTAAAATGAGAATTCAAAATGAAATTAATGTCCAAAGTCAATTAATGAAAGGAGAAACTATAGTGGAGAAGAATCGAGTAAGAATTATATGTAACCCTTATGAAAAGAGTATAAAGTATATGCGATGGTGTCTTGATGAGGAACAGGAACAAGTTTGGAAAAATTTGGGAAGCAAGTCTCAACTTTTAGTTGATGAGAAGTATACTAATGCAACGATTCAACATAATGCATATGAAATCATTAAGGAAATAGCAGCTGAATATAATCGTGGAAAAGTTGGCTTAGAAATTGTATTTGACGGAACAAAAGAAGATTATGAAGATTTGAAAGAAGTTATTGATAAGTTCTTTTGTACACAAGGGGTTACTTGCGAGATTGGAGATTTATACCTTGATTCGGCAAGTGATGTTATGCCGAAGATTCAAAAGATATTTGATGATTTAACACAAGTATTTTATGAGTATGGCTCTGACTCGGATGAAATAAATCAAATAATCAAAAAGTTTTTGGATGCAACAAAAACAGAAATTCCGATTTGTGTTGTTGGAATGTATAGTACTGGAAAATCTGCATTTATTAATGCTTTGATAGGTGCAGAAGTTTTACCTAGCGCTGTAAAACCAACTACGGCACGAAATTATAAAATAATTGAATCTGAAAAAGATGGTTCAATTAAGTTTTGTATCGATGAAGAAAAAGTTTCTATTCATTATGAAGATGATAAATATAAAATAGTAGGAAATATTGACAAGGAATTGATGGAAGACCTACATGACTTTTTAGAGAAAGTAGATAATACTTCTTTGACCAAGAATATGTATTATTCTCTTTCTATTATTAATGAGTATGCTGATAAAACAAAAAAAATAGCAGATCTTATTGAAGTTGAAGTACCATTTTATAATGGAGATTTAGTGAATGATAAGTATAAGTTTATTATTTTTGATACACCAGGTTCTGATTCTGAAAGTCATGAGGAGCATTTAGCCGTTTTGAAAAAAGCGTTAGGCGACCAAACGAATGGATTGCCAATCCTACTAACTTCTCCAAAGGATATGGATAGAACAGGTGCTGACAAGTTGTTGGAAGTAGTTGATGGAATTGCTGGAAATCTGGACTTGACTAATGCGATGATTATAGTTAATCAAGCCGATGTGGTTAGTGGAAAGTCTCTTGATAAAGTAAAAGAGGGTGCGGATACAATTTTGTCTCGATGGAAGTCTAATAGACTTTATTTTATGTCTGCTATTATGGGACTCGGAAGTAAAAAAGAGGATTATGAAGATGAAGATGATTGGATTGATGCTGATTATGAGGATGTATTTTTTAATAATATTAATTGTTTTACAAAGTATGAGGAACGTCGATATAAGCAACTGTATTTACATAATCAAATAGCACCAAATAGAATGGAAAGTTATCTTTCACGTGTTGATGGAGAAAAAGGGGATCGAAGACTACTTTATATTAACAGTGGCTTACATTGTGTGGAAAATGAAATATTGGATTTTGCAAGAAAGTATGCTCTTTATAACAAATGTGCACAGGCCCTGGAGTATTTGGAAGATGCTATTGATAGTATCAGGGAGAAGATTGGAAAAATAGAGGATAAGGTAGAAAAAACTAGAAAATCAACCCAGGATAAACAGGATGAACAAAAACAAAAATTGTTGAAGAAATTGGCTGACTGTATAACAGCAAAAACCAAGGAGTATACAGACTCATATCCAACATATATGCAAGTGTATGTGAGTGAACTTGTACAAGTGGCAGAGGGTGATATTTTTACCTTTGTGACAGATATTTGGCAAGCCGTAAAGGAGAAAGATACAAAAGAAAGGGTAGACGATTTCTTGTCTTTATCTAAAGAGGCTTTTAATCAAAAGGAGACTAAGTGTAGAAATCAAATATTACAATACTCAAAAGAATATTGGAGCCGAAATAAGGAAAAACTTCAAGTGGAATGTTGTAATATAATTAAAGATGATGAGAATTTATCACAAGAAGAACAGAGATATCTAAATGAGTTCATTATGAAACTGAGTATATATTTGGACGTTGATGCAAAAATTAATGTTTCTCCAGATGATGTAAGCATTCATCTAATTAATTTATTCGGATATAGATTTTTAAGGTTAAATAGGATTGATCAAAAAAGAACAAAGAAAATTTATTTCGAACGATTAGAACAATATATTAGAAAAGTTAATAATAGGATTAATGATGCTCATACAAATGAATTCAAGAGGTGGAATAAAAGACTTGAAACAGGGTTAACAAAAGAAGTGGCAAAATTTAATCCTAAATTAAGAGAACTTTCTGCCGAGTTGGAAAAGTATCAGAAACAAATAGATAAATATCAAAATCAACTTGATTTGATAGAAGAAAATCAGTATAAAATTGTTCAAATGTTTGAATTTAAGAAAAGGGAGGATGAGAAGAGTAATGTCTGCAGTAGATAGTAGAGTTGAAATAATTGATAAAATATTGGCTAATAAGATGAAAAAGACAGATGTCAAAGCGGCTTTAGTTGCTTTAGAAAATGAATTTGGAGAGAATGCCTATGTTGATGATGCATTCTCTCCAAAAGAAAAACCTTGGAGTAAAGATTATTATTTAGAATTAAAAAGAATATCACTGTCTGGTGTATCTTCCAAAAGATTTATTTTACATCTTGTGGAAGTAAGAGATTACCTACATTTTAAGGTGATGGTGACTATTGGAAGTATAGTTGCTGTTTTGATAATTATAGTAATAATTAGTACATTAATCTGATGAGGAAGTGAATTTTATGGGCGTATTGACAAAAATTAGAAATGGAATTGTACAAACTGCTGAAAAAGGTGCTGACGCATTGTCTGCTGCATCTCAACTTAGTCCTGAAGAAGTAAGAAGAATTGATGATAGAAGACACCGGTATTTATCTGAAATGCCTTCTATGGACGATGAGTTTGCAGATGAACTTACAAAAAGGAATATTGGAGCAATTAATATTGAGATTAATAATTCATATTTACCACAGATTTCAAGTATATATACACCGATTCAAGAGAGTAGTGATTTTCAAGGCGGTGATAGAATAGCTTATTTTGAAATAAGTAAATGGGTTAAGGATCCAAATGAGGATAACATTGAAAAACTAATGAATGTGTATCAGGTACTTAGTGAGGAAGAATGTAATATTGCTTTGATATACAACAGAAAGAAAGAAGAAACTAAAGTGTATCTAGCAGTGGTTAATAATAATGCTTCTGAGAGCGATCCGTCTTGTGTGGAATCTTACAAAACGCGTTTACATAGTGCGTTGAAAGGTAATTTTCCAGGGGTGGGTTGTATTTTGGAGGGGGAGCAGGGATTTGGGCAGAATGTACCGGACTGCTTGGAGATTAAAAAAGTTGTAAAAGATGAAACTGAAAAAGATGAAGCTATAAAGTCTATTGCATGTGTTTCTAATTTGGCAACGGAAAAATCGGAAAAATTTGTAAGCCAAACTATTGAAAAGGTTCTTGACGGAATTGTTCCAACTAACGAAAAAGAAGAGTATACAATAGTGTTATTAGCTACGCCTGTAAAGAATCAGTTGGAAAGAATCAATCGTTTGTATGAATTGTACACCGCTTTGGCCCCTTTTGTTTCATGGCAGACAAATTTTACGTTTACGGAGGCTAATACCACAGGATCATCCGCAACATTTGGATTAAATGTTGGAGCTAATGCAGGTACGCAATCCGGAACTAGCCGTTCAGATGCAAATATGGCGTCGGAAGGAGAATCAGACGTAAAAACTGTAGCTGATGCGGACATGGAGGGCAGTTCTGTTAATGCCGGTGCAAATGCTGGTGTTAAATTAGGACCCGTTGATGCTGGAACACATGTGGATAAAGGGTGGCAGAAATCGAAGACACATACAGAATCGATTGCTAAAGGTGTGGTAAAAACAGTTGCTAAGACTGCGACAGATGCTGCAAGTAAGGGGTTAAATTTGGGAATCAATGCAGGAGTGAACTTTGCTAGAACTTCAAATGTTTCGACCACACTTGGAAAAAATGAGGGCATAACACAAACTTTTACTAACTATGGAATTAAACATACGTTAGAGAATTTGGAACTTCAGGTTAAAAGGCTTGAGGAAAGCAAGGCATTAGGATTATGGGATTTTGCTGCTTATGTAATATCCGGAAGTTCTGATATAGCTAATAATGTAGCCTATACGTATATGGCATTAACGCAGGGTGATGATTCTTATTTGTCAGAATCTGCAGTTAACTTATGGAGAGCGGATTTGCCTGAAGAAAAAGAAAATAGTGCTATAGATGAAAATGAACAAAAAAACATTAAACTTAGGAATCAACTGCGAAAAATTGAGAAAGAAAAAGCTTTAGTAATACAAACGGCATTATCTAGATTACAACATCCGGAATTTTGTTTATCGTTCCAAGAAAATAGCGCGATGCCTGAAGAGTATTATCTTTATCCTTCATGTGTTACCTCAACAGTTAATCTTTCCGGGAAAGAATTGGCACGTGCCTTGAATTTTCCAGGAAAGTCTGTATGTGGAATTCCTGTTATAGAAACTGCATCGTTTGGTAGAAATGTATCTTCTTATGATAAAATTTCGGAAGATTTAAAATTAGGTAGTGTCTATCATATGCATATTAAAGATGATAATGTGCCTATAAAGATTAGCAAGGAGAGTCTTACATCTCATGTTTTTGTTACAGGATCTACTGGAACAGGAAAAACAAATACAGTAGCAAAGTTGATTAAAAATGTGTGTTTAGCTGATGAAAAAGAAAAAGGACCAACATTTCTAATTATCGAACCCGCTAAAGGAGAATATAAGAATCTTTTAGGCGGTTATCCAGGTGTGAAGGTATATGGAACAAATCCGAAAATAAGTGAATTATTACAGATTAATCCATTTTCGTTTCCTGATCATATTACTGTTAGTGAACATATTGATCGTTTAGTTGAAATATTCAATGTTTGTTGGCCAATGTATGCTGCGATGCCAGCAATTTTAAAGGATGCTATTATTTCAGCATATGAAATATCCGGCTGGGAAATAGAAAACTCAACTAATCCTATAAATAAGGATTTGTTTCCATGTTTTTCTGATGTGATGGAACAAGTTAAGATAATTGTTAATAGGAGTGAGTATTCGATTGATACGAAGGGGGATTATTCAGGTGCGTTATTATCTAGGTTAAAGAGTTTGACAAACGGAATAAATGGACAGATTTTTTGTATAGATGCCAAAACAGATGCTGAATTGTTTGATTCAAATGTAATTGTTGATTTAAGCCGAGTGGGTGCAGTTGAAACCAAATCATTAATTATGGGATTGTTAATGTTGAAATTGCAAGAATATAGACTTTCTGAAAAGGAACCAAATAGGGAAGGGCTTGAACATATTACTGTTTTAGAAGAGGCTCACAATTTATTGAGGAGAACATCGTTGGAACAGAGCGGAGAAACATCCAATTTGCTTGGTAAATCGGTAGAAATGATTACAAATGCTATAGCAGAATTAAGAGCATTTGGAGAGGGCTTTATTATTGCAGACCAAGCACCGGGACTTTTGGACATGGCTGTGATTAGAAATACAAATACAAAGATTATCCATAAGCTGCCGGATCAAACTGATAGAGAATTGGTGGGTAAATCTGTTGGCTTGAATGATGCACAGATTATTGAGTTATCTAAACTTGAAAGAGGCGTAGCAGCAGTTTATCAGAACGATTGGACAGAGTCCGTATTATGTAAGATAGAGGAATTTGAAAAAGCAGACAAAAAGGCTGTTGGACGTCAAAAAAATACTAACGTTATCCCACAGAAAAATATTCAAAGGGAGTTAGTAGACTATCTTATTGGTAAAGAAATTGTGAAAGAAGGAACCAAAGCTGATTTATCAAGATTAGCAGAGCAAGTTGTTAAATCTCAGTTAAGTGCTTCAATAAAAACTAATTTATTGAGGTATTTAGAAAATGATGGTGGCAATAAGTTATTATGTCTTAGAAAGGTCTTATTTGAGTTGTTGAATGCAAGTGAAGCAGTGCAGAAAGCAGATAAGGAGGATAAAATAGAAAATTGGGTGGAAAAATTAGTTGATAATGTGAATCCTTCGTTGAAAGGATATACGAAGGAGCAGATTGATTTGGCAACCGGATTATTAGTACGTGAACTGTATGAACGAGATGGTTCGTATAGAAATATTTATGAGACTTATACATCAATGATAAGCGGAGGTGTTAAGTGATGAATTTTGAAACAGCAAGTAAAATTGAAAATGCAGAGAATGTAGTTGAAAGGTGTGATGGTAGAAATAACATAGAGTCCGATGGTTCTATGTCAGTGAAAGAATGTAATGATTTTTGGGATCAGAGATTTGATGGTGTTGGCGAGTATTCACATATAGAGGAAAATACTAATGCCAGAGAAAAGGAAAGTGATGTAGAACAGACATCACCGTCTTTTTCCAATCTTGATGATATGAAGGCAAGATTAGGTGAGAGCTATAAAGAGATAAAAGAAAGTAAACCAATGAATTCGCCGAATGTAGTAAAATGGTTTGAAAAAGGAGGAAAAATCGAAATTGTTGAACAGGATGGTAAAAGAGTATGGGTTTACATTAATCGGGAGGGGGTTGAAGTAAAATATGTAGACGGTTATCCTAAGTTTCCACCGGAAACAAAACATCCGGATATTGGAGATTTGAATATTGGTGAGTTTACAGGTGACCGTAATGAAGATAAAAAGTTATACTTAGAAGCTTTAGAGGAAGAGTATGGTCTTACTGAAATTCCAGAAGGGTATGCATTGCATCATGACTCTGAGAATGGAAATATGCAGTTGATTAAAGAAGAATATCATAAAGAGTTTACTCATGCCGGTGGTCATAGCAAATTTAAGGAGGAAACAGAATGTTAATATCAAAAAACAAAGTGAATTTAAGTGCTGTAGATGATTATATAAAACGCAAAGGTTACAAATTGCCAGATGATTTTAATCAGTTTTTAAGAAAGTATAATGGAGGAAATACGCCTAATACTACACTTAAAACGTCAAGTGTATCTACGGATGTTCGATTGTTTTATGGTGTGGATAATGATATGCCAAATTCGTTGAATAAAGTTCAAGTGATTGATAAAGAGGGAAGTATTTACTTACCAATAGCAGAAGATTCATTTGGAAATGTATTTGTTCTTGATATTACTCAAAATACAGGGGTTTATTTTGTAGATCATGAAAAGGGCAGAAAATTGGAATTCGTGACGGAATCATTTGATTCTTTTGTTAAATTATGTAAGAGTGAACCGATTAAAGAAAACTCAAAGAAAACGCCCCAAGAAAGAGAGGCAATTCTTATAAGAAAAGGAAAAGAAAATAATATAACAGAAGATTTAAGAAAATTGTGGCAAGAAGAATATAATAAATATAAAGGAATGATTCAAGAAGAGGTTGTATTGTAAAATAACCTTCAATCCCAGCCTATGCTCCGCATAGGCTGGGAACTTACTTTCTGAACTTCCTCCAACAACCCTAAATCAACTCTTTTACATCCTCATAAATCTCCTGGATCCGAGCATCGTCAATCTCAGTTCCCAAGAAGATTTCAACAGCATATTTTGCCTGAGCGACAAGCATTTCCAGACCATTGACGCCAATCATGCCAAGTTCCTTTGCCTGAGCGACAAATTTTGTTGTGAGCGGATTGTAGACAACGTCCAGGACGGCCTCACATTTTGGAAATTTCGTGAGGTCAACCGGGGAAGCATCCACTTTCGGGAACATGCCGACCGGGCTTGTGTTGATGATAACTTCTGCGTCTGTGTGATGCGCAAAGCATTCATCGTAGGAAATTGCCTCGCCGTCATCGATTACGTCTACGACGATCATGCTTTTGGCGTTGTGTTTGCGGACAACGGCTTTGATTGCCTGAGCAGCACCGCCATTTCCAAGGACAATTACTTTTTTATCCGTTAACGTGATGCCGTGACGGAGTACCATGTACTCAAAACCGGAAAAATCAGTGTTGTAACCGCGGAGTTTTCCGTCGTTGTTTACAATCGTGTTGACAGCACCGATTGCTTTGGCATTGTCGTCCATTGAATCTAGATAAGGGATGACATCCTTTTTATAAGGAATTGTGACATTGATCGCGCGGAAAGGCTTTTCTTCCATAAATACCTTAAACTCCTCGCGTGTCAAAGGGTGAATATCATAAGTGTAGTCAGCAAGACTTTCGTGAATGGGTTTTGACAAACTGTGTCCAAGTTTTTCTCCTATTAATCCGTAATCCATAATTATATCTTATCCTCGTCTTTCTATAGTATTGAATAGTTACCATTTCTCTCTATAAAACAGTACCATATTTTTTTTATTCTTTCAAGCATAATCCCAAAATAATCGCATATATTCAAGTAAAACATTTCGAAGGAGGAACGATTATGGCAGGACAAGATATCATTGAGGTCATACCGCGGAAATACCGGCCGCTTTTGGAACAGAGTCTGCGGGGCAGATGGCAGGCGCTGCAGGAAGTGCGGTTTCGCATCGGACAGGCGGTAGAATGGTATGACGGGAAAAAGAACCGGATCGATGCCACGCGGGTGACGCGCATGGATATGAAAGAAATGATGGACTATATGAGTGGGTATTCCCTGTATGCTTTTGAGGATGAAATTGCCAAAGGGTATCTGACGATTCCGGGAGGACACCGCGTAGGGGTAGCCGGACAAGTTGTCGTTGAAGAAGGAAAAGTAAAATACATACAAAATATATCCTTTGCCAATATCCGTATTTCGCATGAAAAGATTGGGTGCGCTGACAAAATACTACCGTATTTGTGGCAGGAAAACAGAATTAAAAATACGCTGATAATAGCACCGCCAAGGTGTGGGAAAACTACGATACTGCGTGATCTTACGAGAAAAATATCGGGAGAATATGCAAAAAAAAACGTCGTGGTTGTGGATGAAAGGAGCGAGATCGCCGGATGCTATCGGGGAGAGCCGCAGAAAGATGTGGGACCGCGGACCGATGTACTCGATCGCTGTCCGAAGGCGGTGGGGATGATGATGGCAGTGCGGAGCTTGTCGCCGGAGGTACTTGTCGTCGACGAAATTGGCGGAAAGCAGGATATATTGGCACTGCAGGAAGTGCTGAAATGCGGGTGCAGTGTGATCGCGACGGCGCATGGAGAAAAATGGGAAGAATGGAAACGCCGCCCGGACATGCAGGAACTGTTTGAAAAACGGTATTTTGAATGCTACATTTTATTGCAGCAGGGAGAAACGCCGGGGCAGATTGCCAGCGTGCGGGAAGCAGGGGGAGTGGAATGTTATGATATATAAGATCGTCGGAAGTTTGATATTGGTTGTGGGGACGGCAGCGCTGGGGGTGTATTATGCGGGGCAGTATATGGAACGGCTGCGCAATCTCATTGAGCTGAAAAAAGCACTGATGCAGATGCAGGGAGAACTTCGGTATCTGCATTCGGCGATGCCGGACTTGCTGGAAACAATTGGGAACAGGACGCGGGGAGTGCTGAGCCACTTTTTTCTTTCGCTGGCAAAGGAAATGGAGAAAAAAGAGCAGGGAGATTTTGCAAGTCTCTGGGACAGCCAGATAAAGAAAAAAATTCCGGCGTCGGCACTGGAACCGGAAGCGAGGAGCCTGCTGTTTGAGACGGGCAGGCAGCTTGCTGACAATGACAGACAGTCAAAAGAAGATGGAATTACGTTTGCGTTAAAACAGCTGGAGGACATGATACAAAAGCGGAATAAAGAAAAGCAGAACCGGCTGAAACTTTACTACGTGTGCGGTATTATGGTGGGAGCGATGCTTACAATATTGCTTGTATAAGGAAGGTTTTACAGTGGAGATAGGAATTATATTTAAGATCGCGCTTGTGGGAATTCTGGTTACGATATGCAACCAGATCCTAAGACAGTCGGGGAGAGAAGAGCAGGCATTTTTGACAAGCCTTGCCGGACTCCTGATCGTACTATACTGGGTGATTCCCTACATTGTCGATCTGTTTGAAACGATAGAGAGGTTGTTTGACTTATGATTCAGATTGCTTTGTTTGCCATTGCCGGTATGATGCTGGCGGTCTTTGTGGGAAATATGCGCCGTGAGATCGGCATCTGGATTGCCCTTGTCACAGGTATTATCGTATTTTTTTATGCAATACGGAAGTTTGAATACATGGTGGACATGTTCCGCACAATGACGGAATATACCGGGATCAAAGAAGAATATATTGCGGTGGTGCTGAAAATGATCGGCATCGCGTACATTTCCGAATTTACGGCGACACTCTGCAAGGATGCCGGGCAGCATGCGATTGCCTGCCAGGTTGATTTCTTTGGGAAAATGAGCATGGTAGTGGTAAGCCTTCCGGTACTTCAGACCCTTTTGGAAACGATAGGAGAGATGATGCCATGAGAATAAAGATCGTGTTTTGGATTCTAATTTGTCTTCTATTAATTGGCAGACAAGTCAGTGTTTATGCGGCGACAGAGGACCGGACAAGTTCTATTTCCGATGAAATTAAAGAGAGTATTTCGCTGGATGAAATCGATGACAATTTGAAAAATGAGAGCGAAAATAGAATCCCATTTTCGATTTCTGATTATGTCGAAAGAGTGTGTCAGGGAGACTGTGAATTGTCGATTGATACCATTGCAGATTACATAAAAGAAGGGGCTGTCAGTCAATGGGATGCAAATAAAACATTGGTATTCCGGCTGCTGATCTATGCGGTACTGTCGGGTGTGTTTTTAAACCTGACAGGGAGCATGTATGAAAAGCAATTGGGAGAAAATGGATTTCATATGCTGTATTTTCTCGTTGTGACCATCCTGCTCTCGGCATTTTATGCGGTATTTTCTGTGGCAAAAGAAGTACTCTGGCAGGTGCTTTCCTTTATGAAAGCCCTAGTGCCCGCTTTTTCACTTGCATTGACATGGAGCAGCGGAAGTGCGACCTCCTTTGCCTTTTATCAGGCGACGCTTGCGACAATCGGGGTGGCGGAAACGTTGATGTATTATTTGTTTTTGCCATTCATTCAGATTTATTTTCTGCTGCGGGTATTAAATCCACTGTCCGGCGGGAAATTTGATAAGCTGGCGGCGCTGCTGGAAAGTGTTGTCCGCGTGGGGACAAAGATCATATTGGGGATCATGCTCGGACATCAGGGGATTAAAGGGCTATTGATGCCGGCACTCGATCAGGCCAAGCGGAGTGCGGTTTTTCGGGCGGCAGAGAGCATTCCGGGAGTGGGAAATGTTTTTGGCGGCATCACCGATACGATCGTGGGAAGCGGCGTCCTTATTAAAAGTGCTATCGGAGTCGGAGGAATCATTGCCATCGCGTTGATCTGCCTTCTTCCGCTTTTAAAATTAGGACTGTTTACTTTCTTTTACCGGGTGATCGCAGCATTTTCACAGCCGGTGGCAGACCGGCGGATGGTGGCGGTATTTCAGGGGAGCGCAGACAGCGGAAAATTATTGTTTCAATTGGTATTTATGACAGCGGTGCTCTTTTTGCTGACCCTTACGATCATCATTGCGGCGACAAATTAAAGGAGGCAGAAATGGAACAGATATTTGACATTGTAAAACAAATTACGGGAGTTATGATTGTTTTTTCCGTACTTTTACATATTTTTTCCGGTTCCCCGTACCGGAGGTATTTCCAGTTTATGGAAGGACTTCTTATTTTGCTATTGGTCACGGCACCATTATTTCGACAATGGAAACAAGAAGATATCGTGGAGGACTGTTTCCAAAAATATCAGAAGCAGTGGGAAACGAGAGAAGTCGAAGAGGAGATGGAGCGTATCGGTGAGCGGCGGGAAAACCTCATAACTCAGGAAGGGCAGGCGGTGCAAAATGAAGGAAACGTGGAGTGATACGATCAAACAGATGGTAAAAAAGGCAGGAAAAGGGAAAATTTTACTGTTAATCGCAGTCGGAGTGCTGCTTTTGCTGGTGTCGATAAAGGACAGCGGCAGACAGGCGACCACAGAGAAATCGCAGAATACAGTGACGGAGCAAAGCACTTCGGACGATATGCAGAGATACCGGGAAAAGATGGAAAAGCAGGTGAAAGAAATTCTGGAACAGGTGGAAGGCGTGGGGAAAGCGGATGTTATGCTGACACTGCAGGCCTCAAAGGAAAAGGTGACGCTCAAAGACAATAAGCAGGACGACACCAAGACGGAAGAAGAGACGGTTCTCTTGGATGGGGAATCCCGCGAATCTTCGCCGTATGTGGTGCAGGAGATCGAACCGCAGATCGAAGGAATCGTCGTGGTGTGCAGCGGCGGTGACAGTCCGGCGATGCAGCGTGAAATAATCAGTGCAATTTCGGCATTATTTCCGGTGGAAAGTCATAAAATTAAAGTAATGAAAAGTAAGGAGGCAAAATAAGTGAAAAAACTTTTGCGAAAAAATCAGATTATTATAACGGCTCTCGTTGTCATGGTTGCTCTTGCCGGCTATCTGAGCCTTACGGGGGAAGAAGAATTGGCACTGAATCTCACCGGGGACGGGACGACGGCGCAATCCGAGCAGGAGAGTACGGAAAATACGGAGGAAAATGTCGCAGCGGAAAATGTGGATGACAGCGAGGTGGCAGACATCAGTGACGAGGATACAGCAGGAGAAACGGCAGAACAAGTAGATTCGGAAAATGTGGCATCCAAAGAAAATGCGGGCGAAGCTGTGCTTGTCAATAATACGGTAAAGGGAGATTATTTTGAATCTGCCAAACTTTCCAGAGAGCAGACGAGAGCCAAAAACAAAGAAACACTCTTGGAACTCGTAAACAGCAAGACCGCATCCGATGCGCAGAAAGAAAAGGCGATGAATGAAATCGTTGCCATGACGGCAGTCAACGAAAAAGAGACAGCGACAGAAAATCTGCTGGCAGCCAAAGGGTTTGATGAGACGGTTGTGACAATTGTCAATGACAGCGTGGATGTTATCGTCAATGCCGAAGAGCTTACGGAACAGCAGATTGCACAGATCGAAGATGTGGTGAAAAGAAAAGCAGAATGCACTTCTGATAAAATTGTTATTTCTCCTGTTGGCAAAAAACAGTAAATGTGGTAAACTAGTACTATATAATGTTTTTTAAGGAAAGATAGATGAGGTGACAGATATGGCAAAAGAAGTATTTGGATCAAAAAACAGCATCGGGGAAGTGCAGATCGCAAGTGATGTGGTTTCTGCTATCGCAGGGATTTCCGCAGCAGAGGTAGACGGAGTACAGTCTATGTCTGGTGGAAGCATCAATGACATTGCCGGAAAACTGGGGATGAAAAACTATTCCAAAGGAGTTCGCGTGACGATTGCCGGCGATAAGGCAGCAGTTGAAATTTCCGTCACTTTGAAATATGGATACAGCATTCCGGAAGTATCCGCGAAAGTGCAGAAAAAAGTTTCGCAGGCGATTGAAAACATGACCGGACTGGAAGTTGAGAAAGTCAATGTCCGTATCGCAGGAATTGCAGCGGAAGAACAGGCATAAAAAGCATAAGACACATTGGGAGCATGCAGCGAAGCGGCTTGAAAAAAGGCGCTTTGTTGCGCTCTTGTTATGTCATAAAGACAAATAGAAAGAAATGAGGACGCATATGACTAGAAGAGAAATCAGAGAACAGGTTTTTATCTTGTTATTCCAAAGAGAATTTTATGGAAGAGAACCGTTTGATGAACAAAAAGAGACCTATATGGAGACCAAAGAATGGAAGGAAAAAGATCAGGCTTATATCGAAGAGCATGTGGCAAAGATCATGGACAAGCTGCCGGAGATTGATGAACTGATCTCAGAACATTCCAATGGTTGGAAACTTGATCGAATCGGAAAAGAAGAACTGGCGATCCTGCGTCTGGCAATTTATGAAGCAAAATTTGATGAGGAGATTCCGGTCGGAGTCGCTGTCAATGAGGCTGTCGAGCTGGCAAAAACGTACGGCGAAGACGGCGGTGCTGCTTTTGTAAATGGAATCTTGGGGAAAATTGTAAATGAATAGAGGACAGGTTTACACCGTATCTGCCGTCAATCAGTACATCAAAATGATGTTTCAGCGAGAGGAGGCACTTGCGGTTGTATTTGTAAAAGGAGAAATATCGAACTGCAAGTATCATAGCAGCGGGCATATTTATTTTACCTTGAAAGACGCTTCTTCGGCAATTTCCTGTGTAATGTTTGCCGGTGACCGCAGACGGCTTTCGTTTCGCCTGGAAAATGGACAAGAGGTCTTGATCGGCGGCACGATCAGCGTGTATGAACGCGATGGCAGATACCAACTGTATGCGAAAACCATTCAGCATGCAGGTGAAGGAATCCTGGCGGAAAAGTACGAGCAGTTAAAGAAAAAATTGGAACAAAAGGGATATTTTTCCGAAGAACACAAGAAACAAATTCCAAAATATGTAAAACGAGTTGGCGTAGTCACGGCAAAGACCGGGGCTGCCATTCAAGATATTATCAATATATCGACGCGTCGCAATCCTTATGTGCAATTGATCCTGTACCCGGCGAAGGTGCAGGGAGAGGGTGCGTGTGATACGATCGCGGCTGGAATCCGTACTTTGGATGCGATGAATCTGGATGTTATCATTGTTGGACGTGGAGGCGGTTCGATCGAAGATCTGTGGGCGTTCAACGAAGAAGTGACGGCAGAGGCCATTTATGAATGTCATACTCCTGTTATATCGGCGGTTGGACATGAGACCGACACGACGATTGCGGATTATGTGGCGGATTTGCGTGCCCCGACACCGTCTGCGGCGGCAGAACTTGCTGTTTATGACGTAGAACAGCTGTTGGATCAGATTGACGATTACCGCAGTTATCTGATCCGTGGGATGAGGGACCGCATCGGTATGGCAAGAGACCGCATGAAACTTTTGGAGCGGCAGACAAAGTTGTATCATCCGTCCAATCAGATTGCGCAAAACCGCCAGTACATCGCCGATCTGAGTGACCGGCTTACGATGCAGATGACCCGGATGCTTCAGCAGAAACGACAGGAACTGCAGATCCTTTCCGGAAGATTAGACGGGCTGTCGCCATTGAAACGATTGGAAAGCGGATTTGCTTATGTAGAAAAAGAAGATGGTGCGATGCTTGACAGTGTTGACCGAATCGAAATGGACGATGTGATCCGTATTTTTGTGGCAGACGGCAGACTGGAAGCCAAAGTGGTCGCAAAAGAGAAAAATCCGGCTTTGAAAGGGGAAGAATAAATGGAATTAGAAGAAATTATGGAAAAATTAGAAGAAACCGTGATGACGATGGAGCATGAAAAACTTTCTCTGGAAGAGGCGTATGCGACATTTTCCCGGGGAATGAAGCTTGTTGTGGAAGGAAACAAAGCCATCGATCAGGTCGAAAAGAAAGTTCAGGTCCTGATGGAGCAGGAAGCGGAGGAAGAAGCATGAATATCGAGCAGACCTTAAAGGAAAGAGCCAAAGAAGCCGAAACTACAGTGGTTTCATATCTTCCGGAAGTGACCGGATATCCGAAAACGGTTTTGGAGGCGATGGAATACAGTGTCGAGGCCGGAGGAAAAAGAATCCGCCCGGTTTTGATGAGGGAAGTTTATCATATGTGTGGCGGGACCGAGGATTCGCTGATCGCACCTTTTATGGCAGCAATCGAGATGATTCATACGTACTCCCTTGTGCATGATGATCTGCCAGCGATGGACAACGATGAATACCGCCGCGGTAAATGGACCACACATAAGAAATACGGCGAAGCGATGGGGATTCTCGCAGGGGATGCGCTTTTGAATTATGCGTATGAGACGGCGATTCAGGCATTTGAGGCAGCCTCGGCAGAAAATCTGGCACAGACAGCAGAGGCCCTGCGTGTCCTTGCCCGAAAAGCCGGAATCTATGGCATGGTCGGAGGCCAGGTCGTAGATGTGGAAAAAGATGGAAATTTTGTCGATGAAGACATGTTATTATATGTTTATGTAAATAAAACGTCTGCGCTTTTAGAAAGCTGCTTTATGATCGGAGGAATCCTCGCAGGCTGTACGGCAGATGAGGTGCAGACATTGGAAAAAAGTGCGCGGAAACTCGGCGTGGCATTTCAGATTCAGGATGATATCCTGGACGTGATCGGCGATGAGCAGACGCTTGGAAAACCGGTGGGTTCAGACGAACGAAATGAAAAGACAACGTACGTGTCGATCCACGGACTGGAAAATGCGAAGGCGAAGGTAAAACAATATACCGAGCAATCGATCGAACTGCTTCAGACATTTGACGGAGATAAAGAATTTCTTACCGGACTTATGACCTGGATGATCGACCGCGACAAATAAGAGAGAAAAGAGTGAGAGAATGAGCCGTTTACTGGATGAAATAAAAAAAGAAAATGATATAAAGAACATTCCGCCGCAGGAATACCGGAGACTGGCAAAAGAGATCCGATTTCAACTGGTGAAAAATGTAAGCCGTACCGGAGGGCACCTTGCTTCGAACCTTGGGGCCGTGGAGCTTACAATGGCACTGCATCTCTTTCTTGATTTTCCAAAAGATAAGCTGGTTTGGGATGTAGGGCATCAGGCATATGTTCATAAAATGCTGACCGGAAGACTGAAAGATTTCCGAAGTCTCCGCCGGCTCGATGGTTTGAGCGGATTTCCGAAAGTAAGTGAAAATCCGGCAGATACGTTTAATACCGGACATAGTTCCACGTCGCTGTCTGTTGCGCTGGGACTTGCCAAAGCCCGTGATCTGCGCGGCAGTGATGAAAAGGTCGTGGCAGTTATCGGAGATGGGGCACTTTCGGGCGGTATGGCATTTGAGGCGCTGAACAATGCGGAGCAGATGAAGTCGAACCTGATCATGATTTTAAATGATAACAAGATGTCGATCTCCAAAAATGTAGGTGGTATGGCAAGATACCTTGGAAAAGTGCGTACAAACCGCAAATACAATGATTTGAAAGTAAATATCGAAGAACGTCTTGACCGCATTCCGAATGTCGGAGTGTCAATGGCGGAAACGATTAAAAATGCGAAAAACTCGCTGAAGCACTTGTTTGTGCCGGGGATGTTTTTTGAAGAAATGGGAATCGTATATGTCGGTCCGATCGATGGACACGATGTGGAAAGCATTCTGACAGCATTGGAGGCGGCTGCGCGGATGAAAAACCGCCCGGTTCTGATTCATGTAGTGACAAAAAAAGGAAAAGGATACCGCCCGGCAGAAGAAAATCCGTCGATCTTTCATGGCGTCGGACCATTTGATCCGAGAAGCGGCGAAGTGCCGGAATCGGAGGAAGAAACTTATACGGATGTGTTTGGAAACTGGATGATTGAAAAAGGGAAAGCCCATGAAGAGCTGGTATCTGTATGTGCGGCGATGCCGGATGGAACCGGCGTGAAGAGATTTGCCGAACAATTTCCAAAACGATTTTTTGATGTGGGAATTGCCGAAGAGCATGCAGTGACGTTTGCAGCCGGACTTGTGGCTGGTGGATTACGCCCGGTCGTATCGATTTATTCGACCTTTTTGCAGCGTGCTTACGACCAGATCATTCACGATGTCTGCCTGAACAATCTGCCGGTTATTTTCGCGGTGGATCGAAGCGGAATCGTGGGCAGAGACGGCGACACCCACCAGGGAATATTTGACATTTCGTATCTTACGAATATTCCGAATATGACCGTGATTTCGCCGATGGATAAAGCGGAATTGACTGCAGCACTTGATTTTGCTTATGATTTCGATGGCCCGGTGGCAGTACGTTATCCGCGTGGAGCAGTGTATAAAAGTACACTGGACCATAAGGCGTTAGAATTAGGAAAAGCAGAAGTTTTGCTGGAAGCAGAAAAACCGCAGATTGTGATTTTTGCCGTAGGAGATATGGTAGAAAAGGCATTTCGGACAGCGGAACATTTTGCCGGCAGTGTAACGGTGGTAAATATGCGGTTTGTGAAACCATTTGACCATGCGCTGGTAAAAGAACTGGCTGTGAAGCATGACATTGTCGTGACGATGGAGGACAGCGAAAAGATCGGCGGCTTTGGGCAGCAGGCAGAGGCGTATCTTATGGAAGAAGGCTGCATTCCAAAGAAATTTATCAACTGTTCGGTGGATGACTGCTTTGTGGAACATGGCTCGCCGGAAGAATTATATGCGCGCTATGAAATGGACGAGAATTGGCTTGTCGGACAGATCGATGAGGCATTGGAAAGGAAATAAAGGATGAAAAAAGAGCGTCTGGATGTGCTTTTGGTAAATCGCGGGATGGTGGAATCCCGGGAAAAGGCGAAAGCAATCATTATGACAGGCAATGTGTTTGTCAATGAACAGAGAGAAGATAAAGCCGGGCAAAAGTTTCCGGTGGATGTTTATATAGAAATTCGTGGCAAAAAGTTAAAATTTGTCAGTCGAGGCGGCTATAAACTGGAAAAAGCACTGCAGGTATTTCCAATCGAGCTGACAGATCTTACCTGCATGGATGTAGGTGCGTCTACCGGCGGATTTACGGACTGTATGCTGCAAAATGGTGCGAAATTTGTCTATTCGATCGATGTCGGTACGAATCAGCTTGCCTGGAAACTGCGTCAGGATGAGCGTGTCCGCTCCATGGAAAAAACGAATATCCGCTATGTGACGCCGGAAGATGTCGGCGAATTGGTGGACTTTGTGTCGATCGATGTGGCATTTATCTCACTGACCAAGGTGCTGGAGCCAATCTGGCATCTGATGAAAAACGAGGCACAGATGGTATGCCTGATCAAACCGCAGTTTGAGGCCGGCAGAGAAAAAGTCGGAAAAAAAGGTGTCGTGCGTGATCTGGCCGTTCACAAAGAAGTGATGGAACAAGTCATTTCTTATGCAAAAAGTCTTGGCTTTTTGATCAAGGGACTTGATTTTTCCCCAATTCGCGGACCGGAAGGAAATATTGAATATTTGTTATTTATCCAAAAAATGGAAAATAGTGCTATAACATTTCCGGAGGATGAGTGGAATGAGTGGCAGAAGACGATGGATGAAACGATTCAGGCAGCGCAGGAACATGCGGTAAAACATGCGGAGGATATATCGGGATGAGTATGTATTATCTTATCGTAAATGAGGAAAAGGATTCCGGATGCCAGGTGGCAAAAGGCATTCAGGCATATATGCAGGAAGCGGGACACCGCGTTGTCATTCAGTCTCATGATGCCATTGATATTCAGGAAAAAGCGGATATGGCAATCGTTCTTGGAGGAGACGGCACGGTGATTGCGGCAGCAAAAAAGATTGCCGGCAAAGAAATTCCGATCCTTGGAGTGAACCTGGGTACACTGGGATTTTTGACAGAAATCGAGAAACCAAAGATTTATCCGGCGCTGGACGCTGTCATGTCGGGAAAATATACGATTGAAAAGCGCATGGCATTGTCGGCACAAGTGCAGAAAACGGGAGAAACCTTTTTTGCGGTCAACGAGATTGTCGTCGGAAAACGGGATTTTGGAAGAATGGTGACGACGAGTGTCTGGGTAGACGGCGAATGGATGGATAGTTATGTTGCAGACGGCGTATTGATCGCGACGCCGACCGGCTCAACGGCATATAATTTATCTGCCGGAGGACCGATTTTGTCGCCGACGATGGAAGCGGTTGTCATCACGCCAATTTGTCCACATTCCTTTAACAAACGAAGTCTGGTGGTTTCTTCGCAGGCTGAGATTTGTGTAAAAGTGGAAAAGACACGTGAGAGTTATGTTGATGAAGCATCGGTTCGATGTGATGGAGAGGTGTGCGCCGCAATTGAGACCGGGGATGTGATCCGGATTCAAAAGGCGGAACTTCCGTTTAATATGGTATGTGTCGGAGAAATTGGTTTTTATCAGAAGATGCGAAGCAAGCTGAACCGCACATGATGAGAGGAAGAGTGGCAGCATGAAAAAGAAGCGACAGGAACAAATTATTGAAATTATACAAAATCATGAAGTGGAAACGCAGGAAGATCTTGCCAGATATCTGACAGAAGCCGGGTATGCTGTGACACAGGCGACGGTTTCCCGTGATATCCGGGAATTGTCATTGGAAAAAGTTCCCGGTCAAAAGGTACGGCAAAAATATGCGATGCGAAGCACGATCCCGGTAACATCAGAGATTAAGCATCCCACAGCGCAGCCGGCAAACCGGTATGCGACACTTCTTCAAGATGGTATCGTTTCGATGGAGCAGGCAGGAAATCTGCTTGTCATAAAAACCGCAGTCGGTATGGCCATGGCGGTCGCCGCGGCGCTTGATGCGATGGAAATTGAAGGTATCATCGGTTGTATCGCCGGTGATGACACGATCATGTGTGCGGTAAAAACAGAAAAAATGGTTCAAAACGTCATTGATAATCTGCAAAACTTGATTCTTCAGATAAAATGATGTATGATATAGAATACAAAGGTAACAAAGTTTAAGGAGGCTAACCATGTCAGGACATTCAAAATTTGCTAATATTAAGCATAAAAAAGAGAAAAATGATGCAAAGAAAGGAAAAATCTTTACCGTAATCGGCCGTGAGATTGCCGTAGCAGTCAAAGAAGGCGGCCCGGATCCAAATAACAACAGTAAACTTCGTGACGTTATCGCCAAAGCAAAAGCGAATAACATGCCAAACGATACGATCGATCGTGGTATCAAAAAGGCAGCAGGAAACGTCGATGCGGTAAATTATGTAAATATTACATACGAAGGATATGGTCCAAGCGGAACAGCAATCATCGTAGAAGCACTTACCGACAACAAAAACCGTACTGCTTCCAATGTACGTAACGCATTTACGAAAGGAAACGGAAATGTTGGAACGACAGGCTGTGTATCTTATATGTTTGATACGAAAGGCCAGATCATCGTCGACAAAGAAGAATATGAAACGGATGCCGATGAATTTATGATGCTTGCTCTGGATGCCGGCGCAGAAGATTTTAATGAGGAAGAGGACAGCTACGAGATCCTTACCGCTCCGGATGATTTCAGCCAGGTACGTGAAGCTTTGGAAAAAGAAGGCGTTCCGATGGCTCAGGCAGAAGTAACCATGATCCCACAAAATTACGTAGAACTGACAAGCGACGAAGATGTGAAAATGTTCAATCGTATCATGGATCTTCTCGATGAGGACGACGATGTACAGGCAGTATATCATAATGTAGAGGAATAGAGGTAAAGAGGGCTGTGCCTTAACGATTATTAAATGTTAAAGAGACAGCCCCTTTTTTTATACATACTATTTGCGGAAAATAGATATAATAATTACTAAAAGGATTGATTTTAGACTGGGAATATGCTAGTATATTAGTAGAAAAAGATTATATTCTCAGTTCAAATTGACTGAGGTGATTGTTTTGGCAAAGAAAGATAAGGAAGGAGAGATTTGTATGAATGCATGTGCGATAAAACCAACATTACCGTTTGTTACCCGAAAAACGATAAAGAAAACACCAGCATCTGCTGAAAATAGAAAAAGAGTTGAGTTTATGGATTCACACAATTTTTCCTTTTGCGTGGATAAAGAAACGGGTGTTTTGTGTAGTAAGGTGGAAAAGAAATAATATATGAATATAAAAAAATATACAAAGAAATATGAAAATTTAGCAGAAAAATTTATTTGCGGTAATATAGTAATTGACAAATTTTTGCATGATGGTAGTGCCTTGGATGTGAACCGAGGCATTACTTATATTATGCTATCGGATGATAATAATTATATAATAGGTTTTTACAATATAGAAAATGGAAGAGTTGACCGCGTGGAAACGGTTGGTGAGACAGATGTTTTTGAATTGATGGGTGGTTCCATAAATATTAATTATCTAGCAATACATAATGATTTCCAAGGGGTGTTAGTTGCACAAGATGGGGAACATAAGATCTATTTAGGAGATTTATTGCTGCGTGATTGCGAAAGAAGAATATTGAAACTGAGAGAAGAAACAGGAATTTCTTTTGTGACAATATGTTCTACAGAAGAAGGATATCATTTGTATCATGTGCGTAACGGTTATGAGGACTTTGAAGAAGATATGAACACGGTAGTGTCTGAAAGTGATATTGGGTCTCATAAATTGTACAAATGGGTGGATGATATTGTTAATTGATAATTTGAATTTTTTGTAATCTTTCTTTTTCTGAAAAAAGTTGGAAAATGCTTGTATGATATACTGAGCCGGTGTCGGAAAAATTCATTTTGTCTGACGGATGGAAAATATAATTCGGAGAAAAATGCCTATGAAAGCGAATTGTATTGGAAAGTGTTTGATAAAAATGGGAAAAAATGTATTTTGATTCAAAAATTCCTTTATGGGCCAATGGGATATCAGGCACTTGATGAAAAAGAAATTCAGGCAGAAGATGGTTTCGATGCAGAATTGCAGAAAAAGATCACAGACATTTTTCAAGCCTAAAGGAAAGGACACTAAACATGCCAACATGGAATTCACGTGGTCTGCGAGGATCATTTTTGGAAGAACTTGTAAATATGACAAATGAAAAATACCAGACGCAGAATCTGGCGTTGGTACAGAAAATCCCGACGCCGATCAAACCGATCAACATTGATCAGGCGACGAGACATATTACGCTTGCGTATTTTGAACAAAAAAGTACCGTTGACTATATCGGTGTCGTGCAGGGTATTCCGGTGTGTTTTGATGCGAAAGAGTGTGTCGAGGACCGTTTCCCACTCAGCAATGTGCATGAGCATCAGATGAAATTTATGGAACAATTTGAAAGTCAGGATGGCATCGCATTTTTGCTTATTTATTTTAAAAACCGGGAAAAATATATGTATCTTCGTTTTCAAAAATTGTTGGAATTTTGGAAACGGATGGAGCAGGGCGGACGGAAAAGTTTTACGATCGACGAGATGGAACCGGAGTATGAAATCTCTACGTATTCGGGAACCTTTCTGCATTATTTGGAACCGCTGCAGAGAGATTTGCAGGAACGATAAATTTTGGAAGTAATTACCAGAATGAAAAACTCCTTCGTGGGTACAATAGTATCAGATAACCGAGTGGCTTACATGAAAATGTTTCGATGACGGAATGTTTTCAGACAAAAGACATTCCGTTATCACTTACGATAAATACTAAAAAAACACGGAGGTGAAATGTTATGAGTAAAACAGCAAGAATGGAAGTACCACAGGCTAAAGATGCTATGGACAAATTCAAGATGGAGGTTGCGTCTGAACTTGGCGTAAACTTGAAAGATGGTTACAATGGTGACCTCACATCCAAAGAAGCAGGAAGCATCGGTGGCGAGATGGTGCGACAAATGATCAAGAAACAGGAGGAGTCTATGCGTTAGTCTAGACTACCCTGCGATAAGATCGTAAAAAAGATAGTCCTTCGGAAAATCTCCGGGGGACTATTTTTTTGTAGACAGAGGGCAGGAAAAAAGTTATAATAAAAGCAAGACTCAAGGGGGAACCCGGAAAAATGAAATGGAGGATACATAATGGGATTAATTAAAGCAATCGGAGGCGCGATCCGCGGCACGATGGCAGATCAGTGGAAAGAATATTTTTATTGTGATGCGATGGAAGCGGATGTCCTCGTGACCAAAGGACAGAAGAGAAAAAGCGGAAAATTCGGAACGTCCAATAAAGGAAATGACAATATCATTTCAAACGGATCCGTGATCGCTGTCAATGAAGGACAGTGTATGATCATCGTAGATCAAGGAAAAGTTGTAGAATTTTGTGCAGAAGCAGGCGAATTTATGTATGATACTTCGACAGAACCAAGTTTGTTCTGCGGAGATTTGGGAGATACGATCAAACAGACCTTTTCAACGATCGGAAAACGTTTTACCTTTGGCGGAGATACCGGAAAAGACCAGCGCGTGTATTTCTTTAATACAAAAGAAATTATGGGAAATAAATATGGTACAGCCAATCCGATCCCATTCCGCGTGGTAGATACGAATATCGGGCTCGATGTCGATATCTCGGTACGCTGTAATGGAGAATATTCTTATAAAATTTTTGACCCAATCTTGTTCTATACCAATGTGTGCGGAAATGTAACGGATGAATATACCAGAGACGAGATTGATTCGCAGTTAAAAACCGAACTTATGACGGCACTGCAGCCGGCATTCGCAAGGATTTCAGAGCTCGGAATCCGTTATAGTGCAGTTCCGGCGCATACGAAAGAGGTAGCGGATGCGCTGAATCAGGAATTGTCTGAGCAGTGGGGAAAACTTCGCGGACTGCAGATCGTTGCCTTTGGTGTGAATACGATCAAAGCATCCGAAGAAGACGAGCAGATGATTAAAGAAATGCAGAAAACCGCTGTACTCCGCAATCCAAATATGGCAGCAGCGACACTTGCCGGAGCACAGGCAGAGGCGATGAAAGCAGCCGCTTCGAATACGGCGACAGGTCCAATGATGGCGTTTGCCGGTATGAATATGGCGACACAGGCAGGTGGTCTCGATGCCAATTCGTTATTTGCGATGGGAGTCCAGCAGCAGGCAGCCGCACAGGCACAGCCTCAGCAGGCACCGCAGCCACAGGCACAGCCACAGCAGCAGGCGGCAACAGGCTGGACCTGCTCTTGCGGAAAGACGGGAAATACTGGAAAATTCTGTATGGAATGTGGCTCGCCCAAACCGGAAGAACCAGCAGGCTGGACTTGCTCCTGCGGAACATTGAATCAAGGAAAATTCTGCATGAACTGTGGCGCAAAGAAACCGGAAGACGCTCCATTGTACCGTTGTGATAAATGCGGATGGCAGCCGGAAGATCCACATCATCCACCGAAATTCTGTCCGGAATGCGGGGATATTTTTGATGAAAATGACATCCAGTAATGAGAATGGAGGAAAAGAATGAGCCAGCAAGAGGAAAATTTTGACAATATCAATTTTGCAGAGACCAAAGAAGAAACGGATAAAAAATGTCCGCAGTGTGGCGGTATTATGGACTTTGATCCAAAAACCGGACATATGAAATGTGGGTTCTGTGATTATGAAGAAGAGATTGCCGTGTCCGATGAAGAGCCGAAAAAGGCACAGGAACTGGACTTTGATCTGGTAGATAAGACAGCGAATAAAAACTGGGGTGCCGAAAAGAAGACCGTAATCTGCGAGGCATGTGGTGCAGAAACCATTTACGATGCTCTGCAGACATCGGCTGTCTGCCCATTCTGTGGATCCAACCAGGTTATGGAAGCAAACGATCAGGATACGATCGCGCCGGGTGGTGTTGTGCCATTTCAGGTGAATGACAAGGATGCATCCCGTCTCTTTAAAGAATGGATCAAAAAGAAATGGTTCTGTCCGCGCCTTGCCAAAGAAAGTGCGAGACCAAAGAGTTTCAACGGAATCTATCTTCCGTATTGGACCTTTGATACCAATACATTTTCGACATATACCGGTCAATATGGTATCGATCGAGAAGTGCAGGACGACGATGAGCACAGCCATACGGAGACAGACTGGTATTCGACCTCCGGTACATACAGTGAGTTTATCGATGACGAATTGATTCTCGCATCGGACCGCCACGATTCCAACATGCTTCATAAACTAGAGCCATTTGATACGGAAAACAATAAGGCTTACAAGCCGGAATACGTAGCCGGATTTGTGGCAGAGCGTTATGCACTTGGTGTAAAAGATGCCTGGAAACAAGCGAAAAAAGCCATTTCGGCAAAGTTGAAACGCAATGTCGAAGACAAGATTGAAAATGAGCACAATGCCGATCATACGAGACGCGTGATGCTAAATACGTCGTTCAATGATGTGACGTACAAATACCTTCTTTTGCCAATCTGGGTATCCAACTTTAAATACAAAGACAAAGTTTACCAATTTATGGTAAATGGACAGACCGGAAAGGTAGCCGGAAAGACGCCATTGTCAATACCGAAGATTATCATTACGGTGGCTGTGGCACTTTTGGCAGCAGGAATCATTTACTATATTTGGAGTTAATTAGAATTAAGATTATAATAAGAACTGCCACACGAAAAGGTGTGGCAGTTTTGCTATGGTGAAAGAAAAGTCATTAACTTTCCATCAGATATTTTTCATTGATCGCCAATACTTTTTCCATGGCATCGCGTCCCGGAGCTCCGATCGTATTTCGTTTCTCTACGCAGGTTTTCATGGAAATTGCCTCATAAATATCTTCCTCAAATACCGGTGAGATTTTCTTGTATTCTTCAAGCGGAAGGTCATCCAGAGAAATGTTTTTGTCAATGCAAAGGAGCACAAGCTGGCCGATGATACCGTGTGCATCACGGAACGGAACTCCGTGGTTTACAAGATAATCGGCGGCATCTGTCGCATTGGTAAAGCCGTTTTTCGCACTGGCTTCCATATTTTCTTTCTTAAATTTCATCGTGTCGATCATGCCGTTAAAGAGAGAAATACAGCCTTTTACAGTGTCGATTGCATCAAAGGTAAACTCTTTGTCTTCCTGCATGTCCTTATTGTAAGCCAAAGGGATGCCTTTCATCGTCGTAAGCATGCTGATGAGAGCACCATAGACACGTCCGGTCTTTCCGCGGATCAATTCTGCGATATCCGGATTCTTTTTCTGTGGCATGATGCTGCTTCCGGTTGAATACGAATCATCGATGTCTACAAACTGGTATTCATTGGAATTCCAGACGATGATCTCTTCGCAAAAACGGCTCAGATGCATCATAATGGTAGAAAGTGCACTGAGAAGTTCAATCAGGTAATCACGGTCGGAAACAGAATCCATGCTGTTTAATGTAGGACCATCAAAATTAAGCAGGGAAGCGGTATATTCACGGTCAAGCGGATAGGTTGTCCCAGCAAGAGCACCGGCACCGAGCGGACAGTAATTCATACGGTCATAGATGTCACGCAGACGGCTGCGGTCGCGGCGGAACATTTCAAAATATGCGCCAAAATGATGAGCCAGAGTGACCGGCTGTGCTTTTTGCAGATGCGTAAAGCCCGGCATAAAAGTGTCCACATTTTCTTTCATAATGCGGTGAATCGTCATAAGAAGTTCTTTCAAAAGATCATTGAGTTCGACAATCTCATCGCGGGTGTATAATTTCATATCCAATGCTACCTGGTCATTGCGGCTGCGTCCGGTATGAAGCTTTTTGCCGGGATCGCCGACACGTTCGATCAGATGTGCTTCGACAAAACTGTGAATGTCTTCGTGTTCTGCGGTAAATTCCAATTTACCGGATTCGATATCCTCCAAAATGCTTTTCAATCCGCCGATGATCGTCTCTTTTTCGTCAGCGGTAAGAATTTTCTGTTTTTCAAGCATCGTCACGTGGGCGATACTTCCGAGGATATCCTGTTTATAAAATTTCTGGTCAAAAGAAAGCGAAGCATTGAAATTATGTACCAATTGATTCGTCTCTTTTGTAAAACGTCCTCCCCAAAGTTTCATGGTTCCACCATCCTTTTTAACAATAGTAATACTATGATAGCATTTTATACCAAGGAAATCAACTATTTTCAATTGTACATTGTACAGAAATTTGATATACTGGAAGCAGGAACGATACGATGAAGGAGAATGACAATGACAGGGCAGTTGAGTGATAAAAAAGAATTGACATGGCAGGAATGGGAAAAAATGGAAGAAGACAGCACCGTTCTGGTGGATCTGAGAGAAGAAGTGGTCTACCATCATGGGTCGATTCCCGGAGCGGTCTGCATTCCACTTCGCTGTTTTGCAGAAGAAAAGGAAAAATTGCCAAAGGATAAATGCATCGTGGTATTTTGCCAGCGTGGAGAAAAAAGTCTGCAGGTGGTAGAAGAACTGCGAAAAGAAGGATGGCAGGCATACCACCTCGAAGGCGGCTTTTTGCGGTGGCTGATCGATCATGCGAAAGAGGTAAATATGGAACGGTATTCCCGCCATGTGCTTTTGGATGAAGTGGGGCAGGAAGGGCAGGAAAAGCTTCTGGCATCGAAAGTGCTTGTCGTCGGAGCCGGGGGACTTGGTGCACCCGTCGCTCTGTATCTTGCGGCGGCCGGTGTCGGAACGATCGGAATCGTGGATGCGGATGTCGTGGAATTGTCCAATCTTCAGCGGCAGATCATTCATAATACGAGCCGTCTCGGGCAGAAAAAGGTGGATTCTGCCAAAGAAACGATTGAACTGCTCAATCCGGATGTGACCGTAAAAACGTATGCGATGCGGCTGACGCCGGAAAATATCGGGGATCTTATCGAAGAATATGATTTTGTCGTAGACGGAGTGGATAATTTTGAAACCAAATTTTTGATCAATGATGCGTGTGTGCTTGCCGGCAAACCATTTTGTCATGGCGGGATCCTGCGGTTTCAGGGACAGGTTATGACGTATGTGCCGGGGCAGGGACCGTGTTACCGCTGCATCTTTGAGGAAATTCCAGAGCAGGGAAGTGTGCCAAATTGCAGCGAAGCCGGTGTGATCGGCGTAATGGCGGGGATTATTGGCTGCGTGCAGGGGTTGGAAACGATAAAATATCTTCTCGGCATCGGCAGACTTTTGACCGGCCGCATGGTCGTTTTTGATGGCTTGAATCTGACATTCAGAGAGGTAAAATTTGGAAAGGCGATACCGACGTGTAAAGTCTGTGGAGAACATCCGGAGATCAAAGATGTGAAAGCGGAAGCGTGGCGATATGAAAGCCACGGAATTTGTACACTTCATTGACTTTTTCGAAAATTCTCGGTATAATAGAAAAGAGTGACTAAGGGAGGATTCAGGATGACAAAAGAACGCCTGAAAGATTTGGCGGAAGTCAGTTTTTCACAGGGACGATATACATTTACTCATTTTCTGTCTTTGGCAGAACAGGATGAGTTTTATACGATAGAACCCGAACTCCGGTATGCCGGGATTACGGTGTCCGGCGGTTGTGACGGAACCGAGCGGCAGATGATCCGTTTTGGAAATCCGGAAGAATTTGGATATGAGGAAGAGTTTCCCATTTCCTGTATTCACTGCCGGCCGATGGCTGCAAAATTTGCAGAAAAATGTAATCACCGGGATGTCCTTGGAGCACTTATGCACCTTGGGATCGAGCGGGAGGTAGTTGGAGATATCTGGGTCATGGAAAAAGAAAGTTATTTTTTCTGCCTGGCTTCGATGAAAGATTTTATCTGTGACAATCTTACCAAAATCCGCCACACCAATGTGGTATGTGAAGAGATGCAGGAGATTCCGCAGGCGATAAAACCTGTTCTGAAAAGGGAAGAACTGGTTCTGACGTCGCCGCGTTGTGATGCCGTGGTGGCAAAAGTATTTTCGTTGTCACGCAGTAAAGTAATTCCATTATTCCGTGAAAAAAAGATCTTTGTCGGGGGCAGAGTATATGAAAATAACAGCGGGATATTAAAAGAAGATGATGTAGTCAGTGTGCGGGGATATGGAAAAATCATTTACCGAGGTGTGCTGAGAGAGACGAAAAAAGGACGATATACGATAGCGGTAGATCGATTCGTCTGAGATGGAGGATAACGATGAAGTGGAGACGAGATGCCAGAGATAAAAGACATTTTATAATAATGAGTGCCGTGGCGGTGCTGGTTCTTGTGATCGGTCTGTTTTTTGATCAAAACGGAGAACAGGCAGTGGAAACAAGCGGTACGCAGACAGTGACCGTGCGTGAGGGAGCCGTGACAGATGCCGCCGTGATGGCAGCACCGGTAAGCGAAAGTGCGGTACAGGCAGCGGCGACACCCTCTCCGGAAGACGGAATTTATACGTATCTTCAGGGACCAAAATCCTGGAAAGAACGCCGTGAATGGTCCGGAAAATGGGGGAAAACATTTTATGATGGAAAATCGTTTGGTGCGTTTGGCTGTGGATTTTGCTGCATGGCAAATATTTACAGTTCACTGACGGAGTACCAATGTCTTCCGACAGATATTTACCAGTATGCAAAAAAAGTAACGTACTATCCAGGGGGAGGGGCCATCTCCTGGGAGCAGATGCAGGCGACCTTGAATTCAGTAGGCTTTGAAACATCCCTGCATCACAAGCCTTCAACGTACAAACAATTTTTAAAACAGGTACAGGAAGGTCAGGCGAGTCTTGTGCTGGTGAGCAGTGCAAACGACTCTTCTTATTGGAAAAATACACCGGGACATTATGTGACCCTTTTCTTATACGATGAAACAGACAACACAGTATTTTTGGCAGATTCCGGAGATCCGGAGCACAACCGCCATCGTGTCAGCTGTAAAACGATTTATAAGGCATTAAAGACGAGCAGTGATTATCATTTTATGTCCATTGACGGCTATGACAAAGAAAAGGATCAGTGGAAGCATAAGGGAATCAAGGGAAACTGGGTTCGTCCTCAGACATTAGAAGATTAAGAAAGAGAGAAGATGGCATGCAGATACCAGAGCAGGTACAATGGATTCTTGACAAACTGGAAGAAAATGGCAAAGAAGGCTATGCTGTCGGTGGATGTGTCAGAGACAGTGTGCTGGGACGTGTGCCGAAAGATTGGGATATTACGACATCTGCAAAACCGGAAGAGGTAAAGCAGATCTTTCGCAAAACAATAGATACCGGGATCGCGCATGGAACCGTTACGGTTATGGTGGAAGGAACCGGATACGAAGTGACGACGTACCGTGTGGATGGAGAATATGAAGATCACAGACATCCCAAACAGGTAGAATATACGGCAAATCTGGAAGAAGATTTGAAACGCCGCGACTTTACGATCAATGCGATGGCGTACAATCCGAAAAGCGGGATGATTGATCTGTTTGGTGGCATTTCCGATTTGGAAAAAAAGGTCATTCGCTGTGTCGGAGATGCAAGACAGCGCTTTTCCGAAGATGCCCTGCGGATGCTGCGCGGCGTGCGTTTTGCCGGGCAGCTGGGATTTGATGTCGAAAAGGAGACACTCGATGCCATCTATGAACTGGCTCCGACGATACAAAATGTGAGCAAAGAGCGGATCCGGGTCGAAATCACCAAATTACTTTTATCCGGTCAGCCGGAAAAACTAAAACTGGCAGAAGACGCCGGACTTTGTGAATATTTTTTCCCGGAGTTTCGTAAGATGATTCAGACGACACAAGAAAATCCGCATCATATATTTTCTGTGGGAGAGCATGCGATGCAGGCGGTCAGGCATGTTCAGAAATTATACCGGGAAATGGAAAAAGAAGAGATGAGAACAAGCATTTTTTCACCGTTTGATAAAGCATTCAGCGATGAAAAATGCAAGACGATATTAGTATATGCGGCGCTACTCCACGATGTAAGTAAGCCGGAGACAAAAACGATTGATGCGGCCGGAACCGCACATTTTTATGGACACGATGTCAAGGGAAAAGAACGGGCAAGAGAGATTCTACGCCGGCTCCGCTTTGACAATGATACGATTCATATGGTGTCTCAGATCGTAATGTTTCACGAGCGGAGATATCAAGGGGGAAGACGTGAGATGCGCCGGCTTGTCAATCAGGCCGGAAAAGAGGTAATGCCATATCTGTTTTTGATACAGCAGGCAGATATCCTTTCGCAGAGCGATTACCGGAGAGAAGAAAAAGAACACCGGCTTCAGATGGCAAAACAGGATTATGAAAAAGTTTGTGCGCAGAAGGAAGCGGTGTGTCTCAAAGAACTTCATGTAACAGGAAAAGATTTGATCCAGCTTGGAATGAAAGCCGGACCGGAACTTGGAAAAATGTTACAGCGATTGATGGATACCGTATTGGAAGATCCGGGAAAGAATGAAAAAGAGATGCTGTTAGAACAAGCAAAAGAGTGGATGAAAAATGATGAGGGAAGGTGAAGGATATGTTTCATAATAATCGGAAAACAATAGCAATGTTTAGTTGTAATTCGCACGGCGAATACCAGCGTGAAATCTGTACCGGTGCGGCGATGCAGGCTGAAAAATTAGGGTATAATCTGGCGATATTTACATGCTATGGAAATTATGGACAAAATCCCCTTTATGCACAGGGAGAAAAAGACATTTTTTCACTGCCGGATTATGAAGAATTTTCCGGTATTATCGTAGCGGGGGATACGTTTTCTATTGATGAGGCGATGGAAGAGGTGGTCGAATCGCTGCAAAAGAAAACAAATTGTCCGGTAGTTAGTCTCCGACAGAAAATGGAAGGAGTAAATAACATATTAGTAGACAACATAGCATCGATGGGTGGAATGGTTCGACATTTGATTGAATGCCATGGGGTAAAAGACATTGCGTTTATGACAGGCAGGAAAGGACATCCCGATGCGGAAGAGCGGCTGCATAGTTTTTATCAGATCATGGATGAGTATGGAATCTGCGTACCGGAACACCGTGTGTATTATGGTGATTTTTGGAAAAATGAGGGAAAAGCCGCCTGTGACTGGTTTATGGAAGAAGGAAAATGTCCGGATGCGATTGTCTGCGCCAATGATTATATGGCAATGGCGGTTATTGACGAACTTTATAAAAGAAATCTCAGTGTACCGCAGGATGTGATCGTGACGGGATATGATGGAATCAAGTCCGGAATGATATACAGCCCATCGGTAACGACAGTACGCGTGGATTTTACGGATATGGCGAAAAAAGCAGTTACGCTGATTGACAAGCACCAAAACGACCCATCCGTGGAAGATGTGTATATGATGGCGGAATTAAAAGCAAGAGAATCGTGTGGCTGTCTTGCGGATAACCATTCGTCCATCGTGTATTACCGTTGTATGAATCACGATAATATTGTAGATCATGATAATCTTGAAATGCAGTTTTGCTTTATGAATATACAACTTGGACGGGTGGAAAAATTTGAAGAGATTAATCCAATTGTTCAGATGTATATTTACAATATTGATGGATTTAAAAATTATCTGATCTGTCTCCGCGATGATATTATGATGGATGATAAAGATCCTCATGGATATACCGATCAGATGGAAGCGAGAATTGTATTTCATAACCGTGAGAATCAAGGAAATGTCAGGTACGAATTTGAACGCAGGCAGTTGATTCCGAAAGAACTGGCGAGTGATGAGCCACAATGTTATGTGTTCAGTCCGCTGCATTTTCAGGATGAATGCTATGGGTATGAGGCATATTCCTATGAAAGCCCGGAAAATGCCGGAAAATTATATATGCGCTGGAGTATGGCAATTGACGATGTCATCATGAATATTTTGGTGAAAAGCAAGATGAAACGTGCCATCGATGAACTGGAAATTATGTACATACAAGATGTAATGACAGGGTTATTTAACCGCCGTGGATTTGAAAAATACGCAAGAATCCAGTTTATGAATGCGCGAGCGAGAGACAGTGTGGTATGTGTCATCGGAATTGATATGGATGGCTTGAAACCGATCAATGATATTTACGGACACCACGAAGGCGACTCGGCACTGCGTGCGGTAGGCTATGCGATTCAGGAAGCTGCGGTAAGCGGACAGATCGGAGCGCGCATCGGCGGGGATGAATTTGAAGTATTATTCCCATGCCAGGATGAGGAAGATGTAAAAAACTGGGTGCGCGTTTTTGAACGAAGTTTAGATAATTATAATAAAAAATCGCACAAACCATATGAGGTATATGCCAGCCTCGGTTATAAAATGGGCATCCCGGGAGCGGGAGATACATTGGAAAGTTATATGCGGGAAAGTGACGACATCATGTATCACAATAAAGTGGCAAATAAAATGAAACGAAATCAGACATTGCGCTGATTGAATCTGGAGGATAAAGACGAATGGATATTAATAAAAAAATAGCAGAAGAATTAGAGATTAAGGTATGGCAGGTAGAGGCCGTCGTTAAGCTGGTTGACGAAGGAAATACGATTCCTTTTATCGCCCGTTACCGAAAAGAACAGCATGGAGCATTGAACGACGAACAGCTTCGTAACCTGCATGAAAGACTGATCTATCTCCGTAATCTGGAAGAAAAGAAAGAACAGGTTCTCGCAAGCATTGAAGAGCAGGGCAAACTGACAGAGGAATTAAAAGCACAGATTCTTGCGGCACAGACACAGGTTGTTGTGGATGATCTGTATCGTCCATATCGTCCAAAACGCCGTACTCGTGCGACGATTGCCAAAGAAAAAGGATTGGAAGGACTTGCCAATATTATCCTGCTTCAAATGACCGAGCAGCCATTGGAGACCGAAGCGGAAAGTTATCTTTCCGAAGAAAAGGAAGTAAAGACGACAGCAGAAGCGATTCAGGGAGCGATGGACATCATCGCGGAATCCGTAGCCGATGATGCCGATTATCGTATGTATATCCGTAAACTTACGATGGACGAAGGGCTTCTTGTGTCCGTGGCGAAAGACGAAAAAGAAAAGTCGGTTTATGAAAATTATTATGAGTTCAGTGAGGCGGTAAAGAAGATCGCGGGATATCGTATTCTTGCGATTAATCGAGGAGAAAAAGAAAAATTTCTTACCGTAAAAATAGAAGCACCGGAAGAACGTATTCTGCGTTATCTGGAAAAGAAAGTGATCACGAAAGAAAATCCATATACGACGCCGTGTCTCAAGGAAGTGCTGGCTGACAGTTACAAACGTCTGATCGCACCATCGATCGAACGTGACATCCGCAATGAATTGACGGAAAAAGCAGAAGATGGTGCCATCAAAGTATTTGGGAAAAATCTTACGCAGCTTCTGATGCAGCCTCCGATCGCCGGTAAAGTGGTACTTGGCTGGGATCCGGCATTTCGTACCGGCTGTAAATTAGCTGTTGTGGATGAGACAGGAAAAGTTTTGGATACGATCGTCATTTTCCCGACAGAGCCACAGAAAAAAGTGGAAGAGTCCAAACGTATCGTAAAAGGGCTGATTGATAAATACAATATTTCTCTGATTTCCGTCGGAAATGGAACGGCTTCCCGTGAGTCTGAGATGGTGATCGTGGAGATGTTAAAAGAGATCAATAAACCGGTTCAGTATGTCATTGTAAATGAGGCAGGAGCTTCGGTTTATTCGGCAAGCAAACTGGCAACAGAAGAATTTCCGAATTTTGACGTGGGACAACGTAGTGCGGTTTCGATTGCAAGACGCCTTCAGGATCCACTTGCGGAATTGGTAAAGATCGATCCGAAATCCATCGGAGTCGGACAGTATCAGCACGATATGAACCAGAAGAAATTGAGCGAAGCATTGACAGCGGTAGTCGAAGACTGTGTAAACAATGTCGGCGTCGACCTGAATACGGCATCGGCTTCCCTGTTAGAATATATCTCCGGTATTTCCAAACCAATTGCGAAAAATATCGTAGCCTACCGCGAGGAAAATGGTAAATTTACAAGCCGCAGACAGCTTCTCAAAGTGGCGAAACTTGGACCGAAAGCGTTTGAACAGTGTGCGGGATTTATGCGGATCAGCGATGGAAAAAATCCATTGGATGCAACGAGTGTACATCCGGAATCTTATGGGGCAGCAGAGGAACTTCTTTCCCTTCTCGGATTTGGAAAAGAAGATGTCCGTGGCGGTGTAGTCGGTCTTTCACTTTTGGCAAAAGACCGCAAATCTCTTTCTGAAAAACTTGGAATCGGTGAGATGACACTCAATGATATTATCAAAGAATTGGAAAAACCTGGAAGAGACCCGCGCGACGAGATGCCAAAACCGGTTCTTCGTACCGATGTACTTGAGATGAAAGATCTGAAAGAGGGCATGATCCTCAAAGGAACCGTGCGTAATGTCATTGATTTTGGTGCGTTTGTAGACATCGGAGTGCATCAGGACGGATTGGTACATGTTTCCAAACTAACGAATAAGAAATTCGTAAAACATCCATTGGAAGTGGTAAGTGTCGGAGACGTGGTTGAAGTAAAAGTGCTGTCAGTAGATCTGCAGAAAAAACGTATCCAGCTATCCATGATTTTATAACGATAGAAATGAGGGTTTACAGTGAAAAGGAAAATATTAGCAATTGCATTGGCGAGCACGCTGGTGCTTAGCAGCTGTGGAAGCAGCGAACCGGTAAAAAAAGAAACAACGGACATATCGCAGACAAAAGAAGAGGCAAGATACGAGAGCAAAGAAATGTCGCTGCCGGATCCTCTGCAGACCGCAAATGCATCTGCCAGCGATTATCTGGGAGCTTCTTTTGAAGGCTTTGTGGCAGATCTTCAAGGAAAACCGGCGGTGTATTCCAGTGACTTTACGCTGGAAGATGACAAGTACAATGCCACGATAAGCAGATGGACACTCGATGAGAAAGGTAACTGGGAATCCGATGAACTGTGCGACGTTTCACTCAGCGAATTTTTAAATAATAAATATGAGCAGAAGGAATGGACGCGCTGTAAGGTTCAGAATTTCCGCCGGGGCGACAACGGAAATCTGTACGCGGTTTTTGTATATTATGAAAAGGCGGATCTTGAAGTCAATGGGGAAGTGACAGATGGAATCGCAGAAAAATATTCGATTCTTGAAATCGATGAAGAAAATGATTCGGTTTATGAAATCCCATTAGAAGCAGCTCCGGCAGTAAAGGAAGATTTTGGAAAACGAGAAGCCTGGGAAGTAGACTGGATCACAGATTACCACGTCTATGAAGATGGAAACATTCTTTTAATCTGCGGAGAAAGCGGAGGCGGATACGGCTATTACATCGACGGGGAGACCGGAAAAACATTAAATGATCTTGGAAGTGTCATTTCCTCCAAGACACGTTTTGCTTATGGCGAGAGCGAATTGATCTTTTATTCCAAAGGCCTCAAAAGTTTTCAGGTGCTTGGAATTCCGGATCTTGAAGAGCAAAATAAATTTGGCAGTTCTCTTGGCGATGATGTGCTTGGAAAAGAATGGTATTTTTATATGAATCCGGATGACTGGAAATTGTATCTGTTTAACGGCGATACAGTATACCAGGCAGCCAATTATCAAAATTCTGAGGAATTGGAACCATTGACCAGCGCGGCGACATTTGATGATCTGGCGCAGGGGCAGGCGACGGTGATGGACTTTTTTGTCGGAGACAACGAGGATTATTATATTTGTCTGGTGGAAACCACGGAGGAATATGGCGTGGAAAGTTCGAGTTACCGGATGGTTCATTATACAAAGGCATAGGGAAGAGAAAAAGGTTTTTGTTTATTTAAGCAAAGACCTTTTATTTTTTAAAAAAATTTATCCCCTCGTGAACCTTTTGCCCTTTTAAAGTATCTAATATATAGAAGTACTTCCGACGGGAAGTATATGGAGGAAAAGCGCTTACCATGAAAAAAGAATACTTCAGTTTACAGATACGACGGTATAAAGAGGAAATGTTTCTTTTGGCAAATAGTATTGTGAACAATTATCATGATGCCGAAGATGTCGTGGCAGAGACGATATTGACGGCTTATGAGAAAATACATACTCTTCGCGATGAGGAAAAATTCAAAAGCTGGCTGATGCAGATACTAGTGAACAATGCCAGAAAGGAAATTAAGAAAAGAAACCGGTATCTTTTTACGGATGAGATTGAAAAATTTCTTCCGCAGGAAAATGAACAGACTAAGAAAGTGTGGGAATTTATCTTTTCACTGGACGAGGATCTGCGTGTTATCGTTGTATTACATTATTATCAGGGATTTCAGGTAAAAGAAATCGCTAAAATGCTGCATGTTCCGCAAGGGACAGTAAAATCCAGACTGTTCCGGGCAAGGAATGAGCTGAAAAAATTAATAGAAGAAAATGAGGAAAGGGAGTGATGAGATGCAGGATTTATTTGATGAAGAGTTAAAAGAACTACTACAAGGTACCAAGATACAAGTACCGGAGTCATATGACAAAAAAGTGGAAGAAACATTGTCAAATATTTCCATACCCTCGAAAAAACGATATTTGCATTTGTTTTATTCAAAAACTGCGGCTGTGATTGTGATATGTGTTACTGTACTCGCTTCTTCTCTGGGAGTGGGGGCAGCACTGAATCTTTACCGGGAAAAAATGCAGTCAATGACCGAAGAAGAAAAGAAGCACTATAATAAAGAAGTGCAGGATTCCGAAAAGGCTGGAGACAGTTATTCCCGGGCTTTGACGGAAAAAGAGGAAAAGAGGATGCAATCCCTTCGTGCCGCCTATGAAAAACAGGGAAAATTTCCGGCAAGCGAAATACGAGAAGTTTCCCAAAAAAGTGATATACGAGAAAATGAACTGGCATTTTGTGCAGAAAACAGCACTTTTTATCTGCCGCAGGAAGAACTTACAGAGGAACAGATACTGGAAATCATCGATTTTATGGAAAAACGTGATTTTAGTGTCAGAGAAGAAAATAAAGTGGCGGAAGAGACGCCGAAGCCGGATGAAAAAATCAGCAGGAAAGAAGCAATACAGCTTGCCCGTAAAAGCATTGAAACCATGTATTTGGTGAC
This sequence comes from Lachnoclostridium sp. UBA5890, assembly GCA_002431395.1. Taxonomy (GTDB): domain Bacteria; phylum Bacillota; class Clostridia; order Lachnospirales; family Lachnospiraceae; genus Eubacterium_F. Next base: position 39,252 of record DJEU01000018.1, read on the forward strand.
AGCCGATAAGGCAGATGCCCGCTGCAAATTTAATGCAACTAAAAATGCAGAAGGAAAGAGGCTGGCCAGTTATCAAATTACGTTAAAGGATAAAGCATGGGATTTTGATGCTTCTGTCGAAATCGAAAGTAAGAATGGAGAAATCCAGCAGATTGCTATCGAACATAAGAAGCAGGAAGAATATACCAGTGGAATAAAGGCAGACAAGAAAAAGTTTGCTGCAAATGCTTCTATTATAAAGAACATACAGAAGGCTCTTTATCCTGAGGACAAGGTACAAAAGATTTCTATGCAGTATGTCTACGAAAAAGATAATACCTTGAAACGCGGCAATGTTAAATACATTGTAAAAACAGAAACCGGAGAAGCGGTAGTTTATCTTTATAGTATGAATACCAAAAGTGTTTATCAGATGTATCGCTTAGAAGATGCGTCCTACCTGGATAAACAAAAATCTCAGGATGAATTGGTGTGTGAAGTAGAAATTGATGGATAAATAAAAGATCATAAGCAAAATGAGAAAATGATTAAATAAGGAGGAATCAGATTATGATGAAAAAAGCAAAACGTTTTTTGGCAATGACAGCTGCACTAATGCTGTGCTTCGGCTTGGTGAATCTGCCGGGAATTAATGTTAAGGCGGCAGAAACATTGGAAGCAGAAGCGCAGGAGGAGTATCCGGGGGATGTGATTGGCACTGCTACAATCAATCTTACACAAACTTATGCAATTGGTGAAAATGGCAATGTAAAAGGGGATGGGGCAAGATTACGTAAACAGCCGAAAAAGACAGCGACTGTACTTGAATTGATGTATAATGGTGAACATGTGTGCATTAATTATACCAAAAGTGCAAGCGAATCAAATGGCGACTGGTATTATGTAAAACGCGTGAAAACAGGAACATGGGGCTGGGTATATCACAGTTACCTGACACGCTGGTAGGAAAGAAATTAGAGAATCATTTTGCTTTGATATAAATTAAGTGAATGACTGAAAACTGTGTGATGGGTGGAATAGTAACCGCTCATCACATAAATTTGGTCGTTTGCTACTTTGTTACACTTGTTGTAAATGTGGAAGATACTAGGAGTGAGAGGAGAAAGTTTTCGTGATAAAAAGAGATACAGAAGATAAAATGAATCGAACTTCCTATATGCTGTTCTATACCGGAAGTTCGATTTTTTTGTCGTTCATCCTTAAATTGTGGTTGTCTGTCAAAAAATGGTGATTTTATAAAGGAAGTATGTTATACTAGATAAAAACGAAAGCGAGGACAATTTTATGAAAAAAACAATTACCAAACTGTTATTAACAGGGCTTCTCTGTACAGCAGTCTGGCAGATAAATTCTGCAAAACCGGTGCAGGCAGAGGAACTGTCTGTGGCCTATGCACAAGCAGATCAAGTGGACAAGAGCAAAGTGACAGAACTGATTCTTCCGAAAGAGGGCAATCTTGTGCTTATGATGGCATGCTTTCGGAGAGTTCCGGGAGAAGAATATAAACCGGAAATATATCGTCATATTCACGCCTGTAATCCATTGTATAATTATCCAAACTTAAAAAGGATAAAGGTAGAAGAAGGAAGCAGTCAATATGAATGCCGGGATGGAATATTGTATTCCTATCCCGAAGAGAAAGAAACGAAGCGGAGTCAGCTCCGACTTCAATGTGTACCGATGAACTATGAAGGGGTGGTGCATATCGGGAAGGATGTCATCGGTATAGGTGAGGCGGCGTTTGATCAATGCGAGAAAGTTACTGCATTTGTGGTAGAAGAAGGAAATTCGCATTTCTATTCCAAGGATGGGGTTCTCTATGAAAAAATAGAGGACGATGGTGACAGGCTTGTGGCGTATCCGGCCGGAAAACGAGAGGAAAGATTCACCATTCCTTCTGCGGTGATGTATATACGAGATGCAGCATTTGCTTATAATAAATATTTGAAAGAAATAACATTTTGTGAAGATGTTGAAAATATTTTACCTGCTGTTTTTGAAAACTGTACATCCTTAGAGCGGGTTAATAACCTTCCTAAAGAATTGAAAACGATCGGAAATTGTGCTTTTGAAGGCTGTGAAAAACTTCAGTTGTTCGATCTTCCTAAAAATCTGACAAATATTTACGGACATGCATTTGAGGGAATACCGGCAGTGAAGAAAATTGTATTCCCAGTAAAATGCAAAGAAGTGGAAGATACGGGATTGAAAATGATGGACGGCGGAGTGATGGAAGCCAAAGGCCCGTGGCTTTATATACGGGAAATTCCCAAAGAAGGAAATTATATTTTCAAAGGTTATAAAGAGACGAGTCTTTATAAAACGATGAAAAAAATGCCAAATGTGACATGCCAACCTTACAAGGATTCCCTTTATAAGCATAAAACAAAAAGGATAAAGAAGGGCGTAAAAGGCAAGGGAAAACCTTCTGTTTCCTGGTATAAAAAAAGAAAAAAGTCCTTTACATTAAGAATCCGGATCAGTTGGCGGGCATACATAAACTCTTAAAAAAAGGAATTGATTTTAAAGGTAAAAAAGTAGTTCTTAAAAAGGATCTGGATATGTCTTGCTATAAAAATTTTACGCCTCTTGGCTATTATTTAGATAAAACGAGGCGGTTTAACGGAATTTTCGATGGAAATGGAAAAACGATTTATAATTTGTCGATTCATCGATATGAACAAAGTCAGATCGGTTTGTTTAGTGTTCTGAAAGGAACGGTAAGAGATCTGAAACTGAAAGGAACCAATGTGTATGGGCGGCTGTACGTCGGCGGAATCGCTGGAAATCTTTTGTATGGAAAGATTGAGAATTGTAAGGTGTCCGGAACCGTAAAGGGTTACCATTATATCAATAAAATTGGTGCGTATTTTTGGGATGATGAGGAAGAATTTTAAATGGAGGTATTTATATGAAAAAGAAAATGAAAAAAGTGGCAGCGTTGATGGGGCTAACAGCAGTTTTCATTGTTTCGGAAGTGCAGGGAAATGTGGGAGAAACCGCAGCGGCACAAAAGCAGGAGAATAAGATTACATACCAGAACAAGGTTTTTACAGAGAAGTTTGCAAAGAAAGTGAAATCAATTTCTTTTAGCAACAAAAAAACTACGGATGGCAAATGTATTCAGAATCTGTGTGAACTATTTGCAGGGCTTTCGATGGAGGAGACAACCGAGTTAAAAGGACGCTATGCCAATGATCCGGCAAAACCGGAAGAACTTGTGGCTGGAATCCCGGAACCGATCGTGTTTACATTGTCCGATAAAACAATTTATACTGCAGAGAGCACAGATACGCAAATGAAGGTGCAGATCAAAAAAGGAACGAAAGAAATTAGTACGAAGTATTATAATTTAACAGCGTTTCTGTCCAATACATTTTGGGAAAATGTGTCCACTACAATAAAAGCGGATAAGGTCTATTCTTCTATCAAAATTGAACAGAATAAAAAATACAAATTAAAAGATTTTGTCCGGAAAATCAAAGGAATTTCTTGGGAAGCAGAGAAGTTTTATGCAGAGGCTTTCCGGGCAAAAAAGGTGAAATTGAGCGGTAAGGGAATTACCGTAAAAAATACTACATTTCAGGTTAAAAAAACAGGTACTTATACGGTGAAGATTAAGGCGAAAGGAAAGAACTACAAAATTCCGGTGACGGTAATTCCTAAGACATTAAAAGACAATGCAAAGCAAACGATGTGTGTGGCGATGACACAGCCGGTAATGGGACTTGAAAACCAGACTGGTCCGGCTTATAAAACAGTTACTATTTCGGATAAAAAGGTATTGAAAATAATTAGAGATAAAATGAATGCGGCAAAGTATCAATTTGATTTTTCGGAAGCACAGAAACACCGTGCAGGCGATATGTCAATTAGTCTATGTTATTTTGATGAAAAAGGAGAGACGATCCGCATGCTCAAATTATCGGAAAAAGGAATCCGAGATGTTTCCACAGAAGGATATTGGACAAATTCTTCAGAGGCAAAGGCGTTGTACAATTACCTGGAACTGTTTTTTGATGCGTCGGGAACAATTGTAAGAAAATAAGAAGGAAATTCACATTTTTCAAACATTTGCATAAAATACAAGTAACAAAACGATTTTGGTGAATGCTTTGAATACAACAACACCCCGTCCGGAGCTTTTTGCTTCGGTCACTTCTTCGGATACCGAAGGATTATTGGATGTCAATGTTACTTCAGAAGTGAATAACCGCCCGATTGACGGCGCGCAGGTTCAGATAACGCGAGACAGTGATCCGGAACAGATCATTGAACAGACTACGACAAATTCGCTCGGGCAGATTCCTGAGCTGACACTTCCGGCACCGCCTGTAGATTACAGCATGGAGCCTGGTGCCAACAAGCCGTATGCCGAATATACGATTACGATTACGGCACCCGGATTTGAACCGTTTCGAGTCAGTGGTGCGGAGATTTTTTCCGGCGAAACGGCAATCCAAAATGCTTCGCTTCTTCCCACTTCGCCGGCAATCAGCGGTGACACGGAACTTTTTGTCATTCCGGATCATACGCTTTGGGGAGATTATCCGCCAAAGATTGCGGAAAATGAGATCAAATCCATTGATGAAACCGGTGAGATCGTACTGAGCAGGGTAGTTATTCCCGAATACATCGTTGTCCACAATGGACCGCCAAGCGACCGCTCTGCGAAGGACTATTATGTCCCATACCGCGATTATATTAAAAATGTAGCGAGTAGCGAGATTTATTCGACTTGGCCGGAAGCGACGTTACAGGCAAATATTCTGGCAATCCAGTCATTTACGTTGAACCGTGTTTTTACAGAGTGGTATCGCAATAAAGGATATGACTTTACAATCACAAGTTCGACGGCTTATGATCATAAATGGATTCCAAACCGCAATGTGTTCGAAAGTATTTCGAATGTGGTGGATGAGATCTTTAGCAATTATCTTTCCCGTCCAGGTGTATTGCAGCCGATTCTGACGCAGTATTGCGATGGGAAAAATGTTACCTGTCCGAACTGGATGAGCCAATGGGGAAGTAAATCTTTGGGAGACCGTGGGTATACGGCGATTGAGATTCTTCGAAATTATTATGGAAGTTCCATGTATATCAATGCGACCGATGTGATCTCAGGCATTCCGTCTTCGTATCCGGGTTCGCCGCTTCGTGTCGGAGATTCCGGTGATAAGGTGCGCCAGATGCAGGCACAGCTCAATGTCATTTCGGATGCGTACCCGCTTATTCCGAAAATTGCGGAGGATGGAATCTTTGGCCCGGCGACCGAAGAGGCTGTCAAAACCTTCCAGCAGATCTTTAAATTAACACAGGATGGAATCGTTGGTTTCCAGACCTGGTATAAAATTTCAGAAATTTATGTCGGCGTGAGCCGAATTGCAGAGGGCGTGGCTAGATAGCTGCGCCTTTTTCGTTTGAATCCTTGGTTGATAACTATACTTTTTCGGATTCCAGTTCTTTTAGCAGATGAATTTTTAAATCGGTTATATGCTGTCGGAAATAATTCTTATTGGAAGCTTCAAAATTAAGAATTCGGTTCAACTTATAGTGCAGTGCTTGTAATAAATGGGGATTTTTTATTATGTGAAGTTTGTTGTCGGAACCAAGATGTTCTTCTGAAATATATTTATCTGTTATGGGAATCGCATCTGAAATAAAAAATATTGATTTATTTGTAGTTCTTCCTATATGGTAATAGCAGCATCTAAGATCTCTGGTTGGTTTATTCATAAAAGATTTAATTCGTTCCATGGCTTTATCATCTCTATGATTGACTTTCCCAACAGGGATTGCCCAATATATATAAATCAGGGTGTTCCGTTGATTGCATTAAGCAAACGATGGGGCGTTTCTTTTGATCGTTCCATTCGCCACCTAGATTTCGGATTAGTTGTTTGAAATCTTCGGTAATATAGTACATTCCGTTTTTAATCATATCTCTCCTTTATGTAAAAGAGCTAATGTAAAACATTAGCTCTTATAACAATGTTTCTTTGTCGCACATTGTGAAGCGTGTTTGAATAAGCAATGTTTGAGCACACATTGCGAAGTGCCTTTGCATAAACAATGTTTCTTTGTCGCACATTGTGAAGCGTGTTTGTCACAGAAATCTTTTTGATTTCTTAGTCATATTATACACAATTACAAAGAAAAAGCAATTGTGAATCATTAACAAAAATATTTGTAAGGGTTTGTATGGTTTTACATTTTAAACAAGAGAAAGTATTTGCATACTTTATCAAAAAGGTGTATAATAGACCCGATTATATTTTAGGAGGAACACTCATTATGTTGGATATCAAATTTTTACGGGAAAATCCGGATGTTGTAAAACAGAATATCAAAAATAAATTTCAGGACCGCAAACTTCCTCTCGTAGATGAAGTGATCGCATTGGACAAAGAGAGCCGTGCAACTCAGCAGGAAGCGGACGAGCTGCGTGCGAAGAGAAAGAAAATTTCGAAAAATATCGGCGGTTTGATGGCACAGGGTAAAAAAGAAGAAGCAGAAGCTTTGAAGGCAGAAGTAGCACAGGGCGCAGAGCGTCTTGCTGAATTGGAAAAGAAAGAGACAGAACTGGCAGAAAAGATTAAAGAGATCATGATGACGATTCCGAATATCATTGATCCAAGTGTGCCGATTGGAAAAGATGACAGTGAAAATGTTGAGATTGAACGATTTGGGGAACCGGTTGTGCCGGATTTTGAAATTCCATATCATACGGAAATTATGGAAAAATTTGATGGGATTGATTTGGATGCAGCACGTGATGTGGCCGGAAACGGATTTTACTATCTGATGGGTGACATTGCAAGACTTCATTCGGCTGTGATCTCTTATGCAAGAGATTTTATGATTGACCGTGGATTTACGTATTGTGTACCACCTTTTATGATCCGCAGTAACGTAGTAACCGGTGTAATGAGTTTTGATGAGATGGATGCCATGATGTACAAGATCGAGGGCGAAGACCTTTATCTGATCGGTACAAGTGAGCACTCCATGATCGGTAAATTTATCGATAAGATTCTGCCTGAGGAAAAACTGCCTCAGACGTTGACAAGCTATTCTCCTTGCTTCCGTAAAGAGAAAGGAGCACATGGAATCGAAGAACGTGGTGTATACCGCATTCACCAGTTTGAAAAACAGGAAATGATCGTGGTATGTAAACCGGAAGAGAGTAAAATGTGGTTTGACAAATTATGGCAGAACACGGTAGATTTGTTCCGTTCTTTGGACATCCCGGTTCGTACACTTGAGTGTTGTTCCGGTGACCTCGCAGATTTGAAAGTAAAATCCATCGATGTAGAGGCATGGTCTCCACGTCAGAAGAAATATTTCGAAGTAGGAAGCTGTTCGAATCTTGGAGATGCACAGGCACGCCGCTTGAAAATCCGTGTTGTGGGAGAAAATGGAAAATATTTTGCTCACACATTAAACAATACCGTAGTAGCGCCGCCTCGTATGTTGATCGCTTTCCTGGAAAACAACTTGAATGCAGACGGTTCGGTTAATATTCCAAAAGCACTGCAGCCATACATGGGCGGAAAAGAAAAAATTGAAGCATAATCAGAAACTATAGAATACATAAGAGGAGCTATACTCTGCCCGGCGGAGATGGTTCCTTTTGTGCCGAGAAAAGGGGAAGTGGATGAAAAAACTAAAATCACTTGGTTTTGCCGTAATATATCTTTTGATACCGATTGTACTTCAGCTTACATTGTCAGCGATGATATCCTTTCATATTGTGGCGGTACGGCTGCTCTATGGTATAGAATACGATGCGGACAAAATGTCAGCATGGATTTCTTCTGCACAGATCAATATGATTCTGATCATGCTTATCAATGCGACCATTATTGTGGGCGTTGGTATCTGGTACTGGTATGTGCGAAAAGTGCATCAGCCGGTAAAAGAGACTGGAAGATACCACAGGATTTTGAGACCGCAGGCAATTTTGACGATCCTGTTTTTGGCATTTGCCTCCCAGTTTGTGTGTAACATTTTGATGAGTGTATTTCAAAATCTGTTTCCGGCAATTTATGCCGATTATGTGAAACTTGCCGATACGATGAGTTTGAAAACGATGCCGGCACCGGCGATGATCGCGATTGTAGGCATCTTTGGGCCGATTGCGGAAGAACTGGTATTTCGAGGTATGGTATTCCGGACGCTGCGGAAAGGGTTCCCATTTGTTGTGGCAGCACTTCTTTCCGGGGTGTGCTTTGGTATCTACCATATGAACTGGGTGCAGGGTGTGTATGCTTCCTGCCTCGGAGTGGTTTTGGCATTTGTATATGAGCGTACCCGGAGTATACTGGGCGCGGTATTATTTCATATGTTTTTTAATTGCAGCAGTTATTTGCTGGAGCTGTTGGGAAATGTATTGCCAGACGGCGTACTTGGTTTGGTGTATCTGATCGCAACGGCAGTTTCAATGGTAGCATTTGTCCCATTGTTGAGAAAGGTGGCACGGTTATTCCCGGTGTCGAAAAAAGAGCTACAAAAAAGAAAAGAAACATCGATGATTCAGGAGGAAGAAGACGATGAGAACGTTTGAAAAATCAGATAAATTACATGGTGTATGTTATGACGTGAGAGGGCCGGTACTGGATGAGGCCAAAGAAATGGAACGCCGCGGAGAGACGGTACTTCATCTGAATATCGGAAATCCGGCACCATTTGGTTTCCGTGCACCACAGATTGTGCTGGATTCCATGGAGGAAGCGCTGGCAGATCCAATGAGCCAGGGATACAGCGATTCAAAGGGACTTTTGGAAGCACGTGAAGAAATTTTACAGTATCATATGGAAAAAGGACTTCCGGGACTTTCACTGGATCACATTTATATCGGAAATGGTGTCAGTGAGATGATTTCGTTGTCTCTTCAGGCATTGTTAAATAACGGGGATGAAATTTTGATCCCGGCACCGGACTATCCGTTGTGGACAGCGGCAGCTAAACTTGCCGGCGGAAATCCGGTTCATTACATCTGTGACGAGAGTTCGGGATGGTATCCGGATATTGAAGATATGGAGAAAAAGATCACGGACAAGACAAAAGGAATCGTTGTGATCAATCCAAACAATCCGACCGGAGCCTTATATCCGAAGGAAATATTGGAAAAAATTGTAGATTTAGCAAGAAAACATGAATTGATGATCTTTGCGGATGAAATTTATGACCGTCTTGTGCTGGATGGCAAAACTCATACATCGATTGCTTCCCTTGCGCCGGATCTTTTCGTAGTAACCTTCAATGGGCTTTCGAAATCCCATCGTATCGCGGGATTCCGAAGCGGCTGGATGGTTCTCAGCGGAGATCTTTCCAAAGCAAAGGGCTATATCGAGGGTGTCAATATGCTTTCCTCGATGCGTCTTTGTGCCAATGTTCCGGCGCAGCATGTTATCGCACCGGCCCTCCGCAACCGTCCGGAAGTGGACGACCTGCTTCTGCCGGGAGGACGTATTTACGAGCAGCGCAAAGTGATCTGCGATGCGATTGCAGAAATCGACGGTTTGTCCGCTGTGACACCGGAAGCAGCCTTTTATATTTTCCCGAAGATTGATGCCAAACGTTTCCATATTTTGGATGATGAAAAATTTGCCCTTGATTTTCTTCGTGAAAAGCATGTCCTTTTGGTTCATGGACGCGGTTTTAACTGGGAAGCACCGGATCATTTCCGTATCGTATATCTTCCGGAAGTGGCCGTTTTGGATGAGTGCATGACGAAAATGAAAGAATTTTTGGCAGATTATCAGCAAAAATAACGAGCATTCAATCGTTACTTGCAAAAATAGAAAATATTTAGTATACTGAGAACGTCAGGAGGTGATGACGTGGCATTGCGCGTAGGCGATATCGCTGCTGAGAATTATGTGCAGCAGACGAAAAAACAGAATACAGCGGCGGGGACGACCATAACGCCTTTTTCCAAAATGATGGAAGAAGAGACGAAGAAAGTGACGCAGGAGAAAGCGGCGTCATCGGCACAGACGACATCGCAGACAGCGTCTGCCGGAAGTGTGGCAAAGACCACGGGGACGACAGGAACGGTAAAAAGCGATGGAACATTGACAACGACATTGGATGACATCTTTAAAAGAGCGTCGGAAAAATATGGTGTATCGTATGATTTTTTAGTGGCAGTAGCCAAAGCAGAGTCGGATTTTAATCCCAAATGTGTTTCTTCGGCAGGAGCCAAGGGAATCATGCAGATCATGCCAAATGAGGCCAAAGAACTTGGCGTAGACGATGTGTTTGATGCCGAGCAGAATATTATGGCATCGGCCAAATTACTGGCGGCACATTTGAAGAAATTTAACGGAGATACCACTCTGGCAGCGGCGGCATACAATGCCGGCAGCGGAAGAGTGCAGCAATATGGCGGCGTTCCTCCTTTTACGGAGACACAGAATTACGTCAAAAAAATTGCAAAATACATGAAAGAAGGTGTCAAAGCACCGGATAAGACGGTAACCGTGACACCGAATAAATTGAGCGGTGATGTGACGAAAAGCCAGAGTACGGCAGCGTCAGAGAGCCAGCAGACGACGGCACAGACAACCCAGACGACATCTGTAGTACAAGATGCGACGGCAGCGAGTGAGGAAGAGATGAATCAGACGATGGTAGCAGTCGGAAGCGGTGCTTCGGCAGTGACGATGACATATGGAGCCTACCAGAGATATCTTGAACTTGGCAGCCTTGGTGTCGGATGACAGCAGTTCGGGAAAGATTCCCGGAGCCAATGAGTTTAAAAGAAGGAGAATTTAAAAATGAGCAAGAAACCAACCGTATTGATGATCTTAGATGGTTATGGAATGAGTGACAAAGTAGAAGGAAATGCGATTGCACAGGCAAAGACGCCGGTTATGGACAAACTTATGGCAGAATGTCCGTTTGTACTGGGACAGGCAAGTGGTATGGCCGTTGGACTTCCGGAAGGACAGATGGGAAACTCGGAAGTAGGACATACAAATATGGGTGCCGGACGCATCGTATACCAGATGTTAGTTAAAATCAGTAAATCCATTCAAGACGGCGACTTTTTCGAAAACGAAGCATTGAAAAAAGCTGTTGAGAATTGTAAAAAGAATGATTCTGCCCTTCATTTGATGGGACTTCTTTCCCCGGGCGGTGTACACAGCCATATGGAGCATCTGTATGGATTGCTTGAACTGGCAAAGAAAAATGGAATTGATAAAGTGTATGTTCACGCTTATCTTGATGGACGTGACGTGCCACCATCATCGGCAGCGGAATATATGGAAGAAGCCGTAGCAAAGATGAAAGAAATCGGCGTCGGAACCGTAGCTACGATCTCCGGTCGTTTTTATGCGATGGACCGTGACAATGCATGGGATCGTGAAGAAAAAGCATATGCTGCACTGGTATATGGAGAAGGTGTAGAGGCATCCGATCCGGTACAGGCAATCAAAGATTCTTATGCAAACGACGTGACAGACGAGTTTATGCTTCCGACTGTTGTAGATAAAAACGGAATGATCAAAGAAAATGACAGTGTGATCTTCTTTAACTTCCGTCCGGACCGTGCAAGACAGCTTACCAGAGCGTTTGTAGATCCTGATTTCACTGGATTTGAGCGCAGAAATGGATATTTCCCGCTTACCTTTGTATGTATGGCACAGTACGATGCACAGATGCCAAATGTACTCGTTGCATTCCCGCCGGAAGAACTCAAAATGACATTTGGTGAATATCTGTCAAAAAATGGAAAAACACAGCTTCGTTTGGCTGAGACACAGAAATATGCACATGTTACTTTCTTCTTTAACGGTGGAGAAGAAACACAGTTTGAAGGAGAGGATCGTATCCTTGTAAATTCTCCAAAGGTAGCGACATTTGACTTGAAACCGGAAATGAGTGCATATGAGGTTTGCGATAATCTCGTGGATTCTATCAAATCCGACAAGTACGATGTTATTATCATTAACTTTGCAAACCCGGATATGGTAGGGCACACCGGAATCCTTGAGGCAGCGATCAAGGCAATCGAAGCGGTAGATGAGTGCGTAGGACGAGCAGTAAAAGCAATCGATGAAGTGGATGGACAGCTCTTTATCTGTGCAGACCACGGAAATGCAGAAAAACTGATCGACGAAGATGGTGAACCATTTACAGCACACACAACGAACCCGGTACCATTTATCATTTATAACTATGATGAAAATTACACATTACGTGAGGGCGGCTGTCTGGCAGACATTGTTCCGACTCTGATCGAAATGATGGGAATGGAGCAGCCGGCAGAAATGACCGGAAAATCTTTATTGGTTCGTAAATAAGAGAAAATATCAGGCCCCCGGTTTCGGATGATGGGATGGCAGTGTGCTGTCACCAGCCGGAACTGGGGGCTTTTGCAGTAAAAGCCCGGTAAGCGATTGCCTGGCTTATATTGATACAGGGAGGCAACAATGGCAAAAAAAGTAGTAGTTGGAATGTCCGGTGGAGTGGATTCTTCTGTGGCGGCATATCTTTTGCAGCAACAGGGATACGAGGTTATCGGCGTTACGATGCAGATCTGGCAGGAAGATGATGTCTGTACATTGGAAGAAAATGGAGGATGCTGCGGACTGTCTGCTGTGGAGGACGCAAGACGAGTGGCGGAACGCCTCGGAATACGATATTATGTGATGAACTTCCGGCAGGAATTTCAGAAAAATGTAATTGATTATTTTGTAGATGAATATTTGCACGGAAGAACCCCAAATCCGTGTATCGCATGTAACCGTTATGTGAAGTGGGAATCGCTGCTGCAGAGAAGTCTGGAGATCGGAGCGGATTACATCGCGACCGGACATTATGCCAGAATTGATAAACTTCCGAATGGCAGATATGCTTTGAAAAAATCCGTGACGGCGGCGAAGGATCAGACGTATGCCTTGTATAATCTGACACAGGACCAGTTGTCACATACGTTGATGCCGGTCGGCGAATACGAAAAAGAAAATGTGAGAAAAATGGCAGAAGAGGCCGGACTTCCGGTGGCGCATAAGCCGGACAGTCAGGAAATCTGTTTTGTCTCGGACAATGATTATGCTTCCTTTATCGAGAAGGAAACCGGTGTCGATATCCCGACAGGAAATTTCGTGGATGTACATGGAAATGTACTCGGAACGCACAAAGGGATCACACATTATACGATCGGACAGCGGAAAGGACTTGGCCTGGCGATGGGACATCCGGTATTTGTCTGTGAGATCCGGCCGGAGACCAACGAAGTGGTGATCGGCGAAAATGAGGATATTTTTACAACAACGATCCGCGCGAACCATCTCAATTTTATGTCAGTAGAAGATATCGACGGCGAAGTGCGAGCGCTGGCAAAAATCCGTTATAACCACCGCGGAGATATGTGTACCCTCCGGAAAATCGACGAAGATACCGTCGAGGCGGTCTTTGACAAGCCACAGCGCGCAGCCACTCCGGGACAGGCACTTGTCTTTTACGACGGCGACTATGTGATGGGCGGCGGCACCATCCTTTAAGGATTTATATTTTTGAAATGTTTGTAGCAGCTCTGCATCATTTTTTGCCTTGTAATTCACCGGAAATATTTGCAGCAAGTGGCTTTTGAGCGCGTCGGCAGGAGACACTGGTAGTTTCAGTGTCCCTGCCGCTACGCAGCTCAACGAGCGAAAGCATCCACGCAGCGCAAACATTTTCGGTAAATTACCAAAAGGAGAAAAAATGCCAATAACGGCTGCCACAAACATGAAAAAATGTCTTGAATAAATTGTTTTCTTATGATAGTATATATTAGATAACTTGTTTCTAAGGGGCTTTTTGCGCCTGGAAAAGATGTGAAAGGGGAAGCGTCATGAAGTATTTTGGTACCGATGGCTTCCGCGGCGAGGCAAATGTCACGCTGACGGCAGAACATGCTTTTAAGATTGGACGTTTTTTGGGACACTATTATCAGAATGAAGATCATAGAGTACGGGTTCTTGTAGGAAAAGATACAAGATTGTCCGGATATATGTATGAGACGGCACTGGCAGCAGGCTTGACGGCAAGCGGAGCCGATGTCTATGAGATACATGTTACGACGACACCGAGCATTTCGTACCTGATTCGGCAGCAGAATTTTGATCTTGGTATTATGATCACGGCGAGCCACAATCCTTATACCGATAATGGAATTAAGGTCATCAATGGCACCGGTCATAAACTGGAAGAAGAAGTCGAGATCGAGATGGAAAAATACATCGATGGAGAGATTCCGGAGATTCCGTATGCTACCGGCGAAAATCTGGGACGGTGTTTTGATTACCAGGAAGGAAAAAAGATTTACAAGATGTATCTTGAGGATCTGGTAAAGCACAGTTTCAGCGGAAAGACCGTAGCGCTTGATATGTCAAACGGTTCAGCGTCCGGTATTGCGGCTGAAATATTCCGCAGACTTGGTGCTATCATCCATACGACGGGAGATAAACCCGACGGAATGAATATTAACAAAGAATGTGGTTCCACCCACATTGAGAAATTACAAAAATTGGTAAAAGAAACAGGCGCAGATGTAGGCTTTGCTTACGACGGTGATGCAGACCGGTGCCTTGCCGTAGATGAAAACGGAGAGGTTGTGACCGGAGACCACATTATGTATCTGTGTGGAATGGATTTAAAGGAAAAAGGCAAGTTGAAAGACAATATGGTCGTTACGACCGTGATGTCCAATATGGGACTGTATAAGGCCTTTGACCGCGCCGGTATTTCCTACCAGCAGACGGCGGTAGGGGATAAATATGTATGTGCCAATATGATGGAGCACGGTTACGTTCTCGGTGGAGAGCAGTCCGGACATATTATATTTATGGAACATGCGGTGACCGGAGACGGTATTTTGACTTCCTTGATGATCATGGAAGCAATGCTTTCGAAAAACAGTTCTTTGTCAGCTTTGACAAAGGATTTAAAGATATATCCGCAGCTGCTTGTCAATATGCGTGTCAAAGATAAACTGGCAGCAAGAGAAGACGAAGATGTGAAGGCGGCGGAAGAAGAAGTGGCAAAAGAACTCGGAGACGAGGGAAGGTTGCTCCTGCGTGAAAGTGGTACAGAGCCACTCATCCGTGTTATGGTAGAAGCTGCTACGGATGAAATCTGCAGGGAAAATGTGGATAAGATAATTCAAGTTTTACGTGCCAAAGGGCATGAGGATAAAAACTGAAAGAGATAGAAAGGAATCAAAAGAATGAAAGGTGCTTATTACACAAAACAGTATCGTAATGTATTTGCGGAGTGCGGTCATTCTCAGGAAGAGATTGATAAAAAGTTAAAAGATGCATTCCACACAGTATTTTACGGACCGGTTGGCGAGAAATTTTATTTTGAAGCCGGAGATGATATGGGATATTTCGAAGATACGGGAAATTTTGATGCCCGTACGGAAGGAATGTCATATGCCATGATGATGTGTGTTCAGATGAACATGAAAGAAGAATTTGACCGCGTCTGGAAATGGGCAAGAACATATATGTACATGGAAGATGGTTATAACAAAGGCTATTTTGCATGGTCCTGTAAGACAACAGGCGAGAAAAATGACTACGGTCCGGCACCGGACGGCGAAGAGTTTTTCGCGATGTCATTGTTCTTTGCTTCCCATCGCTGGGGAGATGGCGAGGGAATCTTTAATTATTCCCAGGAAGCAAAAAATATCCTGAGTGCCTGCATACATAACGGAGAGAAAGAGCCGGGAGATCCGATCATGGAGCCGGAAAACTATCTGATCCGTTTTATCCCAAGCAGAAAATTCAGCGATCCGTCGTATCATTGTGCACATTTTTATGAGTTGTTCGGAGAATGGGCCAATGAAGAAGACAGAGATTTCTGGAAAAAGGCAGCGAAAGCAAGCCGTGAATATTTGAAAAAAGCGTGTCATCCGGAAACCGGACTGGCAGCAGAATATGCTTATTATGATGGAACTCCATATGAGAAGGAGCAGGACATCTTCGGTGGACGTCACGACTGGTATTACAGTGATTCTTATCGTGTTATCGCAAACATCGGTCTGGATTATGAGTGGTTCGCCGCTGACGAATGGAATGTAGAAAACAATAATAAAGTACAGAAATTCTTTATGGAGACACATCGTGGAGAAGACTTTAAGGTATATGAGATCGACGGAACCGTGATCGACCAGCCTGCTCTTCACCCGGTAGCAATCATCGCAACCAATGCACAGGCATCCCTTGCCGCAGACGGCCCTTATGCCAAAGAGTGTGTAGAAAGATTCTGGAACACACCGCTTCGTACCGGCGAGAGAAGATATTATGATAACTGTCTGTATCTGTTTGCCCTTTTAGCATTGAGTGGAAATTACCGTATCTGGTAGTCCAAGGCGTTTAGAAATAGAAAAATCAGGGAATACTACCAAAAGTTCCCGCAGTAATTAAAAAATTTGGAGGATTAAGAAAAATGAGTTACAAAGTAGAGAATCTTGAAAACAGTATGGCAAAAATTACAATAGAGGTAAGCCCGGAAGCATTTGAAGAGGCTATGAAAAAATCTTACAATAAGAACAAAAACAAAATTGCTCTTCCAGGTTTCCGTAAGGGCAAAGCTCCTCGTAAACTGATCGAGAAAGAATATGGTCCGGAAGTATTTTATGAGGATGCTGCAAACTTTGTTATTCCGGATGCTTATGAAGAAGCTGCAAAAGAGAGCGGACTTGAGATCGTATCCCGCCCGGATATCGACGTGGAGAAAATTGGAAATGGCGAGCCTTTCGTATTTACCGCTACCGTTGCTGTAAAACCAGATGTTGAACTTGGTGATTACAAAGGAATCGAAGTAGAGAAACAGGAAGTTAAGATCATGGCAGCAGATGTCAATGCGGAACTTGCTAAGGTTCAGGAGCAGAATGCACGTACAGTAAACGTAGAAGACCGTGCAATCAAAAAAGATGATATTGCAGTGATCGACTTTGAGGGATTTGTAGATGACGAGCCATTTGATGGTGGAAAAGGTACCGATTATTCTCTTACGATCGGAAGCCATTCCTTCATCGATACTTTTGAAGATCAGCTGATCGGCAAAAACAAAGGCGATAAAGTGGATGTCAATGTAACATTCCCGGAGACTTATCATGTAGAAGAACTCAAAGGAAAACTAGCACTTTTCAAAGTAGAGATCAAAGACATCAAGATGAAAGAACTTCCAAAACTGGATGATGAATTCGCAAGTGAAGTTTCTGAATTCGAGACATTGAAAGAATACAAAGCAAGCGTGAAAAAGACTTTGACAGAGCGCAGAAAAAATCAGGTAAAAGCAGAAAAAGAAGATAAGATCATCAGCCAGGTAGTAGAGAACTCTAAGATCGAGCTTCCAAAACCGATGGTTGACGAGCAGATCAATCAGATGATCAATGAGTTCGCTTCTCGTCTTCAGCAGCAGGGACTCAGCATTGAGCAGTACATCCAGATGACAGGTATGCAGCCACAGATGATGATGGAGCAGATGCGTCCGGAAGCGGAGACACGTATCCGTACACGTCTTGTACTCGAGGCTGTAGCAGCAGCAGAAGGCATCAAAGCGACAGCAAAAGATATTGACAAAGAGATTGAAAAAATGGCTGAAATGTACAACATGGAAGCAGATAAGATCAAAGAAATGTTTGGCGATGCTGAAAACAAACAGATTTCTGAGGATATTGCAGTACAGAAAGCAGTTGATTTCCTTGTAAAAGAGTCTGTAGAAGTAGAGCCAAAAGAAGAAGAGAAAGAAGAAAAAGCAGAATAATACATTTTGCATTTTCAGATAGGAGGGAAATGTTATGGCATTAGTACCTTACGTCATTGAGCAGACAAGTCGTGGCGGAGAACGCTCTTACGATATTTATTCCCGTCTTCTCCGTGAAAGAATCATCTTTTTGGGAGATGAAGTGAATGATACGACAGCAAGCCTTGTAGTAGCACAGATGTTATTTTTGGAATCCGAAGATCCAAATAAAGATATTAACTTATACATCAACAGTCCGGGAGGATCCGTGACTGCAGGTATGGCAATTTACGATACCATGAACTATGTAAAATGTGATGTATCGACCATCTGTATGGGACTGGCAGCCAGCATGGGAGCATTTTTGCTTTCCAGTGGTGCCAAAGGCAAACGTCTGGCACTTCCAAATTCGGAAATTATGATCCACCAGCCATCCGGCGGTGCCAAAGGCCAGGCGACAGAAATTCAGATTGTTGCAGAAAATATCTTGAAGACAAAGAAAAAATTGAACGAGATTTTGGCAGCAAATACCGGACAGCCGGTTGAGAAAATTACAGAAGATACAGAGCGTGATAACTTCATGTCAGCGCAGGAAGCACAGGCATACGGTCTGATTGACCGTGTTATCACAAATCATGAATCGAAATAATAGCAATGGGATATGGTGCCACTGCCAATGGGAAAGCGGCACCATATGCTTTTCGCATGTTTTGAATGGAGGAAAGCATGGCAGGCAAAAGTAATGATAATACAACAAAGATTCGCTGCTCTTTTTGTGGAAAGACGGAAAAACAGGTTCGCAAATTGATCGCCGGACCGGGTGACGTATTTATCTGCGATGAATGTATCAGTCTTTGTGACGAAATTCTGGAAGATGAATTGCAGGAATTGTATACTGACCGCGATACAGAAGAGGAAGTCGAGATCAATCTTTTAAAACCAAAAGAGATCAAAGAGTTTTTGGACGAATATGTAATCGGTCAGGAGGAAGCAAAAAAAGCATTGTCTGTAGCCGTTTACAATCATTATAAACGAGTAATGTCGCAGGCAGATATGGATGTGGAATTGCAGAAGAGCAACATTCTTATGATCGGACCAACCGGTTCGGGAAAAACCTATCTTGCACAGACATTGGCAAAGATTCTGAATGTACCGTTTGCGATCGCAGATGCGACCACATTGACAGAAGCCGGTTATGTCGGTGAAGATGTGGAAAATATTCTGCTTAAGATCATTCAGGCGGCAGATTATGACATTGCACGCGCAGAGCATGGAATCATTTATATCGATGAGATCGATAAGATTACGAAAAAATCAGAAAATACGTCGATCACCCGAGATGTTTCCGGAGAGGGTGTTCAGCAGGCACTGTTAAAGATTTTGGAAGGAACCGAGGCGAGTGTACCTCCGCAGGGAGGAAGAAAGCATCCGCAGCAGGAATTCTTCCATATTGATACGACCAATATTTTGTTTATCTGCGGAGGAGCTTTTGATGGTCTTGATAAGATCATTGGTTCCCGAATTGATAAAAAATCTATCGGATTTAATGCCGAGATCGCAGACAAATCCGATACCCAGATCGGAGATCTGTTCCGTCAGGTACTCCCACAGGATTTGGTAAAATTTGGAATCATTCCGGAATTTGTCGGACGTGTTCCTGTGACAGTAAGTTTGGATCTTTTGGATGAAGATGCGTTGAAGCAGATTTTGACAAAGCCGAAAAATGCGCTGGTAAAACAGTATCAGAAATTGTTGGAACTCGACGATGTCAAATTGACATTTGAGGACGAAGCGATCCAGGAAATCGCACATCAGTCCATCGAACGAAAGACAGGTGCCCGCGGACTTCGTGCCATCATTGAAAACTGTATGATGGATTACATGTTTGAACTTCCATCGAGAGAGGATGTCAAAGAATGTAAGATCACGAAAGATGTGGTAGAGAAAACAGGAAAGGCTACTTTGATCGGCAAAGACGACGAGATCTTGAAGATCGAGACGGAGAAAAAAGACGAAGAAAGTGCCTGAATAAGGTGAAATGAACAGGACCGGATTTTGCACCGAAAAGTGCGGGATTCGGTCTTGCTGAAATGAGGTAAGTGTAGAAGATATGGAGAAGCAAATAAAGACAATGCCCGTTATTGCTTTGAAAGGGATGGTGATTCTTCCGGGGATGCTTGTACACCTGGATATAAAACGGGATATTTCAAAAAAAGCGGTAGATGAGGCCATGGCCGGGGAAGGCGTGGTATTTATCACCAATCAAAATGACGAAAATGTGGAACTTCCATTATATAAAGATTTGCGTGCAGTAGGCGTTGTGGCAAAGATCCGCCAGGTGATGCGTCTGGATGAAGATGTCGTTCGCGCGCTGGTTTCTACGACGGACAGAGCGACACTTCTTTGCCTGAACCAAAATGAACCGTATCTGGACGGTGATGTGGATGTCTATGAGGCGGATACAGAAATTACGGATGAAGTCGAATATGAGGCAATGTGCCGGGAAGCCAGACAATTATATGAAAAATATTTGATCAAAAATCCGAGTGTAGGAAGAAGCGCCTACGATAAAATACAGCAGTCCAAGAGTCTGGACCAGATCTTGGATCTTATTATGATGCATATCCCGATGTCATTTGAGATGCGTCAGTGTTTTCTCGAGTGTTTTGACCTGCGTGACCGGTTTTATTATGTGTTGAATTTTGTGGGCCGTGAGCTGGATATTCTGGAGGAACGGCAGAAATTCCGTCAGGCAGTGAAAACTACCATGGAAAAGAACCAAAAAGAATATTATCTGCGGGAACAGATGCGTGCCATCCGTCAGGAACTGGGAGAAGATGGAGAATCCCAGGCGGACGAATACCGCAATCAGGCAGATGAACTGATCTGCAGTGATGAAGTACGGGAAAAGATTGAGCAGGAGATCAAGCGTTTTGAATCCCTGCCGGCAAATTCTTCGGAAACCTCGGTTAGCCAGGATTATATCGAAAATCTGCTGGCCATTCCATGGGATAAAATGGATGAGACACCGCTTGATCTGGCAGAAGCCGAAGCGGTTTTGGAAGAAGACCATTACGGACTGCAGAAAGTAAAAGAGAGAATTCTTGAATTCCTGGCAGTAAGAACGCTGACTGGTAATGGAGAAGCGCCGATCTTATGTCTTGTCGGACCGCCGGGAACCGGAAAAACTTCAATCGCAAAGTCCGTCGCCAGGGCACTTCATAAAGAATATGTGCGGATCTGTCTCGGCGGTGTACGCGATGAAGCCGAGATCCGCGGACATCGAAGAACCTATATCGGAGCGATGCCGGGTAAGATCGTCGCCGGATTAAAAAAAGCAAAAGTGAAAAATCCACTGATGCTTTTAGATGAGATTGATAAAGTAAGCAGCGATTACAAAGGAGATACTTCTTCGGCGCTGTTAGAGGTGCTGGATCCTGAGCAGAACCAGAATTTCGCAGATCATTATATCGAACTTCCGGTAGATCTGTCGGAAGTAGTATTTCTCTGCACAGCCAATACGCTGGATACGATTCCGGGACCACTGCTCGACCGTATGGAAGTGCTGGAGATCGCAGGATATACAGAAAATGAAAAATTCCATATCGGGAAACAATATCTGATTCCGAAACAGATTCGGAAAAATGGTTTGAAAAAAAGCCAGCTTGTCATCAATGATAAGGCGTTAAAAACCATTATCAGCGAGTATACAAGAGAGGCAGGAGTTCGTGGCCTGGAACGCCAAATTGGAAAAATCTGTAGAAAAGCCGCCAAACTTGTAGTGGAAGAACAGCAGGAAAAAGTAAGAGTTTCCGGCAAAAATATCGAAGAATTTCTTGGCAAAAAGAAATTCCGCCCGGATATGGCAAATGCAGAAAACGAGATCGGTATTGTACGTGGTCTTGCCTGGACACAGGTGGGCGGCGATACGCTGGAGATCGAGGTAAATATTATGCCGGGAGAGGGAAATCTTATCCTTACCGGACAGCTTGGCGATGTCATGCAGGAATCGGCGCGGATCGCGTTGAGTTATGTGCGTTCCATCGTAAAAAAAGAGGCATCGTATTTTAAAGAACATGACATCCACTTGCATGTACCGGAAGGAGCAGTACCAAAAGATGGTCCATCCGCAGGTGTAACGATGTCCACTGCGTTGTATTCTGCAATCGAAGAGATTCCGGTCGATGCCAAAGTAGCGATGACCGGCGAAGTGACATTGCGCGGAAAAGTGCTGCCAATCGGCGGATTGAAAGAAAAACTGCTGGCTGCCAAAAGTGCCGGTATTAAGAAAGTGCTTGTACCGCAGGAAAATAAGCCGGATGTCGAAGAACTCGAAGAAGAGATCACAGAGGGCATTCAGATCGTATTTGTGACAAAGGTAAAACAGGTTTTGAAAGAAAGCCTCGTGGAACGATAGAGATAGAGAGGATGACGAGATGGTTATAAAATCATTGGAATTGGAAACGGTGTGCGGAATCACCAGCAAGTTTCCGGAAAATGACAAATTGGAAATGGCATTCTGGGGACGATCCAATGTTGGAAAGTCTTCCTTAATCAATACATTAATGAACCGTAAAAGTTTTGCCAGAATTTCTTCCCAGCCGGGAAAGACGCAGACGGTAAATTATTATAATGTCAATGACATATTCTATCTCGTCGACCTTCCCGGATACGGATATGCAAAGGTGTCCAAAGAAGTGGCGGCAAAGTGGATGAAGATGATTGAACGGTATTTGAACACTTCCAAATGCCTCCGCGTGGTATTTTTGCTTATTGATATCCGCCATGATCCGTCAGCAAAGGATGTGGAGATGTACCATATGCTTACGCAGAAGGGATTGAATCCGTTGATTATTGCTACGAAAGCAGACAAGATCAGCAAAATGGCACGGCAGAAAAATGTCGCACAGATAAGGAAAAAGCTGGAAGTCGTAGAAGGGACACCAATCATCCCATTTTCCGCCCAGACAAAGGAAGGAAAAGAAGAGATCTGGGAATATATTGACTATTTTGTCAAAGAAATTGACATTCATGAATAAATTGATAGTAATAACCGATGCAGAAATGAGGGAATAAGATGAATCAGAATACCAAGACAACGATTGAAAAAGTGGTGGAAGAAATTTCGGAAAATTATGACAATGAGCCGTTATTTTCTACCAAAGCCGGTAAGAATATGCCGGAGCGGAAAGTGATCATTGATGCGTTGAAGGAACTCCGCCTTGTGATGTTTCCGGGATATTTTGGCGAGCAGGATGCGACAAGATGCCTGCCAAAATATTTTGTCGGTGACCGGCTTCTCACGATTTACCATATGTTTTTTGAGCAGATCGCCTGCGCGTTTGCATATGAGGAATCCGAAGTCCATGCTTCCGAGATCACAGGGATACCGGATGAGGATAACCAGCGCAAGGCAGAACGTGTCTGCAGCGAATTTTTTGAACAGCTTCCCCGTATCCAGAAACTGCTTTTGAAGGACGTTCAGGCAGGATACGACGGAGATCCGGCGGCGCAGAGCAAAGAAGAGGTTATTTTTTCGTACCCGGGACTGTTTGCCATCTTTGTATACCGCATCGCCCATGAGTTGTATATTCGCCAGGTGCCGTTTATTCCCCGCATCATGACGGAATATGCCCATGCAAAGACCGGAATCGATATTAACTCCGGCGCACAGATTGGCGAGAGCTTCTTTATCGACCACGGAACCGGTATCGTGATCGGAGAGACGACGATCATCGGCGACCACGTTAAATTGTATCAGGGAGTTACGCTTGGCGGTCTTTCGACACGCGGCGGCCAGAAATTGTCCGGCAAAAAGCGTCATCCAACGATTGAAAACAATGTGACAATCTATGCCGGAGCGACAATCCTCGGCGGTGAGACTGTGATTGGCGAAAATTCGGTAGTTGGCGGTAATACCTTTATTACTGGTTCCATCCCGGCAAATTCCAAAGTGAGTTTTCATATTCCGGAGATGGATGTCGTGCAGTAATTTAGTCCACTAAGTGTTCGTAGAATAAACTGACAAGAAACCAGAGAGGCGCGTAGTCTAAGCGGATCACGCCCTCAATGTTGCATTTGGAATCACTGTAGTCCCAGGGGCAGCAGTGGTTCTTTTTTAACCATTTTCCGGTGCCGTATTCGGCACAAAAGATACAGATTGTATACATGGTTCCACGTACCAGTATATTTTTCTTTTTGAGGATCTGATGCATAGGCTGGATGAGGCAGGCCATGCCGTAAATGGGAAACATCCAGAGGGAAGTCCGGCACAGACATGTTTTCTCCCCTTTTTTCAGAGCAGAATGAAGCCCTGTCCAGATGCATTCAAATCCCCAGCCGCAGAGACCACATTTTACAAAATTTTTAGGTGTTTCCGATAGTTTCATAGAAAGCTCCTTTTTTCGTGATGTTGTTAGTATTTCTAATTTTGAAGTAACTATTCCGTTACTTTTCGAAAAGAATATGAATGAAGTGTAAAGTATTTTTGAAGTACTTGTTTTCTTTGACAAGATTCGCTATACTAGTAGTAGACTATTTTTTTACAGGAGGATATTATGGCAGAGATCAGACCATTTGTATGTGTTCGCCCGGCAGAGGAACTGGCATCCCGCGTGGCAGCACTTCCATATGATGTTTATAACCGACAGGAAGCGAAAGAAGAGGTACAGAGAGAACCGTTGTCCTTTTTGAAAATTGACCGCGCAGAGACCAATTTTGACGACAGCGTGGATACGTATGCGCCGGAAGTGTATCAGAAGGCGAAAGAACTTTTGCAAAAGGAAAAACAGGAAGGCGTATATATTACGGATGAAGACCGCAGTTATTATATTTACCAGCTTGTGATGGATGGTCGTCCTCAGACCGGACTTGTTGCCTGTTCTTCTGTAGATGATTATATGAATCATGTCATTAAAAAACATGAAAATACCAGAGAAGACAAAGAAATTGACCGTATCACACACGTAGATACGTGTTCTGCCCAGACCGGACCGATTTTCCTTGCGTACCGTTCTGACAAAGGCATTCATGATATCGTGGCTTCGTATGTGGAAAATGAGACGCCGATTTATGATTTTACAGCGGTAGACGGCATCGCACACCGCGTATGGAAGATTGCGAAAAAAGAAGATGTAGATGCGATTTATAAGGCATTTCAGAATATTCAGCAGATTTATATCGCAGACGGCCACCACCGCGCGGCTTCTGCAGTGAAAGTGGGATTGAAGAGAAGACAGGAAAATCCGGGTTATACCGGGGAAGAAGAGTTTAACTATTTCCTTTCGGTATTGTTCCCACACGATGAACTTCGTATCTTAGATTATAATCGTACCGTAAAAGATCTGAACGGAAGAAGTTTAACACAGTTTTTGGAAGAAATTAGCAAAAACTTTATCGTAGAGAAAGCAGAGGGACAGGTTCGCCCTGAAAAAAAAGGAACCTTTGGGATGTATACCGAGGGACAGTGGTATCATCTGACTGCCAAGTCGGAACTTTTTGAAGGAAAAGATGCGGTAGGAAGTCTTGATGTTTCCGTACTTCAGGACTATCTGCTCGGACCGGTTCTTGGAATCGGAGATCCGAGAACGGATCAGAGAATCGATTTTATCGGAGGAATCCGCGGACTTTCCGAACTTGAAAAAAGAGCGGATTCGGATATGAAGATTTCCTTTTCCATGTATCCGACGTCAATCACGGAATTGTTTGATGTCGCGGATCAGGAACTTCTGATGCCGCCAAAATCGACCTGGTTTGAACCAAAATTACGAAGTGGATTATTTATCCATGAGATTTAATGCGAAGCGAAGAAAGGAAGAAAAAGAATGGATCGTTTGTTTAATGTAAATAACCCGCTTATGAGGGCTTTGTCAAAGTTATTTGATATCGGCTGGCTCAGCCTGATCTATGTGGTATTCTGTATACCGCTCGTAACGATCGGTGCAGCGACGACATCTCTGTATTACGTGAGTGCCAAGGTACTTCGCAAAGACAGAGGATATGTGTGGTCTGAGTTCTGGCACAGCTTTAAATTGAACTTTAAGCCGGCGACATTGATGTGGCTCATTTTTGTAGCCATTTATGGATTGTTGTATTTCAACCTGATAACCTTTAATACATCCAATGCAGTAGGTGGTTATCTGGTAGGTGCGTACATTGCGCTTGCGTTTATCGTTACCTGTGTTGCCAGTTATGCTTTTAGTTTGTTGTCACGTTTTAATATGAATGTAAGAGGAATCCTGCGTTATGCATTGTACATGTCATTCCGTCATTTCCTTCATACATTGTGCTTTTTGGCAATTTTATTTGTGGCAGGATTTGGAATTTATGCCGGATTCCGTGTGCAGTTACCGATTCTTTTACTGTTTGTACCGGGACTGGGATCTTTCCTGTATACGTTCCCGATGGAGCATTTGCTGAAAAAATATATGCCAAAGCCGGAAAAACGTTATACGGAAAACGGAGAAGAAATCGTCGAATGGTATGAGGAATAAGGAAACACATTCGAAAGGAGATATTTATGAAAAAGAAACTGGAAGATTATATGGACTGGCCGAAGATCGAAGATCTGGAATATGCCGAATGCAGGAACGTGGAAGACGTTCTGGGAGCGGCGGTAGTCGAAGACGGCATCTTGTTCCGCTGTTTCTTTCCGGAAGCGGATAAAGTGCTGATCAAGATCAAAGGGAAAAGCCGTACGGTCATTATGAAGAAGATGGATGACTGTGGTTATTTCGCGGCATTGATGGTTGGTAAGAAGATACCGGAATACACATATCAGGTACAATATAAAACCGGGAAAATGGAAATTGTTGACAGTTATGCGACGGACCATTTTGTGGATGCGATGGATGAAGTCATGTTTGCCGGTGGAGAGCATGACAAAATCTACGAGAAACTTGGAGCACACCCGGGGCATGTGGCAGGATATGCCGGTACGTGGTTTGCCGTCTGGGCACCGAATGCGGTCAGCGTCAGTGTTGTCGGTGATTTTAACAACTGGGATGGCAGACTTCATCCGATGCGCCGCCTCGAAAGTGGTATCTTTGAGTTGTTTGTACCGGAAGTCGGCGACGGCGATATTTACAAATACGAAGTTCACGGATACGATGGAAAAACTGTGATGAAGGCTGATCCGTATGGCTTTTATGCCGAAAAACGTCCGGCAAGTGCAAGTATTGTCTGGAGTATTGACGAATATGAGTGGCAGGATGCAGACTGGCTGAAAAAGAGAAAACAGACCAATTGGAAGAAAGCGCCGATGGTTATTTATGAGATGCACCTTGGATCTTTTGAAAAACCGATGGGCGGCGGTTTTTATACCTATCGTGAACTGGCAGACAAAACTGCAGAATATTGTAAAAAAATGGGATATACACACGTGGAACTTATGCCGGTGATGGAACATCCGCTGGATGCTTCCTGGGGGTACCAGGTCATCGGGTATTATGCGCCGACTTCGCGTTATGGAACACCGGAAGACTTTATGTATTTCGTCGATCACCTGCATCAGGCGGGAATTGGCGTGATCTTAGACTGGGTTCCGGCACATTTTCCAAAAGACGAACATGGACTGGGACGTTTTGACGGCACTTGTCTGTATGAACACCTCGATAAAAGGCAGGGTGAACATCCACACTGGGGAACGCTCATTTACAATTACGGTCGTCCGCAGGTGGCGAATTACCTTATCGCCAATGCATTATTTTGGCTGGAACAGTATCACGCAGACGGACTTCGCCTTGATGCCGTAGCGTCTATGCTTTATCTCGATTATGGCAAGCAGGATGGGGAATGGATCGCCAATATGTACGGCGGCAATGAAAATCTTGAAGCCATCGAATTTTTAAAGAAATTGAATCAAAAGATCAAAGACCGCAAAGACGGAAGCCTTTCGATTGCAGAAGAATCGACGGCGTGGCCGATGGTAACCGGAAATATCGAAGAAGGCGGTCTGGGATTTGACTTCAAATGGAATATGGGCTGGATGAATGATTATCTCGAATACATCAAGACGGATCCACTTTTCCGCAAAGGCCGTCATGGCATGATCACATTTAGTATGGTTTACCAGTATTCGGAAAATTTCATGCTTGTATTTTCTCACGATGAAGTGGTACATATGAAGGGATCCATGTACCAGAAAATGCCGGGAACACCGGCACAGAAACTTGCCGGACTGCGTCAGAGTTTTGGTTATATGGCAGCACATCCGGGCAAAAAGTTACTGTTTATGGGACAGGATTTCGGACAGATCAGCGAATGGAGCGAAGAGCGGGGACTTGACTGGAACCTGCTTGCAGACGGAAAAGCGATGGCAAGTGATACCGGCGAAGTGATTCAGGTAAAATCGTCCCATCGGATGCTTCAGGACTTTGTCACGGATCTTTGGAAATTTTATAAGGCACATCCGGCAATGTATGCCTGGGATGAGATTCCGGACGGATTTGAGTGGGTCAGCATGTTGGATGCCGATCACAGTGTCATTGCCTTTATGCGCGAAGCAGAGGACGAAAAGCTGCTCGTTGTATGCAACTTTACTCCGGTTTGCTATCCCGAATTTAAGTTAGGCGTGCCGTATGCCGGAAAATATAAAGAGATCTTAAACAGTGATGCAATCGTGTATGGTGGCGAAAATCATACCAATCCGCGTTTAAAAAACAGTAAAAAGGAAAAAATGGATGGTATGGAGCAGAGTATTACTTTTACGCTGGCTCCGACCGCGATCCAGATTTTCAGTTATCAGCCGGAACAGCCGGTAAATCGTAAAAGAAAGAAGAAATGAGGGCAGTAAATCAATATGAAACAGGTAAAAGGTTATACGATCTTACAGAAACAGGAATTGAAAGAACTAAATGCGACAGGATATCTTTTGGAACATGACAAAACAAAAGCGAAAGTGGCAGCCATCGAAACGACGGACGACAATAAAGTGTTTTCCATCGGATTCCGTACTCCGCCAAAAGATTCTACAGGTGTAGCACACATCGTGGAACATACGGTGCTCTGCGGGTCCAAAGAGTTTCCGGTAAAAGATCCGTTTATTGAACTGGCAAAGGGGTCGTTAAACACGTTTTTGAATGCCATGACCTATCCGGATAAGACCGTTTATCCGGTGGCAAGCTGCAATGATAAGGATTTCCAGAATTTGATGCATGTGTATATGGATGCGGTCTTTTATCCGAATATTTACAAAGAAGAGAAGATCTTTAAACAGGAAGGATGGCACTACCACCTGGATTCTGTCGATGGACCTTTGACCTATAACGGTGTTGTATTTAATGAGATGAAGGGAGTCTTTTCCTCTCCGGAGCAGCTGATCGAGCGAAAGATCCAGCAGTCGTTGTATCCGGATACCAGCTATGGGTTTGAATCCGGTGGAGATCCGGTGGATATTCCGGATCTGACCTATCCGAATTACCTTGACTTCCACAGCAAATACTATCATCCGTCAAACAGTTACATCTATCTTTACGGCGATATGGATATGGAAGAAAAATTAACATGGATGGATGAAAAATATCTGTCTCATTTTGATTATCTGAAAGTGGATTCCGAGATTAAACCACAAAAGGCATTTGATAAGCCGGCGGAAGTGGATGCTTTTTATTCTCTTGCGGAAGGGGAATCGGACAAAGATAAGTCCTATATCAGCTACAATGCCGTAACTGGAAATTCGCTCGACCGTGATCTTTACATCGCGTTTCAGGTGCTAAATTATGTGCTGATTCAGGGCGTGGGCGCACCGGTCAAACAGGCACTTGTCGATGCAGGGATCGGAAGCGAGATCATCAGCTTCTTTGAAGAGAGCATCTGCCAGCCATTTTTCTCAATCATTGCGAAAAATACGGAAGTGTCAAAAAAGGAAGAATTTGTAAAAATTATCCGCGAAGAACTGGAGAAACTCGTAAAAGAAGGAATCAATAAAGACTCTCTGAATGCGGGACTGAATGCCCTTGAGTTCCGTTACCGTGAGGCAGACTTTGGTTCCTATCCAAAGGGATTGATGTATGGTCTTCAGATGTTTGACAGCTGGCTTTATGACAGCGAAAAACCATTTATCCACATCAGCGCGAATGATACATTTAAACGTCTTCGTGAGAAAATGGAAGACGGATATTTTGAATCTCTGATTCAGACGTATCTTTTGGACAATACACACCGTTCTATCGTGACGGCAGCACCGAAAACAGGACTTACTGCGGAGCAGGATCGTGCGGAGGCAGAAAAATGTCAGAAATATTTTGACACGCTTTCTCAGGAAGAAAAAGAAAACCTTGTGCGTGAGACAGAAGAACTGACCCGCTATCAGGAAGAACCGACACCAAAAGAAGATTTGGAAAAGATTCCGTTATTGTCCCGCGAAGACATTGGAAAGAAAGCCCTTCCATTTTCCAATATTGAGAAAGATGTAAAGGGGATTAAGGTTCTTCACCACGATTATTTTACCAATGGAATTTACTATATTGATCTATACTTTGATATCAAACCGCTTCTGGCAGAATATGCGCCGTATATCAGCCTTTTGACATCGCTGATCGGCTGCGTGGATACGGATGCGCATGATAAATTGGCATTTTCCAACGAGATTTTGCAAAATGCAGGAGATTTTACGTTTGATACCCTGCTGTCACGGAAATACAAACAGCCGAAGGAGTATAAGGCGTTCATGATCTTCCGTGCCAAAGTGTTCGAGGAAAAGACAGAAAAAGTATTTGAGCTGTTGGATGAGGCATTGAAAACGTCACATCTGGATGATGAAAAACGTTTGAAAGAAATCGTAAGTGAGAACGCATCGGCATTGTATATGCGACTGATTTCTGCCGGACATAGTACGGCGGTCAATCGTGCGCTTTCGTACGGCTCCCGGATGGGAAAATATGACGAGGCGATGAATGGAATATCCTACTACCGCTTCTTAAAGCAGTTAAATGATCATTTTGACGAATACAAAGAGAATACGATCGCCATCTTGAAAATGCTTGTGAAAGAAATCTTTACAAAGGATAAGATGATGGCAGGAATTACCTGTGCGAAGGATGCGTATGACGGATTTGAAAAAGCGTTCGTGAAATTTGCCGAAAAGATGCCGAAAAAAATGGAAGAAGATGGAAATATACAGCCACAGATCTCTTTTGATGATATGCACCAGAATGAGGGATTTAAGACAGCAGGACAGGTACAGTATGTGGCGCGAAGTGGAAATTTCGTAGACCGCGGTGTCCCATACCATGGTTCTTACCGTGTCGTACGTGCCATGCTCAGTTATGGATTCCTGTGGAATGAAGTCCGTGTGAAAGGCGGTGCGTATGGTGTTATGTGTGGATTCCCAAGTTCGGGAGATGGATATTTCGTATCTTACCGCGATCCGAAATTGGCTGAGACAAATGAAACATACAAAAAGGTGGCAGAATATCTGCGGTCTTACGTGGCTGAAGAGCGTGAGATGACAAAATCCATCATCGGTACGATCAGTGCGGTAGATACACCATTGACACCGAAAACCAAAGGAAGCCGTTCCATGGGAGCTTATTTTTCGGAAATGAAAGTGGAAGATGTCCAAAAAGAAAGAGATGAGATACTTTCTACATCTGTAGAAGATATTCGCCGCGCAGCCGATATGGTGGATGCAATATTGGCAGATGGCCGGATCTGCGTTCTTGGAAATGAAGAAAAAGTAAAAGAAAATGCAGAATTGTTTGGCTGCATCGATACGTTATAAGCGAAGGAAAGGAGCAGCAGATGGAGGAGAATAAAACAAAAGAGCCGTTTAAATCGGGATTTGTGTCACTGGTAGGAAGACCAAATGTCGGGAAGTCTACGTTGATGAACCGCATTATCGGACAGAAGATCGCGATTACGAGCAATAAGCCACAGACGACGAGAAACCGGATTCAGACGGTGTATCATGATGACAGAGGACAGATTGTCTTTTTGGACACACCGGGAATCCACAAGGCAAAAAATAAACTCGGCGAGTACATGGTTACAGTGGCAGAGCGTACATTTGACGAAGTGGATATGATCCTGTGGCTGGTGGAAGCGACGACTTTTATCGGAAAAGGAGAGCGCCACATCGCGGAACAGTTGAAAAAAGCTCATATTCCGGTTATTCTGGTTATGAATAAGATTGATACGGTGAAAAAAGAAGAACTTCTTGCCTGTATTGATGCCTATCAGCAGATCATGGAGTTTGATGAGATCGTTCCGGTTTCTGCGTGGACCGGAGAAAGTGTGGATCATCTTGTTGACGTGATGTTCCGCTATCTGGAAGAAGGACCGGCATTTTATGATGACGATACGGTGACAGATCAGCCGGTGCGTCAGATCGTAGCAGAGCTGATCCGCGAAAAAGCACTTCGCCTGCTGGCAGATGAGATCCCGCATGGCATTGCGGTGGCGGTAGACCAGATGAAACTTCGCCATAACAATAAAAATATGTATGATATCGACGCGACGATCATCTGTGAACGCGATTCCCATAAAGGAATCATTATCGGAAAGCAGGGGCAGATGCTGAAAAAGATCGGTACGCAGGCGCGGCGTGAGATTGAAGAAATGCTTCAGAAAAAGGTCAACCTGAAACTATGGGTCAAAGTAAAGAAAGACTGGCGTGACAGCGATTTTCTTTTGAAGAATTTCGGTTATGATAAGAAAGAATAACGGGTCCGGATTTTCGCAATCGTTACAGATGGAATAAAATCCCTCGTATAGATGGTTTCTGATGTGGAGAAGATAGTAATATCAATAACGACGGAGGAAGCCATTATGAACAATAAGTTTTGGAATGAATTTTATCAATCCGGAAAGATTTCGGATTATCTGAATTATGTAAATTCATCGGAACATACGGCACGTTCTCAAAGCACATTTGGAAGCAGCCGCTATTCGGATGAGATGGAGAAGATGCAGGATGCAGGAAAAAGTGACAGGAATGGTTCTTTCGGGGACTCCCGTGGGGGAATACGATAAGCGGGTCGTGATCTTAACGCGGGAACGTGGCAAGATCTCCGCGTTTGCCAGAGGGGCAAGACGGCCAAAAAGTTCCCTGATCGCAGCGAGTGAACCATTTACGTTTGGTGAATTTGAACTTTACCGCGGAAGGGATTCCTATACGATCTCTTCGGTAAATGTGAAAAATTATTTTTCGGACATCCGGGAAGAATTGGAAGATATTTACATGGGCATGTATTTCTGTGAAGTGGCAGAATATGTGACAATGGAAAATATGGATACCCGGGAGATATTGAAATTGTTATACCAGTCTCTACGTGCTTTAAAAGTACCTTCCCTTTCCCGGGAACTGGTAAGACGGATCTACGAGTTTAAATTGATCGCTTTAAACGGGGAAGCTCCCCGTTTATTTGCGTGCATTGAGTGCGGAAGAAAAGACGAACTGTTTTATTTCCATCCACAGAAAGCCGGCATTTTGTGCGAAGTGTGTTATGAAAAAGAACCGTACAACGGACGCGGCGCATATCACATCAGTGGCTCGACGACGTACATATTACAGCGTATCGTGGCATCCCCTGTGAAAACATTGTACACATTTTCTGTCTCAGAGCATGTGATGCAGGAATTAAATCTGGTTGTGAAGGATTATTTTGAAAAACACGTCGACAAAAAATTTCAATCGGCGCAAATGTTAGATGATCTGCTGTTATTTTGAGACAATGACAAAATTTTTGTCTTTCTTTTTCGAAAACTATGTGGTATCATATACAATATACGTGTGTTAAGGAGGCTTCAATTCAATGGCAACAGAGAAGAGAGAGGAAGAAAAAGAAGAAGTTATTTCGAAAAACTTTATCGAACAGGAAATTGAAAAAGATCTTGCTGAAGGTGTCTATACCAATATTATGACACGTTTCCCACCCGAGCCAAACGGCTACCTGCATATTGGACATGCAAAGTCGATCTTGCTCAATCAGGGACTGGCAAAAAAATATAATGGAACATTTAATCTTCGTTTTGACGATACAAACCCAACGAAGGAAAAGGAAGAATTTGTAAATTCTATTTTGGAAGATGTTGTTTGGATCTGCGGTGGAGAAAAACCACCGGTATATTTTGCGTCCAATTATTTTGACCAGATGTATGAATGTGCGGTCAAATTGATCAAAAAAGGCAAAGCTTATGTATGTGACCTTACACCGGACGAGATCCGCGAGTACCGCGGAACCCTGACAGAGTCGGGAAAGAACAGTCCATACCGTGACCGTTCCGTAGAAGAAAATCTGGAATTATTTACCAAAATGAAAAATGGAGAATTTAAAGATGGCGAAAAGGTTCTCCGTGCTAAAATTGATATGAGTTCGCCAAATATCAATATGCGTGATCCGATCCTGTATCGTGTGGCACACATTACGCACCACAATACGGGCGACAAATGGTGCATTTATCCGATGTACGATTTTGCACATCCGATCGAAGATGCGGTAGAAGGAATCAGTCATTCCATCTGTACACTGGAATTTGAGGATCACCGCCCACTGTATGACTGGGTTGTACGCGAGTGTGAATTTGAAGTACCACCTCGTCAGATCGAGTTTGCAAAGATGTATTTGACCAATGTAATTACCGGAAAACGATATATTAAGAAACTGGTAGAAGATGGTGTGGTAGACGGATGGGATGACCCACGTCTTGTTTCCATCACAGCACTTCGCCGCCGTGGATTTACGGCTTCGTCCATCCGTAAATTTATGGAACTTGCCGGTGTATCCAAGAGCAATAGTTCCGTAGATTATGCGATGCTTGAGTATTGTATCCGTGAAGATCTGAAGATGACACAGCCTCGTATGATGGCGATCTTAGATCCGATCAAACTGGTGATCACCAATTATCCGGAAGGCCAGGTAGAATATCTGGATGTGCCAAACAATCAGGAAAATCCGGAGATGGGTACGAGAAAAGTGCCATTTGCCAGAGAACTTTACATCGAGAGAGACGACTTTATGATTGAGCCTCCTCGTAAATATTTCCGTTTGTTCCCTGGAAATGAAGTACGTCTGATGAGTGCTTATTTTGTAACGTGCCAGGATTATGTGACCGATGAAAATGGAAAGGTAACGGAGATTCATTGTACGTACGATCCGGAGACAAAGAGTGGTTCCGGATTTACCGGAAGAAAAGTAAAAGGAACGATCCACTGGGTAGCTGCACCGACGGCAGCCACAGCGGAAGTGCGTTTGTACGAAAATCTTGTGGATGAAGAGAAAGGGGTTTACAATGAAGATGGTTCTGTCAACATTAACCCGGACTCTTTGAAAGTATTAGAGAATTGTTATGTGGAGCCGGCACTTGCGGAGGCAAAACCGGGAGACCGTTTTCAGTTTATGAGAACCGGATATTTTTGTGTAGATACGAAAGATACGACCGAAGGACATCAGGTATTTAACCGTATCGTGTCATTGAAGAGTTCTTATCGCCCGGGAAAATAGTCCGGAGAGAATGGAGGCAGCTATGGGTAATTTGTTCGCAGGACTGGAAAGTCTTGGGTTGAACATCAAGGATGACGTTGATGTTTATGAAAAAGAAAAGAAAGAAAATCAAAGTGTAGGTGTCAAAAAAGCACAGGTAAAGGAGATTCAGGAAGAAGATCTTTTGTTTGATAAGACCTACACCTGTCCGGTCTGTGACCATGAATTCAAGAGTAAAATGGTTCGTACCGGAAAGGCAAAATTAGTATCTGCTGACACGGATTTACGCCCGAAATATCAGGGGATTGATCCATTGAAATACGATGCGATCCTCTGCCCGAAATGCGGATATGCATCATTGAACCGTTATTTTAATTTTGTGATGTCTTCCCAGGCGAAGATGATCCGCGAAAAAATTTCCGCTACGTATCATTATGTACCGGAGGGCGAGAAAGTGTACACCTATGATGAGGCAATTACCCGTCATAAGATGGCGCTTCTTAATACAATCGTAAAGCATGGAAAAACGAGTGAGAGAGCCTATACCTGTCTTAAAATCGCCTGGCTGTTCCGTGGAAAACGCGAAGAACTGATGAAAGGTGACTATAAGAAAGAAGAGGCAGCAGCGCTTCTGGCGGAAGAGAAAGAATTTTTGAAAAATGCACACGAAGGATTTGTGGCAGCATTTTCCAAAGAAGATTTTCCAATGTGTGGTATGGATGAATACACTGTGATGTATATGGTGGCGGAGCTGGCACGCCGGATTGGGAACAAAGAAGAGGCAAAACGCTGGATATCCAAAGTGCTTGTGGCAAAAGACGCAAACCGCCGTATCAAAGATAAAGCGCTGGCATTGAAAGAAATGCTGCAGCAGGAAGAGTAGACAGCAGATGCTGGTAGAATGGAGAGTATGATCGATGGAATTATGGCTTGATATTTTAATGGATGCGTTGATTGACAGCATTAAATTATTTCCTTTTTTGCTGCTGACCTATCTGCTCATGGAGTATCTGGAGCATAAGACCAGCACAAAGACGAGGGCGTGGATCCGGAAAGCCGGCAGGCTTGGTCCTATCGCAGGCGGTGTCGCAGGGATTTTTCCACAGTGTGGATTTTCGGTAGCCGCTTCAAATCTGTATTCCGGTGGAATCATTACGATGGGAACGCTGGTGGCAGTATTTTTATCGACATCGGATGAGATGCTTCCCATTTTTTTATCGGAAGCGGTAAGCGCAGAAATTATCTTGAAGGTCCTCGGAATTAAACTTGTGACAGCAGTATTTACGGGGTTTATCGTAGATTTTGTTATGCGTTTTCGGCCAAATGCTATTCAATATAAAGATTTTCATACGATGTGTGAAAGCGAACACTGCCATTGCGAAAAAAGCATTGGAAAATCTGCTTTTATACATACATTTAAAATATTATTGTTCATTTTCCTGTGTTCTCTTGTTTTGAACTTTTTGATTGAAATAGGAGGCGAAGAGCGGATTTCTGAATTTTTATCGAGTCATGCGATGTTTGGACCGGTATTTGCGGCAATTGTCGGATTGATTCCGAACTGTGCGGCATCGGTTCTTATCACGCAGATGTATCTGGGAGGAATTCTCGATTTTGGTTCGATGATCTCAGGACTGCTTGTCGGCGCAGGAGTTGGACTTTTGGTTTTATTCCGTACAAACAAAAGATGGAAAGAAAATCTTTCCATCCTCGGAATTGTATGGGTTGCCGGTGTATTTTGGGGTGTTATTGTGAATTTATTCATCCATTGAGAGGATGCCGTTTACCTTTGTCATAGCACGGGGAACGGCATCTTTTGACGTTTTCCACGGAGCATCAGTATTGCGGTAGTCAAATTTGTCGATAAACCATGCCAGTTCTTCTTCCATTCGCTTATAATTGTCTAAAAATACGCGGTTTAAGTCGTTGGTAAAGTCTTCCAATACATTGCCGCGCAGATATTTTGGTGCTTCTTCAAAAAGCATACCATAGTGTTCTAAGCAGAATCCCTTTGATTTTTTGAATTTTGTCACAAAGGCAGAATCTTCTTCATATAAGTAGAAAATGGTCGCAATATACCGCTCATATACTCCCTTGATCCGGTCACAGATATAGCACGAATGACTGATCTTGTCGGTAAAGGAGAAGAGGGACGTTTCTTCTTTTTTGGAAAATAATCCGCCGGCGCTTTTTCTTCCCTTTTTTTGTAATATTTCAATCTCTTTTATCATATTCTTCATGTGAGTATCCATGATGAGAGCAAGTCCAAGCCGGTTTTCAAAATCGTACATCATCTGCATATGTCGGGCGCAGAAGCCGATTTTGTCTGTGGTAAGACGAATATCATCTTCCATATAACTGGGACCCATTGCAAAGGCGACAGCGTCATTTTCCAGTTTCAATTTCATCGCGCACACGGGACATTCACAAGGTTTGTCGAAGATGTCATTTACGGGAATCGTGTATAATTGTTCTTTCATAGGTACCTCCGGGTGTTCTTTTGCAAATATTATAGCATAAACGCAAAAAGAAAGCAAAAAAGTAAGAAAAAAAGAGGATAAAAGAGATATAATGTGAAAAACTACTAAATAATAGAAAAATTCATAAGCGTACGACTTGCAAAAAACAAGAGAAATGACTATTATTAAATCAATCGTTAGCACTCGGTAAAAGAGAGTGCTAACAAAGAAAGCGAAAAGATCATGATTGGAGGAAATAGAAATGAAATTAGTACCTTTAGGTGACAGAGTTGTTTTACAACAGTTAGAAGCAGAAGAAACTACAAAATCCGGTATCGTTCTTCCGGGCCAGGCACAGGAAAAACCACAGCAGGCAGAAGTAGTAGCTGTTGGACCAGGTGGTCTTGTAGATGGAAAAGAAGTAAAAATGGAAGTAAAAGTCGGCGATAAAGTAATTTATTCAAAATATGCAGGAACCGATGTAAAATTGGAAGATAAAGAATATGTGATCGTTCGCCAGAGCGATATCGCAGCTATTGTGGAAGAATAAAAGAAGTTTAAAATATTTTAATTGGAGGTCTTTATAATGGCAAAAGAAATTAAGTTTGGCGTAGATGCCAGAAAAGCACTGGAAACAGGTGTAAATAAATTAGCAGATACCGTACGTGTTACATTGGGACCAAAAGGACGTAATGTCGTATTGGATAAATCTTTTGGTGCACCACTTATCACAAACGATGGTGTGACAATTGCAAAAGAAATCGAGCTGGAAGATGCTTTCGAAAACATGGGAGCCCAGCTTGTAAAAGAAGTTGCTACCAAGACAAATGATGTAGCCGGAGATGGTACAACAACTGCTACCGTTCTTGCTCAGGCAATGATCAACGAAGGTATGAAAAACCTTGCAGCCGGCGCAAATCCAATCGTTCTTCGTAAAGGTATGAAGAAAGCGACAGACTGCGCAGTAGAGGCAATCAAATCCATGAGTGAGACTCTTTCCGGGAAAGAGCAGATCGCTAAGGTCGCAGCAATTTCCGCCGGTGACGAGCAGGTTGGTGAGATGGTAGCTGACGCAATGGAAAAAGTTTCCAACGACGGTGTTATCACAATTGAAGAGTCCAAGACCATGAAGACAGAACTTGACCTTGTTGAAGGTATGCAGTTTGACCGTGGTTATTTGTCAGCATATATGGCAACGGATATGGATAAGATGGAAGCAAATCTGGAAAATCCATACATTTTGATCACAGACAAGAAGATTTCTAATATTCAGGAAATCCTTCCACTGTTGGAGCAGATCGTACAGTCCAGCGCAAAACTTCTCATCATCGCAGAAGATGTAGAGGGTGAAGCACTCAGCACATTGGTATTGAACAAACTGCGTGGTACATTCCAGGTAGTAGCTGTAAAAGCTCCTGGTTATGGTGACCGTAGAAAAGAAATGCTCAAAGATATCGCAATCCTTACCGGCGGCCAGGTAATTACCGAAGAACTTGGTCTTGATCTGAAAGACACAACAATGGATCAGTTAGGACGTGCAAAATCTGTTAAAGTTCAGAAAGAAAATACGATCATCGTAGATGGCGAAGGCGACAAAGCAGAGATCGAAGCTCGTGTATCCCAGATCCGTACACAGATCGAAGAGACAACTTCTGAATTTGATAAAGAAAAACTTCAGGAGAGACTTGCCAAACTGGCAGGCGGAGTTGCAGTTGTCCGTGTTGGTGCCGCAACAGAGACCGAGATGCAGGAAGCAAAACTTCGTATGGAAGATGCTTTGGCAGCGACAAGAGCAGCAGTAGAAGAAGGAATCATCGCAGGTGGTGGATCTGCTTATATCCACGCATCCAAGGAAGTTGCTAAGATGGCAGCAGAGCTGGAAGGCGACGAGAAGACAGGTGCCAATATCATCCTGAAAGCTCTCGAAGCTCCACTTCGTCGTATCGCTGAAAATGCAGGTTTGGAAGGATCTGTTATCATTGATAAAGTAAAAGAAGGAAAACCGGGATTCGGTTTCAATGCTTACACAGAGCAGTATGTAAACATGGTTGACAATGGAATTCTTGATCCTGCTAAGGTTACAAGAAGTGCATTGCAGAATGCAACCAGTGTAGCATCTACCCTCTTGACAACAGAGTCTGTAGTTGCTAATATTAAAGAAGATACACCGGCTATGCCGGCAGGCGGCGCCCCAGGCATGGGCATGATGTAAACCATCCGCAAGCAAATCAAGCGCCCACCGAAAGGTGGGCATTTGATTTGAACGGATGGTTTAGCGATACGCGCAGGAGCGCGTCAGCGCGGGCACGCGAAGCGTGGCGCGTAGAGCTAAGAAGGTGCGATACGCGCAGGAGCGCGTCAGCGCGGGCACGCGAAGCGTGGCGCGTAAATTATAGAACGAAAACAGGAGGACAAAATGGAGCAGGCATACGCAGAATATAGTGTGAAACAAAAAACAACTGGAAAAGATATTGCATTGAAGGTTATGATGATCGTTGGTGTAATACTTCTCTTTATCATAGGCTTTCGATTCCGTCTTCTGTTTTTGTTAGACGTGGTAGCCGTATTTGCCATGGTGTGGTTCTGGCCGAGATTTCATGTGACATGGGAATATGTTTATTGTGACGGACAGATTGATTTCGACATGATTCAAGGTGAAGATAAGAGAAAGACAGTTCTTCGAATTGATCTTGATAATGCCGATGTAATCGCACCGATGGAGTCAGAGCGGATGGCAGGATATCGTCACTTGCAGACGAAGAAATTCTATTCCCTGCAGCCAGATGCAAAAACATATGGTGTTGTGATTCGCTCGGAGGGAAAAGAAGAAAAACTTGTTCTTGAATTTGAGCCAAATGAAAAGATGATGGATTTGATCTTGAACAAATATCCGAAAAAAGCAGAAAAGTAAGAAAAAAGCTTGTCATACAGTGTATGGCAGGCTTTTTTTGCGGCATGCTGCCAAGAAGAAGGGGGTGGTCATGCCGGAGAGGGAAAAAGAGATATGTGGCATGACAA
>DJEU01000018.1:80014-80363 GCA_002431395.1 Lachnoclostridium sp. UBA5890
TCATGCCGGAGAGGGGAAAAGAGGTATACGGCATGACAAGGTTGCCGGGAAGAGTCATGCCGGAGAGGGGAAAAGAGGTATGCTGCATGACAAGATAGCCGGGAAGAGTCATGCCGGAGAGGGGAAAAGAGATATGTGGCATGACTGGTGCGGGGACAAGCACCCCGGAAGAAGGAAAAAGCAAGTGCTTCAGAGGTGCAAGGAAACGCCCCCACGGCTACGCCGTGTCGGCAGGACGCTGCCGGCAATAGAGTTGTTGACTGGCGTCAACAAAACCGGCAGCTATCGTCGTAAAGGGAAGGAACGCACCCCGGAAGAAGGAAAAAGCAAGAAGTTCAGAGGTGAGCTA
>DJEU01000022.1:0-5965 GCA_002431395.1 Lachnoclostridium sp. UBA5890
AGTGTTCGAAATGCGAATGTGGTGGAGAGGCGTCCTGAATAGTTACCTCA
The DNA here is from genome assembly GCA_002431395.1 of Lachnoclostridium sp. UBA5890. Classification (GTDB taxonomy): domain Bacteria; phylum Bacillota; class Clostridia; order Lachnospirales; family Lachnospiraceae; genus Eubacterium_F. Next base: position 51 of record DJEU01000022.1, read on the forward strand.
ATCTTTTCAATTATTCTACCGGATGAAGATTTTTCAATGAAATATCCAAAATCGGAGCAGAATGCGTCAATGCTCCGCTGGAGATATAATCGACACCAATCTTCGTAAGGCGGTCAACATTTTCTCTCGTAACATTTCCCGAGCACTCGGTCTCTGCACGTCCATCGATGATCTCGATGGCTTTTGTCATATCTTCCGGCGTCATATTGTCAAGCATAATGATATCGGCGCCGGCTTCTACTGCCTCTTTTACCATTTCAAGATTCTCGACTTCGATCTCAATCTTTCTTACAAATGGCGCGTACTCTTTCGCCATCTGAACCGCTTTCGTCACACTTCCGGCAGCTCCGATGTGATTGTCTTTCAAAAGCACACCATCGGAAAGGTTATAACGGTGATTGTATCCACCTCCGACCTTTACGGCATATTTTTCAAATACACGCATATTCGGTGTCGTCTTTCTCGTATCCAGAAGCTTTGTCTTTGTCCCTTCCAACAGTTTTGCGATGGATTTTGTGTACGTAGCGATTCCGCTCATGCGCTGCAGATAATTCAGTGCTACACGCTCTCCGGAAAGAAGAACACGGATATCACCAGTCAGTACGGCCATCTTCTGACCATTTTTCACTTCGTCGCCGTCTTTACAGAAAAAGGTGATTTCTGTCGCAGGATCCAGCAGGGAAAATACGCGGGCAAATACATCCAGTCCGGCGATCACACCATCCTGCTTACAGATCAGTTCTACCCTTCCCAGCTTTTTCTCCGGCATTACGGCATTGGTCGTAATATCCTCACTCGTAATATCTTCGCGCAGTGCCTGTAAGATCAGTTCATCTGCGTTTAACTGCATTGTTATTGTATTCATTGTTCTTCTCCTTTTCTCGCTTCTTTTACTCGTTCAATCTCATCCAATACGAGTTTTTTATATTCTTCACGAAGTTTATCAAGATCTTCATATTTATTTAAGTCTAACTTCCCTACCATCGTTTCATCGACTTCTCCCGGATTTTCCGTAATGTTCTTTGCCGCACGTCCTGCAAACACAAGACTTTCCAGGAGAGAATTGCTTGCCAGACGATTGGCTCCATGAACACCATTGCAGCTTGTCTCTCCAATCGCATATAAATGTTCTGCCGATGTCTTGCTTTTTTCGGAATCAACCCAAATGCCGCCCATAAAATAATGCTGTGCCGGTACGACAGGAATCGGATCCTTGGTCACATCGTAACCTTCCTCCAGACATCTCTGGTATATATTCGGAAAATGTCCCTTGATCTCCTCTTCCTTAATCGGTGCCAGACTCAGACGTACATACGGCATATCATCTTTCTTCATCTGCTCATATTCTTTCTGCGTCAAAAGATCTCGCGGCAAGAGTTCGTTGACAAAGCGATTTCCATTTTTATCCAGCAGAATTGCTCCCTCTCCGCGGACCGATTCTGAGATCAAAAACCGTCTTCCCGGCTTTTTCGAATACAATGTGGTCGGATGGATCTGTATGTAGTCAATATTTTCCAATCGAATGTCATGCGACAGAGCAATCGCCAGCGCATCCCCCGTCAAATGGCGGAAATTGGTCGAATGTTCATAAAGTCCTCCCAATCCTCCGCAGGCAAGCACCGTGTCTTCTGCCTCGATGACCTGCTTTGCGCCCTCTTTATCGATGGTAACTGCCCCCGCACAAGTCTTTCCATCCGTGAGCAGATCAATCATCGTCGTATACTCCAGCAGCTGCACATTTTCGCACTTTTTCACTGCCGCCAGCAATTTACTTGTGATTTCTTTTCCTGTAATGTCTTCATGAAAGACAATGCGGTGCGTCGAATGTCCACCCTCTCTTGTATATAGAAGTTTTCCATTCTCCTGCTCAAATTCCACACCATATCCGATCAGTTCCTTCACAATATTCTGTGAAGACCGAATCATGATATCGACCGATTCTTTGCGGTTTTTATAATGGCCGGCGCGCATCGTATCCTCAAAATAACTATCATAGTCTTCCTCGGATTTCAACACACACATGCCGCCCTGCGCCAAAAAAGAATCGCTGCTTTCGGCATCTTCTTTCGTAATGATGACAATCTGTTTTTCTTTCGGAAGTTTCAGCGCACAATATAAGCCTGCTGCCCCGCTTCCCACGATCAAAATATCTGTTTTTATTTTCTTTACATTCTTGAGTTCAGTCATCTGAAAACCTCATTTCTGATACCTATATAGTAATAAATAGCGTCAGATGAAATAGGTTCAAATGACGCTATCATTTTTTAATATTATCACAAATCATGGCGTATGACAAGCCGAAAATTATTTTCCGCCGGTCTTTCCTGCTTCCAGAATACTGTCATAACATGGCTTCTTTTCCATATCGTCCGTAAACAAAAGCGGATAACTGGTCTCCCCTTTCATTCCACTAAGCCAGGACTCGCCATCTTTCAATCCCCAAAATGTCACAGAAGTAATATTCGCTGTTCCTTCCCGCTTCATTTTGGTAATCACATCGAAAAATTCTTTGTAACGCTCTGCCTGCTTTTTCAATCCCTCTTCGGAATCATCATTGTTGTGCATGTCAATTTCTGTCAATTGAATCTCAATGCCATCAATCGAAGCATATTTTTCGAGCGCCGTCTCAAACAGATCTACCGATGGGAAATCCATATCCCAGTGGCTCTGCATGCCCACACCATCGAGTATGCCGGCATCGTGAAGTTCTACTACTTTTGCGTACAAAAGATCCCGTTTCTGTGCCATGTACTCGTTATAGTCGTTGAGGAAAAGTTTGGTTCCCTCCTCAGCATATTTTCTTGCAAAGGTAAACGCATCCGTAATATAGGAAAAATCACCATAGGTCTCGTACCACATGCTCTCCGTGCGGTAATTTCCATCGTCGCCGACTGCCTCATTGACAACATCCCAGGCATATACCACACCCGGATAATTTTCCTTACAATAAGTAAGAACCTGCTTTATATAACTTTCCATGCGCTTTTTCATCGTCGCCTTATCCACATAACCCTTTGATGGATCATATTTCTTGGAAAAGAACCACTCCGGGGTCTGACTGTGCCATACCAAAGTATGTCCACGAAGCGGGATTCCCGCTTTCTGTGCTGCCTTCAACGCTTTTTCCAGCGTTTCTTCTTTGATTGCCGGCATTCCGTCTTTGCTCTTCTCGGATCCTTCCCAGTCCAAAAGGCTTTCCGGTTTCATTTCATTTTCCATCGTTATACTGTTAAAATTTTCCTTTATTTCTGCAGCACGGTCTTCATCACTCAGATACCCGGATGTCGTCGCCACACCCACTTTAAAATCGCCGTCAAAAGCTTCTTTTAATGTTTTCGCATCGCTTTTCGAATCGGTAACTGCCGATGCTGTCACCGCCGATGTTGTCGGCTGATTTTTCGTCTCTGTCTGCTCATTTTGTCCGCATCCGGTCAGGCACAATGCCAGCCCCAATGCCATGCATACACCAATACTCCATTTTCTAAGTCTCATAACTACCTCCTGTTTTGCGTCTTATTAACGAAAATATTATATAGTTTTTATGTAAAATAACCTCTATAGTATATCATACTTTTCCTTTTTTTTCAATCGTTCTTGCATATTTCCGCGTTTATTGATATAATATTTTGAGGTATAGTGCAATGCAGAAATGCAGGAAAGGATATTAGTATGAGTAAAATAATTCTAACCGGAGACCGTCCTACCGGCAGACTTCATGTCGGACATTATGTCGGCTCCTTAAAACGCCGCGTCGAGCTTCAAAACTCAGGCGAATATGATTCAGTATATATTATGATTGCAGATGCGCAGGCTTTGACAGATAACTTTGACAATCCGGATAAAGTACGCAGCAACATCTCTGAGGTTGCCCTGGACTACATGTCCTGCGGATTGGACCCGGCAAAATCTACCTTGTTTGTTCAGTCCTACATCTCTGAACTGACTGAATTGACATTTTATTATGCCAATCTTGTAACGGTTTCGCGTTTGAAACGAAATCCTACGGTAAAAAATGAGATTCAGCTCCGCGGATTTAATTCCAGCATCCCAGTCGGATTTTTCACCTATCCGATCAGTCAGGCAGCTGATATCACAGCTTTTAAAGCAAATGTCGTACCAGTCGGTGAAGACCAGCTTCCCATGCTGGAACAGGCACGCGAGATCGTGCATAGTTTCAATACCATTTACGGCGAAGAAGTTCTCGTAATGCCAAAGGCATTTCTCCCGGATAACCAAGCATGTATGCGCCTTCCTGGCACCGACGGAAAAGCAAAAATGAGTAAATCTCTTGGCAACTGCATCTATCTTTCGGACAACCCGGACGATATCCGCAAAAAGGTCATGAGTATGTATACCGATCCGGATCACATTCGCATCGAAGATCCGGGAAAACTTGAAGGAAACACGGTATTTACTTATCTGGATGCCTTTTGTAACGACGCTCACTTCGAGCATCATCTTCCGGAATATGCCAACCTTCAGGAACTGAAAGATCACTATACCAAAGGTGGTCTCGGCGATGTCAAAGTGAAGAAGTTCCTCTATGCCGTTTTGATGGAAGAACTCGAACCAATCCAGGCACGCCGCCATGAATTGGAAAAAGACATTCCGGCAGTCATGGAAATTCTCCGCGAGGGCAGTGTAAAAGCACGTGAGGTCGCAGCGCAGACACTTTCGGAAGTAAAACATGCGATGAAGATTGATTATTTTGAATAGGTAAAAATATAATACAAAAAATGACCGATCAGTCCGAAAAACTGAACGGTCATTTTTTTACCCGCACACTGTTGATCCCACACAAACCATCATGAAGAAATCTCGCAGCGTGTAACTTTTCCTTTTTTCACTTTAATTTTCAATCCAAGATTCATTTTTAACAAATCCTTAAATTCGGCTTTTGAAAGCCATTCTCCAATCATCGGATCGGAACCGCCATAATTTGGATCCCAATATTTGGTCTTATTCGTAAGAATAAATACCTTCTTCTTTTTTATCTTTTTTCCCCCCACATATAACGGTGCTTTTACAACAAGTTTATTGCCTTTGACCTTTGCCTGTGCAGAATCGTACACCGAATACTTTTGGGTCTTTGCCTGTACATAACTGCCGCTCGCGATTCCCGTACTCAAAAGAGACACCACCAGTAACATAGCAATCAAAACACGTTTCATACTCTTTTTCCTCCTTTTGTTTGCTTTAATTTTACTCGCATTATTAATGTATCGTGATGCATTAAAATGTGCAAGCAGAAATTTACCAATCTCCTTCTTCGTCCTCATCCATCGCATCATCCACTCCATCCGCATAATCCGAATCACTATTATACCGCTCATCGTCATAATCGCCATCCTCATACACATCCTCATATCCTTTGTCGTAGGATTTATACGGATTCAAATACGATTTTTTGCTCTTAGACGAACCCGAATAACTCGATTTGTTCGAATAAGAACTGCTTGAGCTCGAATCGGAATGATATGGTTTTTTCGTCGAAGACGGTCTTGTCGTACTTGTAGAATAGGTACTTGATGAATAACTCGAGGATTCTGCTGATTCCGTCTGGTCGCTCTCTTCCCGTTCTTTATCTACCTCTTCCTGGTGTTTCTCACAATATAAACTATCTTCTGAAAACCGTTTTTCATGGCAGTCACTTGCCCAGCATTCTCCATACCCCCATAGATGCTTGCTTACATAGTCCGGTACATTTCTAGCTGCTATAACAATAAATGCCAAAACCAAAAGTGCTAAAATCTCATACTTTGTTGTGTGGCCATTCTTCATGATAACCGCCTCCTAATTGGTTCATTCTTAATTTTTTACTCGTAACTATTCAGGATCCAATGTATGGAAATCAATGAATCGTCGTGCTTGCACGTAAGAGACTTTGATTTCCATACATTGAGATCCTAATAGGG
>DJEU01000022.1:6075-22982 GCA_002431395.1 Lachnoclostridium sp. UBA5890
GAGGGGCGTCCTGAATAGTTACTTTTACTCTAAGTTTACCATGATGTCAGTATATCGTGAACTCGCACTTCGTGCTTTCTCGCCGGTTACACCGGCTGTTCACTCAATAATGGCACAAGAAAAACAAATGCCTGCTTTGCAGTCGCTTGTTTTTCTTATGTGCCCATTATATCATAGAATGGTGTCCCAAAGTATGGACTTGCTAAAAAGCTGCCCCGAAAATTTTTTAAAAATTTTTCAAGGCAACTTAACTGTTCCCATTTTAATTCATTTACAGTTTCTTCATTAACTTATGAATGCGTTCTTCCGTCTCCTCACATTCATCTGCAATCTGTGCTACAGATTTGCCTTTGGCAAGTTTTTTAGAGATTTGTGCAAGCAGATTAATTTCCGCTCCTTCCAGGCGGCCTTCTGCGAGCCCCTCTGCACGGCCCTCTGCAAGCCCTTCTGAACGACCTTCGACAAGTGCAGCCTCGCGAGCGCGCTCGCTGGCCTCTCTCACTTCGAGTTTAATTTTTTGCTCTATTGTCACGAAATTATCCCTCCATTCATCATTACTCTTCACTTCTTCTACTTTTCTTTCGAGACTTTTCGTAAACTCATCAGTTGGCACCGAAGTCTCCAGATAATCCAGGAGATTTCGAAGTTTCTCCGACAATCCATCACGTTTTCCGTGCAGATTAACAAAAATAGTTTTTCTCTTCTCGTCCAAACAAATCGTCGGATCTTCATTGCATCTCATTTCAAACGTATACACACTTTGATCTTTATGAAAAAGATCAAAATCACACAAAAAGATCACGATCGACTGTTTTAGCTCCTCGTATGTCTCTCCTGTCACAATCTGATGACCATCCATCTCACAATGATAATATCGACTTCGAGGCACCAATTCTCTTGTTTTTGTAAGCTGCATCTCAATGTCGTACATATTGCCTTTGTCATCTTCAGCATAGATATCCAGTCTCGTTCCCTTTTGAAAAATATTATTTTGGATTACTTTCTGATTCAGCACAACCTTAAGTTTCACAATGTGCATTCCCAGAATACGCTGCAGCAATTCTCTGCAGTCCTCTTCATCCAGAAAAATAGTACAAAAAACAACATCATTCTTAATCTGGATCTTCTCCAGCCATTTTTGGTCATTAACCAAATCTTTTCTTACCATACACCCTCCATTTCCGGGAGGCTTCTGAAATCCACCTCCCTGCATCTCATTCTGTTTTCTATGGGAACATCAGCAGTTTGGCTCTTTTCATTTATGTAAGAAAATAGATATCCTTGAAATGATAGATCTTCTGCTTGTTGTTAGTGTAACACAGTTCACTAGTTTTTGCAAGCACAATTTTTTCAAAACCAATTTATAAAGCAAAAGAGCCGGATTTCTCCAGCTCCTTTAAGTATACATCCGCAAACGTATACCCCAATTAATATTTGCATTATACAATATTCGTCCACAAAATTCAAGTTTTATATAACATTTTTCTACTCTTTTCCCGCCTTTACATTCTCCCCTCCCCATGCTATAATATCCTTATCAAAGGGGGGTGTCCTTATGGAGATAAGCGATGGAATGGATATCGCGTCATACGCGATGATGAACTCACAGCTGCAGATCAGTCAGGGTGTCAGCACGCAGGTGTTGAAAAAGACGATGGATTTGCAGGAAGCACAGGGCTTTCAGCTCGTGCAGATGATGGAACAGTCGGTAAATCCGGGACTTGGACAAAATATCGACATCCGCATATAAAGACAATAATATCTTTGCGAAGCAATTCGCAGAGATATTATATTGTCAAAAATAGAGAACTTATTATAGGAGAAAACTAAATTATGTCAGGAAGAGAAAAATTCGGCTCAAGGCTCGGATTTATTTTAGTTTCTGCAGGATGCGCCATTGGAATTGGAAATGTATGGAAATTTCCGTATGTTACCGGAATGTATGGCGGTGCTGCTTTTATTTTATTGTACCTTTTATTTTTGGTAATTCTCGGACTTCCGATTATGGTCTGCGAATTTACAGTCGGACGTGGAAGCCAGATGGGAATGGGCAAAGCACTCGATAAACTGGAGCCCGCCGGTTCCAAATGGCATCGTTTAAAATGGATCAGCATACTTGGCAGTTTTCTTTTGATGATGTTTTATACGATGGTAGGCGGATGGATGCTCAACTACGCTTACATGGAAGCCACCGGGAAATTTACCGGCATGGACGGTGACGGAGTGGCAGATACTTTCAGTAATATGCTAGGCTCTGCACCGGTTATGACATTTTGGGCGGTAGTCGCCATTGTCATTTCTTTCGGTGCCTGCGCTTTTGGTCTGCAGAAGGGTGTGGAAAAAGTTACCAAAGTAATGATGCTTCTTCTGCTCCTGTTGATGATCGCACTTGCCGTCAATTCTGTATTTTTACCAAATGCGTCTGCCGGCATCCGGTTCTATCTCGTTCCAAATTTTTCATCTGTTGTGGAAAAGGGAATTGGAAATACCGTTTTTGCCGCAATGTCACAGGCATTTTTCACTTTAAGTCTCGGCATCGGCGCAATGGAAATATTTGGAAGTTATTTAGACCGTAAAAAACGCATTACCGGCGAAGCAGTGAACATTGTGCTGCTTGATACTTTTGTCGCTTTGATGGCGGGATTTATCATTATTCCGGTCTGCTTTGCATTTGGTGTGCAACCGGATTCCGGACCTTCCCTTTTATTTATTACGTTGCCAAACTTGTTTAACAGCATGAACGGCGGACGGCTTTGGGGAACTTTGTTTTTCATCTTCATGTCCTTTGCCGCGCTTTCAACGATCATTGCTGTGTTTGAAAATATTGTCGCCATGTTTATGGATATGGCAGATTGGGAACGAAAAAAATCCGTTGGCGTAAGTTTTGTATTAATTGCGGTACTTTCCCTGCCGGCGATCCTCGGATTCAACCTGCTTGCAGGCTTTCAGCCATTGGGGGCAGGAAGTTCCGTTATGGATCTGGAAGATTTTCTGGTTTCCTCAAACCTTCTTCCTCTGGGAAGTTTGGTCTTTGTGCTGTTTTGTGTGCGGAAAAACGGATGGGGATTTGAGAATTTTATCAAAGAAGCCAATGAAGGAGACGGCATCCGCTTTCCACAATGGATTCGCCTTTATATGCAGTACATTCTGCCACTGATCGTAACATTTATCTATCTAAAAGGCTATTATGATACGTTCAAAGACAAAGGAACGGCAATGTGTATCGGCTGGATGATCTTTGCCTGCTGTCTTTTAGCAATTATATTTGGGATTGCTTTCTTTACCGGAAAGAAAACAAAAAAGGCATAAAAATAAGGGATGTCGCTTTTCCTGACGGCATCCCCTTTTCTTATTTCGTCATACTAAATGCGGTTCAATCTGTGCAAGAAGCTCGTCTTTGGACATCGCTCCGACCGCTTTTGTCACCACTTCTCCTCCTTTAAAAAGGAAAAATGCCGGAATCCCCGCTACTTTGTACTGCTGAGCAAGTTCCATATTTTCATCGCAGTTGACTTTGCCGACGATAAGTTTGTCCGCAAGTTCCTCGCCAATCTGTTCAATGATCGGTGACATCATGCTGCATGGTCCACACCATACTGCCCAAAAATCGATCAAAACCGGTTTGTCTGACCGAATTACCTTTTCTTCAAAATTTTCTGCATTGATTTCTATCGCTGCCATTGTTATTCCCTCCATTCTCCATGAAATACTTCTACTGCCGGACCTCGCATAACAACATCTCCATTTTCGAGGTAGGTATCGTAAAGCACACCTCCGCGAATCTGTATCGCGATTTCTTCGCCGCGTGGACAATAGCCATTAAGGACAGCCGCCACGGTGCTGGCACAAGTTCCGGTGCCACAGGAGATCGTCTCTCCGGCTCCGCGCTCCCAAACACGCATTTTCAATGTATGCTCATCGATCACTTCGACAAACTCCGTATTGATGCGGTCAGGAAAAAGGGGATGATGTTCAAATTCAGGTCCTATTTTTTCCAGTTCAAGGGTATCGATTCCCTCGGTAAATACAACACAATGTGGATTGCCCATGGACACGCAAGTGACGGTATATGGCTTATCTCCGACCATGATTTCCTGAGAAATAAACGTGTCACCTTCTGCTTTTACCGGAATTTCTTTCGGGTCAAGAATTGCTTTTCCCATATTGACTTTCGCATAGGCAGCCTTTCCATTTTCCACTGTCAGATCAATGGTTTTGATGCCGCTTTTTGTCTCGATCGTCATATGCTCTTTTTTCGCAATATCGTGATCGTAAGCATATTTTGCCACACAACGGATGCCATTTCCACACATCGCGCCTTCCGTTCCGTCTGCATTGTACATGATCATGCGGCAGTCTGCCACATCCGACGGAGCGATGGCGATCAAACCATCCGAACCGATCCCAAAATGGCGGTCACTGACACGGATCGCCGCGTCTGAAATATCCGAGATTGTCTCTTCAAACAAATTTACATAAACGTAATCGTTTCCTGTTCCATGCATTTTTGTAAATTTCATACTCGTCCCTCCAATTCTTCCACTTGAATCCTTACATTGCAGTTCGACATGTGTGCCGCATTCACTTCCAATGCGTACTCGAGTTCCACATGAAATCCATTGTCAAGCTTCCGGTGTTCCAGCCGGTCCGTGTGAATTACGATTTCCAGTTCTCCAAAAGGTGTGGAATAATACGTAAGCATGTCCTGATTTTTTACAAATACCATATGCGTCTGTGTACCACCTTCTTTCAGAATTTCAACCTGTCCGTCCCGAATCTTAAGCTGGCTCTGCACCATCTCACAGTCTTCGCCCTCGACATCATCCATTGCTTCCTCGTATTTTACGATTGTTTCGCCGTTTTCTTCATACATTTCTCCAAAAGAGATCACTTCCAGCGAATCCGTCGTGCCATTTTCATGCAGTCCGGCAATCGATATCTTTACATCTTTCTTCATGACTTTATCTTTCCCTTCGTTTCGCCAAATTATTATCGTTCGTAAGCAGTTTCTACGATACGATCGATCAGTTCCGTGATGGAAAGTCCCATATCTGCCCAAAGCATCGGGTACATACTGATATTGGTAAATCCTGGAAGTGTGTTGATTTCATTAAACACCACATCATTCGTTTCATTTTCAATAAAGAAATCCACACGGGACAGGCTGAATCCGCTTACCGCTTTAAAAACAGCCACGGCATCTTCGCGTACTTTGTCCTTCGATGCCTGTGGAACGGTGTCCGGATCAATGACTGTCTTGGATTCGGAATTATTGTATTTGGCATCGTAATCATAAAATTCTGCCGCAGCCACAACTTCTCCGACTTTCGATGCTTTCGGGTCGCGGCCGCCGAGAACGGCACATTCCACTTCATGTCCGCAGATCATTTCTTCGATCAAAACGCGGGTGTCATGTTTTTTGGCAAGTTCCACTGCTGCTTTTAATTCCTCACGGTTTTCTGCTTTGCTGACACCGCAGGAAGAACCAGCATTCGAAGGTTTTACAAAAACCGGATATCCCAGTTTTTCCTCCACCTCTGCCACCGTGTGATCAAGTTCACTCAGATCCGGCGCGATGTCTGCGACAAATTTTGCCTGACGGATTCCCAATTTCTCCACAAAAATCTTCGTGGAAATTTTATCCATACTCACCGAAGAAGAGAGTACACCGCATCCGACATACGGAATGCCTGACATTTCAAACACACCCTGAATCGTACCGTCTTCTCCAAATTTTCCATGAAGGACCGGAAAAATCACATCGATTTTCTGACGATCATAATGTCCCTCGTCATCACATACATAAATTCCGGAATTTACGGCATCCGGCGAAATAATAGCGGTCTTTTTGCCATCAACCCAGCTGCCATCCTCGATCGCTGCCGCGTCCGGCACATAGATCCAATGCCCCTCTTTCGTAATTCCGATCAAATGTATCTCATATTTTTCCGGTGAAAACCCCTTGATAACATTGAGTACGGAATGACATGACACTTCATGTTCCGAAGATTTTCCACCAAAAATTACTGCAACCTGCTTTTTCATATCTATCCATTCCTTTCGATATTTACCTCAAACTCTCGCTTTTATTGTACTATGAATTGTCCGAAACTACAAGGGGAAAATTTCTCACAAAAAGGAATCCTTTTTCTACTTCTTTCGGAGTATTTTCCGACAGCAAAGCAATGTGTACACCGAGGGAACCAGCAAAAATAAATTGACAAAATCCGTGATCTCCCACACAAATCCGAGCGGCATCACCGCACCGGCAAAGATCATGACGACGTAAATGTATTGATAGGTGCGGGTCAGCTGTTTCCCGCCCAGAAATTCAGCCGCCACTTTACCAAAAAGGGACCACCCGATCAGGGTAGCGACCGCAAAAGCAACGGTTGCCACGCCGATAATCTCCGTGCCGCCTAACGGAAGTTCGGCAAACGCTTCTTTTACCAAAAGTCCGTTCGCCGGCCCGCTTTTCGCGATGCCTTGTTTTGCCTGATAAATGACAACGACAACTCCTGTCACCGCACACAAAACGACCGTGTCCCAAAAAGTCGCCGTCATGGAAATCAGTCCCTGCTCCTCCGGCGAAATCTTTTCTTCTCCGCAAGCCGCCGCGATCCCGGAAGTTCCCAGTCCTGCTTCATTGGTAAAAAGTCCTCTTGCCACTCCGTACCGCACCGCAGTTCCCACCGTGTAGCCGAGTCCACCAGCCGCGGCACACCGCGGCGAAAAGGCAGAAGTTACGATCTGCCGGATTGCCGCCGGGAAATAACCGATATGCAGCACAAGATAAAACAGACATCCTGCCACAAAAAGAAGTGCCATCGCCGGCACGATCATCATACTCGCTTTTTCGATCCATTTTACTCCCTGCAGGATGACCAGTCCCACCGTCAATGCTACGATAATTCCCACAAGCCATTTTGGCAGCTCCCAGATATCCCGGCATGTCTCTGAAATCGCATTGGACTGTGTGGTACATCCGGCAAAATAGGCTGAAAAGCAGATAAAAAAGCTGTAAAAAGCTGCCAATTTTTTCTTTCCGAGTGCATTTTTCAACACATACATCATTCCGCCGACCGGTTCACTGCCCTGTGTTTCCCGATACGTGCAGCACAATGTCGTCTCCGCATACGTGGTCGCCATCCCGAGCACGCCGGTGAGCCAGCACCAAAACACAGCTCCGGGGCCTCCGAGGCTGACTGCGGTCGAAACTCCGATAATATTGCCGGTTCCAAGCGTCGCCGCCAATGTCGTAGTGAGAGTTCCAAATGAACTCATTCCCTTCTTTTCCGTCCCATTTCCACGAAGTGACAAGCGGATCCCGGTTCCCAGTTTTCTCTGTACCACTCCCGTGTAGATCGTAAAATAGACATGAATGCCAAATAAAAGAAGTAAAATCGGACCGCTGAACAGCCATCCATTGACCGCCTGAATCACCTGCATCGCCACGTACCCATCGTTTGTCATTTGTAAAAAATATGCGGGACGCGAGAAAAAAAGAACGCCGGAATTCTTGATTTTCTTTCAAAAATTGTGTATACTTCAAATCATAAATTTATGAAAGGATCTTTCCGATGAAACATTTAAAATACACTTTGGCGCTGCTTCTCTGCAGCAGCATACTGGCACAAACCCTTGCACCACAGGCACAGGCAATCTCGATTTCCGAGGCATTTGCCACCCCGGCGCCTTCCTCTTCGTCTTCGAGTTCCTCTACGATCAATGAGGCGACCGGAAAGGGAAAAGGCGTGTCTTACACGATAGATGGGCAGACCTACCGCTATACCGGGGAAAGCATCAACGTCGTGTACGAATCAAAAGCATTGAATTTGACACAGACACCGGCTGTCACGATCAACGGAACGGTTATGGTACCTTTGAAAGAGGCCTTTGCTAAGCAGGGAATCAAAGCAAGCTATCATTACTATAAGAAAATCAAAAAGATTAAAGTGACAAAAAACAATAAAATCGTTATCATGCATCTTGGCGATACGACGATGACGGTCAACCAGAAAAACAGCACCCTCCCACAGGCACCGGTTTCTGTCACTTATGGGAAATCCAAGATTAAGACGATTTTGGTTCCATTCCGTGAGATTGTCAAAGCGCTGGGAATCAATTATCTGTGGGACAAAGATCTGGGTGTCGCGCAGTTATCCAAACCGGTTTTGAATTTTGTCGGGAAACATTATTTCACACCGTACAACTGGAGCCTGAACACCTATGCAAGTATCCAGAAAAGCCGTGTTGGACGTGCCTCACTTGCCGAATTTAAGCGGCTTGTAAATTACAAAAAAGATACGACGTACGGATTCCAATATCTGCGTCTCGACCAGTACCGCGAAGTGGATGAGAAAAAATTCATCTCCACATTTAACTATTTTATCAAGGATTCGTGTGAAAATAATGGGTATTCTCCAACACGCAGTGTCTTGTACGGAAAAGGCGATGTGATGCTTGCCGCTGCGAAAAAAGAGGGAATAGATCCGATGTATTTTGCCGCACAGACCTTTATCGAGTCCGCTTACGGACGCAGTTCACTCGCCCGCGGAAACCGCATCACAAAAGTAGCTCTTCCGTCGTATGCAAGACGCGGCGGCAAATTTATTACAAAAAACATTAAAAAGAGTGTCAAAGTTTACAACCTTTATGGAATAAAAGCATACGACAGCGACCCACGTGTGGGTGCGACATCGTATGCCTATTATCAAGGCTGGACTTCCGTAGACAAAGCCATCTACGGAGCTGCCAAATTTATCCGTGAAAATTATTTTGAAGCCACACCAAAGCAGAATACTATTTTTAAATTCCGCTACAATCCAAGCAATCTGAGCCACCAATACGCGACAGATCCTTGGTACGCAGAAAAGATTGCACAGCGAATCATGCTTTTCAGTAACTGCTATTCGAAAAAGGCTTCGTATACTTATGATTATCCGAAATTCCGTTAGATCAAACGTATCATTTTCCTTCTTTCGCCTGACTGGCAAAGAAGGAAACGATGGCCTCAGCGGAGGCTTCGTTGATCTCCGGCAATTCTTTTAATTCTTCAACCGTCGCCTGGCGGATGGCATCGAGCGATTCATAACGGCGCATCAGTGCCTTTCGTCTGGTCGGACCGACCGTCGGAATGTCATCTAAGATAGAATGCACCTGCGTTTTTCCGCGGATCTGTCGATGGTATTCGATGGCAAAGCGGTGCGTCTCATCCTGTATTCTGGTAATTAAGCGAAATCCCTGTCCATGTGTGTCGATAGGGATTTCCTCATTTTGGAAATACAGTCCTCTTGTCCGGTGGTGGTCATCCTTTACCATCCCGCACACCGGAATCGATATTTTCAATTTCTCCAAAACCTTTTCACAAATATTTACCTGGCCCTTACCACCATCCATAAAGATAACATCCGGGAACTGACGGAATGCATCCATCTCATCGAGATCTTCCCGCTGTCCATGGGTAAATCGTCTCGTCAAAAGTTCTTCCATCGAAGCATAATCATCCGGTCCGGTCACGCTGCGAATGCGGAATTTGCGGTAGTCATTTTTCTTCGCGCGCCCATCCTCAAATACCACCATAGAACCGACAGTTTCGAAGCCATTGATATTGGAAATATCGTAAGATTCGACGCGGTGCAGCCCGCTCATACCAAGCAGTTCCTGAATCTCTTCCATCGCACCAAGGGTCCTCGCACGCTCTCTCTTTAACTTTTCCGCATCCTGCAAAAGAACCATTTTCGCATTTCGTTTGGCAAGATCCAAAAGCCGCTCTTTCGAACCACGTTTCGGATGGCGGAAAAAGACTTTGTGTCCGCGTTTTTTCGACAGCCACTCCAGGATCGCCTCACTGTCTTCCGGCGGTTCTTCCGTCCATAATTCCCGCGGTATGTACGGCGTTCCGGCATACATCTGCTTGATAAAGGCACCAAGCACATGACTGTCCTCTTCTTCCTGCACTCCCGTGAGATAATAATGTTCCCGGCCGATCAATTTTCCGCCGCGGATAAAGAACACCTGCACGACCGCCTCGTCCTGAAGCCGTGACATCGCAATGATATCGCGGTCTTCGGCGTCCTCGCTCGTAATCTTCTGCCGCTCGGTCACCTGTTTCACACTATGGATCAGATCCCGGTAAGCGGCCGCCTCTTCAAAATTCATCTCGGCGGAAGCCGCCATCATTTTCTCTTCCAGATTTTGTAAAACATCTTTTGTCTGTCCATTCAAAAAAGCCAATGCTTTTTCGAAATTTCTGCGGTATTCTTCTTTATCCACATTTCCCTGACAGGGCGCCGGACACTGCCCCATCTGATGATACAGGCAGGGTCTTTCTTTTCCGATATCCCGCGGAAAACGTTTTTGACAATTTCTCAAATGAAACAATTTATTGAGCAGTTCGATCGTATCGCGGATCGCCGCTCCACTTGTAAATGGTCCGAAATATTTTGCACCGTCGCGTTTCATCTGCCGCGCGAACACAAACCGCGGATAATCATCCTGAATCAACGCTTTCAAAAAAGGATAGCTTTTGCCATCCTTTAACATCGTATTGTATTTGGGATTGTACTCTTTGATCAGATTGCACTCCAGCACCAGAGCTTCCAGTTCGCTGTCCGTCACAATATACTCAAACCATGCGATCTGCTCGATCATCCGCTCGATCTTCGGTGACACGTGGCGGCTTTTTTGAAAATACTGCCGAACGCGGTTTTTCAGCACAACCGCTTTTCCCACATAGATAATGTGGTCATTCCGGTCGTGCATCAAATATACGCCGGGTTTTTCCGGAAGTTTTTTCAATTCTTCCGTCAGATCAAAATCTGCACGTTCCATCCACATTCAGCTCCTTTGTCAGTCATTTATAAACCGATGAATCACATCAACCAATCCATCTTCATCGCAGTGCGGTGCCACATAATTGGCGCGGGCTCTCACTTCCTCCGCAGCATTTGCCATCGCCACGCCAAGTCCGGCATATTCAATCATCGAAATGTCGTTAAATCCATCTCCACAGCAGATCATCTGATTTCTCGAATAGCCAAGTTTTTTCAATAATTTAGACAATCCATATGCCTTATCAATGCCAAGTGGCATCATTTCCACATAAAAATCTTCTGAACGATATACACTCAGCCGACCTTCAAAAGCCTTTGCCGCCTTTGGTTCTACGTCTTTCATCCAGTCCGGATCGCCGGTCAGAAGACATTTATTGACAGGATATGTCACTTCTTTTCCAAAATCTTCCACTACATGGATATCAATGTCGCAGCCCTTGGCATCAATCTGAATGTATTGATCGGCATCATTTTCCGCGATGATATCATTCCCATGATAGGTCATAATGCCCGTCTTTTCCTTTTTGGAAAATTCGTAAATCTCCGGCACAATACCATCCGGCAGATTGATGTTGTAGATCACTTCGCCGGTTTTTGCATTGCTGATGCAGGCACCGTTGTAGGACACAATATACCCGCCAAATTCGTCAAGGCGGATCTTGCGCGCCGTCGGCATGATCCCTGCCGTGCAACGCCCGGACGCAATCGCCACACAGATGCCCTTTTCCTGAATCTTTACTATTTCATCAATGGTCTTCTGGGATATCGTCTTGTCCGTCCGCATCAGCGTCCCGTCCACATCCAGCACCAATACTTCGTATGCCATCGTCTTCTCCACTTTCTTGATTCTCTTCGTTTCCAGTTTCTTCCATTTCTGGTTCTTTGTTTTCGTCTTCTTTCAACTTAGTTCCTGTCGCCTCTTCATAAATACGGACAAATTCTTTTCCGGTAATTGTCTCACGCTCTACCAGATAAGCCGCCAGTTCATGAAGAACGTCTTTATTTTCTTCGATCAAATGATAGGCTCTTTCATAACATTGTTTCAAAAGTGCCATCACTTCTTCGTCCACTTCACTCTCCGTCTTTTCGCCGCAATTCATCACGGTACGGCCGTCAAGATAACGGTTCTGAACAGATTCCAATCCGATCAGTCCAAATTTTTCACTCATTCCGTACTGGGTTACCATCGCTCTGGCAATATTTGTCGCCTGCTCGATATCATTGGAAGCTCCCGTCGTCACGTCACCGAAAATAATTTCCTCTGCCGCGCGGCCTCCGTATAATGTAACGATCTTGGAGATCAATTCTTCTTTTGTGCGCAGATATTTTTCTTCTTCCGGCACCTGCATAACATAACCAAGGGCTCCCATTGTACGAGGCACGATCGTAATTTTCTGTACCGGTTCCGCTTTTTTCAAAAGAGTCGTCACAAGCGCATGACCAACCTCGTGATAAGCAACGATCTTTTTCTCTTCTTTTCCGAGAATACGGTCTTTTTTCTCTTTCCCGGCAAATACCACTTCGACCGCTTCAAAGAGATCTTTCTGGCTCACTACATTTCTTCCGTCTTTGACCGCCATAATGGCCGCCTCATTTACCATATTGGCAAGATCAGCACCTACGGCACCGGATGTCGCCAAGGCAATTTCTTCCAGATTTACCGTATCATCCATCAACACATCGTGAGAATGTACTTTCAATACATCAATTCTTCCTTTTAGATCCGGTTTTTCCACGATAATGCGTCGGTCAAAACGGCCCGGACGAAGCAGTGCCTTATCCAATACTTCCGGTCGGTTTGTCGCACCAAGAATGACGATTCCCTTGGAAGAATCAAATCCGTCCATCTCAGAAAGGAGCTGGTTCAATGTCTGCTCACGCTCGTCATTGCCGCCGCCATACTGGGAATCACGGCTTTTTCCGATGGCATCGATCTCATCGATAAAGATAATACATGGTGCCATCTGCTGTGCCTGTTTGAAAAGATCACGGACACGCGAAGCACCGACACCGACAAACATTTCTACGAAATCGGAACCTGACAAGGAAAAGAACGGAACTCCCGCTTCTCCGGCAAGTGCCTTCGCAAGCAGAGTTTTACCGGTTCCCGGAGGCCCCACGAGCAATGCTCCCTTTGGCAGTTTCGCACCGATCTTGCGATATTTATCCGGATTTTTCAAAAAGTCAACCAGTTCATGCAGCGAATCTTTTGCCTCTTCTTCTCCGGCCACATCTTTAAATGTAACACCGGTTTTCTTTTCCACATACATTTTTGCGGTAGATTTTCCAACCCCCATGATACCGCCGCCTCCGCCACCGCGGGACATCATCCGCATCAGCAGCCAGAGCACGATCCACATCCCTGCAAATGGCAGAATGTATGCCAGCAGAAAACTCAGGATTCCGGAACTTGTATCATCAATTTTCGCCGAAAAATCAACATTGTACTTATTTAACATGTCCTGCACAAGCGCAGTATCCTGTACATAACCGGTATAGTACGTTACCTCAAATACCGATTTCTGGCTCTTTGGCTTAATATAAATGACATTGGAGTCAAAGGTAACCTCCGATACTTCGCCCGCTTTCAACATTTGGACAAATTTGGTATAACTAATTTCTTTCCGCGTATTTTTCTCGATCTGTGAGTTCAAAAACAAAATGATCGTAAGGGCAAACAGCGCCGCCAATACGCAGATCACAATATTGGTTTTGTTTTTTTTCGGACCACCCGGTCGATTTTTATTATTGTTTTCCATGTGCATTGGATTCCTTTCTCTTTTTCTACAACTCTCTTTAGGATCTTTTATTTAGTATAATAGATTTTCCTATATAAATCAATGGCATAGATGTGAAAGATTCGTGAAAAAAAGTTTACATTTTCCTATTGAATACGTTTCACAAACATAGTATAATATATAAGTATTTGAATTTTTCGTTATTCTATACCGCTTTTGTGCGGTTGGAACAAACAGAGGATAGAATGATACTGTCGAACGCAGTATCCGCCATAAGGCAGAAGGAGGAAACATGGCTGTAAAATATGTATTCGTAACAGGTGGTGTTGTGTCCGGTCTCGGAAAAGGTATCACTGCTGCATCATTAGGAAGACTTCTGAAAATGAGAGGTTACAGTGTCACGATGCAAAAATTTGATCCTTATATCAACATTGATCCTGGCACCATGAACCCAATTCAGCACGGCGAAGTATTCGTTACCGATGACGGTGCGGAAACTGACCTTGATTTGGGACACTATGAACGTTTTATCGACGAGAGTCTCACCAAACAAAGTAACGTCACAACCGGAAAAGTATACTGGTCCGTTCTCTCGAAAGAAAGACGCGGCGACTATGGTGGCGGTACCGTACAGGTGATTCCTCATATTACAAATGAACTGAAAAGCCGCTTTTACCGCAATGACGGCTGCGATGAGACACAGATTGCGATCATCGAAGTTGGTGGTACGGTTGGAGATATTGAAAGCCAGCCATTTTTAGAGGCTATTCGTCAGTTCCAGCTGGATGTCGGACATGAAAATGCAATTTTGATTCATGTCACATTGATCCCGTATCTGAAGGCATCCGCAGAATTAAAAACAAAACCGACACAGAGCAGTGTCAAAGAGCTTCAGGGAATGGGAATCCAGCCAAATATCATTGTTTGCCGTACTGAGATTCCTTTGGAGAAATCCATTAAAGACAAAATTTCCCTTTTCTGTAATGTACCAAGTTCTCAGGTTATCCAAAATCTGGATGTGGATACATTATATGAAGTTCCGCTCGCTATGGAAGAAGAACATCTTGCAGATATTGCCTGCAAATGCTTGAATCTTGATTGTCCGAAACCGGATCTTGCAGAATGGGAAAATATGGTTCATTCCATTAAAAATCTTTCAAAAGAGGTTACGGTTGCTTTGGTTGGAAAATATACCGCTCTCCACGATGCTTACATCAGTGTCGTAGAGTCCTTGAAACACGGTGGCTTTGCCCACAATGCCCAGGTAAATATCAAATGGGTAAATTCGGAAGAAGTAACACCGGAAAATGTCGGCGAACTTCTTGGCGATGTCAGTGGAATCCTCGTTCCCGGTGGATTTGGTAACCGTGGTATCGAAGGTAAGATCACGGCGATCCAGTATGCCCGCGAAAACAAGATTCCTTTCTTAGGTCTCTGCCTCGGTATGCAACTTGCTATCGTTGAGTTTGCCCGCAATGTTGTCGGCTGGTCTGATGCACACAGTGCAGAACTTGATCCTGCTACCACTCATCCGGTCATTCACTTGATGCCGGAGCAGGACGGTGTGGAGGACATCGGTGGTACGTTACGTCTTGGTTCTTATCCATGTACTTTGGACAAGGACAGCAAAGCTTACGAATTGTATGGTTCCGAAACCATCACAGAACGTCATCGCCACCGCTACGAAGTAAACAACTACTACCGCGACGATCTGACAAAGAATGGAATGAAATTATCCGGTCTTTCACCAGACGGACGCATCGTGGAAATGATGGAACTTCCAGATCATCCTTGGTTCATCGCCACACAGGCTCATCCGGAATTCAAGAGCCGTCCAAACCGCCCACATCCTTTGTTTAAAGGCTTCGTTGGCGCAGCACTTAACTATAAAGAAAGTAAATAATCTCATGAAATGTTGTTGGGGCGGCTCTGCGAGCCGCCCCTTTTTTGAGGAGGCGACCATTGGAAGCGCAGCTTACAATTCTTATGTCGCCGACGACCTGCCGCCGAAGCGAAGCTGAGGGGGCGTTTCCTTATGCGTAGGAGGCAGCTGCCGGCCTTGCTGACGATAGTCAGCAATTCTATTGCCGGTAGCGTCCTGCCGCCGAGCGTATGCGAGGGGGCGCTTCCTATTGGCAGGCATTTTTTACTTTTACGGTCAAATCCTAGTTTTTTCTTCTAGTTGTACCGTAATTTTGCCTCTCTTTTTACTATATTTTTACATTTTTGATTTTTTTACGGTATTTTAACTTGTTTCGAGCAAAATAATACCGTAACAACTTCCAACTTTTCACAGTGCCTTCCTATTATTTACAATTTTTACGGTAAAACTGCCCCCAACAAGACACTTTTTACCGTAATTCTTTTTTGGCTACTATCCCTCTATCTCATTTTCTTTCCGCAATCACAAAAAGGTATCTTTAATAATTTGATCAATTACTTTTGTACTGATTGTGTAGCCGGCGGATTCCCGGGTATAAATGATGTCAATCCCTGTACGGTAACCATTTTTAATATACATTTCTTCTTTTTTAAGCACTCGCCGGCAATACTCCGGATCTCCCATAAGTCCCATATGTTCCCACAAAATTTCCTTGCGTTTCTTCACATGAAGACAAATAAAATCCGGGTGGACAACTCCCATTCCACGCAAATAAACAGGGTATTCATATCGATAGGGAATTCCATTGCGATGTAAACTGTCCGCGATGATTTTTTCTGATTTAGAGCGGACCTGCTCACCCCGCTCTGTAAAGATTTCCTGCTGATTGCTCGTCATATCCAGACCTTCAAAAATTACATTTTCCCATTCTTTTATGTACATTTCATCCGTTAGTACAAGAGGACTGACGGCCTTCTTTTGTTCCACCGGAAGTTTCTCATAAACTTCTTCCAGACAACAGGCTGAAAATTGTTCCAGAAATTGATCGATACATTGTATCCGGTTTTTGATCATTGACAAAATCTTGCAATCATAATCCCTTTGCCAAATCTCCGCTAACTGTTTTCGCTCCTTCTTTCTTATATATTTTTTTCGGATTCTTCCATCGTCACCCGGCTCACGTATGTAATACTGTTCATATCCATTACTCGCTGATCGATACAATTTCCCTTTTGGGGCCTCCGCCAAACTCATTTCTAACTGCACTTTCCAAGAAAAAAGTTCCTCCTGTTTTTCTTTTAAATTCTCCCTAATTTCATCGTACATTTAATCCATCCCTTCTTAAAATTTTAACTGTGGAAATTTCCTGTCGAAATGACAAAAGAAAAAAGACTCACATTGTTTGTAAGTAACTATTCAGGACGCTCCACCTCCACATTCGCATTTCGAACA
>DJEU01000022.1:23036-44457 GCA_002431395.1 Lachnoclostridium sp. UBA5890
GGCTAAAAATGCTCATATGTGGAGGTGGAGTCCTATTAGGATCCAATGTATGGAAATCAAAGTCTCTTACGTGCAAGCACGACGATTCATTGATTTCCATACATTGGATCCTGAATAGTTACATTTGTAAAAGTATAACATGAGTCTTTTATGAAAATCAAGTCAATTTTTTAATCCAGTTTAACAGTTTCTCGTATTCATCCGATGTCGGTTTATACGAAGAAAAGCAACTTTTTTCAAAAAGTTCTTCCAACTCCGTCTCTTCGAATGGCTCCTCGGAATCTCTGGCTGCCAGATAATGAAGCCGCTCTCCCGGCATTACCAAACCAGCATAGACAGCATCCTTTTTCTCCCATCGCCGGCTTCGTATTTCAAGGTATATTAATAAGTTTTTCGCCGCATCTTCCGTATGCCACGAGCGATATCGAAGTATACTTAAATACACTCGTTTTCCTGCAAAGAATAGAACAATGACAACTGCCAAAACAAACATAATAACAGGCATTATACCAGACGAAATAAGTCCGGTTCCAAAATTTGAAAACGCTTCACCAAGTTGAATCTGTGGGGAATCGTCAATCAATTTTTTAACAGACGACCAAAAATCACTGTCTGTATTTTCAGACATATTTGTCGGTGTCGCATCCACGACCTGCCAGCCTGTATTTGGGAAATATGCCTCCACCCAGGCATGTGCATTGGCATCCGTCAACTCCACTTCCATCACGCCGGTTTTTCCAAGTGCCGAAGGTCCCTCGTAATAGTCATCATAATTTAGGTCCTCGCGCAGTGTTCCTTTCAAAATATCACCATAACCGACAGCATAGCCCTCCACATAACGTGTAGCAATTCCCAGCCGGCGGAGAAGAAGTGCCGCCGCGGAGGCAAAGTGCATACAGACTCCCTTCTTATTATCCTCGAGAAAATAATTTACAAAATCTTCGTCCTCCGGAACTCTTCCCGGGCGGTAACTATACGTATAATTGTCATGCAGATAGGCGATCACCGTGTTGACCACATTGGGATCCGTCCCATAATTTTTGCCCGGAACCAGCCCCATATCGCGGATGCAGTCATCTAACACCATTGTATTTTCGTCCGGAACCTGGTGGTAAACATAGGAATCTGCATCTTGAATCAACGCTTCCTTGGTGAGGTTTGGATAAAAAGTAAATGTATTTTTTGTTCCGATCGGATTTGCGACATAAAGCTTCTGGCTTGAATTAGTGTACTTTTTATAGTCCTTGAATTTGGTAAAATATGGATAGTATACATAGTCTGCATCCGCTCCTGCATTTTCTATTTCAATCTTTGCTTTTGCTTCCTGCTGCGGGTTCTTTTTGTGTCTTTTCGCCAAAGCATCCGCTTCTTCTTTCATGCTTTCGGTATAAAAATACTGTGTATGTCCGGCGGTGCCTCCGAGCATCTGATAGCCATCCGTCCATTCATTTCCTTCATAATGAATCCCCGTATACCCCTTTAAATAAAGAGGTTCCGTTGTATAGGGGGCAAACCGGATCTTCAGATCCGTCTCATTATCCGGACGAAGCATTGAAAAATCACCCAGTTTTCCGCCACTCATACCGCCTCGGGAAGCAGGATTGGGAAAGAAACTCCAAAATCCCATCATAACAAAACCGGAAACAGCACGTTCCGTACTTTTTTTATAAGCATTTTCATGGTAAATCTCACGATTTTTCTCTTCGGTAAATGCGAGACTAAATATGCCGGTTAAAACAACGGCAGCAAGCGCAGTCAACAAAACACCTTGATAAACACGGGCATTCTTTTCCACCTGATGACGCCTTCCATTTTTTAACATATGAACTCCAAGAAATCCTCCACACAGGCAGAATACAAAAAATAACTTTGGTTCCTGCCGGAAATAAAGCGGAATGATATAGAGCGGAACACACACAAAAAGAGGCAATTTCAGATTCATATAGTTGCTCAAAAAAATGTTCAATGTCAGGATCAGAAATACCCCGACAAAAATAAATGTCATCGTGACCGAAAGATTTCGATCCTCTATCTGCTCCGCAAATTCCGTCCCGGTATTCAATCCAAAATAAACCTCGCCACGTTGCCGAATTACGTTAATAATCCCCGCAAAACCACTATTTACATACACTTTAAATGTCAAAATTCCAAACACATAAAATATAAAAAATACAATATATCCAAGATCTTTCCGGCTGCTTTTTTGAAAGGAAAACAGAAAACTAAAATACATCGCAGACGCCAAAAGTACAAGAGCTGCGATCACATAATTACATTCTATTTCAAACGCCGACAAAAAGCCTCCAAAGGAACCAAAAACGATTAAAAAGCATAGTAATCCTTTGGGAAGGCAAGTAAGAAAACGCCTGGACTGCTGAGAAGTCCGCTCCTCTCCAAGCACAAGTCCGGTTACTAATTCCTGCTTTTTTTGTTCCTTTTTCTTACGAAACCATGCCACTTTCTGTCACCTCGCTTTCTATCGCTGCCACATCACAAGCATTTCCTCGCTCACTTTCAGATAATCCTGATCCGGCGCATTCATTCGAAATGCTTCGACGGCTTCTTCCTCTCCACCTCTGGTATAAAAAATCTGCTCCAGAACTTCTTTCCATCCATCTCTCGTATCCGCTGTTTTTTCATATAGCTGCCGGCTCCTGCTGCCCCACCAGTACACCGTTACCGGAATCCGGCTCCTTATCACTGAATTACCCAGTTCGTACAAAAAACAGATTACTTCATTCGCTCTCTGCGGATTTCTACGGTCCACGCAAAAAACAATCAGCAATTTCTGCGAAGACATCTGAAGTCTCTCTTTTACCATAAGCGCTTCTTTTTTTGCCGATAATTTCCAATGGATATCTTTCAATGAGTCGCCGGGTATGTATTCCCGTACTTGTCCAACTTCCGAGAAATCGCTGCCTCTTGCAGAACTTTCCGTCGATTCCGTCAAACCGGCCGCATAATCATTCTGCTCAAAATCCAATGTCTCCCCCTCGGAAGGCAGAATATAAATGTGTTCTGTCTGCCCGGCCTTTTTCCGCTTTTCATGAAAAGAAAGAAGATCTTCTATCCCAAATTGTTTCAATGTAATCTCAATATCCCCGCAAAGTTCCGAGCTTAGCGGCATCTCGTACACTTCTTCTCCTTTGGCAGGAAGTGAAATCGTCACCGTTTTGTCTGTTTTCTGTTCAAAAAAACCGTTCCCAATCTCAAGATACAAAGAGCAGCGTATCACAGGAAAAATACTTCTGTTTTTAACCCGGATACGTACCAGAAACTCCGTATTTTGGGTGAATTCAGCTGCGGGGATTTCTATTTTTGCCTCTATTTTAGGCATCGCCAGCGGTATCATTGCCAGCGTAAGACCAAGAAATAGAATCATTGCCACGCCAAGCAGCAGATTAAAATAGCCGCCCAAATACCAATACATCAAGGCATTCAGAAAAAATATCACGATAAATTCAATCCAGTATTTTACTCTACGCATACCACTTTTGTTCCTTCAAAAACCTGTTTTAAAATGTCAGAAACTTCCAATCCTTGTGCCTTTGCCTGCATATTGGGCTTGATGCGGTGCGCAAGCACTTCCTGATAAATGTCCATCACATCCTCCGGAGTTACGTAATCGCGTCCCTTCATCACAGCCATTGCCTTTGCCATACGAAGAATTGCAAGACTTGCCCGCGGACTCGCCCCGAGACGCACCATCGGATGCTTTCTCGTATTTTCCGTCAGCCGAACAATATAATCATACATTTCTTCGCTGACATAACTCTCTTCTGCCATATTTTGCAGTTTTTCCCATTCCTCTAAGGTTACCACCGCCTGAATGCCGGAAAGTGATTTCGCACCATTGTTTTTCAAAATGTCCACGGCATCCTGATGTTCCGGATATCCCATCGAAAGGCAGATCATAAACCGGTCGAGCTGCGATTCCGGAAGCATCTGCGTACCGGAAGAACCGATGGGATTTTCCGTCGCAATTACCGTAAACGGAGTTGGAAGATTATGGGTAATTCCATCTACTGTCACCTTTTCTTCCTCCATCGCCTCCAAAAGTGCTGACTGGGTTTTCGGCGAAGTCCGGTTGATCTCATCTGCCAGAAACAAATTAGCAAATACGGCACCTTCGCGGTATTCAAATTCTTTGGTCTTTTCATTGTACATGGAAAAACCTACCAGATCACTGGGAAGCACGTCCGGCGTAAATTGTACACGACGGTACGTCAGATCTGTCGCTTTCGCAATCGCCATCGCTAACGTCGTTTTGCCGACTCCCGGGATATCCTCGAGCAGTATATGGCCTCCGGCAAGCATCGCACAAAGCACCTTTTCCACCACTTTTTGTTTGCCCTTTACCACCTGATTGATCGTTTCCTGCAACGTCTGTATTTGTCCTGCCATCTGCCTTCTCCTTTCTTCTATTTTCCTGCTATTATTTTCTCTATTTCTTCATAACGTGCCTTTGGCCAGTCCGTCGAAGTGTGAATATTTAGAATGCTGTTTGTCTCATTTATTGCATTGTAATACCACAGCGCCGCCTCTTCGTAGTCCTGCTTTTCATAAAAATATTCGCCAAGTTCATAACACATTTCAGAAGAGCCTTCACTCAAAAGGTCTTTGAGGCACATCTTCAAAATCGCTCCACTATCCCCACGAAGTCTTGCCGCCCGCACGACAATACACGCCGCTTCTTTTACCTCATCAAGGCTGCGGTCCGGCTCACATGCCGTCGCAGCAAAATATGGTTCTGCCTGAATCACGTCTTTATCACTTCCAGAAATATACAATTCCATCGCATACATATGATGCAGTCTCTTGGAAAGTCGCTGCCCTTTTTGAATCTGCTTCTGAAATACCGCAAAATCCCTGCTGCTGTGGACGCTTTCCGGCATATGTAAGATGTCGATTTCACTGTCGTAAACAACCGGATCCAAACGAACCATTTCATGCACCGGTTCAATCCATGTAAATTCCCGCTGACGTTTGTACAATTTAGGCCGGTATTCTGCATCAAAATTATAAGCTGTTCCATTGGCCAGCTGATTGCAGTAACGCATCTGTACAATTTCTATTTCAGGGAGCAGAACCACCTTTAATTCGGCTAGTTTCCGGTGATTGTCAAAGTCTATTACTTCATCTGCATCTGCCACATAAATATACTCTTTTGTCGCCTTGGAAAAAGAATAATTACGCGCCGCCGAGAAGTCATCAATCCATGCAAAATCATAAATTTTTTCGGTGTATTTTTTTGCTATTTCTTTTGTATTATCACTCGATCCGGTATCGACTATAATAATCTCATCCATAAGATCTGCGATGCTGTCAAGGCACCTTGCCAGCACATTTTCCTCGTTTTTTACGATCATACACAAGCTTATCGTTATCATCTGCTCACTCCTTACTTTTTCCCTGCCACCACACAATAATCGGTTACTACGATCTGCAGCGTCCGGTTGCCGCCGTATTCATTGATGGAAGGATAATAGGCAAATCCTATATCAATTTCATTGGACCGGTTCTGGTACATTTTCTGCAATTCGCTGTCTCCCCATATTTCACATACAAATTCTTCAAACACATCGATATCACCAAAATATACTGCTTTTATGACATACCCTTTTTCATTTGCCACTTTCATACTCAGCACATTTCTATTTTTTCCAAGCCGCGATGCTTCCAGTATATGGAAATGTTGTTCTGCAAATACCGGCTTCGGATTTCCTACGCCAAATGGCTCCAGCGTCTGCAATTCTTCAATCAGCGAAATCGATATATACTGCACCGGCATCGCCACATCAATCCATAATTCCGGCACAAAATCAGTTTCTGTAAGTCCCGCTTCCGCATTCAACCGCCTCTCTAACTCCGGGAGATCGTTTTCATGCAGTGTCATTCCGGCTGCCATTTTGTGCCCGCCAAAACGAACCATCAGATCTTTGCATGCCATCAATTTTTCAAACATATGATAGGACTCGATGGACCGTCCGGAACCTTTTACAAGTCCGTCTCCTACCGGACAGAACACGATTACGGGGTGATGGTATTCTTCTTTTATCCTTCCCGCCACAATTCCCACAAGACTTTCATGGCAATCCGGCAAAAGCACAATATGTACCGGCGCATCTTCTTTTCCGCTTTCCTGCAATATCTCAAAGGCACGCTTTGCAGCCTCTTCTGTCATTTGCTTTCTGGTATCGTTGATGTCTTTTAATTGGCGCGCCATTTGCAATGCTTTTTCCTTATTGGTTTCCTCCAAAAGTTCAAATGCTCTCGTCACAGTGTCAATTCGCCCCGCCGCGTTAAAGCAGGGACCGAGAATAAACCCGATATGGTACGCCTCAAGTTCTTTTCCACTTAATTCCTGTACTTCCAACAAAGCGCGAAGCCCTGTATTTTTTGTATGTTCCAATGCCCGCAGCCCGGATTTTACCAGCCCGCGGTTTTCGCCTTTTAATTCCATAACATCCGCAACGGTCGCAATCGCCGCATATTCGAGCAAGTCCTCACGTTCATCGGGCGAGATGCCCTCTTTTTCATACAAGGCACCGATCAGCTGAAATGCCACGCCGGCACCGCAAAGTCCTTTAAACGGATATCCACAGTCCTCTTGCTTATGATCTACGATAGCATCTGCCAGCGGCAGCTCTTCCTGCACTTCATGGTGGTCGGTAACAATGACTGTCATCCCTTTTTCCTTGGCATACCGTATTTCTTCATTGGCGGCGATTCCATTGTCACAGGTAAGCAGAATCTCCGCGCCGGTCTCTGTCGCCTCATCCACAATCCGTCGGTTTACTCCATATCCTTCCGCCACCCGGTCCGGTGTATAAATCTTGCTATGTATTCCAACTTTTTCCAGTCCTTTTTTCAAAATGATCGCCGAAAAAATTCCATCGCAATCAAAATCAGAAGAAATTGCCACTAATTTTTCTCTATTTTCGCGCAGAATCTGCACCGCCTTCTCCATGTCCTTGAAAAGCCACGGCGAATGCAGCTGTTTCCAGTCTGCCTGCATGTAATTTTCAATTTCTTCCTCTTGTACTTCTCTATTTACAATGCATCTTGCCAGAACCGGCGATATTCCAAATCTTTCACTGATCTTACGGAAATCTGCCCGTTTGGTCTGAAGCATCCATTTTTTACTTTTATGTTTCATTGACTCTTTCCTTTTACCAATTCTTATTTATAATAATAAGGCAAGATTTCAGAACATACAATATGAAAAATATGAATTTTTTATTAACTTCGTTTCACTGTGGGAAAGACCGTCTGAATGATACGGTCTATTTCTTTTGTATTTAACACTTTTTCAGAAGATTCAAATGTCATAATAAGATTTCTTCCCTGTATATACCCATTTTCGGCATAAGATCCTATTTTTTTCATTGTGTGGCTGCAATATTCCTCATCTCCCATCATTCCAAAGTGTTCCCATACAATTTCCTTTCTAGTCTCTCTATTTAAGCACAAAAAATCCGGATAAATTTCTCCTCTTCCTTTTAAATAAATAGGATATTCATAACGATACGGAACCCCTGATTGATAGAGCTTATCCGCAATTATTTTCTCCGATTTTGACCGCACTCTTTCCCCTTTTTGCGTATAAATTTCCTGCGTATTTTCCCAATAATCATTTCCCTTATATTTTTTCGCAAGCCATTTTTCCACAAATATTTCTTCCGGCTCAATCCATGGTTTCACAAGCCGTTTTCTTCCCTCACTCAAAGAATCATACACCTTTTCAATTTCCCTCGGATCATACTTTTCTAATACTTGTTTTACCTGTTTTTCTTGTTCTAAAACCTTTCTCAGCACCGCCTCATTATAATCCCTCATAGCTATTTTCCTTGCAATTTCCTGGTCTTCTTTTTTCAAATATTTCCACTTATCCCCTTCTTTAATGTAATATAACATTTGATTTCTGTTTTTACTTGTCTTCATTCTTCCTGTTGGAACATTTTTTAATTGATCTTGAATTTTATCTTTTAAGAAAAGCAGTTGCTTGTATTCTTTCTGTAATTGTTTTATAATTGTATCTTTCATCTGGTATCCTCCCTTTATTTTCTAATGAGTAACTATTCAGGCCCCTCCCATACATTCGCATTTTGAACACTTCGTGTTCTTTCCCGCCTTTGACAAGGCTAAAAATGCTCATATGGGGAGGGGAGCCCTATTAGGATCTAAATGTATGGAAATCAAAGTCTCTTACGTGCAAGCACGACGATTCATTGATTTCCATACATTGAATCCTGAATAGTTACTTTACTGGAAATTATTGATTCGATTGAATCTTGTTACTAGAATTTTGATAGCAGGCATGCCAAACCCTGCTTTTCGGCCTGCGGCATGACTCAAATCTGCACCACGGTCATGCCTAAACCTGCTTTTCAACCTCGCGGCATGACCCAAATCTGCACCACGGTCATGCCTAAAACGCTTTTCAGCTCTGTGGCATGACCCAAATCTGCACCACGGTCATGCCTAACCCTGCTTTTCAGCCTGCGGCATGACCATCCCCGGATTCGTCCCCCTAATTAACCTAATTAAACCCATAAATCTTACGAGAAATCGCATACGCCCACACTAACATCTTGCGGCCCGCTTTTCCGCGGATCTGCATCGGACGGCTGAGAACCTGGTGATTGACCAGACGAAATGTTCCCTTACTGCTCGCTTTCAGATAGTGCCAAAGTTCGGCACGCTTTGTCAGGCTTTCTTCCGAACCTTCCTTGATCAGGAAAATAGAGCTGACGGTCATCATCATCGCAAGATATTTTACCATGTAATCTTTGAGTTTCTTATTGCGGATTTTTGTAAGATCATAAGCATCGATCATAATCTTGTTAACTTTGATCTGCTGGTCGATGCGACCGATCATCACTTTTTCATTTACGGACTGATCCTCGCGGCCGATGTAATAACGGTACAGATCGACGTCCATATAATACATTGTTTTTACATTTGGAAGTGGTACATATACAAAGATATTGTCCACGTAAAATGTATGCTTCGGAAGTTCCAGACCACAGTCATGAAGCATCTGCGTACGGTAAATCACCGAATGCATCAGGATATTCTGGCTGATCTTAAAACGCTTGACATCGCTCCAGCCAAATACTTCTTCTTCCGGAAATACACCTTCATAACGAATCACTTTGTGTTTGTGCTCACTTGGTTTCTCATATACATAATTTGCCAGGAACATATCTACCATATTTCCTTCTTTTACCATCTGACGCAGCTGATCCATCACGCGCAGAAGGGCATCGCGGTCCAGCCAATCATCGGAATCCAGCACTTTGTAATAAAGGCCCTTGGCATTGCAGAGGCCGGCATTGACAGCCTCGCCGTGCCCACCATTTTCCTGATGGATGGCACGGATAATCCCCGGATATTTTGCTTCAAACTCATCGGCAATCTTCGCCGTATCGTCTTTGGATCCGTCGTCAACAATCAGGATCTCGATGTCTTCCCCACCGACCAAAGCACTTTCGATGGCATGTTTCATATATTCCTGTGAATTGTAGCAAGGAATTGCTACGGTCAATAATTTCATAATTCATTCTCCCATTATCAGTTAAATTTCCTGCGCAAAGTCAAGCGCACGCTCGACAATTGCATCAATATTGTAGTATTTGTACTCTGCCAGCCTTCCTAAAAAATGGAAATTCGGAACCTCTTTCACATACGAGACATATTTCTCATAAAGCGCATCATTTTCTTTATTGTTGATCGCATAATAAGGAATCTGTCCATCCTTTGCCTCATATGGCATCGGATATTCGCGCATGATCGTCGTCTCCGGATCCTCTTTCTGGTCAGTGAGATATTTGAACTCCGTAATACGTGTAAAATCCTCGCTTACAGTATAATTCACTACACCGTGGCTTTGGAAAAACGGCTGTTTCAAATGTTCAAACTCAAAATGAAGCGAACGGTAAGGAAGTCTGCCAAAACGCACATCAAAAAACTCGTCGATTGCTCCGGTAAAAATAATCTGGCCCGTAAATGGCTCGCCTTCAAACAAAATCTTGTCTTCCGCTTCCGGCTGTATCGCCAGAACTTCTTTTGCCTGGCAGTTCAGACGAATGTCAATTCCCGGAAAATCGAGCATTTTTTCAAACAATTCGGTATAGCCCGGTATCGGCATTCCCTGGTAGGTATCCTGAAAATAGCGGTTGTCATGGCTGACAAGAACCGGCACTCGTCCGGACACAGAAGGATCGATCTCCTTTGGTGTCTTTCCCCATTGCTTCATAGTATATTTCAAAAACACATTTTCATACACATATTCTGCAATTTCCTTTAGTTCTGCGTCCTCTTGATTCATCAGTTCAAGAATCGGAACACGCGCACCCTCTCCAAATTTCTGAATCAATTTTTCTTCCATCTTCGGCGCACGTTCTCCGAAAACCATCGCAAGTGTATTTAAGTTAAATGGAATCGGCAGTTCTTTTCCATATACATTTCCCACCACTTCGTGCCCAAAAGAAAACCACTCGGTAAAACGGGAAAGGTAGTCATAGACCCGTTTGCTGTTTGTATGGAAAATGTGGGGGCCGTACTGATGGATACGGATTCCATATTCATCCGGCAGATCATAGCAATTTCCACCGACATGATCTCTGACATCCAGAATCAATACCTTTTTCTCTTTTTTTTCCGCCAATTCTCTGGCTGCTACTGCGCCGGCAAAACCACAGCCGACAACAATACAATCATATTTCTGCATCTATTTTTCTCCAATCTGTTAGTCCAAAAAGCGCATCTTGCTTTCTCCGTCTTTGCGCTTTGTCGGCGCGGAAACCGGCTTACGGTTCAGACCAGCCGCATCTCCGAATCCCTTGGCAAATTTTTCCTTACACACTGGGCAATACCGTCCGGTCTTGATCGTCGCACCGCAGCCTTCACATTCGATACCAATCGGTGAATCATCCGCAAAACTAAGTCTTTCTTCACGAATCCAGCGTTTGATCTGTTTTGCCGGAATGTTCATTGCCTCCGATAATTCGGCAATTCCCGTGTGGGGATGTTCATATACATATTTTTTCACTTCCGGAAATTTGTCATCAAATTCTTTTAGGCAAACCGGACAGATTCTCGGTCCACTGATATGATTAAATAATTTTCCGCATCTTGAACAAGTTGTTACGTCCATAATGTCCTCCATTTCCACGCATCCACTGAGGGACACATTTTCTTCGCTTACTATGCTGTTCCAATACACAAACTGACAAAACAGATTTTCTCTGCGCCAGCTCTTTTTAACACATTTCCGCAAGCTTCCAGTGTCGCCCCGGTCGTATAAATGTCATCAACAAGAAGAATCCGTTTTCCCTGCACCAGTCTCGTCACCGCAAACCCTTTTTGTAGATTCGCTATGCGCTTGTGCACATCGAGCGTTTTCTGCGGTTTCGTATCCTCGGTCCGGACAAGCACTTCCGTCTGCACCGGAATATTCAGACATTCTCCCAGTTTTTCCGCAAGAATCTCAGCCTGATTAAATCCTCGAAAACGAAGCCGTTTTTTATGTACAGGAACCGGCATGATCATTTCCATTTTTTCCCTTTGGATCCATTCACCAAATGCCTGCGCCATGCGCTCTGCAAAAAAATATCCAATCTCAAAACAGCCTTCGTATTTGAATTGGCGGATGACTTGCTGCATCCGCTCATCATAGCGATACAATGCCTTTCCGCCCGATACGATAAACTCTCTTTTGGCGCAGTCTTCACAAAGTTCCTGCGTCAGATCGTCGACTGGTTTGGAACACCTTTTGCAACGTGGCTCCGTGATTGCATGAAGCTGCCTGTCACACGTTTCGCACAACATTTCCGTGCGTCTGCCAGGCATCGTTTTTCCACACGCCGCGCATTTGTGGGGGAATACAAGAGTCATCAAAAAATCTTTCATGCATTTCCTTTCCCATACTACACATACCCAATTTTATTTTATCAAAAAACTACTCATTTTGCAATTCCTTTAGCCGAATTTGCAACGTAGAATATCTTTTTTGTTCCGATTCATTGTGAATCATATCAAGAACCGTCTTTTTGCGTCCCACGATCGTAACACATTGTTTTCCTCGTGTAACCGCCGTATAAAGAAGATTTCGGTTAAACAGTACCCGCGGGCCGTGAAACAATGGGATCACAACCGCCGGATATTCGCTTCCCTGCGATTTATGAATGGTAATCGCATAAGCAAGTTCCAATTCTTCCATATCGCCGGTCGTATACGTGACATGTTTTTCTTCATCAAAGACCACTTTGACTTCTTTGCTGTAAAGGTCAATCTCCTCGATAATTCCGCAGTCGCCGTTAAATACGCCGGTTCCTTCCTCGATCACCACACCATGATACCCCAATATTTTCCAAGGCATCTGGTAATTATTTTTGATCTGCATCACTTTGTCGCCCTGGCGGAAAATGGTATCATGCACCGTCATTTCCGGTTTTCCCGGTGATTCCGGATTCAGATAGCGCTGTAAGATCTGATTGCAGCGGATCACGCCAAGTTCCCCTTTTTTCATCGGGGTAAGCACCTGCACATCAAACGGCGTACAATCTGTGTATTTTGGCATCTTATCCCGCACAAGCCAGAGCATCATCTGCAGAACACCATGCTCATCCTCACGTTCCATACAGAAAAAGTCACGGCTTTTATTGTCCAGTGTAATCGATTCCCCTTTGTTGATCTTGTGCGCATTCACGACAATATCGCTCTTTGCCGCCTGTCGAAAAATCCGCTCCAATTTCACCACCGGGCAGCATTCTGACTGAATGATGTCGCGAAGTACATTTCCAGGCCCGACGCTTGGGAGCTGGTTCACATCCCCGACAAGGATCAGCCGCGTTCCAACGGAAATGGCCTTAAGCAGACTGGTAAACAGATAAATGTCGACCATCGACATCTCGTCAATAATGATAACGTCGGTTTCAAGCGGATTCCATTCGTTGCGCTCAAATGCCTCCGGGGTCTCGCGGCGTTCTTCCACGCCATCTGCAGAATCCATGCCTGCCCCATTGTAACCGAGCATACGGTGAATCGTCTGCGTTTCGTGGCCGGTCGTCTCGCTCATCCGCTTTGCCGCGCGGCCGGTCGGAGCCGCCAGAAGAATGCTCTGCCCCTCTTCTTCCAAAAGTTTTATGATCATATTGATCGTGGTCGTCTTTCCGGTTCCCGGTCCTCCGGTAATAACAAGAAGTCCGTTTTTTAAGGATTCAAATACTGCCAGCCGCTGTCTGTCATCCAGATGAATGTCGGATTTTCGCTGCAGTTCCTCCAATATCCGTTCTTCGTCAATTCCCGATTTGTGCGTCACACTTCCGATATCCAGAAGCATCCGCGCGCAGTTCATTTCGCCATAATACAAAGATGGCAGATAGACCTTTTCGCCATCCCTCACGAGGCTTTTGTCGTATTCCATCTCTTCCTGCACATGCATCAGCTGCTCGACGCTCACGCCCAAAAACTCGATGCAGTGGCGGTACAATTCCTCATTCGGCAGATAAATATGCCCGGACGCTGTCGCCAGTGTCAGCACATAAAGGATTCCTGCGCGGATACGGAAATCGGAATTTCGGTCAAGCCCGGATTTCATCGCAATATTGTCAGCGATCCGGAATCCCACGCCCCGGATGTCTTCTGCCAGCCGGTAAGGATTTGTTTTTACAATTCCATACAGATCTTCTTTATACGTTTTGTATATTTTTACAGCGAGCTGGTTGCTGATGCCGTATTGCTGCAAAAAGAGAAGGGCATTGCGCATTTCACGTTTTTCCTCAAACTGCTCCGCAATATCCATCGCCTTTTTTTCGCTGATTCCCTTTACTTCGCTGAGCCGCTCCGGCTCTTTTTCAATGATATCAAATGTCTTATCCCCGAATTTATCTACGATCCGCTTGGCAAGTCCGCCTCCGATCCCTTTGATCGCACCGGATGCCAGATATC
Organism: Lachnoclostridium sp. UBA5890; assembly: GCA_002431395.1. Classification (GTDB taxonomy): domain Bacteria; phylum Bacillota; class Clostridia; order Lachnospirales; family Lachnospiraceae; genus Eubacterium_F. Next base: position 36,993 of record DJEU01000022.1, read on the forward strand.
TCTGCATCGACAACGCATCATCCGGCGAGCGGCTTTCACTTTTCTGCACTTTGAACTGTTCATGATACGTCGGATGCGTCACCATATCACCATACAGTGTAAGATACTCCCCTTCGTTAATGAACGGAAATGTTCCGACACACGTATCCAGATATTCTTCTCCCTCTTCCTGCGAGACAAATTCAAATACGGTATATCCATTTTCCTGATTGCGATAAATGATATGCTCCACATATCCTTTTTTTTCTTCCATCGTCTCTCTCCTGTATAAGTTGACAAAGCGCCCCTTGCCAGAATGCAATGGGCGCTCTTTTCTCGTTGTTTTATATTTATTCCGTTTTTGCCGTCGTTTCTGTCGAAGTGGAAATGCCGGAATTTCTCGCCATTGACTCATACAGCATCTGCGCGATGCCAAGTCCCTGGCCGCTGGAAACCATCGTCTCTGCCATCGACTGATACATCTGGTCACCGAACATATCGGTGTACTCATTTCCCTCTTCATCATCATCACTGAAGAGTTTGGCAGATTCTTCCATATTTTCAAACATTTTCTGTAACAGATAGGCTTCGAAATTTTCACAGGCTGACATCATTTCGTCATCGGTGCCTGCGTCTTTGATCTGGCTTGTCAACTGATCTGCCGACGCGGTACTTTTCAAAGCCGCACTGGACAATGTCGATGTGCTTCCAAGGCTGTTATACAGATCATTTACCGATAATGACATCAAATCCCTCCTTACTTTCTATCAAGAACGAAGATTATTCGCCTGCTGTAGCATCTCATCGGATGCCGTGATCGCTTTCGAGTTCATCTCGTAAGCACGCTGCGCGATAATCATATTTACCATTTCATCTACTGCCTGAACATTGGAACCTTCCAAATATCCGGACACAATCTTCGAATTCAGCTGATTTGCCATATAAATCGTCGGCTGGCCGGAAGCCTCTGACTCTTTCATGATCGTATCGGAACTTCTTTCCAGGCCTGCCGGGTTTGGGAAATTGGCAAGCCCGATCTGAATTCCCATCAACTGTGCATTTCCCGTATTGTCCGGATACATAAAGTTTCCAAACTGGTCAACAGACAATTTAGAAGAGTCCGTTCCCGCTGGGAATGTGATTGGATTCCCATTGACATCCAGCACCGGATTTCCGTTAGAATCGGCAAGTGCCAGTCCGTCCTCGGATACAGCTACGTTAAAATTACCATTTCTTGTATATCCGATCGTACCGTCATTTTGGCGAACCATGAAAAATCCTTCACCCTCGATCGCATAATCAAAAGCTCCACTGGACTCTAACAAAGCGCCCTGCGTGAAACTGGACACGATCGCTGCCGGGCGGACACCAAGTCCTACCTGTGCGCTGACCGGTTTCGGATCTCCTTTGCTGTCATACGATTTCTGCTGTAATGTCTGATAAATAAGCGATTTAAAATTTACCGCTTCCGTCTTATATCCTGTTGTATTAATATTCGATAAGTTATTCGAAATAGTATCTAAGTTTGTCTGCTGTGCAACCATTCCGGATGCCGCAGTCCAAAGTGAACGCATCATAGGCTCATCCTCCTGTCATCAACTCAGTCGTCCTACCTGATTTACTGCCTTTTCCAGCATCGAATCCTGCGAACGAATCATTTTCTGATTTGCTTCGTATGCTCTCGTTACAGTAATCATATCGACCATTTCCGACACAACATTAACATTGGATTGTTCTGTATATCCCTGCAGAACCGAAGCATTGGATGTCATTTCAGTCGCTCCGTCTACAACACGGTAAAGATTATCGCCCGTTTTCAATATGTAATCATAATCTTCAAAATCTACAATCTTCAATGTGTCTTTTACTTCTCCATCCACGGTAATTCGGCCGCTGTTATCAATCGTGATATCTTTGGCATTCGGATCGATCTGGATATCTCCACCGCTTCCCTGTACACGATTTCCCTGTGAATCCACAAGATATCCGTCCTTGGTCAACTGAAAACTTCCATCTCTGGTGTATCTTGTTACTGTTTCCCCTTTGGCATTTGTCGTCGTGATCGTAAAAAATCCACTGCCACTCAATGCCAGATCCAATGGTGAACTCGTTCCGCGAATCGAACCCTGCGAATAATCCGTATATACTTCACCAACTTTTACCCCCAGACTCATCGTCCCGATCGCCTGGTTGTGATATGCTTGAGATCCATCTCGTATTTTGATTGTCAGCAATTTATCAAACGACTGGCTGCTCACACTCTCCTGCTTATAGCCGAGAGTGTCCGCATTTGCCAGATTATTTGATATTACGTCCAATCGTTTTTGCTCGTTGACCATCCCTGTCCAACCCGTATAAAGACCTCGTAACATAGGCTTCCTCCTATTTCTCTCCGGATGTTCCACTCAAAAACTCTACATACTTACCTGTTCCGATAGCAACTGCTGTCATCGGTTCTTCGGCCGTCATCGTCGTGATTCCGGTCTTGCTCTCGATCAATTCTTCCAATCCATACAAAAGGCTTCCGCCTCCGGTCAGGACAATTCCTCGATCGGCGATATCTGCCGCCAGTTCCGGCGGTGTCTTCTCCAATACACTGTGAACGGCATCCACGATCTGAAGTGTCGTATCGTGAAGTGCTTCCTCTGTCTCTTTGGAGGTAACTGTGATCGTCTTTGGCAGACCGGTTACCAGATTTCGTCCACGTACATCGACGGTCTCGACTTCCGGCCGTGGATATGCAGAACCGATACGGATCTTAATATCCTCTGCGGTTCTTTCTCCGATCAGCAGATTGTGTTTCTTTCTCATATAACGAACGATCGCGTCATCAAAATCATCGCCGGCAATCTTAATGGATGTACTTACAACGGTACCTCCCAAAGAAATGACAGCAATATCCGATGTACCACCACCGATATCTACGATCATATTTCCACAAGGACGCGCGATATCAATTCCCGCACCAATGGCTGCGGCAATCGGCTCCTCGATGATCTTTACATCTCTTGCGCCTGCCTGAAAAGCAGCATCTTCTACAGCTTTTCTCTCAACTTCCGTAACTCCGCTCGGTACGCAGATACTGATGAGCGGTTTGCGGAATCTCTGTTTTCCAACGGCTTTCGAGATAAAATATTTCAACATTTTTTCTGTCACTGTATAATCAGAAATAACGCCCTGACGAAGCGGACGTACGGCTACAATATTTCCCGGAGTACGGCCAAGCATCAGTCTGGCTTCTTCTCCAATCGCTTTGATTCGATTTGTGTCTCGGTCAAATGCCACTACACTTGGTTCTTTTAAAACAACACCTTTTCCTTTTACATATACAAGGATACTCGCTGTTCCCAAATCTATTCCAATGTCCATGACGTTCTCCTTTCTTCCTCTTCTTAGTCAATCGAACATATCATCTATTCCTATATCTACTTAATCTTACGTAAACATACCTACTTTAATTATAAACGCATTCTGGATTTTTTCAATCGTTTTTTTTAAATTTAACATATATTTCACATATTAACAAAATTTACTCATCCAGTGCGGCTTTTATCATGATTGCACATTCCACACGTTTTTTCTGAAGTGCGCAGCCGATCTCGTAAGGCTGGTTGATGTCACCATGCATATTATAGGCATTTGCGGCACATCCACCGCTGCAGTAAAATTTGGCAAAACAGTTGCGGCATTCTTCTTTCGCATAGACATTGCACAGTTTGAATTCATCGCGAACCGGCTCATTGACAATGCCGTCGTCCACATTTCCCAAAAGGAAATCTTCATTTCCCACAAACTGGTGACATGGATACAAGTCGCCCCAAGGAGTTACTGCCAGATACTCGGTTCCCGAGCCACAGCCGGAAAGTCGTTTGTACACGCATGGCCCGCCAGTCAGATCGATCATAAAGTGGAAGAAGTTGAATCCATTTCCTTCTTTTTCGCGTTTGATCATTTCTTTCGCAAGGCGGTCATATCCCTCGCAGATTACCGGAATGTCTTCTTCGCGGATCGCATATGGTTCACTCGGATCTGCCACAACCGGCTCAACCGAAATCTGCTTGAATCCCTCATCGGCAAGATGAAGCACATCTTCCACGAAATCCAGGTTATAATGGGTAAATGTTCCGCGCGCATAATAACGGTTCTGTCCGCGGCTTTCTGCTACTTTTTTGAATTTATCCAAAATGAGATCATAACTTCCGTCGCCGTTTTTATTTGGGCGCATGTGGTCATGAACTTCTTTTCTTCCATCGATACTGAGGACAATATTGTCCATCTCTTTATTGGCAAACGCAATGATATCGTCATCCAAAAGCACACCATTGGTCGTCAATGTAAAACGAAAATGCTTGTCATAGGGCTCTTCCAGACTTCTTCCGTAAGCAACCAGTTTTTTTACGACATCAAAATTCATAAGCGGCTCTCCCCCAAAGAAATCCACTTCGAGGTTGCGGCGGCTTCCGGAATTTTTCACCAAAAAGTCCAGCGCTTTTTTTCCGACTTCATAACTCATCAGTGAACGGTCTCCATGGTACTCGCCCTCGCCGGCAAAACAATAACGGCAGGAGAGGTTACACGCATGCGCGATGTGAAGGCACAATGCTTTTACCACGGTCTGGCGTTTTTTGAAATCGATCACGCCGTCTTTATACGTATCTTCTGTAAACAAGGTACCATTTTCCCGCATTTCTTCCAGATCCTGGTACAATTCTTCCATTTCCTCTTCTTTTACTTCCGGATATTTTTTCAAAATTTCCGCTGTGATCTCTGCTTTTTCTTTTGTCTCATACATCCCGATCACATCATATGCCACGTCATCTACGACATGGATCGAGCCACTGTTTACATCTAAAACTATATTATAACCATTATTTTTATATTGATGAATCATCTTTTTATCCTCATTCCGTTTTGAATTCAAAGGTTGTTTCGAGGCAGCCGCCTCAAAATCACAATTTTCAATAAGAAAGGACTTTACCCGACCCAAATCAGGCAAGTCCTTTGCCACTTTTCGTACTTCTCCGATACAATCTGATCTTACTTGTTCTCGCAGCTCTGGTTTCCTACTGTACAAGATGTCTTACAAGCAGACTGGCAAGATGTCTGGCACTCACCGCATCCACCTTTTTTCATTGTATCTTTCAAATTTTTTGTTGTCAGAGTTTTAATTCTTTTCATGATAATCAGTTCCTCTCATATTTATCGTATTATGGTTTAGTATATCACAACTTTTTCTCAATTTCAATGGGGATTTGGCATTTATTTTTCAATCAAATCTTCCATCGCGCAGCCAAGTGTTTTAGAAAGACGATATACCGTATCCGCGCTTGCTTTATTTATATCTTTATTGCGTTGCTCATACATCTGAATGGAGCGAAGGCTGACATTGGATTTCTGCGCAAGTTCGGATTGGGTACAACCGTATGCGGCCCGAAGCTGCTTTAAGTTTGTGTCTGGAAAATACTCCTTAATTCGTTCATTTACAATATCCGCAAACTTGGAGACATCTGCCTCATGGAGTGTGTAGTACATTTGCTGAAAATCCTCAAATGAGAACGCTTTGAAAATTTCACTGTACTTTCTTGCCGAATCCCATTGATAATAGGCAACCGCCCAACCAACCCAGTATTCTTTTGACCGACCAAAATGTTCCTCGGGTTCGTCGGTAATTTCTTTTCCCATTGTTTCCAAGATGATTTCACGCACTATTTCTATCCCGCTTTTTCCGGCAACATAGATCGGCTCACCATTTTCCATTCTTTTACATACGGTACTTGCCAAAAAAAGTTTTACAAAATCACCGCCCGCAATGTGGCAAGTATTTACGGCATAATCAAAAGCATCCCCCAATACTGCCTGCGCCTTATTTCGATATATTTCTTGGTATGCGTGGATCGTCATTTGTAATACCTCCTCTGATAATATCCTGAATATACAAGCCATCGCTTTCTTCCTCAATCATTTCAAGATAATGCCGGTTTGCTTCGTCATCTCTTGCTTTACGAAGCACGTAAAACTCTTCTTTTTCAGCTACATCAAAGCCCTCAAACTGAATGCGGGAGAATGCAAACTTGGATTTCAAGACGACCTGTTCACCTAATTTGCCCAGACGCATCGCTCTTGCAAGCTGCTCCACAGAAATTCCGTTATTCAAGAAAGACTCGGCATAATCAAAATAGGAGTCATCCGCACGATAACCCGTTATCAAATCGTAAGCATTCACATTAATACCAAAGTTATCAATCAAATACCTCTTAGCTCTATGTGCAACAGGCGTTTTTATCGAAAACAAACGATGTTCGACCAAAACTGCGATCCAGTTCAAAATCGTATAATCCGGACTGTTCAAATTTAGTATGTTCAGATATTCGGTGTCCAATGTATATCGATTTGAAAAGCCATCTCTAAGAGAGGAAACCGCCCATTCTTTCGCAAGTCCCTCACTCTCCGTGCAGTAAAACCCCAGCCCGAAATCATTATTCTTTTTTCCCTCGCCAAAAACAGGGGTTTTCACAACTTTTTCCGATCCATGAAATAACGTGATTTTTTTGTCCATTTGCAATTCCTCCAATCCCGTTTTACCATTGTATCACTACAGTGATATTTCGTCAAGTTGTTTCAAGTAATATCGCGCGGATTTGACATTTTCTTCTTTCTGTGATAGGATAACACCATCATTATTTAACTGCCACCGGGTAGAGTGGTGCGAAGAGCACCCGCAGATACATCGTTAGGTCTTAGAAGATGTGTCTACGGGTGCCCTTTTTATGGAGGTTTTCGTATGAGTAAGAAAGTATTATCTTATTTTTCAATCGGCGAATGGATTTTGTGGTGTTTTTCCGTACTGCTGATCATCGTATCTTTTTATATTTGGGGCGGAAATGGCTTTTTAACACTTATCGCGTCCCTTATCGGCGTCACATCCATTTTGATCAACGCAAAAGGAAATCCGCTCGGCCAGCTGCTGATGATCCTTTTCAGTCTGCTGTACGGAATCATTTCCTATTCTTTTTCGTATTACGGCGAAATGATCACTTACCTCGGAATGACGATGCCAATGGCTGTTTTTGCCCTGATTACCTGGCTGCGTCATCCTTACAACGGAAATCGTTCCGAAGTCCAGGTCAACTCGATCACAAAAAAAGAAACGGCTGCGATGCTCCTTGCCGCCGTCCCGATCACTGCCATATTTTACCAGATACTGAACTATTTTCACACCGCAAATATTGTGCCAAGCACGATTTCCGTCACCACAAGTTTTGTTGCTGTTTACCTGACATTTCGCCGCAATCCGTATTTCAGTCTGGCTTATGTTGCCAACGATGTCGTCCTCATCGTCTTGTGGACGCTGGCAAGCCTCTGCGACAAGCGGTATATCGCGGTCATCGTGTGCTTTGCGATGTTTTTGGTCAACGATATCTACGGGTTTATCAGCTGGCAGCGGATGAAGGTAAAGCAGGGGGTGTTGTGGTAAAATATAGTTGTA